>NZ_JBVVRL010000002.1:0-748547 GCF_055808145.1 Pseudoalteromonas sp. KJ63-1 | reverse complement strand
CCATAGTTTCCCTTCAATGGTATCAAGATTATCAAGTCCAAATCTTGAAGATGCGCTCCACTGAGCAATTGAAGGCAGCTTAGGAACAGCACTTTGGGCACCTAAAATAAACGGGCGCTCCATATTGTCTGGCATGATTGCAAAGTAATACTCTACTTTTCAGTCTTATTTAGAAATTTCGAGATAATTATCATTTTTCACCAAACTGAGCTGTCATATAAAAGGATTGAAAATTTTTCTAAAATTATGGAAATCTTAATATGGCACTCATCTTGAAAAAAGTTGATAATTTGACTTTATTTTCAATAAATTAAATAACTATAGAAGCTGTAATTATATAAATATACATTGATTCCAACACTAAACTATTTGTAAGGCTGAAGCTTCAACAACTGACATTAGCGCGAAATTGATTTTTCTGTTAGACAATGCGTTTACAAAAATGAGCAGCCTCGGGACATTTCAGGAGAAACGGAGCAAGGCCATTTGAATTTTCAGGCACCCATAACAGCCTAAATTCTCTTTGTGTTGCATAAAGATCAGGCGGTTTTACGAAACCAATAGGACCTGGAGGTGACTCCATGCCGGTATAGCTTCTATCTTTGTAAATGACCTTACCTGCAGCAGCTTCTTTTATCTTTTTTGATTTTTCCAAGGATTCAGAAATTAAAACAAAAAAGTCCTTCGGGTTTGTAACTTCTACGCAGTATCGACCAAACGTTTCGCTTAATTTTTCAGGAGAAAATTCTGTAGTTGTGCACAATACATAAGCATCTGGAAGTATAGTTTTCATTGTGTTGTTACTTAAGGTTATGTTACTACAACCGGGGCCAATATAAACCCCACTTCTTCGGGCAACCTCAACAAAGCCCGGATCATTACTACCTCCTACAGCATAACCAGAATTGTAGGTTTCATAGGCCTCTTCAGGATCTCCTTGCTCAGGATCTTCGTATGCCCTGCAAGCCTCTAACGTGCTTAACCAAACTTCGCCACGCGCAAGGGCATCAGCTTGCCACTCTTCTTGAAAAAAACGATAGATAGATTGATTGTGCTCACCAAACAACAAAAGTGTATTGGCTGTTCGTTCAATTAGTCCATGCTGTTCTAATTCCCTACGCTCTTTTTTTAACCTACTTTTTCTTCCCACGACAATTATCCTTTCGCCTAACCATTTTTTTAAGACTTTTGTCGGTTTATAAACCGTCAAATGTCCCTATATTCCTTTGTGTTTATATTAATCATCAAAAAATATTTGTAAACAATTAGTTAGCTTTGAACCTGCTTATGGCCGTGTAAAGTTACATAAAAAGGATGTGTTCAGTAATATCAGAAAAACCACTGCTACCGATGCAAACAGCAGTGTCTTATTAAAGATGGCTATTATGAAATCGTTTGTATTATGAAACAGCTTTGGATTTAAGAGGCAGCTGAAAAGGATGATATTTTAAGAAGATATTTGGAAATGATATTTAAAAAAGAGCTGTAAGTACAGCTCCTGCATTGCTATTAGCCTAATGGCAGTTAACCAATGGTTTTATACAAGTCAATATTGGTAGAGGTAATAAATGCACCTACAGCATCACCAAAGGCTTTAAAGTGTGGTGCGTTTTTATGGGCCTCGAAATGCTCATTAGACGCCCATTGCTCACTAACTAAATAGCTAGTTTGCTCAGCCTCACTTTTAACTGAAAGCTCGTAACGCAGGCAGCCTACTTCTTGGCGCGAAGACTGTTGTAAGTTTTCGAGCTCGGTTAAAAGGCGCTCTGCATCGCTATTTTCACTCGATAGTGTGGCAATTACCGTTAACATGGGTGTTCCTTGTTTAAAAATAAAGGTGCAGCTTTACTGCACCTGTTTTAGCTTTAGCTCTTTGGTTATTGATCCCACTGCGGTGCAAAGTCTGGTGATGCTTGGCGGTCGTTGCAATCAAGGCCATCTATACGCGCTATGTCTTCATCATCAAGTTTAACTTTGTCGTTAAAGTTATCTTCTAAGTTTTTACGCTTGGTCGATGATGGAATGGTGGTCATGCCATTGGCATTCTCCCATGCAATAACCACTTGCGCTGGCGTTGCATCGTGCTTGTTAGCAATATCAATAATGGTTTGATCTGTTAATACCTTACCTACAACAAACGGCATATAGGCGGTAACATGAATTTTATGTTGATCGCAAAAAGCGCGCAGTTTAGTGTTAGTTAAATAAGGATGTACTTCAATTTGGTTAGTGAATATTTCGCGAGGATCTAAAGTTTGCATTGCCTCATTTAAGTTGGCAATGGTGAAGTTAGATACACCAATATGTTTAGTTAAACCCAGCTTTTTAGTTAACAGTAGTTCGGTTAAATATTCACTCATGGGTTCATTATTTACCGGTGCTGGCCAGTGGATTAATAATAAGTCTACATAATCAAGCTGTAGCTTCTCTAAAGATGTTTTAACACTGTCAACAAAATCAGTTTTGTTGAGCTTGTTATTCCATACTTTGGTGGTTATAAATAATTCTTCACGAGGAATATTGCTGTCTTTAATTGCTTGGCCAACTTGCTCTTCATTGCCATATATTTGCGCGGTATCAATGTGGCGAAATCCAACTTCTAACGCCATTTTTACAGATTCATAAGCTGTTTTACCTTCTAAACGAAAAGTACCCATACCTAAATCTGGCATTTCAATTACACGTTGTGTCATAGCTTTATCCTTGTTTAATAATAGGTTTAAAATTCAAACGACGCGTTTACTAAATACACCTATTACTTTTTTGATTTAAAATTTTGACCTCATGTTAATACTGAGGTCATTCATTTTTATTTCAAGACTAATCTATATGAGTTCGGCTTTATTTAGCCTGAACATCATGCTTATCTAGCCTGCCACTGTATCGAGTGGTGACTAAAGCCAGTAATGAAACAACGGCACCAATCCATGCAGTATCTTTTAGTTCCATATGCTCGACTACAAGCCCCCCTGTAACAGAGCCTAAGGCTATTCCAATATTAAACGCTGCGATGTTTAAGCCCGATGCGACATCTACCGCATTAGGAGTGTGCTTTTTTGCCTGTTTTACTACATAAAGCTGCAAACCTGGTACATTACCAAATGCAAATGCACCCCCATATTAAAATAGTCAGCACTGCGGCTACTTTTGATTCCATAGTAAAGGTGAAAGCCAATAAAATAATTGTTAACGCGCTAAATATAATACTCAGTGCGCTAATTGGGCCTCGCTTGTCGGCTAATTTTCCGCCCCATATATTACCAACAGCCACCGACACACCATAAACCAGCATTATTAAACCAATAGCGGATGGTGCAAAGCCAGTTTGCTGCTCTAATATAGGCGCTAAATAAGTAAATGCGGTGAACGTACCGCCGTAGCCTAATATAGTCATTAAATAAACGAGCAATAAGCGCGGCTTAACAATAACCTGTAGCTGCTCTTTAAACGTCGCCGGAATAGACTGTTTTAAGTTTTTTGGTACTAAAATAGCGCTGCCAATCAACGCAATTAAACCTAATGCCGATACCACTAAAAACGTTGCACGCCAGCCAAAGTGCTGGCCAATCCATGTTCCTAATGGCACACCCGTTACAAGCGCTACCGTAAGGCCGGTAAACATAATTGCGATAGCGCTCGCCTCTTTGTCTTTACTTACCAAGCTTGTTGCTATCATTGAGCCAATAGAGAAAAATACACCGTGAGCTAAGCCTGTTAGTATACGTGCCAGTATTAGTGTTTCGTAACTCGGCGCTTGCCAAGCTAATAAATTCCCCATAACAAATAAGCCCATAAGACTTATAAGTACCACTTTTCGGTTCCAGCGACCCGTTAATGCAGTGAGTACCGGTGCGCCAATAGCTACACCAACTGCATATAAGCTCACTAGTAAGCCTGCTGATGGTAAGCTCACGCCTAAATCGTTTGCAATAGTTGGCACTAAACCCACTATAACAAACTCGGTTGTTCCAATTGCAAATGCGCTTAAGGTAAGCGCCCATAAAGCCAATGGCATAAATACATCCTCATTTTTAAAATAGATGCATAGTGTGTGTAAAAACTCCTTTGCAATAAATAGCATAAATGGCAAAATACTTTTGTTTATTTTGCAAATATAAATGAGTGAATTTATGCCTGTTAAAGCTAAAACTGAAGATCTAGAAATGTTTATTACCATTGTTGATTGTGGCAGTTTTTCCGGTGCGGCTAGTTTACTTGATTTAAATGTAGCTAAGGTTTCAAGAGCGCTATCTCGCCTCGAAAGCAGGCTAAACTGCACATTATTAAACAGAACAACTCGGCGCTTAGAACTGACCGAGGAAGGACATATATACATAGAATATGCGCGAAAGGCTTTAAACACTCTGCTCCTCGGGGAAGAAACAATAAAGCTACTTAAGCAAGCACCTGGTGGGCATTTGCGTATAGATGCAGCAAGCCCTTTTGTTTTACATCAACTAGCGCCACTAGTTAATGAGTTTAAAAAGCAATACCCGCAAATCACGCTCGATATTACCTCCCACGACAATATTATTGATTTACTTGAGCGCAAAACAGATTTAGCTATTCGCATTGGAGACTTAAAAGATTCAAACCTACACGCGCGTAAATTAGGCCAAAGTAAATTAAAACTGGTCGCAAGCGCTGATTATTTAAAAAATGCGCCACCGTTACAGCAGATTCCAGATCTTAAAAACCATAACCTAATTGGCTTCAGTGAGCCCAATACACTTAATCAATGGCCCTTGAAGCATGAGCAATCACTGCACTTTGATTTAAGGGCTAGCAGCGGCGAGACCATTAGGCATTTATGTATTGCTGATCAAGGCATAGCACTTCTCTCACAATTTATGATTGCAGAAGATTTAGCCAAAAAGCGATTAATAGAAGTTTTACCCCACAGTGTGAGCAGCCCAAATAGCCGAGAGTCTATTTATGGCGTTTATTACAAAAATGGGGCGGTGTCTTCACGTATCGTAGCGTTTTTAGATTTTATACAACCGCGACTAAATTTATAAATCGCTTTTAAATTCAATCTTAAAAGTAACTTAATGAAATAAAATATAACAATGACGGTTTTAAGATTAATATCAGTATAAACACTGCAGTTGCATTATTTAGATGAGGTAGTATGGATTCTTTAACACAAGTCGCACTAGGCAGCGCCGTAGGCTACGCGGTACTGGGTAATAAAGTAGGTAGAAAAGCCGTAACGTGGGGCGCTATTTTAGGCACTTTACCCGATCTCGATGTATTTTTACCCTATAGCGGCAGTGTAGAAGCGTTTACCTATCACCGCGGTTTTAGCCATTCTTTATTTGTACACTTATTAATTAGCCCGCTGATTGTGTGGCTAATATTAAAAATACACACAGGCATGCAGGCTTATAAAGTTCGTTGGTTTTGGTTGGTGTTTTTGTGCTTATCAACACATGCTTTGTTAGATTCACTCACCGTTTATGGTACTCAGCTAATGTGGCCCTTAAGTGAGTACCCTTTTGCTGTTTCCAGCATGTTTATTATTGACCCCCTTTACACCTTACCGTTATTAATTGGTTTAGCTTTTACTTTATTTCCTAAAATAAGTACCAGTAAAGCTTATAAACTCAATGCAATTACACTTTGCTTAAGTACAACGTATTTATGCCTTGCCTTTGTGTTTAAACTCAATATTGACGACACAGTAAAAACAGCACTGAACAATCGCGATATTAACGCAACCGGCTATATTAGTACGCCTGCCCCGCTCACCACTTTACTTTGGCGTATAGTAGTAATGTCCGACGGTCACTACTACGAGGGGTATGCTTCTGTGTTTGACTCGCCCAGTGATGTAACCTTAAATGCCTACAATACAACACCGTCTTTAATTAAGCCTATTGACAACCAATGGGGCATTCAAAGGCTACAATGGTTTACAAAAGGGTTTTACTCTATCCGCCAGCAAACCGATAAGGTGATTTTGTCAGATTTAAGAATGGGTATGGAATGCCAATATGTATTTAACTTTGTGGTAGGTGAACAAGCAGACTCGGGCATTAAGGTGGGTAGTTTTGAACGACTCTCTCAGCGCCCTAGTTTTAGTAATGCTAGTAATATTTGGCAGCGAATTTGGCAACCTGAAGTCTCGCTGGCATCTCCATTGGCTAAAAATAACTGCTCGTTGCCATAGTTAGGGGTCTTGTATTAAAAAAGTGTGATTTTTATTTTGCTTAGGAATAAAAACACACACTTTTTTTAACACTAAATTACATTCAAGCCGTTTTGTGCCACCTCAAAACGTAGTTATTGCAACCAAATGAATTAGTTTTGGTGCTCGTACTGTCCACGATATACTTCAAATACTTTTAATACGGTGTGTTGTTCTTTTGAAAGCGCGTCAAACCAATCGTCAAATAATTCATCATCTTCTTGTTCGCTTAATGCTAAATAATGAGCAAGTAATTCAATGATGTCGTTATGAGTACACCCTAACGAATCAACTTGCTTAGCCAATATACTGTGGTCACGCTCTCTGAGAGTGTCCATGACTCCTTGGTCGATTTGGTCTTGTTGTGCCTGAGCGTCACTCATAAAACTACCTCTATTAACGTTATTAAATTCTTATTATTTTGTTCGCTGAGTCTAGTTATAGCAGCCTAAATACTAATAGCCAGTACTTTTGATCTAAGTGCTTATTTTTTGACTAGTTTGTGCAATTACGCAGCAATTACGCTGCGTTTAAGGCTATTTAAAATGATTTGCAAAGGGAAAATAAATACGCTAAATTAAATGCTATACTATCACATAGCATTAAAGGCATTTTATGAAGCCCAATATTCACCCTGATTACCAAATAGTTGCTTTTCATGATACTGCAGCTGATTCTTACTTTATTATTGGTTCAACCATTAAAACCAATCGCACCATCGAAATTGAGGGTAAAACATACCCTTATGTTCCTATTGATGTCTCAAGTGACTCACATCCATTTTATACCGGCAAACAAAAAACGCTCGCTACTGATGGACGCGTTGCGCAATTTAATCGTCGCTTTAAAAACCTGTCTACTGCTAAAAAGGAAAGCAAATGAAAGTATTAAGTTCATTAAAAAGTGCAAAACAACGACCAGGTTGTCAAATTGTAAAGCGCAAAGGACGAGTGTTCGTGATATGTAAAGATAACCCTAGATTTAAAGCTGTGCAGGGTATGAAGAAAAAGTAGCAAGATAAAATAATGCCGAGTTTATACTCGGCATTATTATTAGAGTCTGTTTATTTAACTACAACAGAAAACTCAGGCACTGCTTGAATAACCTTTTTCACGGTACATGTATTTACCGCAGCAATCAGTGCTTTTTTATATTTAGTTGGGAAACCTTCTGGCAAGCCAATTTCGATTGAAAAAAGCTTCTTACCGTTTTCATCTACATTTTCGTTATTTTGTGTCAGTGTCATCCCTTCAGTCGAGATCTCTCTTTGCTGACAAAATTTACGCGCATAAAAACCAGCACACAACACCATGCTTACTAAAAAATAGTCAAACGGTTCTGGATGCTCTGCATCACCACCAGCGTTTATGCTTTGATCGCTTATAACTTCATGCTCACCAAACTTAGCACTTAATTTTTGACCGTCTAACATTGAAACCGAAATTTCCATTACTAATCCTTATTTTCCAAACAATAATTCAAAAAAGCCTGGAGGCTCGTGTAATTCGTGATATTTTTTGCGCAAATTATCAATCGCCTTAAGTGGTTTTTTTGCAGACTCAAGTCCCTGCTCGTTCGCTACTTTTTTGGCTAACTGGGCTTGAGTAAGCACCTTATCTAACCCTTGCACTGACTTTTCAGCTTCTTTATAAAACTTGGCTTGCTTACTTTGCTCTATCAATTTAATAAATTCATCAATAGCGCCATTAAATTCTGCTAACTGGGTTGCTTCAACACTTTGTTTATAAGCAAGCCCAATGTTTTTCATGGTTTTTTCTAGGTCGCTCATTTCATTTGCGGCAACTGTTTGACTAAATATTAATACCATTAACAACAAAACTGCTTTCATTAATACACCCTAAAAAATAATTGTTGCATACATGCTAAACTTACTAAGGTATTATATAGCATAACGCCTAGATGTCACCACGGAGCACTTTAGCAAGGATAAATTGAGCTTTAGAAAGTTTATAGAGAAACGTATGTCCTTGTTTAAATTATACCGCCTGCTAACGTTTACCTGCCTTCTGTTGGGTAGTCATAGTACATATGCCCTAGAAGTCATATTTATTAATCCTGGTTTTTCCGACTCTGAAAATACAGAAAACAACACCGGAAATTTTTGGTTTGATGTTTCTAAAATAATGCAAAATGCTGCCACTGATTTAGATGTTACATTAACGATAAAATACGCAAATCGAAATCATATTTTAATGAAAGAGCTTATTCAGCAGGCTATAAATGATAAGCCCGATTACCTGATCCTCGTAAACGAAAAAAATGTTACCAGTAAGTACCTCTCTAAAATAGACAGTAAACATGTCCCGATTTATTTTTTATTAAATCGTCCCTCACCTGCGTCACTTGATATGTTACGTGAAAATGGCACTAACATAGTCGGTAGTATTACCCCAAACAATCGCGTTGCAGGTAAATCATTGATGCAGCAGCTTTATAAAAAGTTTACCAATAAAACAACAACTAGCGCACATATATTGGCGCTACTAGGCGACTATGCAACGCCTGCTTCTATTATGCGTACACAAGGGTTAATGGATTTTTTAGCGCAAACGCCGCAAGCTACTTTAATCGCTAAAGAGGTTGCCAATTGGTCTGAACAAGAAGGGTTTACAAAAACTTTGGCGTATATGCATCAAGCCCCTGAAATTAACATTATTTGGTGTGCGAATGACGCCATTGCGTTTGGCGCAAAAAGGGCATTAAAACAGCTAAACATACAATCACAAGTTATGGTGGGCGGTATTAACTGGGAGGTTCCACCAAGTAATAAATCAGAACTTGATGTATCTATTGGAGGTCATGTGTTACTAGGTGCTTATGCCCTAGTTAATTTGTTCGACAACCATACTCAACCAAAACATAACCCTTTGCTTCATCGCACAGCTGATATTTTTGACCCGCTTACCGCTGAAAATATCCCGTTATACAAGGCGATAAATACTACTGGCCTTGCAGAAATAAATTTTATACAGTTTAGTAAAACACGCGCTGACTGGTATGAATTTACCATAGAAAATCTACTTTTAGCGCTTGAGCAATAGCACTGTAAAGCCCCTTTACAGTGCAGTTACTTTATTTAAAACTCTAAATATATATTGTCTATTTTATAAATGTTATCTATGCCTTATTAGATAGCCAAAGCGTTTGATAGGGTGCTAACTGCATGGTTTGTAGCGCGTCATCGAGTGTTGTTTTAGAAATTAGCTCAACCCATTGCTGAGTGTTTATTAAGTTTAAATCGGCTAAGCTTAAGCTTTGTGGCTGACTGCTAATATTATAAACACAAAAAATGCTTTGTTGGCGGTCTATACTTTGTCGCCAAAAACCAAATAACCCCTCGCCTAAGTGCAAAGTAAATTGTGTGGCATTAGGATGGAATGCTGCTTGCCTTTTACGCACAGCTAATAACTGTTTTATTCCCTTGAACACCTGATGATGATGGCTATATTTTTCTTCAATCGCCGCTAATAATTTTGATTCTTGCCAGCGATGACGATTAATTGCCCGATTGTGTTGCGAGTTTTCAAAACGTTCATAATCATTAGTTGTGCCAAGTAAACTGTGAATATATAGCCCCGGTATTCCTTCCATTGCAAACATAATGGCATGGGCACACAAAAAACGCTCAAGGCCATATTTATCTGCGCCATTATGCGTCCCTTGTAAGGCATCAAATAAGGCAATATTTAGCTCATAAGGGGTATGCGTGCCATCGTGACTGGTGCGCATTGAAACACGTCCCCCAAATTGCATGGTCGTGCTTACTAACGAAGCAACTTCACTCGGTTGTAATAAGCCTTCAATTGGCCTCAAACCAATGCCATCATGTGATGCAATAAAATTAAAATATGCGGTACCGTTTTGCGCTGGCGGCATGCTCATCATCCAGTGCTTAAGCGCGCTACTATCGCCGCTAAGTAAGGTATGCAATAACAGCGGCGGCAAGGCAAAGTTGTAAATCGCATGGGCTTCGTTGGCATTACCAAAGTAAGATAGATTTTCTTGATTAGGAATATTGGTTTCGGTAATAATCACCACACTGGGCTCAGCATGCTCAATCAGCGTTCGCAATAAACGCACCACTTCATGCGTTTGTGGCAAGTTTATACAACTGGTATTTAGTTGTTTCCATAAAAAGGCCACAGCATCAAGGCGAAATAGGCGAATACCGTTATCTAAATAGTGGCGAATAATGCCAACAAACTCTTTTAAAACCTCAGGGTTTTCAAAATTAAAATCCACCTGATCATGACTAAATGTACACCATACATGCTTATCACCGCTTGCTGTGGCTACCGTATGTAATAATGGCGAGGTTCGTGGGCGCACGACTTGGCTTAAATCGTCAGATAAACTGGCTGTTTTAAAGTAGTCTTTCCCTGGGTGAGTATCGGCTAAAAAGTTTTCAAACCAGAGACTTCGGCTAGAACAATGATTAATCACTAAATCCGCCATTAACTTTACATCTTTTGCAATCGCGTTAATGTCTTGCCAATCACCAAGCGCTTCATTAACTTGCGTATAGTTCATTACCGCAAACCCTTCATCTGAGCTATACGGATAAAAAGGTAAAATATGCAGTGCATTAAGCTGGTGATCGCACTGCTCTTTTATAAAGCGATGCAAGGTTTTTAACGGCGCCTCTAGGGGAGTTCCAACTGCTAACTCACTGTCTTCATGATTTATGATAGAATCGCCATAGGCAATTAAAACAATATCTTGTTCATCCCAGCGATTAGTGTGCGGCGTGGGATCGCGAAGTGGGTTATTACCTAGTATCAAGGTGATTAATTCTTCAGCCAACTCAGCTACCGGCATAGGTAACTCAACCCCTTGATAAATAGTATGTAAATGTTGTTCGACTCGTTGAAAAAACTGTTCCCTAACTATGTCCACAGGCGCCTCGTTTAAGTATACCAATTTAACTGTATTGTTCGTTATCAAGCTCAACGGCTTCTTTTAATCGATCTAGTACATCGGGCATCGCCGAAGCTACACGGTTCCAACTTGGCACAAATGGCGCTTCCATTGGGTTTTCTAAAAAGTGTTGGCCAGCATTCATAATATTTTGTGCAAACATTTCTACCGCTTTTTCTTCTTGGTGAATATCAAGTGTTAAACCATTCATTAACGCATCATTATGATAGGTTTCAATAAAGTCTAAACCAATGCGGTAATAAGTCGCTTTTAATGAACGTATGGTTTCGCTGGTAAAAGTAACTCCTTGCGTAGCTAACTTTCTAAATAGTGCTTTAGTGATATCAATCGACATTTTAGAAAGGCCAGCTGTTTGGTCGTCCAGCGATAATTCTTGGTGTTTATGATCGTAGTTATCGGCAATATCAACTTGGCATAAGCGGTTATGGGAGTAATTACGGTACATCTCGCTTAATACGCCAATTTCTAATCCCCAGTCACTAGGAATACGAATATCGTTTAATACATCGCGTCTAAACGAAAATTCACCGGCTAATGGGTAACGAAACGAGTCCATATACTCAAGGTAGTCTCTGCTGCCTAATATGGTTTTAAACGAGCGTAATAACGGAGTAACCAGTAAACGCGATACTCGACCATTTATTTTTCCATTGGCAGTACGCGGGTAAAAGCCTTTACAAAATTCATAGTTAAATCGAGGATGCGCAACGGGATAAATTAATCGCGCTAATAAGCCTCGGTCATAAGTTAAAATATCGCAATCATGTAATGCTATTGACTCAACCTCCGCGGTAGCGAGTTTATAGCCCATGCAATACCACACATTACGGCCTTTACCGAGCTCACGTGGCGCCACACCTAAAGCTTGAAGCTCTTTATCGAGCGCCTGCAAACGTGGGCCATCGTTCCACAACACTTTATGGTTTTGATCGAGCGATTTAAAAAAGTTCAATGCATAGCGATACTGGCTTTCGTCGGCTCTGTCTAAGCCTATAGTTATTTGCGATAAATACGGTACTTGTTGCAGCTCTTTGACAATGTTTTGTAAAGCAGGGCCTTCTAACTCACTAAATAATGAAGGCAATATAAGCCCCATTGGTCGCTGTTTACTAAAGCCAAGCAACTCTTTTTCTAAATCGTCTACGGGTCTATTAGCAATGTTATGTAGTGTTGTAATAATGCCATTTTGATAAAAATCAGCCATGTAAACTATACTCCTCAGAACTGGGTAAAATACTGTTAATACAAGGTAGTGCTGTAATTTCTTCAACCCAGCCTAGTGGTGCCGGCAATTGAGAATAGCGCGCTTTGTTATAAGTTAATTTAACTGGCTTTTTACTCTCTGGATTGGTAATGATGATGGCGATATCAGCCTCTTCTAGCATTTGCTTATCGTTATCGCTATCCCCTAGCGCAATAATGCTCAGCGCTTTAGTAAACTGCGCATTAAACTGCTGCACTAACCATTGCTGCGCCATGCTTTTATCGGTATTTTTTCCAATGTGAATAAAGCGCCCGCCTACTTTAACTTCGTAGCCGTACACTGTTATTGCATTGATAAATTCGTTAAGTTGCTGCTCATCGCCATGCCAGCAGAGCGGATCTGAGTATTGACGGGTTTGTGCTTGCGTTGCTTGTAGCTGGTTTAATCCTGTCATTTTCATTACCTGCTCACTGGTAAGTTCACTAAACAAACTATATTGGTCGCCGTAGTCTTTTTTTAAGCGTTTTAAATCAGTCCATAAATTGCTAATGGGTGCAGCAAACGAGTAACACCAGTAGCCTTGGTATTCACTGCAGCCAATTGGCCTGAGATTAAAATAATTTTTAGGAATATAAACAGCCGACCCATTTTCAACAATGAAAGGCTGTGAAATATTAAGCGCTTGTTGCAGTGCCACTACTTCACTAAATGTTTTACTGGTATTAAATACCACGGGTACACCGCTGTATTGCAGCTCTTGTAGTAAGGTATCTACCGCATCGGTGTTGTAATCTCTGTGATTGAGCAATGTGCCATCTAAATCGGTAAAAATGATAGGTTGTACAATACTATCGCTTGTAAGCACCATTGCGGTTACATCACGATTACTATCAAGCTCTATAAGTGCATTTGCTTTAGCACTAAGGGTGTTGAGGTTTTCACGCGTGATGCGTTCAAAATGAGAAATAAACCACAATAACTGCTCATTAGTCATAGTGCCTGCGCCCTGCCCTTGTTTGGCAATTAACTTGTGTTCTTGCTCTTGTCGCCACGCAAACACATCATCAAAACTCGGGGCTTTGAGCATAATTGTATAATCGATTTTATCAAAAACGGTTTTATATTCATTGGCTAAACAGCTGTTAATACAGCGACGCCATAACCCTTGTTGATCGTATGATTTTTCTAGCTCGTTAATAGGCTCAACTAGCGTAAAAGGCTGCTGTGGTTCACTGGCTACACACCACCCTTCTAAAATAACAATATCGACCGGCTGACTATTAGTTAACCATTTATTTTTTGCTACGGGTTCATCTTGTTGCTTATCAAAACGCGGCAGCGGTACATTTACTTCTGCATTTAATAAACGGCTAATGGTGTTATCCATCAGCGCAACATCATGTGTACCCGGAACGCCTCTAGTGGCGAATAAACAATGCACATCTTGGGCTAACTGTTGGCGTTTTTGAGTTGATAAATAAAAGTCATCAATAGAGAGCGCAACACAGTTTAGGTGGGTATTTTGGCTAAACCAAGTTACTAAATAATCACCAAGCGTGGTTTTTCCTGAGCCTTGGCAGCCATTAATCGCGACAAATAAAGGGGCTGTTTTTTTACTGGTTAGAATGTCCTGCGCAATAGCAGAAAAATACTGCTCGCTAATATACTGATATTTCAACGGCAGTTGGTGTTTTACTAAAAAAGCATTTATATCCACACTCTTGATCTCCATATAACAATCCCTGAGTCAACTATAGGGTATGACTAAGGAAATGCAGTTACTAGACCAATATTATTTATTGTTACTTTTTAGTAGGTTAAAAAAAGCGCATTTAAAATGCGCTTTTTTGGTGCAATATTTTTAACCACAGTGCAAACTTAACTCTGGTCGCTCTGTGCTTTGGGTAATACTAAGTTTAATACTATGCCTAAAATAGCACATAAGCTCACACCTTCTAGGCTGAACTCACTACTACCTATGTACATACCACCAATACCACAAATTAAAATAAGTGCCACAATACTTAAATTGCGCGGCTCACTTAAGTCATCGCCCGATTTAACTAAGGTGTTTAAGCCAATAACCGCAATAGAGCCAAACAATAAAATCATTATGCCGCCCATTACAGGCACCGGAATGGTTTGCAAACTAGCGCCCATTTTAGCCACAAATGCTAAGCAAATTGCGATAATGGCAGTCCACATCATTACTTTAGGATTAAAGTTTTTAGTAAGCATTACCGCACCAGTTACCTCTGAGTAGGTGGTATTAGGTGGGCCGCCAAATAATGACGCAGCAGACGTGGCTAAACCATCACCAAATAAAGTACGATGTAATCCTGGTTTTTTCAAATAGTCTTTTTTTGTAACTTGGCTAATTGCCATCATATCGCCAATGTGTTCAATAGCGGGCGCAATTGCCACCGGCACCATAAATAATATGGCTTGCCATTTAAACTCTGGCAACACAAAGTTTGGCACAGCTAACCACTGTGCATTACTTACGGCTTCAAACTGCACTATACCCATAAATAACGAAAGCGTGTAACCGGCAACAACACCGGCTAAAATAGGTATTAATTTAAATACCCCCTTACCCCACACGGCAAACACTAAAGTCACGAGCAACGAGAACATAGAGATAATAATAGCGCTGTCGTAAGCAATAATTTGTGTGCCACCATCGCCACTTTTCCCCATCGCCATATTAACCGCTGCTGGCGCAAGCGCTAGACCAATCACCATAATGACTGGGCCTACCACAATTGGCGGCAAAATTTTATGTAAGATTTTTGTGCCTTTAAACTTCACTAATAAACTTAATAGCATATAAGTAAAGCCTGCCGCCATTAAACCACCCATAGTGGCGGGTATGCCCCACATTTGCACTGAGGCAATAATGGGTGCAATAAACGCAAATGACGAGGCTAAAAAAATAGGCACTTGGCCTTTAGTCACAAATTGAAACAACAAAGTACCTAAACCAGCGGTAAACAAGGCTACGCTAGGATCTAGGCCGGTTAAGATAGGCACTAATACCAACGCACCAAATGCAACAAACAGCATTTGGGCACCGGTTAAAATAGTTTTTATAGAAAATATAGAGTTATTTTGCACTGTTAAACCTTAGTAAACCGTACCGAAAATTTTGTCACCTGCATCGCCAAGCCCTGGGATGATGTAACCTTTTTCATTTAAATGGCTATCAACTGAGGCAGTAAAAATCTCAATATCAGGGTGAGCGGCTAATGTTTTTTCAACGCCCTCAGGTGCAGCAACCAGTACAATTACTTTAATTTCTTTACAGCCCGCCTTTTTAAGCATATCAATGGTGGCGATCATAGAACCACCAGTAGCCAGCATTGGGTCAATCACTAAGCTTAAACGCTCATCAATATTACCCACTAGTTTTTCAAAGTAGGGGACTGGCTCAAGCGTTTCTTCGTTACGCTCTAAACCCACTACACTCACTTTAGCCGCTGGAAGTAACGACATTACGCCGTCCATCATACCAAGGCCTGCACGTAAAATTGGCACCACGGTAATTTTTTTACCCTTAATGTGCTCAACTTTAAGTTTATTACCGTCCCAGCCTGTAATTTCGTTATCTTCTAATTCTAGGTTTTTAGTGGCTTCGTAAGTTAATAATGTGCCCACTTCTGAACACAACTCGCGAAAACTTTTCGTGCTAATTCCATGCGCGCGCATTAAACCTAACTTATGTTGAACAAGGGGATGAGAAATAACGTGAATAGCCATAGTAATAAACCTAGTGATAAAAAATTTGACATATTTTATATTAAAACAGGTCGTTTGACTGTTAATTTTAGCCCTGATTTCATAGTTCGTGCCAAAATATTTAATTTAGCCACAACTATAGAGATTTTTGTGTTTATGAGTTGTTACTCGCTAACCAATTATTTACCTGAGCGTGCATGTAGCTGTTAACTTTTTTGTGCTCGGGGCTCCACCCAAGTAAAAAACGATAAAAGTCTGCCCAAGCCACTGGCCATAATTTAGCCCATTGTGTAATAACATCATCAGCATTAATGTGCGGTTGATAGTCGCCTAGTGCTTGCTTTAATTGGCTAAAGTAATAGTCGAGGTAGCTCTGTGCGTGTTTGTGAAGCTCGCAATCATCCATACAACTGGTCATAAAATACATTACATCGACCACCCCAACGCCCTCACCCGCATACTGAAAATCGTAACCAAGAATATGTCCTTGGCTATTTGCTGCAAAGTTAGCTAGCTTGGCATCGCCATGAATCAAGGTTTGATAATCACATTGCTTTAACGCGCTGTTTAAAAGTGATGCAGCCTGTTTAATATCGGACTTTTCAGGTAAGTTATTAAATTCATCTGGGCGTGTACCCAAATGCCAATAGCTTCCTTGCGGCCATAAACCATCAAACTTTGTATTTAAATGAAAGGCATTTAAATGAAAGGCATGAAAATGTGCCAACCACTTTAATATGGCTTTTATATTCTCGGTAGATGCTTGGCTGTACCCGAGCTTTGAAAAATCTTTAAACACCAAGGCAAACTCATCGCCTTTGTTGATTGCTTTAATGCATTCAATAGCTGCCGCTTGCTTGGGCAATTTATGGCTAAATTGCTGATAGAACGTATATTCAACGTGGTAAGAGTCACGCTTCCTGTTAAGCGCAAAATTGCTTTGTATAATTTTAGGATGATTAATGTGATCGGGTACTTTAATCGCTTTAATCACACAGGCTTGCTCATCAAGTTGGCACTTCACAATTTGACCACAGCCACTCCAAAGCGAGGTTAGGGTTTCGCCAATGGCTATACGCTCAAAATGCGGGGTAAGTAACGGAAGATAAAAAGACATAGCCAAATTAGGTTGCTAAATTTTAGTTAGTTTAACATTAGACGGTGTTTTAAATAAAAGGTCTTAAAACAAAGCTCTTCGCGCACAACATGAAATACAGTGTTAATAACCAAACTAACCTGTCGTTTTTTTTGCAATTGCTATGGCAAAGCCTATGCATTATTCATACAGCCTAAAACATAATTTGAAACAATTAAAAGTACAAAATTAAAGATGGTGTCATGTTTAGTTTAGCGTCTTGCACCTTAATCTAGCTAGATCAGAATAATAAAACCAACTGCCTTGAATAGTGCCATGATTAGATTAACCGATGAATGTCTAGTACCCCGGTCCTTCCGAGGGGATATGGTAGGAGTCTAACTGCGGTGAGATCGCAATAAAAGATTACTGCGTGACGTACACCATTTGTGTTTGCCGTAAGCTACTTACTTAACAGACAAAATAAACGAACTTATTTGTTGATTTAGAATTGACCGTTCCTGTATAAAAACGGTCAAAAAGGGTACTGGAGTCTATTGACAGAGTTAAGGTTATATACATTAGCTACGATGTAATTTGAAAAGTACCACTCATTCTCCCCTGACTAAACCCGAGAGGACTATTTTTTGCGTCAGGAACCACATAATTAAGGGTATGTATGACACCGTGCAAAGATACAACTCTTGGATTTTCCGTTTCTTGATAGCTTATCACACACATATACGTTTTATTTTCATCAGAGCTTTTCATGTATAGAATATTTGCAGGATTCACAAGTACAATATATTGATTCGCAGTTGCAACAAAGTGAATAGGCCCTGAACTCTCTTGGTTATATTGGTACTGTATATTGCCTCGTTTAATTGGGTTTACTTGATCACCATTAACTGTCAAGCCAGTCCACTCCCAAATATCTAGCGTTATAGAAAAAAGTCCGTCATTTTCACTTATATTAATATCCGCCATTTTCTTTTCCTCACATTAATCAAAATTAAGTACAAAATGTACAAATAAAGTTTAGGAAAGAAGCGGAAAATAAATATTACAGACTATTACAAATAAGAACAGCTAGGCATTCTAACTCCCAAACGGTGTTAGCCACCGCTTTTCGTGGGTTAGCTTAATTCAAAGCCAGAGCCATAATTAGTTTGTAATAGGAACATATAGAGACAACCACCTTAACTATCTATTGAATCTGTGTCACAAAATTTACTATTAAGCTCTGTAACTAGCTTCTTATCGCTATATATGCTCTAGTTTCAGCTCTAAATAACTAAATAACTAAATAACTAAATAACTAAATAACTAAATAACTAAATAACTAAATAACTAAATAACTAAATAACTAAATAACTAAATAATCATTCTAAAACTAAAATTGACTCGCTCTAGCAAAGAAAGGTGGATATTGTCGATGTGTTCTCGCTTATCTGCGGTATAACACGCTGCTTGCTGTTTATACTGCCTTAAAGCATTGAAAGTACATAATTTGAGATAGGTGTGTGCTTTTGTTTTTAGTGCTTAAAGCGCCTGTTATGTGCAGTTGTTGACCGTTGCTAAACCCAAATCTATATTTGCAACAATATAGCCATACTCTTTCTTAGTTAACTTTGTAGCCTGATATTGTTGCTTAGCTAATTCGTGAGTCCAAGCCTTTTCACATGGGGCTAAGGGAATGGCTGTATCAACCATTAAAAGGTGTTCTTCCTGGATCACGCCGCCTTTTTTAACAATGCTTTTAGCGCAAAGGCTTAAGGCATATTCAACAGCAAATTTATCAACACTTGGCATACCTACAAATTCTACATCACAACCAAGTTTCTCATTCCCTTTAGTATCAATATAATAAAGCTGGCCTGACGTAGTACAACCAGATATAAATAAGATGATAACGAGTAATAAAATATGTCTGATATTCACTTTGTCACCTTGTGCAAATAAGCCCGTATACAGGGCAAAAACGTAACGGCGATTTGGTTAAACTTGGCGAAGCACTAAACTCAATCACTGCGTAGTTTTGATGTTCCAACGAGCTTGCGAGTGCATTGATGGGCTTGTTATTTGCCAGACCTTGAATAGATTGATAGCAAAGGAAACTTACTTTCACCAAAGTTGATGGTTAACGATAGTGTCTCATCTGCTTTGAATGATTGTAAAAACTCCAATGGCGCAATTCGCTGCCCGTCTGCAACGATAGCCATTAGGTGTTTATTAGTTAGACTTCGTCGACCTGATGTCATATTGGTCAAAGTTACTACCGCCCAACGCTCACCAGAATCGTTACTCATTAATACAAAGTTATTTACACTAAAATCACTCTGCTCTGGCTGAATGTTTGATTCGTTTGGAAAGGCCAAATCAAAACTATTAGGTACAACTCTATCAATGGAAAGTACCTCTTCACCCGAATGGGCACAAAATGTAAAAACCAGCAATATCCAAGACATCCTTCTCAACATAAGTTCTCTCCTAATTTCATATAACACCTTACAACAGGTGCTCATGGGAGCGTTTTGGCCGTTGTTTGGCCAACGAGCATTTGTCCCTGCCTGATTGCTTGATACTCATTGAGCCTCCTCCCCAGCATCGCGATTATTCGCTACGCTGAAAAGGCAACCAACCTTACAGGAGAAAGCTCAATGAACTTTTACAATAACATGCATCCATATTATTGTGGAATCGATTTACACGCGCGATTACTTTACGTCTGTATCATTGATAATACAGGACTTATCCTTGTTCACAAGAAAATTAAAGATGACCCAGAAGCACTACTAAAACTACTTAAACCGTATACCGGTGACATTGTGGTTGGCGTAGAATGCATGCATTGCTGGTATTGGGTCGCTGACTTTTGTAAAGAACACACTATCGACTTTATTCTCGGTCATGCGTTATATATGAAGGCGATTCATGGCGGTAAAGCCAAAAACGATAAAATAGATTCATATAAAATTGCCAAACTCATCCGAGGGGGAAACTTCCCACTTGCTTATGTGTATGACAAAGATATGCGTGCTACGCGCGACTTATTACGCCGAAGAACTAAAATTGTTCGCCACGGGGCTGATTTAAAAGCCCATGTCGCCAATACCGCCAGCCAGTACAATTTACCTGCCCACAACGTGAATTTAAAGAACGTCTGCGACAGAGAAAAGATGCGCTATTACTTCCCTGACCCCGTTGTGCAACGATCTATTAATTTAAATATGGCCATACTCGATTGCTATCACAATGAGCTTAAGCCTTTAGAGCATTATATTGAACAAATGGCCAAGCAACACAACCCTGTCCACCTTAATATCTTGCAAACAATTAGTGGTATAGGCCGCATTCTCGCACTTACCATTATCTATGAAATTGGTGACATCAATCGTTTTTCAAGCGTACAAAAGTTCGCTTCATATAGTCGGTTAGTCAAATGTAAAGCAGAGTCTGCCGGCAAAACCTATGGCACCCAAGGTAACAAAATTGGCAATGCACATCTAAAATGGGCGTTCTCCGAAGCCGCTGTATTGCTGCTGCGTCACAATCATAACGCCAACAAATACCTCGAAAAACTACAAAAACGAATGAGCAAAGCCAAAGCACTGTCAGCGCTTGCGCATAAGCTTGGTCGCTGTGTTTATTATATGCTTAAAAAAGAGACGGTATTCGATGAAGCAAAATTCTTAAAGAGTTAGTCACGGTACTGAGTGAGCTGAACATCTAACTGGATATAAGGCTGAGCATCAATCAATTGGGTGAGTTAATAACCAAAAAGGTTTAACCTAATTATATGCCTACAGACCGAAGCCACTTGTCTTGATTAGACGCTCAGTACGCGTGCATTAATACAATAAACAAAGTCGCTTACACCTGACTTGAGCCTGAAACTAACTGGATCATAATGATGCAACCAGCCGCCTTGAATAGTGCCATGATGAGGTTAACCGATGAATGTCTAGTGCCCCAGCAACCCCAAAAGGATATGGGAAAAACCTGGCTGCGATGAGATCGCAATAAGAGAGCCTCTATATGTGTTTGCCGTAAGCTACTTGCTTAACAGCCGTATCGACAGACGAAGTAAACGAATTTGTTTATTGGTTTAGAATTGACCGTCAATTTATAAAAACGGTCAAAAAGAACACTAATGCCTATTGACAGAGTTAAGGCTCATATGTGTTATGCGCTACTGCCTATTAATTCAGATACTGTAACAAAGCGATAACCTTTATCTTTTAACTGCTGAACAATTAAAGGTACCGCAGCCATTGAATTACCTCTAGATTTAAACATTACATGTAAAAGAATAATTGACCCTGGCTTAGTATTTTGGACAACGTAATCGGATATATCACTTGCACTAGCATTTTTATCTAAATAAGTTTCAGGCTCCACATCCCACGTAACGGTAGTTATATTATTATTATTTAGATAATAAGGTAGCGAAAACAATTTTTTACCATAAGGTGGTCTAAAATGTATTTCACCTTTATAACCTGCCTCTGTAATTAACTCATTAGTTTTTTCTAGCTCATCTGCAACAAAGTTATAACTTTTCAAAACCATACGTTGATGAGTATATGAATGGTTTCCAACTTCATGACCTTTATCAATGATATTTTTTGTTTCTTGAATGTTTTCTTCTATAGCTTTGCCGACTAGGTAAAATGTAGCTTTAATTTCTGATTCATCTAGGATTTGGAGAATTTCTTTTGTTTTAAGTCTAGTCGGACCATCATCAAAAGTTAATGCGACTACTTTTTCAGTTGTTTCTACTCGATCTATAAGGTTACCAAAAAATTGAAATTTTTCATTCTTACTCAGCTGCCATAAAGCAATAAATATGATCAGCACTAATGCTGATAGTTTGATTATTTTACTCATGCAGACTCCATTTGCGCATAACAATTTTATAGTGTGCTCATCGCGCATATCTCTGCCAGCGCCCCACTAATATATTTATTAATTTCTTTTTAACAAATAAGTTAACACATTGCTAACTTTAAACTTTTAGTCAGGCTGTTCTTTTAATACAGTGCAGAAAAGAGGAAAGCGTCCTCATTTCTTGGCTTTGGAAGAAAACACCAAAAATGCCACGTGTTGCGAATCTGCTTAAATTGTTTGTTATGTTCGAAGTTTAACGGCTGTACCAAACACTAATATTTCTGATGCCCCATCAGTAACTGAGCTAGTTGTAAATCGTATTCCTACTATTGCATCGGCATTTAACTTTTTTGCATCTTCTATTAATCGTTCTAACGCTACATTTCGAGCTTCCATCAACATCTCGGTATAGCCTTTGAGTTCGCCGCCCACTATTCCTTTTAAACCAGCCATGATATCTCGACCAACATGTTTAGACTGAACCATGTTGCCATTAACTATGCCCAATACAGCTTCGATTTCCTTGCCAGGAACAGTTTCCGTTGTCGTATAAATCATAATTTTTCCCTAAAACATAACAGCTTATTAAACACCACTTTGGGGGTTATAACCTTCAAAACGGCGTATATTACATACGCTTAATAATTCCACTAAACAACTCTAATGTAAACAAGTAATTACGTAGGTTATTTACCACCCATTGTTAAAACACACTAAAACAACGTTTAATAATGTTCTGTACCATCAAATTAGTCGTAATTAGTTATGAGCTTAAATCACACCCATAAAAAAGCCCCGCTTGATGTTACTCAAGCAGGACTCCACACTAATTTTGTATCAATAAAAGCGCCTAAACTGCAGGCGCTTTGCATTATTGAATTTTATTGGTTAACCACGCTTTTAAGCGGATTAACTGGCTGTGCGTTGTCGTCTAGGATGTTCATATCGAAGTCGAACTCATCAACACGAATCGCTTTTTCACGCTTTTTGTTGTAATCACTTAACTGAACAAATTCAGCGTCGTTAATTACTTTTGCAGCAAGTGCATTTTCAAGCGTGATTGAAAAACGCGTACCCGGCTTAAAGGTTTTAGCACGTAGCGCTTTTTTCACTTTAGCTAATAGCTCAAGTGACGCCATTTTAGCTTTGTAAGCTTGCTCATTGATGTGATGACCATCACCTTCAATTGGCTTAACTAAATGTGTGATTTGCGCTTTAAATGCCGTATCAAGCTGAGCTTGTTTTGCTAATTCACGAATTAAATCATCGCTAATTTTTGGCATTTTAGTTGAGTAGTTCATAGTAATGAAACGAATGAACTTACGAGTACCACTTGCAGGGAAGTTGTCTAAGAACTTGTGCAATGCTTCTTCTGCACTTTGTAGTGCAAAACGAGTCGCATAATGGAAGTATGGAGCCGCTTGCTCACGCTCGCTGCTTGCTACTTTTTGCTCGTAATACTTAATAGATGCCATAGCTGCATACAAGAAGCTCATTACATCGCCTAAACGTGCTGAAAGCATTTCAGCTTGCTTTAATTTACCGCCAAGTACTAGTAACGAGAAGTCAGCATATACAGCTAATTTAGCTGATAATTTATGTACTGCTTTTTCGTAGTCACGTACTTCTGGTAACGCAGAGTTTGCGCCAGCTGTGAATGGTAGTACACCTAAGCGGAATGCACGTAAGCTATTTGCTGTGCTGTAACCAACCGTTTTACGTAAAATACCGTTAAATTCTGCATCTGCGTTTTTGTCATCGCTGTGGATAGACTCAACCATAGATTGTAAGTATGGGTGACAACGCATAACACCTTGACCAAAGATCATCAGGTTACGAGTAAGAATGTTCGCGCCCTCTACCGTAATGGCAATTGGCTGCGCCACATAACCACTAGCAAGCGTATTTTGAGGACCGTTCTGAATTGCTTTACCCGCTTGAATATCCATTGCTGAGTCAAGCACATCACGGCCAAGCTCTGTCATATGGTATTTAGCGATTGCAGTCACTACCGATGGCTTTAAGCCCATGCCTAAACCTTCAGTTGTGAGTACTCGCATTGCTTCTTGTAGGTATGTTTTACCTGCAATATCAGCTAACTTTTCTTGAATACCTTCAAATTGACCAATTGATAAACCAAACTGTTCACGCACTGCTGCGTACTCAGAAGCTGATTTAAATGCAACTTGTGCTGTACTTACACCCAATGCTGGTAATGAAATACCACGACCTGCGCCTAAACAGCTAACTAGCATTTGCCAACCGCGACCGATGTTTTTCTGACCACCGATAATAAAGTCCATTGGTACAAATACCTTGTTACCACGTGTAGTACCGTTGTAAAAACGGATACCCATAGGATCATGACGGTTACCAAGTTCTACACCAGGGTGCTCTTTTGGAATAAGTGCACAAGTAATACCTAGGTTTTCTTTGCCACCTAGTAGACCATCTGGATCAACTACTTTAAACGCTAAACCAAGTACAGTAGCAATTGGCGCGAGTGTAATGTAGCGCTTGTCCCATGTAATTTCTAGGCCAAGTACTTCTTCGCCGTTGTACATGCCTTTAGTAACAGTACCTACATCAGGAATACCGCCTGCATCAGAACCTGCTTCTGGGCTGGTTAATGCAAAACATGGAATGTCTGTACCATTTGCTAAACGTGGTAAGTAATGTGCCTGTTGCTCCTCTGTACCAAAGTGAAGTAGTAACTCACCTGGGCCTAACGAGTTTGGTACCATTACAGTTACCGCAACCGCTGAACTCTTAGTCGCAATAGTACCTACAATTGTTGAGTTAGCGTATGGGCTGAACTCTAAACCGCCAAACGATTTAGGGATGATCAGCGAGAAGAAACGCTCTTTTTTCAAAAACTCTAAAATGTCGTTTGGTAAATGAATACCATTTTGAATGACTGAATCATCAATCATGCCTAGTAGTTCTTGTACTGGACCGTCTAGAAACGCTTGTTCGTCTGCGGTTAATTTTGCCGCAGGTACATCGCGTAGCGCGCTAAAATCTGGTTTACCTTGGTAGATAGACCCTTCTAGCCATACATCGCCAGCGTCTAGCGCTTCTTGCTCAGTAACTGAAATACTTGGTAATACTTTTTTTAATTTTGTACGTAAACTCATAACGAACTCATCCGACCAGATAAATAATACCTACATTACGTCATAAAAATCGGTTTAGATCAATTACTCTATTCAATTAATTAACAGTTTTTTCAATTTATTTTCTTTACCTGAACGTAAACTGTTGAAATAAAAAGGCTTACACATGTACGCTGAATTATTATTTTTTTGTTAAAAATTTAATAATTCTGGTTGTTGGCGCCGCAAATACGGATTTGGTAATAAAGTAGAAACAAAAAAGCGCAGCCTAAAATTAGGCTGCGCTTTTTAAATATGGGAATGTGAGTAAACCTAGCTTATTTTAACCACTTGTTTACCTGTAAAACCACCTGCTAACTGGTTGTTTAATGCGCTAGAAACAGCCTTTGCGTTAAAATCAACAGCTAATACTTCTGGAGGAATTATTTCGCCATTAGAGACCGTTTCAAGCAACAAATTACCCATAAAACTCATGCGCTGCTGCGCGCATAGGCTATTGGCTAACCACGCGCCACCTAAGGATACAATACTAATATTGGGTGCTCTACGGTACATTAGCTGCTGTTCAAAATTAGGTAGTGGATTTAAACAAGCAATACGACCACAAAAACGCATTAGCTCGATATTTTGAATGGTCGATTCCCCACCCATAATATCAATAACGGCATCAAATCCTTGTGGGCCAAGCTCTCGGCGAATTTTGTCACATAAGGCTTTGTCATTGTAATCAAAGACTACATCAGCCCCTAGCTGCTTAACCAATTTGTGGTTACGCTTGGAGGCGGTTGTAAATACATCGGCACCACGCTGCTTTGCAAATTGAATAGCAAATTGACCTACAGCACCAGCCCCGCCTTCAACAAAGAGGGTATCGCCTTCAGTTACGGCTAATTTATCTAAGCTGATAAGCGCTGCCATTCCGGCGCAGGGCAAAGTAGCAGCCTTATCACTGGCTAATTGCTGCGGAATGATAGACACTGCATAATTAGGCACTTTTGCGTATTCGCTCAATATCCCTTGCTCACCAATACTGGCGTGCCACATTACACGCTCACCCACGCCAGGAAATACGCCTTTACCCGCTTTAACCACTACACCCACTGCATCCAAGCCTAAAACATGCGGATACTGCCATAAACAAAAGCCAGATTTAGCAAATTGCGCATCCACCGGATTTAAACCAACATACTCCACTTTTACTAACAGCTCATTACCTGTGCATTGAGGCACAGGTAATTGAATATCCGTTAAGTGAATATCCTCATTAGGCTCTATTAAGGCAATAGCCTGCATAGATGAAGGAATAGTATCTGGGTTTGTAACTACAGTATTAGGCATCAAAAACTCTACTAGTTAGTATTACTTAACGCGTAACTCCATCGTCCATTAAATGACTGGTAAGCATTTACCTTAGCCAGTAACGATGAAATAGTTGAATCAACAGCATTTTCTTGTGCTATTAAAACATCCTGACGTGCATCTAACAACTCTAAGTAAGGAATTTGCCCTTCTTCATACATTGCTTGTGCTTGTAAAAATGCATTATTAGCAAACTGATACCGCTGCTCAGCAAAACGCGATTGCTGTGCTTGATTGACCAAGTATTGCAATGAAAGTTCACCCTCGTTAATGGCTTTTAAAACCACTTGTTGATAGTCAGTATAAGCAGCTTGACTTAAAAACTGCTGCGCATAACGCTGAGCCAACAACGCAGGATAACTTAATAAAGACCATTGTACTTGCGGCGCAACTTGCCACTGTTGCTGAGTATCGCTAAAACCATTACTGCCTAAACTTAGCACGCCTGCAAAACCACTTAAGCTGATATCTGGCAATAAAGCTTTGCTGGCTGCCACACTTAAACTATTTGCTTGGCTAAAGTCATATAATGCTCGGCTAATATCGGGTCTAAGTGCAATCGCTTGATTAGGCTTTGCTAATGACACTTGAAATGCCTTGCTCAATATAGCGCGTTCATCATCAATACTCAGTGATTGCGTTGGTTGTGCACTTAATACTGCTAGCGTAGATAAGTCACGAAACTTAGCATATTCAATCGCTGGAATAAGCGCTTGTTGCTGCCTAAGTTGCGCCATGGTGCGGTTTAAATCAAGCTCATTTGCCACACCTTCATCTACTTGTGCCTGCAGCACTTGAATGCTTTGTTCAAGTGCTTCTATTTGCATTTCAATAATTTGTTGCTTTTGCAGGTTACCCTGATAGCTAGCAAACCCTTTAACCACAGATGACACAACTTCAATTTGTAATAACCTAACTTGCTCGGCTTGGCTCATAGCTTGTGAATTTGCGGCATCAACGAGTGCAGTAATTCGGCCAAATAAATCGAGCTGCCAATCAAGTGCTACATTCGCACTTGATTGTCGGCTATTGGTATCGCCTAATCCACTTCGCTTAGCTCCAACCGCAACACCGCCTTGCGGTAAGTATTGTGCTTGTTGTTCGCCAATACGTGCCAACGCACTTTTGAGCACCAGCTGACTCGTTTGTAAGTCGTAGTTATTAGCCAAAGCATTGCTAACAAGCTGGTTTAATTGCGCTGAGCCGAGCTTGTGCCACCAATTTTGCTCATCTTCACCAACATACTGATCAGCCGATATTGCTTGGGCAACAAACTTGTTTACTTGTTGTTGCTCAACTGCTGTATCTATTTTGCTCGCACAGCCAGATAACACTGCAATTGCTAACACAGAGCCTAAAAATGCCGGCATCTTAAATTGATTTAAATGTAATTTAGTCATTTAAAGACTCCTCAGCGCGCTGCTTTTTTACCACCAGCATATAAAACACTGGCGTAAATAATAACCCAAATACAGTCACGCCAATCATACCTGAGAATACTGCGTTACCCATTGCATGACGCATTTCAGCACCGGCACCGGTTGCCAACACTAACGGTATAACACCCGCAGTAAAGGCAATTGAGGTCATTAAAATAGGACGTAAACGCATACGACACGCTGCCAACATAGCCTCAAGGTGCGATAATCCGGTATCGTGTTTATCTTTGGCAAATTCCACCATTAAAATGGCGTTTTTAGAGGCCAGTGCCACCAATACAATTAATGCTATTTGGGTAAATATATTGTTGTCTGAGCCTACCAACCACACCCCTAATAACGCTGAGAAAATAGTCATAGGTACAATTAAAATAATGGCCAGTGGTAACCGTAGGCTTTCATACTGTGCTGCCAATACCATAAACACAAGCAATACCACCAGTGGAAACACGTACACCATAGTATTACCGGCAAGTACTTGCTGATACGTTACCTCAGTCCACTCATATTCTATACCTGTAGGTAGCGTTTTCGCCAGTACAGCTTCAATCGCTGTTTGCGCTTGGTCTGAGCTGTAACCTGGTGCTGGGCTGCCGTTAAGTTCAGCACTTGGGTAACCGTTGTAGTGCATAACACGATCTGGGCCTATAGTTGGCGTTACCGTAAGCACTGAGCCTAGTGGCACCATGTTACCTGCACGATTACGTACTTTTAGGTTTAGTATTTGCTCTGGGTCCACCCTAAATTCAGCATCTGCTTGGGCATTAACTTGGTAAGTACGACCAAACATATTAAAGTCGTTTACATACACTGAGCCTAAATATATCTGTAATGAGTTAAATACTTCATCAAGCGCAATACCTTGGATAAGTGCTTGTTCGCGGTCAATATCAATATCCATTTGCGGTACTTGAATTCTAAAGCTTGAATACAGCCCCATTAACGCCGGATCTTTTTGCGCCGCCGCAATCACTGATTGCAAGCTATTAAATAATGCTTCAAAGCCTTTGTTAGCTCTATCCTCAATTTGCAGTTTAAAACCACCGGTGGTGCCTAAGCCTTGAATTGGCGGTGGCGGAAATACAGCAACAAACGCTTCATCAATTGCCGCAAAACGTTGGTTTAACTGCGCAGCAATGGCCGATGCTGACATACTCGGATCGGTTCGCTCTGCAAAAGGCGCCAGTGGTGTAAACACAATGCCGCTGTTAGGGCTATTAGTAAACCCATTTACAGATAGGCCAGGAAACGCCACGGTGTTTGCAACCCCAGGAACCTCTAGCGCTATTTGCTGCATTTGTTTTACTACCGCTTCGGTTCTGTCTAAGCTTGCTGCATCTGGTAGCTGCGCAATGGCAACTAAATATTGCTTATCTTGCTGTGGAATAAAGCCACCAGGTACCGCGTCAAACAACTTAATCGTGCCGCCAACTAAAGCAACATAGGCAACCATAACCACCACGCTCATACGAATAAGTTTTTGTACTAGTTTTTCATACCCAGTTGCACCACGATTAAACAGTCGGTTAAATGGCTTGAATAACCAGCGACCAAATAACTTATCTAATAAGCGGGTAAACGCATCAGGCTTTGCGTCGTGCGATTTTAACAATAAGGCTGCTAGCGCCGGTGACAATGTCAGTGAGTTAAACGCTGAAATAACCGTTGAAATAGTAATGGTTAAAGCAAATTGTTTATAAAACTGCCCTGAAAGTCCTGTAATGAAGGCGGTTGGAATAAATACCGCACACAAAACCAATGCAATCGCAATAATTGGGCCGGTTACCTCTGTCATTGCAACACGTGTTGCTTCAAGCGGCGATAAACCGTTTTCTATATTTCGCTCAACATTTTCTACAACTACAATCGCATCATCAACCACAATACCTATAGCCAGTACTAAACCAAATAGCGATAAGGTATTAATAGAAACACCAAGCCACTGCATTACAGCAAAGGTACCAATGAGTGAAACTGGCACAGCTATAAGCGGAATAATTGACGCGCGCCACGTTTGTAAAAATACAATAACTACAATAACAACCAATGCGATTGCTTCAAGCAAAGTGGCTATTACCGCATCAATTGAACCACGAACAAATACCGTTGGATCATAAACAATGTCGTATTCAACCCCTTCAGGAAAATCTTTCGATAAACGTGCCATGGTTTCACGCACCTGATCTGAAAGCTCAATGGCATTTGACCCTGGGCGTTGAAATATGGGCATTGCCAATGCGGGTTGATTATCAAGTTCAGCACGCAGTGAGTATGAGTCTTGACCTAAGTCAACACGCGCCACATCTGACAAACGCGTAAGTTGCCCTTGCTCACCTACTTTAATAATAACCTGCTTAAATTCTTCAATGCTATTTAGGCGGCCTTTCACGTTTAATAAAATTTGAAATTGGCTATCGTTAGAGATTGGTTGAGCACCTAAGCTACCCGCTGCAACTTGCTGATTTTGAGAGCGCAAAGCAGCCACAACATCGGTTGCTGTAAGCTCACGTGCTGCTAATGCATCTGGATTTAACCACACACGCATAGCATATTTACCACCACCAAATAACTGAATATCACCCACGCCAGGTAAACGTGCTATTTCATCTTTAATGTTTAAATCGGCATAATTTGATAAATACGCCGTATCATGGCTGTTCTGGGGTGAATATAAATGCACCACCATGGTTAAATCGGGTGATGACTTTTCAGCTACTACCCCTAAACGCTGCACCTCTTGTGGTAGGCGCGGTAATGCACTATTTACTCGGTTTTGCACTTGTACTTGAGCACGGTCTAAATCCGTCCCTAAGGCAAATGTTACCGTTAAGGTCATGCGCCCGTCACTGGTTGCTTGTGAAAACATGTATAGCATGTTTTCAGTGCCGTTTATTTCTTGCTCAAGCGGCGTTGCCACAGTTTGTGCAATAACCGTTGGGTTTGCGCCCGGGTAACTGGCTGTTACAACCACTGTGGGTGGCACAACTTCTGGGTATTCACTAACTGGCAACTGAAATAAAGAAATGCCACCCGCAATCAAAATAATCAGCGACAGCATAGCCGCAAAAATCGGTCGCTGGATAAAAAAGTGTGAAAATTTCATTTAATAACCTTATTGCTTAGCAACTAAATCGGCAGGGTTAGCAGAGAGTGTAAATGCCACACCTTGGGTATTAATTGTCACTTTATTAGGTGATATTGGCATGCCAGGGCCTACGCGAGCAGGGCCATTTACGGCAATCACATCACCCTGTTCAAGCCCAGAGGTAATGGCACGTAATGCGCCATAGCGCTCACCTACAGTAACTAATTTATATTGCAGTACATTATTTTCGCCTACAGTTAGCACAAAGCGGTTTTTTAAGTCAGTACCAATGGCTCTATCTGGAATAATGACGGTTTCGCGTATTGCATTGGCAGCCAATTTAATTCGTGCAAAAGAGCCTGAGCGTAACTCGTTACTACGATCTTCAAATACAGCTCGAACACGTAATGTGCCAGTAGATGCATTAATTTGATTGTCTATAAAGTTGATGTGACCATTGTAATTAAAATCACTCTGCCCTACTTTTTGCATAACAACAGGTTGTTTAGTCGCTGCAGTGACTTCATCGAATGCATTGTTCCAAGTACGTTCATCGACATCAAAGTAAGCATACATTTTGTCATTAGAAACAATTGAAGTGAGTACACTTTGCCCGGCAAGTACGTTGTTACCTTTAGTGATGTTTGCGCGAGAGATAATTCCATCAATAGGTGAAACCACAGAGGTAAACTCTAAATCAAGCTCAGCGGCTTTAAGCTGCGCTTTTAGTGCGGCAAGTTGTGCTTCACGCTGACGTAACGTTGAGGTACGTGCTTGCGCTTGCTCAGTAGAAATTGCTTTACGCTCAGTTAGACGCACTGCACGTGATGCTTCGCTTTTTGCTTGTTCAAGAGCCGCTTGTGCACTTTTAACCTGAGCTTGTAAACTAGCTACCGTGGCTCTAAATGAACGATCATCAAGGCGAAATAACACATCTCCTTGTTTTACAGCATCCCCTTCTTTAAATTCAATTTGCTCAATAATGCCTGATACGCGCGGCATTAATGCCACTTTTTGCGGTGACTCTAAGCGCGTTGTATAGGTATGCCAACTTTGCACAGGCTTAACCAGGACTTGGGCTACATCAATAGCTTGGTATTGTTGTGCGGGTGCTGACTGTGCTGTACTTTCCTCAGCACAACCAGTTAGAGTAATTAATGCAACAGATAAGGCTGTAGCAACTAAGTGTTTGTTCATAACGACGCTCCTGTTAATTAGGTGATACATAATACGGAACATGCTTGTTGACAAAAACAATAGATTTTTAAATTCATTAGTGCCAAAATGGCATCAAAGTGACACTATGGTGCAATAATGGATACAACGAGCCGACTCTTAATGCTGCTTGAAGTGGTTGAGCAGGGATCATTTGCTAAAGCTGCTGAAATACGCAACATTGATCGTTCCGTGATCTCTAAACAAATTAGTCGTTTAGAAGATGAGCTAGGGGTGAGGCTATTAAATCGAACCACTCGTTCGTTTTCACTCACCGCAGCAGGTGCTGAAATGATAAAAAAAGCGGACGAGCTGCGAAGCCTACTCGGCGATACCCTGCGTATGGCAGAGAATTATCACTTAGAACCTCGTGGCGTATTAAAAATCACCTCATCTACTTTAATCGGTCGGCGTTATTTACAGCCTGTTATTAACGATTTTCAAAAGCGTTTTCCGCAAGTTGAAGTAGAGTTGCGTTTAGATGATCGGCTTGTGGATATTGTCTCTGAAGGATTTGATTTGGCATTTAGAGTGGGTGAGCCAAAGGACTCCTCTTTAATTGCTCGAAAGATTGCGCGTAATCGTTTATTACTTTTAGCTTCACCTGCATTTATTGAAACCTATGGAATGCCGAAAAACATAACCGATTTAGCACAATTACCTGCTGCTAGTTACGCAAGCAGTTCCCTGCGAGTTGAGGGAGTAAGTTACTACAACCACCTTGGTGAACAATGTGAACAAAAAATTAAAAGTGTATTTAGAGCCAATGATGCTGAAGCACTATTAATGAAAACACTCTCTGGAACCACTTACGTTTTAGCCCCCGCGTTTATATTAGATAAAGAAGTGATTGATGGACAACTGGTGCCTTTATTGACGGATCTTAAATTAATGGAGCACAGTGCCATGTATGCGGTATACCCACATCGTGATTTACCGGTAAGAACCCGGTTATTTTTTGATGCCGTACGCGAATATATTGGTAAAGAAAGACCGATTTGGGAAAACAGTATTCCTGACTTTGAACAAATGTATTAGCCGCTATAAGACTTAAGCCAGCGCTAAAATATCAGTGCAAACCCCGTTACGGCCAGTCTCTTTGGCTTTATAAAGCTGCTTATCGGCCAAGTCTATTAGTTCGCTTAGGCTTTGTTGCTGGTATTGTACAACGCCTAAACTGGCGGTTAACTTTATGGTTTCACCATTAGCGATTATGTGCTTATTTTGTATTGAAAGTCTTAATTTTTCAGCCATAGCCAAAGCTGCTTGCGGACTATCAAAGTTGCTCATTAGTGAAAACTCTTCACCTCCGACTCTAAACACATACCCTTTTGCAAAAGTGCCGCGCAATAATGTAGCTAGCTCAACCAGCACTTTATCGCCAACATCGTGCCCATACTGATCATTAATTTGTTTAAAGTAATCTAAATCGAGTAAAAATAAGTAAAGCTGTGATTTATCTTTGATCTCTACCTCAAAAAACTGGTTCATTGATAAACGATTACCAGCCCCAGTAAGGGGATCGAGTAACGCTAAATTTTTCAAACGTTTCGAAAAGTCAGCTCTATTACCTTCAAAAACATGAGATATAGCCCATATGCTTATATATACGAATAATAAGTTAAGCCCTATGTTAAAAGCTGAAAACGATGAATGTGGCAGTTTTTGAGATAACACCACCAGCTGTAAAACAAGTAATGCCGCAGATAAAAACAACCCGTAACGCCTGCCAAATAGTAAGTAATAAAGAATAGGTAAAATAAATGTCCACAAAAACAGGCCGTTGTTAGAGGGGGCTAAATAGGTGCCGCATAACACAATTAAAGAGATGGTTAAGCACATGGTAGTGGCATGCCAGCGCTTAGGGTAATGTTTTTGCGAGTGCTTAAATATATATAAGCATAACAAAGAAAAGCCGACTTCGAGACCACCAACAAGGGGTAAATTGTTCACCAATAAGTTGAATACAGCAAATACCAACGACAAAAAACCAAAACAAATACACATCCACTTAAGAACGTGCTTACGTAGCGTTTTTGTACTATTAAGTGCTGCTATATCCATGGATAACTTAAAATATTTTTGATAGCTTATGTTAACAATGAAATGCAAAAATCACAATTTTAAGCTTAAACAATTCAGAAAAAACAAGCCAAAAGAATTAGTAAAACGTTTATTCCATAATCAATTCATTAACAGTACCCACTAAATCTGCGAATTCTTCATCAACATGCGATAACTGTTTAGGGCTCAGCGTTTTGTTTAACTTGAGTAGCAATTGCGCATAAGCTTTTAAGTTTTGTTCATTAAGCTCAAGCAGCTCATTACTCATATACTGTTCACGCTCTATAATAATGATGCGTAATTGCTGAGTAAATTCAGCCTCGCTAAGTGTTTGCTGGGTAAAAAGAGCTTCAAGTCCAGCTAAACGAGCTAGTTTGTAGTCGTACCATAAATTTCTAGTACTAGTATGCGCACTGTTAGCTTGTGATATGAGCGTTTGCTGCTCAGAAGTGAGTTTGCCAAGCCACTGCTTGTAGTAATCTAGTTGTCTCTCTAAGCGTTGTTGTTGGTGCTCGTCTTGAGTTAATGAGGCATGCTCTTGGATTTCATCATTAATTTGCTCGCGAATATTTTTTACCATTTCACTGCGCTGTGACGGGGTTAAGGTCAGCGCTAACTCAATTAAAGGCTCGCTGGTATGCAACAGTAAGTTTCGCCAATGCTGCTTAACTTGGGTTATTTTATCCATCAACTGCGCAGTATCGGCTTCATTGTTTAGCAATTGTCTTAGGTCGAGTAAATCGGCTTTATATTTTGGTAATTCAACTTCACGATGCCAATCTCGGGTATCGTTAATAATCGCTTTTAACTGCTTAGATTGGCTTTTATTAAGATCAACGTAATCATCAATCCAAAATGACGATAACCAACCTAGGTTGTTATAGGCAAATGACGTTGAACAGCTGGCAATAAATAACAAACTGGTTATAAAAATAATTTTACTTAGTTTTATATTTTTTAAATTATTTAACATGAAAAGACCCCGTTGTATGATGCTTTGGTTGCCAAAAATCATCATAAGTAATTATGTAAGCTACTGCTTGCTTTTATTTTTTTCATTTTTCTATAGAATCGCAAGCTAACGCAATTTATATCATAGCTATGTGCTTAAGTTTAGAATTTTTGAGCTATAGTTAAAACTACTTGTTAATACGTTTGTATATCTAACTTATAAACGTTGGCGTTATTGATTTAGCTCATAATTTATTACCTACTCGAGTAATAAGTAAATGATTAACCGTTATGATGCTTACCGACAACGATAACTAATTTGGAGACATGCATATGTCACAGTCTAATTTAAAAGCAATGTTCTTTGCGGGCATTATACTTGCTACACCTTATGCTTATGCAGGGCTTGAGGAAGGCATAATAGCTGCAAACGCAGGTCAATTTGAGGAAGCACTAAAAGAGTTTAATTATCTTGCAGACAAAGGCTATGCCCCAGGTATTTACGAACTAGGTAAGTTATACGAGGGCGGACATGGAGTTACTCGCGACTACTACAAAGCAGCTGAACTTTACCAACAAGCAGTTAAAAAAAATCATGTAGATTCAATGTTTGCACTTGCGGTTTTGTATGACGAAGGCAATGGCGTAAAGTTAGACAAACAAATGGCTATTAGCTTATTTGAGAAAGCAGCCAATAAAAACCTTCCTGCAGCACAGTATAATTTAGGGGTAATGTACGCCAACGGCGATGGCGTGAGCCAAGATTATAAAGCCGCCAGAACATGGTATGAAAAAGCCGCCGCAAATAATTACACGCTTGCACAATTTAATTTAGCCTTGATGTATTTTGAAGGCTTAGGAATGCCAAAAAACCTTGAAATGTCGTATGTATGGAATACCATTGCTGAGTACAACGGTAACATGCAAGCTAGCCACAGTCGTAAACTTGATGAACGCACTATGCTCCCTAAAGAAGTCGCTGAAGCTAAAGAAAAAGCCGATGCTATTTATAATAAAATTTTAGCAGGTACTTACGCCGGTGAAGGGCGAATGTTTTAAGCAAATAAAATAACTAAAAAAGCTGAATGAAGTGATTCATTCAGCTTTTTTGTTTTAAATACTAAAGGCTATTTTACATAAAGCCACTTTAGCACTTTGATCAGTAATTTATTTTGTTTGAGTAATAAACCTATACGTGGGTTAATTGAACCTGATACTAAAGTGTTTCTTGCGTGGCTAAAGGTTAAAAAGCCCTCTTTGCCATGATAATGCCCCATACCAGAGTGACCAACCCCACCAAACGGCACATCATCGGCAGCTACTTGAATTAGGGTGTCGTTAACTGCAACGGTCCCACTAATTGTCTGCCTCATTATGTGTGCTTGTGCTTGCTTATCTTGCCCTAGTATATAGAGCGCTAATGGATGATGGCGCAATTGAATATAATTGAGCGCATCATCTAATTTGTCATAACTCATTATCGGTAAAATAGGCCCAAATAACTCTTCTTGCATTAATTGCATCTCATCTGTGACGTGCGTCACAATATGCAGACCCATCCGGTGTTTTTCAGCATCTTGTTGATTTTGCTCAAGCGGCTTTGTTATTTTAGCGCCTTGCTGTTGCGCTTGCTCTAAATAACCTAGCAGACGTTGATAGTGAGCAGGACTAATAATAGAGGTCAGGTTTTTACCTTCAACACCTTGTTTAAAATGCTTTTTATAAAGTGTACACAAAGCTTTAATAAACTGATGTTCTAATGCTTTAGGAACAAATACGTAGTCAGGAGCCACACATATCTGCCCTGCATTGGCCATCTTTCCAAATAATAAAGCACTCGCGGCTTTATTTACGTCCGCATTTTCTAAAACAATGACTGGCGATTTTCCACCCAGCTCTAAGGTTACCGGGGTTAAGTTTTTACTCGCTGCACCCATCACCAACTTACCAACCGCTGTCGAGCCAGTAAATAATAAGTGTGCAAACGGTAATGATGAGAACTCGCTCGCTACTTCACTGCCCCCTTGAATAATGCTGCAGTGTTGGCTTAATTCTCCTGCAAACAGTTTTTCAAGTACCGCATTGGTATTAGGCGTAAACTCACTGAGCTTTAGCATCACTCTATTACCCGCGGCAAGAGCGGTAATAACAGGCACAATGGCTAATTGAATAGGATAGTTCCACGGAGCAATCACACCCACCACGCCAATAGGCTGATAGGTTACACTTACTTTTGAGGGCCATAAGCTCAAACCAGGGCTACGATGACTAGGCTTAGACCAGCGAGGGAGCTTTTTAATAATATGTGCAAGCCCCTGCATAGTGGGCAAAATATCCCCCACTAAAGTATCAAACGCGGTTCGATAGCCAAAATCTTTAGATACCGCCGCAATTAAGTCTTGCTCTAACGTTACAATGTTAGCGCGTATTTGCTTGAGTAAAGCTATACGTTGCTCAATGGGTAAATAAGGAGAATCTTCAAAAGAGTGCTTTAGTTCATTAAATTGTGAACGCAAAGACCCTGTAGATAATGTGTCAGTGATCAAAATAGGCTACTCGATTTATAACGTTTTCAAGACTATAACCTTGTTCTGTTTCACGAGCAATAAAGAGTGATTTTGCAGCGCGATAAAAATCGTTGCAAAATCACTCAAAAAGGTTGGTTGGAACTCATACCGATGCATTGCTTTCGTGTGCATCGGTTAGCTGTTTTTTAGTTAGTTGTGGGGCTGTTAAAAACCAAACACCTGGGCTGCGATGGTCATTGTTACTAACGTGATTAAAACAATAGCGACAATATTTAACACAAAGCCAGCACGGATCATGTCTTTCATTTTAATTTCACCCGAGCCAAACACAATCGCATTGGGTGGTGTAGCCACTGGCATCATAAACGCACAACTACACGCAATCGCAGCTGGAATAACCCATACTAATGGACTACCAGTTACAGACTCAGCAACAGGGCCTAGTAATGGTAAAAAGCCTGCGGCTGTTGCCGTATTACTGGTAATTTCCGTTAAGAAAGTAATGAGTGCCACCACCACAAGAATACTCATAACTAAAGGAATTGCACTCGCCCCCTCAATCATATTGGCAATGTAATCGGCTAATCCTGATGATTTAATTTGCGAGGCTAGCGTCAAGCCGCCCCCAAATAAAAGCAGCACACCCCAAGGCACTTTAGCGGCACTTTCCCAATCTAAAATTCGCTCATCACTGCCTTTATTAGCAGGTAGTACAAATAAAAGTAATGCGGCTGCAATTGCAATACCCGTATCTGAAATTTTAAGACCGGTCATATCACCTAGTAATGGTCTAAATATCCAACAAACAGCCGCAAACATAAACACAAACAATACGCCCTTTTCAGCACGTTGCATGAGTCCTAACTCTTTTAGCTGCGAAGAAAATACCGCTTTAGTGTCGATTCGCTTGTTTGTTTGTACATTCGCATCAACTTTATAGGTAAATTTAGTTAACCAAATCCAGCTGATGATTAACATACCAAGCGATAATGGCACACCAACGATCATCCATTGGGCAAAGCCAATTTCGATTTGGTAACTGTCTGATAGGTATGCAGCCATTAGTGCATTCGGTGGAGTACCAATTAAAGTGGCAATCCCACCAATACTCGCGCCATAAGCAATAGAAAGTAAAAGTGCTTTACCAAAACCTTCATTAGTTGGATCAGAGCTTTTAACTAAATGAGTGATAGATAAGGCAATAGGCAACATCATTACTGCGGTAGCGGTATTAGACATCCACATTGATAAAAATGCAGTCACTAACATCATAGCTAAAATTTGTAAGCTTGGTTTTTTACCTGCATAAAGCATAGTTCTTAATGCAATACGCTTGTGTAATCCCCAACGCTCCATAGCAATTGAGATTAAAAAACCGCCTAAAAATAAAAAGATCAGCGGATGCGCATAAGGAGCTGCAACACTTTTTATAGCCGCTATATCTACAATAGGCGAAATCACTAAAGGAAGTAATGCAGTAGCAGGAATGGGCACAACTTCACTTACCCACCACGACGCCATCCAAAATGCTAAGCCTGCAGTTTTAAAAGCAGCAACCGACATTCCTACTGGCGGCTCAGCTAAACAGGTCAGTAACATTACACACGGACCAAGTAATAATAACAGCCATTGCATAAACGGCTTTTTATTGGCGTTATTCTCTAAAATACGTTTTGTCATATTAACAGCCTTTAAAATTTATATTTAAGACCAAGCGCAACACTGTTATCAGCATTTTCTTCTAGGTCGAGGTCAGTATATAAAAGGTAAGCGGTAGTTTGCTTATCAAAAATGTAGTCTACACCAGTAGTCCATTGGGTAGCGTCTGAAGCTTGGCGCAATTTTGAATCATCTTTTGCAAATTGAACTTTAGGTATCCATTTGTCTAGCTTGTAACTTGCGCTTAACACGTAACCATTCCCTGATTTAGTACCATCAATTGATTCTGAATGTTGGTATAACGCACCTAATTTTAGCTTTTCAAATTTATACACGCCTGCAACACGGCTTGCTTTAATATTATTAAGCGAGTCAACATGGCTGATTGAAATAGAGTAAGGTGCTTTATTTAAACTACGGTCACCATAAATAAGGGTTGCCGCAAATCCAGCTTCATTGTCTTTGTTGTCATCTTTTGGCGCATAGGTAAATGAAAACTGTGCATTGTGCCAGTACTTAGAAGTATAGGTAATAGTATCGCCTAAGCGATCTTGTCCGGCAATAACTTGTGAAATATCAGCTTGGGTTTCGTTAAAGTTATCAAGCTTGCCTTCAGAGTATTTAAAACGCGTATCGTTTCGCCCTACGACTACTTCACCAAACGCCCCTTTTAGACCAAGGTAAGTATTACGTGCTGCAAAAGGCTCATTGGTATCATCATGTTCAAAGCCTTTTACTTGAACCTCGTATTTAAATACCGCAGTAAAATACTCATTTAATTTATGGTCCCCTTTAATACCAATACGCGAGAAAGGGGCATCAATTTGTGTGCCTTCATCAGCGTAACGCATTATGCCAGTATCGGTGTTGGCAATTTGTACTTCGGCTTTACCGTACACAGTGTAATCTGCAGCAAACGCTATTACAGGTAGTGTGGCAGCACTGCATAACGCAGCAAGTACTGAGCCTTGGAATAGATTATTTTTCATTATGTATCCTAATTGTGTGATGTTACTTGTTGTCTACAACTGTAGAGCAAGAACATGACCAACTAGATAATAACAATAAATTTCAACAGCTTAAGAAACAAAACCATAATCGAAAGCCTTAAAATGTGCGGATTTCCACACACTTTAAATACCTACTATCACCATTTCCACCCACTAATCGGTAAACATATCTCGATTAAGGTTATATTTATTCATTTTATCGTAGAGAGTCTTACGCGCTATTTGCAACGTTGCCATGGTGTCTTTAATACTGCCATGATTAAGCTCTAAGGCTTCTTCAATTAAAGACTGCTCATAAAAGCTGACCTTTTCTACAAGGCTTAAGTCCAATGATAACGACGAGCCACTACTGCTTGAGTCACTCTGTGCAAAAGCCAGATCGGGGCCAAGTAATACCGCTCGTTCAGCCTGGTTTCTTAATTCACGTACATTACCAGGCCAATCATGCGCAAGTAGGTGCTGTTGTAACTCAATATTAAGCGCACTTAAAGGTTTATGAAAACGAGTGGCCGCAATAGAGCTAAAGTGCTTAAACAACAAAGGAATATCGGCTTTTCTATCTCTTAATGCGGGAATACTCACTTTAACTAAACTCAACCGATAATATAAATCGGCTCTAAACTCACCTTTTTCTACCAAGGAAAGTAAATCGACCTTGGTGGCCGCAACAATACGAATATCAAGGTCAATGGCTTTATTTGCACCCACGGGGGTAACTTTTCGCTCTTCAAGCACCCGTAGCAATTTAACTTGTAGCGATAAGGGAGTGCTTTCAATTTCATCTAAAAAAACGGTGCCGCCTTGTGCAAACTCAAACTTACCTTTGCGATCTTGTGTTGCGCCAGTATATGCGCCACTAACAGCACCAAACAATTCGCTTTCTATTAATTGCTCAGGCACCGCACCACAGTTAATAGCCACAAACTGACAACTGGAACGGTTACTATGATCGTGTAAATAACGGGCAACCAATTCTTTACCTGTACCAGTTTCACCTTCAATTAATACATCTGCAGGGGTATCAATCACCGTGTTGAGTAAGTTCATCATGTGCTGCATTTTAAGGGTCTCGCCTAAAATACGCACACCGGGCGCGGAGGTCTTTTCAACTGCACGCTTCAGAGCTCTATTTTCCATAACTAAAGCACGTTTGTCTAAAGCTCTGGCAATGCAATCTAATAAATTTTCGTTCAGGGGTTTTTCAAATAAATCATACGCGCCTAATTGCATCGCTTTTACCGCTACAGACACATCGGCATAACCTGTTAAAAATATTACCGGAAGTTCACTGTCGAATGCTTTTACCTGCTCAATAAAAGTTAAACCATCCATAGTCGGCATATTTATATCACTAAGGACAACGCCATAAAAATTGCGACTCAAACGACTTAAAGCAACACTCGCATCACTAAAGCACTGCACCTCATACCCTTCGAGGGTTAAAAGCTGATTTAACGAATCACGGATCATCGCCTCATCATCAATAACAACCACTTGCTTACAAACAACGGCTTCAATCATTTTTGGGGCCTCTATGCTTGATAAACTAATAATAAACTGTGCACCGCCTTGAGGGCGATTGTGCGCCGTTAAGTACCCATTAAATGAATCAATAATTTGCTTTGAAATTGATAAGCCCAGTCCTAAGCCATTACTTGATTTGGTACTGTAAAACGGTTCAAAAATAGAGCCCAGTACATGGTGTTCAATACCTGGACCACTATCTAAAATAGAAAGCTTAACGCGCTCCTCAAAACACTCAACATCGAAACTAAGCTCTCGTTTAGGCTCACCCTTCATTGCTTGTGACGCATTGGTGATCACATTAACCAGTACTTGTTCAAATTTTAATGCATCAACCCACACAGTGATCTCTTGCGAAAACTGCGGTGCACTAACGTTAACATCGTCTTGCTTAAGTTGCGGGTGGGTGATCATCAACGCATTGTTTAATAACGCCGACAGTGGATGAGGTCGAAGTTGCATGGCCGCCGGCTTACTAAAGTGTTTAAGCTGCGCCACTATTTTGTGCACCCGCTCTACTAAATTCTCAATAATAATTAAGTTTTCATTTAATGCATTGAGTTTTCCTTTTTTAAGAAAAATTTTAGCGCTTGCCAAATAGGTGTTTATGGCGCTCAGTGGCTGGTTAATTTCATGGTTAATACCCGCACTTAATTGCCCTATTGTGGCTAATTTTGCCGACTGTACTAGTGCAGTTTGCGCTTTTTCAAGCGCTTGAGTGCGCTCTAATACTTCAAGTTCTAAACTATGACGCGAATACAGTAACTTTTTATATCCGGCAAAGCGTGCCAATAAGCTATATCCGACAAAAATAAATACCCAATAAAACAACACCAGCCATAACAATCTGGGCACCTGTAATGCATTTATGCTCGAGATATCAACCAATACCGTCATCGTTGCATTTAGGTATGTCAGTGGCCTTGAAGCGGCAACATATTCATCTTTATCAATTTTAAATTGCTCAATGCCCTGACTTTTGTAGCGCTGCTGCTTTATTTGTAACGGTTGATGATCTAAGTAAGCACGGCGCTGTTTAATATCGCGGCGTGTAGTAATATCAAGCTCTGTAAACGTGTTTAAACGCCATGCGGGCTCATCTGACATAGCAATAATTTTATCCGCAAGCTGCAAATAAAAATGACTGCCTTTTGAAGTATTTAATAACGAACGATCGTTTTCAAATTTAGCGACATTAATTTTAAGTGCCACTACACCAATGGCTTTACCATCTAGATAAATAGCCTGCGAGAAGTATATTCCGCGTTCTTTAGAGCGCTGTCCGAGAGCAAAGTAAGCGACCTTTTCTCCAGCAAAAGCCTGCTTAAAATAAGGTCTAAATGCAAAGTTGCTCCCTAAAAACGTATAGTCGGTTTGCCAGTTGCTACTTGCAATAACGTCGCCATGGGGATCTAGTATGTATACATCTGAGGCACCGCTGGCTTGTTGAATATCAGCCAAGTAATTATTAATAGCATTAAAGTGTTGTGATTCATTATTAGTAAAACGAATCAATAAATTATTTTCTGTGAGGAGCTGAGGAATAGCTGCAAAACGTGCGAGTTCATTATCAATATAATTATTTAATTGAATGACCTGTTGGTCAGCTTGAATTTTAGCTTGGCCTAAATCATAAGCGCGGCCAAATGAAAATGTAACCACTAATAACAGCACTAACAGAATACAAGCAAAAATAATTTTTTTAGGAATGGAGAACATAAACGCCTGTAACACCAGGGTGCTAATAATAACTAATAGCCACTATTGTATCGATTTATAGGCCTTTGCAGAAGAAACTTTTTGTTAACAAGTGTACTGAAACTAAAAAACCGTGAAACAAACAATATTTCACGGTTTAATTCCCTGCAAAAGGGATGCTGTTTTAGCTTAGTCTACGCTTTTGCTAGCGCTGGTTTGTCTTTAAAATACTTATACAAACCAATTAATGAGGCTGCGATCCAGAATATTTCAATCACAAAGCTCGCTAAGTTAAAGTTATAACAAAGACTGATAAGCAACAAAATAGCGCCGCTTAGATTCATCATGTTATAGACTAAACTTTTTGGCGATACCTTATTTAGTTGCAATAAAAAAACGAACCAACCACTAAAAAAGTGCCACTCATACCAACAATATCAAATAAAAGTGCAATCACACGTCTATCCTTTTCCATTTTAAAACCCAACTGACTGGCCCAATCCATGGGGAGGGTTTTTTCAATCATTGAAACAGCAAAACCAGCGAAGTTTACCAGTGAAATAAAAGCACACAAGGGCATATGTCCGCCTCTTGATACTTTGGATTAAATAGCCAGTTTATTTAAAAGTGACTTTACCACCTATCATTTTATAAGCGGCAGTCCCTCTTATGATCGCCGGACGTGCAAAAGGTCGTTCACAGCCAGGGCATACACATTCAGTATGAGTGTGATCTTGGGTTATTCGTTCTATAAAACATTTTACCAACGCCCCTTTGCCCCCTTTACGATATTTAAATAAAGGCGCTTTGCATGCAGAACAAAATATATCGACCGTTTTTGTAGGCCCTTTTTTATTGGGCTTAGCCATACTACCTCAATGGTTATTTTACGATTACTATGGCGTACATGCTATCACATGATAGAAAAGAAATTGATGGCAGTAAGCATTACTGATCAGAGTGATTATTGATTAGGTAATTATGTTAAAAAATATTGTGTTATTAAACTTTATTAGCTAAACGTGTTAATTGAGCCGACAGTACATTCATACAAAAGGGCTTTATAATAAACCCTGATACCTTTGCATTAATTATCTTTTTTACGGTCTCAGAGCTGTCTTCACAGGTCACCATAAGTACCGGAAGCTGAGCATGCTCAGTATCGTTTCTAATAGCATCAAGTAAGTTTAGACCATCCATTTTCGGCATATGTAAATCTGTTATAACCAAATCTATGAGCTGATTTTGCAGTATAGTTAATGCTTGCAGACCATCGGTTGCTTCAACGATGTCTTTATAATCTAACTGTCTCAACATATTAATTAATACATGACGCATTAATGGCATGTCATCAACAACTAATACTCTCATATGGATGTTTAACCAAAGTAGGTGCAAACAAATTTTTATCAAAATGAATTAACAAAAACTGTTATAGATAGTATCTACATTAGTTAACTATAGCTGTTGAAGCAAATAATCAGTTTTATTGACACAATGCAAGTTTGATAATAGAGCATTTAAAAACTACCAAACGAAGCTTGAATAAGCCCAGCTAAGCATGCTGGGCTGAGTGTAATTTCAAGCCCTCGCTTACCGGCACTCACATAAATAGTATCAAAGTCCAATGCGCTTGAGTGTATGTAGGTTTTTAAGCGCTTTTTTTGTCCAAGAGGGCTAACGCCTCCCAAAATATATCCTGTACTTGCCTGTACTTTTTGCGGCTCTGCCAGCATTACTTTTTTAACTGCGCAGAGCTTAGCCAATTGCTTTAGATTAATCTGCTGAGTAACGGGCGACACTGCTACAATTAGCTGTTGTTCTGACGTTTCTAACACCAAGGTTTTAAAAACTTGGGCGCTATTAAGGTTTAGCTTTTCAACTGCTTCAAGGCCATAATTAGTGTTGTTTACATCGTGCTCATAGCTAAGTACGTCAAATTTAATTCGGGATTTTTTTAGCTGTTCTATCGCTGGGGTCATCTGATAATGTCCTCAATATATTTCTGATAACTTACCATACTAAACAAAAAAACGGCGCTTAAAGAAGCGCCGTTTTTACCTAAGTTCTGTTGACCCTAATAATTACTTAGTTAGGTCATCAAAAAACTTTTTAACACCATCAAAAAAGCCTTGCTCTTTTGGACGGTTCTTTGAGCTATCTTTGCCCATGCTTTCCTCAAGTTCAGTTAGCAGCTCGCGTTGACGCTCATTAAGATTAACTGGTGTCTCAATCACTACTTTACAAATTAAGTCACCTTGAGCACCACTGCGTACAGACTTAACCCCTTTACCACGCATACGGAACATTTTACCCGTTTGTGTTTCTGACGGTATTTTAAGTTTTGCACGGCCATCTAATGTTGGTACTTCAATTTCACCGCCAAGGCCTGCTGTAGTAAAGCTAATAGGCACTTCACAGTATAAGTTGTTCGCTTCACGAACAAATATCTTATGCTCACGAACCGACACTTGCACATACAAATCACCTGCTGGTGCGCCGTGCATACCAGCTTCACCTTCGCCAGATAAACGAATACGGTCACCCGTATCAACACCTGCTGGAATTTTTACCGATAGCGTTTTGGTTTTCTCAACGCGGCCTTGACCATGACATTTGTTACAAGGATCTGAGATAATTTGACCTTGTCCATGACAGGTTGGACATGTTTGTTGTACGGCAAAAAAACCTTGGCGCATTTGTACTTGGCCAGCACCGTGACAGGTTGTACATGTTTTTGGCTTAGAACCCGCTTTGGCACCGCTGCCGTCACACGGGTCACAACTAACCCAAGTCGGTACTTTTATTTCAACGTCTTTACCACGAACCGCTTCTTCTAAGCTTAAGTCCATGTTGTAACGTAAATCGGAACCACGTTGCTGGCGAGATTGGCGTCGGCCACCGCCGCCACCAAAAATATCACCGAATACATCACCAAAAATATCACCAAAATCACCTTGACCGCCACCAAAGCCACCGTGACCACCGCCACCACCTTGTTCGAAGGCAGCATGGCCGTATTGGTCATACATTTGACGTTTTTGATCGTCCGTTAATATTTCGTAGGCTTCCTTTACTTCCTTAAACTTGGTTTCAAGGTCTTTATCACCGGCGGTACGATCTGGATGATATTTCATCGCTAAGCGTTTATACGCTTTTTTTATGTCTCGCTCACTCGCATCTTTGCTTACGCCGAGGACTTCGTAATAATCGCGTTTTGACATATCTATCACACTACTCTTTTCTATATGCAGCGCTAGCTGCTGGACAAACCGATAAATCATATCGATTTATCATTGAATTTTTAAAGCACTTTACTTACATCTCTTACATGCAAAAGGCGCGTTAAGCTTTAGCCTACGCGCCTCAGGTGTTCATCCTAACTTAAACACGCAATGTAGTCATGGTGTTTTCGGTTAGCGAGAAGCGTTAGTAACAATTACTTGTCGTCTTTAACTTCTTCGAACTCTGCATCAACAACATCGTCGTCTTGCTTAGCAGACTGTTGTTGCTCTGCACCGGCATCACCACCTGCTTGTTGTGCTTTAGCTTGGGCGATTTCCATTAGTTTTTGAGACTTTTCAGCAAGTGCTTGTGTTTTAGCTTCAATTTCTGCTTTGTCGTCGCTCTTAATTGCACCTTCAAGGTCAACAACAGCCGCTTCAATTGCTTCTTTGTCTTCGCTTGGTAATGCATCACCCGCTTCTTCAATTTGTTTACGTGTGCCGTGAACAAGTGCGTCTGCTTGGTTACGTGCAGCCACTAGCTCTTCAAACTTTTTATCGTCTTCAGCATGTGCTTCTGCATCGCGAACCATTTTTTCAACTTCTTCATCACTTAAACCTGAAGACGCTTGAATGGTGATTTTTTGCTCTTTACCTGTGTCTTTATCTTTCGCAGATACATGTAAGATGCCATCCGCATCCACATCGAATGTTACTTCGATTTGTGGTGTTCCACGTTGTGCAGGGCGAATACCTTCTAGGTTAAATTGACCTAGAGATTTGTTATCGCTAGAACGTTTACGCTCACCTTGTAACACATGGATGGTTACCGCAGATTGGTTATCTTCTGCTGTTGAGAACGTTTGCGATTTCTTAGTAGGAATCGTCGTGTTTTTCTCAATCAGTGCCGTCATTACTGAACCCATAGTCTCAATACCAAGAGATAATGGTGATACATCTAGTAATAATACGTCTTTCACGTCGCCTGCAAGTACACCACCTTGAATCGCTGCACCTACTGCAACTGCTTCATCAGGGTTAACGTCTTTACGTGGCTCTTTGCCGAAGAACTCTGCTACTGTTTTTTGAACAAGTGGCATACGAGTTTGACCACCCACTAGAATGATATCGTTGATATCGTTCACAGATAGGTCTGCATCAGCAAGTGCACGCTTAAGCGGTTCAATTGACTTAGTCACTAAGTCTTCAACTAATGACTCAAGCTTAGCACGTGTCAATTTCACGTTCATATGCTTAGGACCAGACGCATCAGCGGTTACATACGGAAGGTTTACTTCTGTAGATTGTGCTGATGAAAGCTCAATTTTTGCTTTCTCTGCTGCTTCTTTAACACGTTGCATAGCAAGTGGGTCAGTTTGTAAATCGATACCTTGATCTTTCTTAAATTCAGCTACTAGGTAGTTGATAACACGGTTATCGAAATCTTCACCACCTAAGTGAGTGTCACCGTTAGTCGCTAGAACTTCAAATGTGTGCTCGCCTTCAACTTCATCAATTTCAATAATTGATAAATCGAAAGTACCACCACCTAAGTCATATACTGCTACAACGTTTTCACCACGGTTTTTATCCATACCGTATGCAAGTGCTGCAGCCGTTGGCTCGTTGATAATACGTTTAACTTCAAGACCCGCAATACGGCCAGCATCTTTGGTTGCTTGACGTTGTGAATCGTTAAAGTATGCCGGTACTGTGATTACCGCTTCAGTTACTTCTTCACCTAAGAAGTCTTCAGCTGTTTTCTTCATTTTTTTCAGTACTTCAGCAGAAATTTGTGGTGCAGCGCGTTTTTCGCCGCCCGCTTCAACCCATGCGTCGCCATTATCAGCTTTGATAATTTTGAAAGGCATGATGCCGATATCACGTTGTACTTCTTCGTCTTCAAAACGACGACCAATTAAACGCTTAATTGCGAACAATGTGTTTGTTGGGTTAGTTACCGCTTGACGTTTTGCAGGTTGACCCACTAACGTTTCACCGTCTTGCGTGTAAGCAATAATAGACGGGGTTGTGCGATCGCCTTCCGCATTTTCAATAACACGTGCTTTGTCACCATCAAGTACTGCAACACAAGAGTTAGTAGTACCTAAATCGATTCCAATAATTCTACCCATGAATCTTCTCCAACTTCTAAATTCGTTAATACGTTCGATGACTAGTTAATAGGGATGCCACAAACTTAATTCAACTGTAAAAATGAAAAAAATTCATTTTTTTTAATTTATTTACTAAATAACCCTAAAAAGAGTAAGGATTGCTCATTTTTTGTTATTTGGAAGGGTCCTTATTGTCTGGTCTGATGAGTTTGGGTGTGATATAAATTCAGCAAATAACACCAAAAGGACATTATTTGTGCACTTTGAACAATTATTACAACAAGCAGCCCTAGCAAGTAAGAAAACGGACCAAGAAACCAATACTATGCAGTTTCCTGCTAATTGGTGCCAAGGTAGAACTGCTTTTGGCGGCCTCTCTGCGGCGCTTCTTTATCAAGCAATGCGCAATAAAGTTGACTCATCAAGACGACTGCTTTCTTTAAGTACAAACTTTGTCGGCCCTTTATTGGCTGAAAAGCCATTTTCTTTGTCGGTAGAAATATTACGTGAAGGGAAAAGTAGTACCCAAGTGCTAGCCAAAGCCATTCAAGATGACGCAGTATGCGTTATTGTGCAGGCCTGTTTTGCTAAAAATCGTAATTCATCAATTAATGTACCGGTATCAAAATCGCTAAGCTTACACCCTGTGAACGAACGCCACTGTTTAGGATTTGTACCTGGGCAAATGCCAGAGTTTTTTCAACATGTTGATTTATGCCCTCAACAAGGAGCCATGCCGTTTAGCAGTGCTGAAACCTCTCATTTAGGTGGTTGGATGCGCTTTAAACATACGCCAGAAGCAATTACAGAAGCCCATGTTATTGCCCTTACTGACGCATGGCCACCAACCTTGCTGCAAATGTTTAAACAACCAGCACCGGCAAGTAGTATGTCGTGGTATTTAGAATTTGTACAAGCGCCTAACTTAGCCCCGGGTGAATGGTTGGGCTTTGAAGCAATTACTCATCACTCAAAAGATGGCTACGGACTTGAAGATGGCTGTATTTGGTCGCAATCAGGTGAGCTTATTGCCCTAACCCGCCAAACCGTGGCTTTATTTGATTAACAATTAAAAACGAGTGAAGTCGCGCTGGGTATATTGTTTATCTAAATTAAGCATTATGGTGCGATATTCACCGCTTTGAATTATGTTAGCTAAGCCTTTGTCAAAACGGCTTCTGAGGCCATCATCGTTAAAATACGCAGGCATTTCAGAAAACGGGAAAATAGTATGGATAACATAATCTTGAGTCGTATGGTTTTTTTGATACTCTTTTAAATAGTAAAAAAATATACGCCTATCGAGAATAATCGTATCAACCCAGCCTGCCATTAAATGGTGAATCTGCGCTTGTTGATTAAGTACTTCTTCGTACCCTCCTAAACTATGCAAATTATTACCAAACTCCTGAGGTAAAAAAGCAGGTGCATTTTGAAAGGCAAGTACGCTTTTTGTTGCAAGCTGGTACACCAAATCAATTGTAAAATTTTTCCTTTTAAGGCTTACCACCACATTTTCATAGCTAATAACAGATTCACTTTTATAAACACCCGCAATTAAATTGCCGGTGTAGTTTAATGCAATGTCTATACTGCCCTGAACCAAAGAGCTGTCGCTACGCTGATTTGCCATATAATGAACTTTAATATCATTGATTTTTTGGTCGCGTAGCGCTGCCTTAACAATTTCAATTTGAATGCCTGAATCGTTATAGCTAATAACGTAGGGTGAAATAGTAGGATTAGCGGCTACATGAATGGTTGATGACGCTTGGTCTTTAGCAAAAGCTAATGCAGCAGAACTTAGCCCAAAAAGCATAAAAAATAAAATGACTTTCACTTGCATCCCTCAATTAAATTAATTTAATTTAAGTCATACATTATATTTTTAATATAAATAGTAAGTAATTTTTACCTTAGTATTTGTATTTAAATCGCAAATATTGCACACTTTGTTGTATTGATTTAATTATAAGCTAACATTTTGCAAACTGCCTGCCCAAGCTGTGATCTTATCATTGATATTCCCGACATTAATGTCAAACAGGTTGCGATGTGTCCTCGCTGTAACCACAAAATTCGCGGTGTTAATATTAATCATGACACCGAAATTGTCGCGTTGAGCTTCAGCGCACTGCTGATGTTACTCAGCAGTATGTTTTATCCGTTTATTTCTTTTAGTAGCAACGGTATTACCCAAACAATTACCCTACCTGACGCTGCTCGCATTCTATTTAATTATGATAGTGACCTGCTCGGCCTGTTTATTGATATCAGCATTATTATTCTGCCTATGAGTTTGCTCATTATATTGATCCCTTTACATTTAGGAGTACTCAAAGCGCTGCCACAAGCGCTCGCCAGAAGGCTATTAAAGTTTACATTAACCCTTGAGCCTTGGATCATGTCAGAAATCTTTTTGATTGGTGTTTTGGTCAGTATGGTAAAAATAATGTCATTGGCTGAGGTTAGTTTTGGTACCAGCTTTTTTGCCTATGTGGGATTTGTAATTTTTTATGTTAGTGCGTTAACACGGCTAAATCGTGCAAGGTTGTGGTCGCAGGTAAGCCCGGCAATTCGGCTTCAAAGTAGTGCAGGCGCAGAACGTGCAATAGACGATAATATAAAAGCCTGCCATGTTTGCCACCAGTTGAGCGTTGACCTAATCTGCCCTCGTTGCCATAGTAAAACCTACTTAAGAAACCCGTACAGCGTTCAAAAAGCAGCAGCTTGGCTAGTTACCTCAGTAATTTGTTATATCCCAGCGAATTTACTGCCCATTATGTACACTATCAGCCTTGGGGATGAAACCTCTGCCACGCTTATTTCTGGTGTTATTACTTTATGGAATAGCGGCTCCTACCCTATTGCGCTAATTATCTTTTTTGCAAGTGTGGTGGTGCCATTAGCGAAAGCGCTCATTTTAAGTTTTTTATGTTTTATGGTTACAAAACCCGCCAACCTGCATACAAAAGGTTACACAAAAGTGTATCAACTTACTGAATTTATAGGAAAATGGTCTATGATTGATGTGTTTGTTGTGGCTATATTAGTTGCATTAGTGCAGCTAGGAAATTTGATGTCGGTTATACCGGGTTTAGGCATCGTCTTTTTTACTGTTATGGTATTATGCCAAATGATGGCAGCACACGCATTTGACCCTCGTTTACTGTGGGATTCACCTAAAAATAAAAACGCAGAGAATAAAGCATGACTAAAACAGCCAACGTAGCACAAAAAACACGTATTTCTGCGATTTGGATTATTCCCGTGGTTGCCTTATTGGTAGGTATTTGGATGCTTTATCAATACCAATTAAATAAAGGGCAAACAATCTATATTTCTATGCCGCAAGCCGAGGGCATTGTTGCCGGTAAAACAGAAATTAAAGTACGGAGTGTGAAAATAGGACAAATTGATCACATTCGCCTCTCCAACAGCCAAGACAGTGTTATTGCACGGGCACAAATAGATAAAAACTACGATAACTTACTCACTGAAGATGCCCGTATTTGGGTGGTAAAACCTCGCATAGATGAAACTGGCATTAGTGGCATGAGCACTTTGCTCTCAGGTGTTTATTTAGAGTTTTCGCCAGGCGAAAGTAAACAACTAAAGAAGCAGTTTAAACTTCAAGAAGAGCCTGCATTAATAGGCAAAGATGTTCAAGGTGGGCGCTTTAAGTTACTCAGTTACAATGCAGAAGTACTTGATGTGAGTACTGGCATATTTTTTAAAAACTATAAAATAGGCCAAATAGAAACCGCTACTTTTGATTGGAAAAACCAAGCAATGCAATACGGTATTTTTATTAAAGCCCCCTATGAGAACTTGATCACCTTAAATTCTATTTTTTGGGTTAACTCAGGGATAGAAATAGATCTTTCCGCAGATGGTATCAACATTAACACTGGTTCTTTAAGCAAATTATTGAAAGGGGGGATCTCTGTCGGACTACCTGAGCAGCAGGCTCCTGGCGATTTAGCGCAAAACGGGCATAGCTTTTCTTTAAGCCAAAGTTACAAACAAGCTCTAGAAGAGCGCTTTTATGATTTTGATTATTACCTTATTGAATTTGAACAATCTATTCGAGGGTTACGTGTAGGTGCCCCAGTAGAGTATCGCGGTACACGCGTAGGTACTGTGGTTGAAGCACCCGCCAATGTAATTATAGATGGTAAGCCCGCCCATTTTCGCGCTAAAAACACTGCGGTTCCGGTATTAATAAAAGTCGAATATGGACGTCTTTACCACATCACCTCAGTAGCAAAAGAATATTGGAAAACAAGCGTTAACGAATGGATTGAAAATGGCATGAGAGCATCGCTTAAACCGGGGAATTTACTCACTGGTGCAGTGTACGTCGACTTTGACTTTTATACTGACACCCCAAAAAGCGAGCTTAAAAAGCTTGCTCAATACGATGTGTTTCCGAGTGTATCTAGTGGTATAACGGTGCTTGCTGACCAAGTGTCTGATGTGCTGAATAAGGTAAATAATTTAAAAATTGAAGACAGTTTGGCAAAAATGCAAACAACTTTCAGCGAGTATCAAGCGTTGGCCAGTGAAATGCGCACATTATTAAGTAAACCTGACACCCAAAATTTACCCGGCGACTTTAATCGTAATCTCGAAAAAATAACCAAAAGCATGGAGCAGTTTGAAATAACCATGCGGCAGTTTGATAAAACCATGGCAAGCTATCAAGCAGGCTCACAAATGCACAACCAGCTTGAACAAACACTGCTGCAAATTAAACGTTTATCGGAAGAATTCCAGCCACTTACTCGTGGTTTAAACGAACAGCCCAACATGCTCATTTTTGACAAGTCATTGCCTAGCGATCCGCAACCGAGGAAACAATAATGAAAGCATTATGTTTAATTTTAACTGGTTTGATTATAAGTGGTTGTAGCTCGGCTATTCAAACTGCAACTCAATATTACCAATTTGAACAACCCATAACTAACTCTTCGCGAAATGTGCAAGATACAAAAGCACAACTCAGGGTGCAAACAGTTACCTTAAGGGGGGCATTGAATAACCGGGGTATTGCGATGAAAGTAGATAATAATCAAGTTCATGCTGCTAATTATCACTTGTGGGGCGAATCGCCGGATGTAATGCTTACAACAACTGCGCAACAAACATTATTTAATGCCATGAGCAACTGGATGGTTATAAAAGGGTTGCCAGTCATCACCGACCAACAACAACAAATATTTTATGAACTAGAATATGAATTACATCACTTTAACGGCGATCTGCATGGTAACGCAGATATCTCAGGGCTATGGCGTTTGTACTATACCCACCCAGAATCAGGCAGACGTTTAATAAGCATTCATAACTTCTCAAATGTTATGCCAATAGATGACGATGGCTACAATTCATTAGTCGCGACCCTTGAAGAAATGTGGCTAGAGGTAAACTCAAATGTGGCGAACACAATTGAAAAAACAAGACTCAATCATAAATAAACACTTTGATGGTGGTTTTATCAGCATTGATGACTGCCTTACCCACCTCAGTAAAACCCAGTTTATATAGTGAATTTTGAGATCCTAAATTAGCCGTTGAAGTAATTGCGCATACATCTTTTATACCTAATTTATGCCTGTTATATAAAAGTATTGTAGCTGCTTCAAAAATATATCCCTTTTTTCAAAGCCGACTTTTAACGCAAACCCTAAATCGGGATGTTGCATAGTCGCTCGCTGATAAAAACCAACAATACCAACCACAGTTTCATCATGGAGTGTGATCATATAAGGCCCAAAACCGTGCTCTTTATGGGCAGCTATAAAGCTGTCTTTGATGTATTTTTTAGCGTCGTCTAGGGTATGAATACCTTTATCACCAATGTATTTAATAAAGTTGGCCTGGTTAACTAACTTAAGTAACTCACCCGCGTCAGCTATTTGTGCAAAGCGTATAAGTAAACGTTCAGTTTTAAAAGCAATATTCAAAATAACTCCTTGTAGTTCAATGCTATAGCTATAATTTAACGACATTAAAACAAAACCCAGTCAACAATGACTGGTTTTTTTGGTTTTAGAGTAATTTCAAACTTACTTTTGCAATTTTATATCGCTGTAGTAAGCATCTAAACTCGTCACTTTAGTCTGATTTGGCAAATCAGCAAACTCGCTATCACTAAACTTAGTGCCGCGTAGCTGCACATTTAAACGTGCTGCTTTTGGGTTTAACATTGTTTGCTGGTAGTAATCTTTAATATCAGCAAGGGTGACTTTTTCCACCTCTGCAATTAATTTTTGTCTTGAATCAAAATCAAAGTTTTCACGATACCAATCGTTAATCAATGGACTCATTTCGTCGCTTAAATTCTTTGGCTGTTCTTTTAACGAAACCAAAGTTGCATTTTTAAGCTGTGCAAATGTTTCCTCACTCATGGCATTAAGCTCTAAAGCGTACTCTTTTTTAAACTTGTCAAAGCGACCTTGAATGTCTTTTGGCCCTTTCACAGGTGTTTGGATAAATAAACCAATACCTGAGTAATCTTCAATAGGACGCGCTAATGCGCCTACTGCATAAGCAAGTTGCTCTTCAGTACGCATTTTATCAAACGCGATTGTTCTAAAGTGACCTTGCAATACAGCTGCCTGTGCTTTTTGTTTGTAACCAGGAGTTGGGTGAATGGTCATATCGACCACCGCTACATCGGCGACATCAATATCTTTGTGTAATACACGCGCTTCACCCGGTTGCGGTAACCACGCTTTACTGCGTGCAAACTCCGTTTGAGTATGTTTGCTTGGTAAGATAGCCGCTAACTCAGCAGCAATAGCATCAATGTCCTTTTGGTTGTAGTTACCGTAGCTAAATACACGTAAGTTATTATTCGCTAAGGTGCTTTGCTTTAAAGCGTGTAAATCAGCAAGCGTTAGTGTTTTTGCAGCCTTAATTAGCGCTTCTGTATCGAAACTGCCAGTACGAGTTAGCTTTGAATACTCACCAAATGCTTGTGCATACGGGAACTGTTTTTGTTGATTAAGTAAATCTCGCTGATAACGGTCAATCGCTTGATTAAACGCTTGTGCTGAAATTTCAGCATCAAACCCAGCTAACGCTTGTTTAAGTAAAATATCTTGTTTATCAGTAAAACCACTTAACGATAGCACCAATCCATTACTTGAGCTTAAATTAACGTTCATGCCAGCAATGGCAGCTTCAGTTCGTAACTGACTTAATTGAGTGTTATACAGATCAGCCCAAACAGAATAAAGTACGGTTGAGTTTATATCATGCAAACCTGTTTGCGTGTTGATATACACCTCAACTAAACCTTTAGGCTGCTCTGCAAACTGCTGACTTGCTTGGCGCCAAATTTTTACGCCGTTTTTATCATAGCTAAGCTCAGGATGCTTCTGCTCTTTAAAAGCTTGCGTTTTAATAGCAAAACTCTCTGGTAGTAAATTGTTAACACTTGGCAATGCTAAATTAAAATCACTTGGTTTTTCCCAGCTGACAATTTCTGCATCGCTAATATCGTTAATTTTATATTTGCCATCGTAAAAATGCAGCTCAGAATCTGTATCTTCCTGTTGAGAAATATACCAGATGCGAAGTGTATCGGCGTTAAGTTGCTTAAGTACATTATTCACCGCATCAGCATCAAATTGAGCATAGTAGTACGGTGCGTTTATCGCATGATTTAACGGGTAATCTTGCATGCTTTGAGTCAACGCACTGACATAGTTAAACTCATCGCCCTTTTCTAAAAATTTAAACTGATTATTTAAAGAAGTGCGAATTTCATTAAAGTACTTACTATTAACGCCCTCACGCTTAATCAAGTCAATGTATTGCATGATTGTCGCGACAATTGATTCGCGGTTTTTCATACCCTCATCAGTCAGCTCTATATTCACGTTCAAAGAACCGTAGTTGCCATATTGATTTGGAGAGGCAGAGGCTGATAACTGAGATACCCACCCTTTATCACGTAATATTTGCGCTGGACTACCTGGCATTTCATTACTAAGTAAATAGGCAACAAAGCGATTAGGTTTTACTGCAAATTCATTTTGGTTATTAGTAATTGTGAAATCGAGTTGTAATTGTTTTAGGTCTTCATTTGGTGAGTAAAAAACACGTTTACCACCGGCATTATCAAAATCTAAGCTAGCTGTAACACTTGGCTTTTCAATATTTTTATTTTCAATGTCAGCAAAGTATTTTTGTGCTTTTTTCTGCATTTCTGCAATTGGTAAGTTCGAAATCAGCGCCACTTTCATAATATTTGATGAATAATATTTATTATAAAAATCAACCGTTTCCTTGTGTAATGAACTATCAGCTTTATCGCCTAGGGTTTCAAGGTTACCAATTAAAAATCGGTTAGCCGGATGTTCACCCATCATTTTACGTGCAAGTTTAAATTGGCCGAAAAAGTCCATTTCACGACGCATTGACCATTCAGCATTTACTGCATTTTTTTCTTTTTCTGTGTATTCTGGGTAAAGCTTAGGGGCTTTAAAAAAATCTGAAAAGCGGTCTAAGCCTTCATCAAACGCATCGTTATTAATTTTAAACATGTAGTTGGTAATATCGAGCCAAGTATAAGCATTATGCGCACCACCATTTTTAGTCATAAAATCGGAGTACCCTTTGGTATCAGGGTATCGTTCAGTGCCTAAAAACAACATATGTTCTAGGTAATGCGCCATACCTTGTTGGCTCATTGGGTCATGTAACAGACCTACACCTACACTCAGTGAAGCAGCAGATTTTTCAGCGCTTGGATCAGAGACTAAAATCACTTCAATATCGTTAGCAAGTTTCAAGGTTTTATATTCACGGTTATCGTTAGGGCTAACAACGAGCGTTGGTGACAACAGTGATGTTTGTGAAGATTGAGAAAGAGTGGCGGTATTCGAACAACCGCTTAATATTGCCAGTGCAATTGCACTTAAGCCGATGACGTGTCTCATTTTAATTATATCCATTGCTGTTAAATACGTGTTTAGTGTTACAAAAATACTAAATCAGGAATAAACTACCATCATCAAGTAATACTATGCTACTAATTAGTACTTAATTGTGTAACACATTGTGAATAACAATCGAATACTCAAAGAAAATAATAAGGTAAGTTATGGAAAAGATAATAATAATGGCCATGTTTGTGCAGGTAACACTTTCATTAGTTGTTATGGTGATTATGGGAAAACGTCGTTTTGCAGCGGCCAAAAATAAACAGATACAGTTAAATGATTTTGCTGCTATGCGCCTTGATAATGCGGGCGATTATGTCAGAGTTGCTGATCGTAACTTTAGCAACCAATTCGAAATACCTGTGCTTTTTTATGCGGGATGTTTACTTGCTTTACAGCTTAATATGGCGAGTGTCAGTATTGCAGTACTTGCCTGTTTATTTGTCGCTACACGAATTATTCACAGCATCATTCACCTGGGTAGTAATCATTTAAGAGCCCGTTTTAGAGTGTTTTTACTAGGCTGCTTATCTGTGTTTGTAATGTGGATTTTGCTAGTGCTGGGTGTACTTTACCACTAAAAAATAACGGCGAATTTAACAATTCGCCGTTATTTTTTATAAGTTTATTTTGTACGTTTTAATCGAGGTGCTACTAGCAGTAGTGCACCTAATAACCACGCTACACTACCACTAGAGTCTGAAGTTTTTGGTGGTGTAACTTCTACGTTATCAATTAATGTATTTTCTTTAGGTGTCAAGTTTTGTGCTGAATTAGGATCATCATCAAGCACAACCACACTTTGAATTGATACCAAGTTTTGATTACTAATAACTAAATTTTCATCTGAACATTGCTCTTGAGTAATACCAACTAATGGTACCTCTGAACAATGGACTAAGGCAGCAATTTTATTTAAGGTTTCTTGGCTTTGCGTAGTGACTTGTCCAAACACGGTAAAACCACCATTTTGTAAATCTAAGTTTTGGCTGTTATCACTCATGTTAAAAAACCATTGGCTAGTAGCGCTGTTTTCATTACCGCCCTGTTTTGCCATAGCAATGGTGCCTTTAACATTTGAATAAATAGGTTCGTTTATAACCGAAGGTTTGGTTGTAATTGGATCCATTTTATCAGAAAAGGTAAAGCCCCCTCCTTGAATGATAAACTTATCAATAGAGCGATGTATTACCGTTTGATTATATGCAGCATCATCAACATAACTTAGGAAATTTTCTACTGTTTTAGGAGTTTGTTGATCAAACAAGTTAATTTGTATCGTTCCCTGGCTCGTTTGCATTTCGACTATAGTTGCAGTGCTTGAAAAACTTGTTGCAGTTAAAATTGAGGCTAAGATAAGCTTCTTCATTATTTTTCCTATTTTTATTGTCATTAGAATTAATATTTTATGCATCATAGAATAGTGCTATTTATTTTGTAAATCGATATATAAGTACTTAACGCTACAATTCATAGCAAAGTAATTACACCACAGTTACAACTGTTTACATTTTATTTTAAACACGTTATGGATAATTAATTGCCTGTGTGCCTTGGTGTACATTACGGTTACTCTTTTTAATTAATTTTAAACCTTGCAAGGTATTTAAAAAGCCCCTTATCAATCACTCTTTTTTTGTTATTATCAATCAGGGACTGTTGCCATTTAAAGGTCATTAGGCCCTAACACATTGATAGGAGTACATAAAATGACTAATAACACGACTATTTGTGATTTTGGATTACATAAAGGTGAGCCATACACCCAACTGCCCGTGAGCTTTTTGAAATGGATGATTGATGTTAATCATCAAAAATCTCAATATGCACGAGATGAACTTGCTCGAAGAAACAGGGTTGTAGAGCTGCAGCGTCAAACCACACAGGCTTAAAAAATATAAAGAAGTGCGTTTTTTTAAACTCGAACTAGTTTACACTAACCACCTACTAGATAGAGCTTTAATTCATCGATAGGTATCTTATGCGTACTCTTGTTTTTCTTGTTTTTTTCTTGGTTTATCTGGCTGTGCTAGCGATTCTGTCAATAAACCTGCAGCACAGTATTTAACAGTTCTTCATACCAATGATAACCATGGTCGCTTTTGGCATAATGAAAAAGGCGAATATGGCATGGCAGCCCGTAAGACCCTAATTGACCAGTTGAGAGCAGAAGCAAAGACACAGGGACATCAGGTGTTATTGTTATCAGGCGGTGATATCAACACTGGTATTCCGGAGTCGGACCTACAATTTGCTGAGCCCGATTTTAAAGGTATGTCGAAAATCGGCTATGATGCAATGGCTCTAGGAAACCATGAGTTTGATAACCCAATAGGTGTATTAAAACAGCAACAAAAATGGGCTAACTTTCCTCTTTTATCGGCCAACATTTTCGATAAACAAACTAACGAAACAGTTTTTGAGCGCTATAAAATATTTAATAAAGGTAACTTAACCATTGCCGTTATTGGCTTAACAACAACGGATACCGCAAAAATTGGTAACCCTCAATACATTGGCCATTTGGATTTTAAAGATCCGGTTAAAGTAACTGCCTCACTCACCCAAAAACTAAGAGCAAAATATAACCCGGACATTACCATTGCAGTAACGCATATGGGCCACTATGCAGATGCTAAAAATGGGATCAATGCCCCTGGTGATGTCACACTTGCTCGCTCTTTAGATAAAAATGCCCTTGATATGATTATTGGTGGCCACTCTCAAGAGCCAGTGTGTATGGCTGCTAAAAACGTTACTGATGAGAACTTTAAACCGGGTTTAGCCTGTAAACCAGATCAGCAAAATGGGACATGGATAATGCAAGCCCACGAATGGGGTAAGTATGTGGGCAAAGCAGAATTTAAATTAGAAAACGGTCAATTATCTCTACTGAGTTATCAATTATTACCCGTTAATTTATATGTCGATAAAAAGCAACCAGACGGCAGCATAAAAGCCGTTCTAGCTGCAGATTACATTAAACCTGACTCTGCATTACAGACCTTTTTGGCAGCATACCAACAAAAGGGTGCTAAGCAAATTGAGGGGAAAATTGGCTTCGTCAATGACAGACTTGAGGGAGATCGCAATAAAGTACGCTTTGAGCAAACAAACCTTGCGCGCGTTATTATCCAAGCACAAATGAACACTGTAGGTGCCGATTTTGGTATTATCAGTGGTGGCGGTGTTCGCGATAGTATTAATGCGGGTGACGTGAGTTATAAAGATATACTTAAAGTACAACCTTTCAAAAACCGTGTCGCCTATATCGACTTTAAAGGCAGTGAAATTTTAACCTATTTAAATGTCGTGACACGTTTCCCACCAGACTCTGGTGCTTACATGCAGTATCATAACTTAGCATTTGAATTAAAAGCTGGGCAGGTAACTGACGTATTTATCGCCGGCAAGCCACTTGATATAAACAAAACATACCGCATGAGTATTAATGAATATAACGCCTCTGGTGGCGATAATTATCCAAAAATCACAAAAATGGTGGGTTTTGTAAGCACCGATGAAACTGACTCGCAAGCTTTAAAACGGTTTTTTACTGAGCATAGCCCTGTTGATGCACGTGAATTTGCACCTAAGTAGTGATCTAGTGTGAACATTATGAGTGTCATTAAAATGCTAATGGCACTCTTCATTAAGATTTATGTGATAAGCTCACTTAAATCATTACCCTAAGCAGTTAATTCGAAATTATTTCCCTATTATCTCTATATTCCCTTGGTTAACATTTACTAAGCCATAGCTGTGCATCCGTGATCGAGAGCCCTCTCCAAATGCCTTTGGCGGATAATACAGCTCCTTCTGCTCTGGGCAATCATTCAATACATCATCTAACGCCGCACGAATTTCACTCAGGGTTTTTTCTAAACTGTTATTAAAGTTTGGTCGTTTTCTGATGGTATGCCCGAGTTCAACTAAACGATAAAAGTACTTATTGGCAAGTTCTAACAGCTCCTCGGGTACATTTTTATTATGGTTAAGGTTAATCTCTGGATTATTAGTACAAAACTCAACAAGCGCTAAATAAAAACACAACGGCTTATTTGCTAACGCCACTTTTTGCTCTGGATAATAACTACTGGATAAAGTTTTACTTTTTAAATTAATCACGAGTATTAATGGCTTTGATTCTAGTGTACTTGGCTCCTGCTCAGTAATGAGTTTTTTATTTCTTTGATAAATTTCAGCCTGTTTTATCATGACCATAAATAATGCACTGACAACAAAAAGCAGTATATAAACGGTCACTCTAGTATGCGAAAAATGAGGCTGCTTTAAGGATAAAACTATAAATACTTCACTATTATTACTATTTAGTTTTCGAATAAACTCATCGGTTTCTAAGGATGAAATAAACTCGTGCTCTGGCACTATCGAAATTACCTCTATACCCGTATCTTGGATATGAGTATTTACTGTTTGTATATAATGTTGTATCGCAACTTTATTACCAGAATGTTTAAGAAGCTCATTTGATAAATCGAGCAAAGGTAAGTCTAAAGCGATTTGTTTTTCTATTTGAGCTATTTGTAACTTGTTAACCTGTTGCTGTTCATGTGTTGTTGAAATATAAAACACCAATGAAAATACAATGAATAATATAAAAACACATAATGGCGATATAAGCTTTCTCATTACGACCCCCCTATAAAGGTAACGGGGTAGTTATTACATTGCCAATATGGCTCAACATCTTGATAGTATTGAAACGATTGTTCTTTAGACATACTCAATAAGTGAGATTGTACAGCGCAGAGTAAATCGGTATTGTTATGTTGCATTTTTAAGTACCAACGAATACCTGCAACATTACTGCTTATGGGCGTAATATAATTTTTTGAGAAGCGCTTACTATCATTTTCTCTCCAAAAAGAGGCAATCAGGTCAACCTGCCCGTTCGCCAGTAATTCCCGCAATTCATTATGTGAGCTGGCATAGGTTATTTTTAGTTGAGCAATATTAAGTCCTAATTGCTTAAACGTTTGTTTTGGCAAAATATGTCCAGATCGGCTAGTTGGATAATCTAGCAGGCCTATTTTTTTGTCTAAAAAATACTGTTTAGTGATCAGAGGCTTCTCTTTTGAAGATATAAAAAACGCGGTGTAATCTGAAAAGCCGACCACTGGCTGATAATTGTAAGTAGTCTCGGCTCTAAACGCTTCCATAATATTATTTTTAGCTAAAATTAAATCCGCAATGCCTTTACCAACAAACTCTAAGCTATCGACGGTTCTGTAGCCCCAATAGCCAATAACAGACCCATATTGCTTTGCCACAACTTTATCATCACACAACTTTTTCGTGAACAATTGAGCAACATACTTTGAGGGTGTAAATACTATAAGCTGATTTTGGTTAGCCGTTGCCGTGGTTTGACATGTCGTTGATGTTTCTATCATCACTGGGAAAGCTATTTCTTTTTCATCTACAGCCATTTGACCAGCAAACCAACTAAACAACAACACTATAAACATAAATGTAACAATTGCTGTTTTATGCAACATTAACTTTTTAATATCCAAAAAACACCGATCTAAAATGAAGTTATAATACATTTGAACAATTTTAATTACTTATTACAATAGGTAATTTTACCCATCAAACATAAGATATTGATAAAAAACAACTTTAAATAAGAAAACATGAATTTTATTGAGTCCTTTCTATCAACATGAAAAATACGGACAATTGACCTTATAAGGTTTTATAAATTAAATTTCACACTTACTAGGATGCCTCGATGCAGATAAATGTAAAACATTCGCTTTCATTAACACTTTTAATTAGTGCAATATTTGCAAGCACAGACTGTAATGCATGGGGGCAAAACGGCCACCGCGTTGTTGGTAAAATTGCAGAGGCCCATGTAAGTGAAACCACCAAGGCCGCACTTATTCCTTATCTCAATGGTGAATCTTTAGCACAAATTTCAACATGGCCAGATGAAATGCGCTCTGCGCCAGGTGATTTTGGCAAAAAAATCATCTCGCTGGCACTATATTAATGCAGATGACAATGCAAAATTTAGCTTTAACCACGAACACACTGAACATAAAGAATCAGTAACAAACATATTAGAAGGCATTCACTATTCAATTAAAGTATTGAAAGATGATAAATCAAGCCTTGCAGCAAAGCAGTTTAGTTTGCGTTTTTTAGTGCACTTAGTCGGCGACAGCCATCAACCATTTCATGCAGGTAGAGCTGAAGATAGAGGCGGGAATCGCATTAAGGTTTCTTTCTTTAACCAACAAACCAATCTTCATAGCTTATGGGATACTAAGCTGGTAGAAAATGAAAATTTATCTTTTACTGAATACGCTCAATTTATAGATACTAATAACAACGAGTTAATTAACGAGTATTTAAACAGTACCCCAACAAGCTGGCTTGAAGAGTCACACAACCTTGCTTTACAAATATATAAATCAACAGAAGAAAATATTAGCTACGACTATATTTACAACCACACCCCTATTGTAAAAACGCGCTTACAACAAGCGGGCATTCGCTTGGCTGGATTGTTAAATACATTATTTGATCCAGCGAGTAAACGTTCAAAAAAAGCTTTAACACTAAAAGCAACAAAATAAATTCAGTTTCTAACTTAAATAACCTAAACGGGAAATCAACACTATGACAAAGCTTCGCCTTTCGAAATTAACTGGGGCAGTAATTCTTGCTCTAGGAGTTTCAACAAGCGCTATGGCTGCTGACACTTCATCTGCAATGCGTGGTAAAATCACCACACCTTCAGGTGCGAACGCTGCAAACGTTAAAATTAAGGTTGTTCATCAACCTACTGGCACAATCAGTGAGTTAACAACCAATGAAAGTGGTACTTTTATAGCCAATGGTTTACGTGTTGGTGGACCATACATGGTGATCATCGACTCTGATACATTTAACGACACCACCGTTGAAAACATCTTTTTAAACCTTGGTGAAACTTATCGCTTGAAGTCGCAACTAGCACCACTAAATATTGAAAAGATTGAAGTCTCTGGATATAAAATCATCCAACAATCAGGTGGTTCTAGCAGTACGTTTGGTGAAGATACCATTAATAATATGCCCAGCTTTAATCGTGACATTAAAGACATTGCGCGTTTAAACCCACTTGCAAGTATTAATGGTAGCGGTCAACTAACTTTTGCTGGTAGTAACCCACGCACGAATGGTTTAACTGTAGATGGCATTGGCCAAAATGATGACTTTGGTTTAAATTTTGGTGGCTACCCAACCTCACAACCCCCTGTAGCACTAGATGCGATTGAACAAGTTTCTGTAGATGTTTCGCCTTTTTCGGCTTCTAAAGGAAACTTTGGTGGCGGTACTATTAATGCGGTAACAAAGTCTGGTACAAATGAGTTTAAATTTTCTGGCTTTTATGAAATATCTACCCCTGATATATCAGGAGATCTTCTTAATATCGTTGAAGAAGATGACCTAGATGCGATTGGTCAAAAAACTTTTTCTACTAATAAAGTAGAGCCTATTCAAACAGAAGAAAGGTTTGGCTTTAATGTTGGTGGAGCAATAATAGAAGATGAGCTGTTTTACTTTGTAAACTATGCAGAATGGTCAAGTGAATCGGATCTTGATTATGGTTTTAGCGGATCAGGTGCTGCAAATGAATTTAATACCACTGAAGCTAATTACAACCGTTTCATTTCAATCTTAAATGATGAGTACGGACTGACTGATTCACTCGCGGGTGCTCCAGAGGATACAAATAAAAACTTATTAGTTAAGCTTAGCTGGAATGCAAGTGATGATCATCGCCTAGATTTTACCTACCAATGGCAAGACGATCAAGATGAGCGTAATTCAAGCTACGGTGGTGATAACATCGTTCTTCAGTCAAATACTTATGCGTATGTTACTAAGTTCAATAATTTTGCCACTAAACTCTACTCAGATTGGACTGAAGACTTTTCAACTGAAATTGGTATTTCTTATAAAGATGTCATTTCAGACAGCGCGACACGTTCTAATTTAGGAAGTATATCAGTAGACGAAGATGGACGTAATGGCCCATCTTACAGCTTTGGTACAGATCAATACCGCCATGCAAATCGCTCTGAAACACAAAATTTAACGTTAACATTCGATGCTACTTACTTAACTGATGAGCATGAAATAAATTTTGGAGCTCAGTACGAGTCACTTCGTTTATACAATTTATTTGCTCAAAACTCATTGGGCTCATGGAAGTTTGATAGCTTAGAAGACTTTGCGAATCGCAATGTAGGCTTTTATGATTTCTCTTATCAAAATGCCTACACGAATAATTCGGCTGATACCGCTTATGATGTAAGACGTAATCAACTTGCACTTTACATTGAAGATACTTTCTATGTTGGTGACGACTTAGAGGTTACAGCGGGTGTTCGTTATGAACGTTTATCATCAGATGACAAACCTACTCTGAACGAAAATTTTGCCAGTACTTATGGGTTCACCAATCAAGAAAATCTTGACGGCTTAGATATCATTTTACCGCGTATTGGCTTTAAATATTATGCGACAGAAGCGCTTACAATTAGCGGTGGTATCGGTCGTTTCCAAGGCGGCATTCCAAATGTTTGGTATAATAACTCATTCCAAAGTGATGGCATCACACTTGTATCGGCACCTAATGATGTAATAAATGATTACTACGCTAATAACACTGCTGATATTACCCAAGTGCCTGATGAAATTAAAAACTCTTTGCAGCAAGGCGCTGGTAGTGTTGCATATATAGACCCAGATTTTAAACTTCCTTCAAGTATTCGTACCCAAGTTGGTTTTGAGTATGATTTTGACTCTGAGCTATTCGGTGACGGCTTTAAGTGGCAAGCCGAAATCGCGTACCATAAAAAAGAAAATGAAGCTGTATGGCACAATTCTTCAATTACACCTGTTGGCTTAGCTGCTGATGGTGAACGCGTGATTAATCAAACTATATATTCAGGTTCACTTACTGATAACGTTGATATTGAAATGACGAACTCATCTGATGATGGTCGTTCAATCATCTTATCAACGGGCATTGCCAAAGAGTGGGATAATGGTTTATTTATTTCTGCAAGTTATGCGCATCAAGATGTTAAAGAGTCTTCAGCAGGTTCAGCATCACAGGCAGAAGGTAACTATAAACACAATATCACTGTAAACCGCAATGAAGATATTGCTGCTCGCGGGTTTTATGAAATAGAACATAGCTTTAAAGTTAACCTAGGTTATACCGCTGAGTTGTTTAGTGGTTATGCAACTAAATTTAACGTCTACTTTGAACGTCGCTCTGGACGTCCATTCAGCTACACAATGGGAATGTATAAAGATGGTGATTTAGGGGATACTAGTTCACTGTTTACAAACGGTGCTTACTTACCTTACATACCAACCGGTGCTGACGATCCAAATGTAAACTGGGGCGAGTCAAAAATTTCTTGGGCTGAGTTAGAGCCTCTACTGCAAAGTGCTGGTATTTCTCAACGTGGCGGTATTTTAGCTAAAAACACAGCTACACAACCATGGGTTACAACCATGGATGTAAGTATAAAGCAGGAAATTCCTGGTTTTGCTCAAGGTCATAGTGGTGAGGTGTACTTTATGATTGATAACTTCGCTAACCTTTTAAATAGTGATTGGGGCATCGAGAAAAGTCTAAGCTATTCAAATCAAACAATTTATGATTTCGGTGGGCTTGACGACCAAGGTAGATATAAACTTGATAATACCTATGGCGGCGCTGATGTAAGGAACTACTCGCGAATTAGTAGCTCATCTGCTTGGCAAGCTAAAATCGGTGTTAGCTATAAGTTTTAATCTATAACTTACCCCGCAAAAACTTATAAATATTAAAAAGCCATTACATTTATGTAATGGCTTTTTTTTTGAAAAAGTCACTTTTCATCTGTTTGTCATAAAAACTACTTACTATCTGCACAGTAAAATATTGAAACATTAATAAAATGCTAAAGTTCACACGAAAAGTGTTTTATAATAAAAAAGTTACAGTTGTATTTTATTTGTAACATTCAAATGAGGTACACTATGTAAACATTTTTGGTTAGGTGTGTTACTCAGCCTCCTAATCCAAAATTAAAATAAAAAAGCTATTAAAAGTTTATTTAACTACACGGGAAAATAAAATGAAAATTCAACTTCGCAAAACGGCTCTATCACTTGCTATAGCAGCATGTGTTGGTGTGAGTGGTGCTGCAATTGCAAACGAAACAACCTCAGCAATTAAAGGTCAAATAAAGGGGCCAAATGGTAACCCTGCTGCAGGAACTAAAATTACTATCCTACACGTTCCTTCAGGCTCAGTTAAAACAACTGAGACTAACGACGCTGGTTACTTCACAGCAAAAGGCCTTCGTGTTGGTGGTCCTTACAAAGTAGTTGTAGATTCTGACACTTATGCAGATCAAGAGTTCAATAATATTATTCTTAATATTGGTAACGATTACCCTGTAAATGCTTCTTTAGAGAATATCTCTAACATCGAGCAAATTGTAGTTACAGGTGCTCCTATCAGTGCTATGTCTGGTGGAACAGGCCCTGCGTCGACTTTTACGCTAACTGATCTTGAAAACCAACCAGCAATCAACCGTGATTTAAAAGATATTATTCGTATTGACCCACGTATTACAATTGATGATAGCCGTGGTTCAATCAACTGTGGTGGTGGTAACCCACGTTACAACAGCTTAACGCTTGACGGCGTTCGCATGAACGATAACTTCGGTTTAAGCTCAAACGGTTACCCAACTATCCGTGCCCCTTTCTCTTTCGACTCTATCGAACAAGTTTCAGCAGAACTAGCCCCTTTTGACGTTCAATACGGTGGCTTTACATCGTGTAACATCAACGCTGTAACTAAATCGGGTGGCAACGACGTTCACGGTGGTGTTTTCTTCGATTACACAAGCGATTCAATGAAAGGCGACGAAATTGAAGGTGATGAAGTTGATAACGGTAACTACACTGAAAAACGTTACGGTTTCAACGTAGGCCTTCCGCTTATTGAAGATACATTATTTTTGTACACTTCATACGAAAAACTTGAAGGTGTTCGCCAGTTTAACTACGACGGTTTAAACACTGGCAGCGTAACAGCTGAAGACATTACCCGCATCACAAATGCAGCTCAATCTGTATATGGTTACGATGTTGGCGGTATGCCATCTAGCATGCCTGTTGAAGATGAAAAGATCTTAGTAAAACTAGATTGGAACATCAACGAAGATCACCGTGCAAACTTAATTTATAACTACAACGACGGTAATACAATTTCTCAGTCGGATACAGGTTCTAGCCGAGTTTCTTTATCAAACCATTTCTATGACCAAAGCGCTGAATTTACTTCAATTATTGGCTCTGTATATTCTGATTGGTCAGACGATTTCTCTACAGAAATTCGTTTAGGTAAATCGGAACTAGATGCAACTGTTCAGTCATTAGATGCTGCAAGTAGCTTTGGTGAAATGCAAATTCGTACTGATAATGGCGGTACTGTATTTATTGGTCCAGATGATTCTCGTCAATCAAACGACCTAGATTACGACACAACTACATTTAAAGTTGCTGGTACTTACTACTTAGACCAACACACTATTACTGCTGGCTATGAATATGAAAATCTAAGCGTTTTCAACTTGTTTGTTCAGCACACGGAAGGTGAATACCGTTTTGGTTCAATCGATGAGTTTGAAGCAGGTATAGCCGACCGTATCTACTACAACAACTCAGCTGGAACAAACGATCCAACTGATTCGGGTGCTAGCTTTGAGTATGCTCAACACACGTTTTATGTACAAGATGAATACGCATTTACTGACTTAGATGCAACCATTCAGTTCGGTTTACGTTACGACAAGTACACAAGTGATGACGTTCCTAACTTTAACGAGAACTTCACTAATCGTTACGGTTACAGCAACCAGTCTACATTTGATGGTATTGACTTACTGCAGCCACGTGTTGGTTTTCAATGGTATGCAACAGACGAGCTTGAAGTACGCGCTGGCTTAGGCTTGTTCTCTGGTGGTAACCCTAATGTATGGCTGTCTAACTCATACTCAAATGACGGTATTACACAAATTGCTACAAGAGAGAGTCAACTAAGTAATTATGATTCTGATTCAAAAACTATTGACTTATTTAATACTCCAAATGTGAATGGCGGCACTCCTGGCTTTGAGGTTCCACAAGAACTTTATGACATTATTGGTGCTACAGAAATAGGTTCTGGTGATGGTACAGTTAACGCTGTAGACCCAGATTTTGAAATTCCTTCAGAGTGGAAATACTCACTTGGTGCTACATACACAACTGAAGACGAATACGTAATCTCTGTTGATTACTTATACTCGAAGAAAAATGATGCTGCTGTAATGCGTGACATTTCACTTCAAGAAAGCGGTGAAACTACGTTTGATGGTCGCCCTATTTATGAAAAAATCGATGGCCGCAGTGGTGATTTACTACTTACTAACGTAAGCGGTAATAGTGGTGATTCTTCAGTTATTTCTGCTGCAATAAGCAAAATGTATGACAACGGCATTAACTTTAGCTTTGGTTATGCATACACAGACGCAGACGATGTAAACCCAATGACTAGCTCTACAGCCGGTTCTAACTACGGTAACATCGCGCTTTCAAACCCAGGTAACCCTGGTGTTGCGTCTTCAGATTATGAAATCCCGCACCGTTTCACTATGACTCTTGGTTACAAACATGAGTTTGTAGATGGCTTTGAAACACGCTTTAACCTTTACGGTGAGGCATATAAAGGCTTACCGTACAGCTTTACATTTGACGGAAGCGATAGTGTTTGGGGTGATGATAGCTGGAATGGTAGCCGCCAATTACTTTATGTTCCACTTGAAAACGATCCTAACGTTGTTTACAACATGTCGGCTGATGAAATCAATGAATTCAATGACTTCATTGCTTCTGAAGGACTTAAACGCGGTGAAATTGCAGGTCGTAACCAACAAAATTCAGATTGGTTTGTTAAGTTTAACTTTAAGATTACACAAGAACTACCAGGCTTTATGGATGGCCATAAAGGTGAAGCATTCTTCGTAATCGACAACCTTACAAACATGCTAAATGATGACTGGGGCGTACTTAAGAAAGGTCCTTTCGTAGGCGCAAGCATGATCTCAACATCTTTAGATGACCAAGGTCGTTACGTTTACTCAGACTTTAATGCAAATAACGCAAATACTTCAGTACAAACTGGTGCTTCAGTATGGGAAATGCGTGTAGGTGTTCGTTACACGTTCTAATTTGATTAATTAAATTAGTCTATTTAAAAGCCCACTTTGTGGGCTTTTTTATGCCTGTAATTTATTTTTTAATTTTTCAAAAATAGCGATTAACTGGCGTTGTTCATCATCCGACAAGCAGCTTAATAATGCTTGTTCCCATTTCAATGCTTGTGGTGTTATTTTTTTATACAAAGCCATACCCTTATCACTTAACATCAAAAATGCAGCGCGCTTATCATGCTTATTTAACTCGCTATAAATAAGCCCTTGATCTATTAGCGCTTTTACCGCTCTTGATACTGTTGACTTATCCATATCCGCTTGAGTACATAACTGCTTTGCTGTGCTTTGACCTAATTGTGCTAAATTAGCAATTATTCGCCACTGAGGAATTGTTAAATCAAACTCTTTTTTATAAATGCTCGAAAAATCGTTACTTACCTGTGTTGCTAAGTGCGTTAATTGATAGGGCAAAAATGTCGTTAAATCTATTTTCATGTTGAATCACTTATTTATTTACACACGACTTTTATCTGTTCACTTTTATTTACAACGGTCGTAATCAGTGCATTTGATATTAGTCTCACTTGAGAGTATCTTAGCGTAAATAACAAAAATATAACACTCCCCCATTTTTACAGGAGTCAGTAATGGCGACACAATTAAACTACATGACCGGCTTTGGCAATGAATTTGAAACCGAAGCGCTGCCTGGTGCATTACCGATTGGTCAATTTAGTCCGCAAAAAGTAAAATATGATTTATACGCAGAGCAATTCAGTACCACTGCATTTACCGCTCCTCGCGCCGATAACCGCCGCACTTGGATGTATCGTATTCGCCCATCGGTTGTGCAAGGCGATTATACAGCCATAGACAATGGCTTAATTAGAACCGCTCCCATTACCGAAGTACCGACTCCACCAACCATGCTGCGCTGGGATCCAATTGATGTACCAACAAAACCTACAGATTTTGTTGACGGGCTTATCACCATGGCCGCTAATGGTAACGCTAATGGTCAAGCGGGTATCGGTATTCATGTTTATGTTGCCAATAAATCAATGGACAATCGCTTTTTTTATAATGCCGATGGCGAAATGTTATTTGTACCGCAACAAGGTGAACTACTACTTAAAACAGAGCTTGGGCATTTAACTATTAAAGCCGGCGAAATTGCCGTTATTCCGCGTGGTATTAAATTTCAAGTAATGTTACTAACCGACACTGCGCGTGGCTATATTTGTGAAAACTACGGCCATGCCTATGTCCTTGCTGAGCGCGGCCCTGTGGGTGCCAACGGTTATGCGAATGATCGTGATTTTCAATATCCAGTAGCGGCTTTTGAAGATATTGAGGGTGATTTTGAACTGATTGCTAAATTTAATGGCAATATGTTCCGTTGTGATATTGGTCACTCACCCCTTGATGTTGTTGCTTGGACAGGCAATAGTGCGCCTTACAAATACGATTTGGCTCGCTTTAATGTCATGAATACCGTTAGCTTTGATCACCCCGACCCTTCAATCTTTACCGTGCTAACTTCACCATCGGGAACTGAAGGCGTTGCAAATATCGATTTTGCTATTTTCCCACCGCGTTGGATGGTGGCTGAAAACACCTTCCGCCCGCCTTACTATCACCGTAATATTATGAGTGAATTTATGGGCTTAATAGAAGGGGTATATGATGCAAAAGAGCATGGCTTTGTGCCAGGTGGCATGAGCTTACATAACTGTATGTCGCCGCATGGTCCTGAAGCAGACGTATTTGAAAAAGCATCAAACGCCGATTTAGAGCCACAACGCTACGATAATACGTTGGCGTTTATGTTTGAGTCACGTTATGTAATATCGCCGACTAAATACGCATTAGAAGGTAAAGAGCGCCAAGCTAATTACACTGACTGCTGGCGCACAATCAAAAAACACTTTAATGGCAATCAAGGATAATCAGATTATGAAGCTTTATACTTATTTTCGCTCATCTGCAGCGTATCGTGTGCGAATAGCATTAAATCTAAAAAATATTGTTCATCAATTAGTGCCTGTTAACTTATTAAAATCAGAGCAGCAAAGCGAAGATTATTTACAGAAAAACCCACAAGGACTGTTACCTGCTTTAGAAACTGATGACGGGATACTAGGTCAATCTCTAGCAATTTTAGAGTACCTTGAAGAGCAATACCCTGAAACACCATTACTGCAAGGTAATGCATGGCAAAAAGCACACATTCGCAATTTAAGTTATGCAATTGCGTGTGATATTCACCCTATTGATAATTTACGGGTGCTTAAATATTTAAGTAGTGAACTCAATGTCGATGATGAAGCAAAAAATAAGTGGTACCGACACTGGGTTGAAGTTGGTTTTGATAAAATAGAACAAATGCTCGATAGCAAAAATACATTTTGCGCAGGCGACTCGCCAAGCTTAGCCGATGTATGTTTAGTGCCGCAGGTATTTAATGCCATTCGCTTTAAAGTAGATATGGCTGCTTATCCTAAAATAGCAGCCGTTTATCAGCGTTGTAATGAGTTGACTGCCTTTAGTGATGCAGCCCCAGAAAATCAACCCGACGCAAACTAACTTTTTAAAGCACTGTGTATTACAGTGACGTGCTCAATTAAGTCTAAGCCCAGATCAGTTAAATAACCGCCATCTGGGCTATCAATAACCCCTTTATCAAACAAACGTTGTGCTGCGCTTAATAAAGCGGGTTCAGCGTCTGAATGGAGTTTAATGCCCTGCATTTTGCTCTCGCGTGGGAATTTTGCAAGTAGTGTAAATTCGTCAATCATAGTTTGATTAAATAGCATATGTGTTCACCTTTTTATTGTTCTGTGTTTTACTAAAACTGTCCCACTTACCCTAGCATGTTTTTTAACTAAGTGTGCTTTTTTTAAACACGTTAATTTTGAGGTTATTTATGCGTTATTATTTTACTTTCTTTATTGTTGTTTTATGCGTGTATTTTCCAGCTTTAAGCTACGCTAACGCAATAAAAACGCTTCCTATTGTTGATGCTACCCAGCTTATAAACACTAACGCTGAGTGCTGGTATGATAATAAACGCTATAGCGAAGGCGCCATACTGCAGGTTCATTCTGTTACGCTTATTTGTGCTGCTAAATACCCTCAACATAACAACAGTCAGTTAATTTGGCTAAAACTCGATAAACAAGGTAACCTTATTTACCCCAAGAAGCCTTCTACTATTACTGTAAATTAATCAAGATTAACAATCTGGGATTTGCCAGTCATCTCCAAACTATTAAGATGCGGTGGGATACGTTACAATACATGCAGTTTAAAAAAGCAGTGTGACTATGAATAATCAACCAAAAAACCCGCTTCATGGGGTAACTTTAGAGCAAATCCTTGTTGAACTAGAACAACGTTTAGGCTTCAAAGCAATGGGCGAACAAGTAAATATCAAATGTTTTACAGATTCGCCAAGTATAAAATCAAGCTTAAAATTTTTACGTAAAACGCCTTGGGCAAGAGATAAAGTAGAAGCGCTTTATATCCACACCATTAATAACAAGCCGCTACGTAGAGCTAGAAATAAACCGACTAAGCAGTCTGAATCTTCACAACCTGATACATCAGGTTTTGTATGGCCTTCTATTAAAAAATAAAAGGCTCAAAAAATAGCAATGGCGTAATATATACGCCTTTCTAATCAGGTGTTTGCTCTTGGCATATTACATTTAACGATGCTGGGTGGATACTTACCACCACTTTATCTGCAGATTTAACCTCGCCATCAATCACGTAATTTAGCGTTTCGTCTACGCAGCTTATTTCTACACGTTTTGCATTGGTATAATGCGAGTTAATAGCAAGATGCGTTTGCGTAATACTGCTAAACATCAGCTCTGCAATACTTAATACCGTGGTTTCATTATCTTTGTTTGGCGTTAACCAGTTTACATCTAATAACCCATCGCGGTGATCGGGTTGCCCGCCCCCTTGCGCTAATAACGTAGTGAATGGGGCAGCATTTGCCACAATAAAACTATTTGTATTAATAACCTCAGGCTCATTATCATCTAATTTAACTATCAGCTGTTGTGCTTTATTTTCGCCAAATGAGTGTAAAAAACCATTTAAATAAGCAAGTTGCCCTGACTTATTTTTAGACTCTCGATCTGCTTTTTCAATCATTGCATGCTCAAAGCCAATGCCAATTAATAATAACATTAGTTCATCATTACAATACGCGGTATCAATAAGGTTGGTTTGGCCATCAATAATTAAATCACAGGCTTGCTCAACAGGAATAAGTTTAGATTTTATTCCCATTAATACATGGGCAAGCGCATTCGCTGTGCCCAGTGGTATTATTCCTAATCGACAAGACGTACCCACCAACACACTGGCAACCTCAGTTACGGTTCCATCGCCACCACAAGCAATAATAATATCGGGGTTATGTTCTATGGCCTGTTTAGCCAAAGTGATACCGTTTTGTTCTGGCGTAGTTTTTAAAATGGTTAAATCGTAATACGCAGATAAACGTGCAACAATTAAATGCTCTTTTTCAGACCACAACTTAGTACCTGAAACCGGATTAGCAATTAAGTACGCTTTGTTTTTTATCAGTAGCTCCCCCTTACGGTGGCGCTTAACTAAATGGCGTAATTGGCGTTTATTAAGATTGGCAGTTTCACGTGTTTCTTTTATTTGTGCAAGAATATCATGCACATCCGCATCTTTATTTTGACTCAATAAATATGCCGCCATAACAAACACCGATCGTCCACGCCCTAATGCACAATGCACCACAACACGACGGTCTTTTTTAATATGATGATGTATCCAGTTAATAGCTTGGTTTAACTGTGAGTGTGTTGGCACACTGTGATCAAGAACAGGAATATTTAAATAATCAATATTTTCTTGAGTAGATGTCCATTCAAGGCCATCAAATTCACAGGTAACGTCCAAAACAGCGGTAATGCCATTTTCTTTCAATGTGTCTATATCAGAAGGGAATAAACGACATGCTAAAAATAGATTATCGTTTATTTGCTGAATAGGCGGTACCTTGTCACGCTTTCGTGACCACGCATTATAAATTTGCGCACCTAATAAAAAAGGCACAAAGGCCCAGCGAATGTAAAAAGGGATAACGCCATTCTCGCGTTTTCTAAATACTTTTCCTGCGTTAAAAAAATAAGCGCCGCTGACTAATAATAACGATAGTGCGGTCCAAAAAAATGCAACTGCAAAATAAATGGAGTTAACCGTTAACCCCAATACTATAAATATCAATGCTGTTACAAGATAACTTACTGCAGCCCACATGTGCTCTCCTTAAAGTTGTTAGCGCAAAATTAACGCTTTTAATATAGCTCGAAGAATGCAAGTAGCACGCCAAAAAGCAACTATTATTATTTACTGTGTTTAGCTCTATAGCGCAAGCTCACATAAAACCAGCTAAAAATATTAAGCTATTGATAATAAATAACTATATCTTTATTTTTGTTTTCCTATTTTAGCAACTCAATGCTAGTCTTTATTTATGATATTGGCCATAAACTATTTGTATATAAGGCTAGTCCTTTCTTTTTTACAATAGTAAGGGTCAAATATTCATAGTAACTTAATAACTTAGTGCATTAATTATCAAATGGCATAAGTAATGTTTTCATTGCTGGACGTAGTGCAATAAGCACGGTTTCTTCTGTTAACTCAGGAAACAGCATTTTTCGTAATAACAATCCGGCCATCACTGAAAAAATCACATTAATACGGCTCTCTAATTCTTGCTCTGAATGTGATTTTATTAAACTACTTTCACTCACTAATAGATCCCGCATTCTGTTACGCGCTTGCGTGTCAGCATCACGTAGTAGCAAAGCAACTTTTTTATTTCTACTAGCCTCTGCCATCATATCTAGGTCAACAACGCTGGCTCCGGTGTCCATATGACGCTGTACGCCATGATGTAGACCATCAAGTAACACCGTTAAAATATCACCGGGTTGTTCTTCAAACTCTTGAAATATAGAAAACATTTCTTCCATATCTTTTTCAATAATACGCTCGATTATTGCTTCTTTACTATCAAAATAGTTATAAATATGGCCTGCACTCATACCTGCTGTTCTTGCTATTTCAGCCATACCGGCGCCATGGTAGCCTTTGCGACGAAAACAATCCGCAGCAGCTGTTAATACCTGTTCACGACGCGCTTGTGCTTGCACCGGATCAAGGTGTTTTTTATTTTTAGAATTCATTCGACACTCCATTATCGAGTCACTAGACTCGAAATGTTTAACGTTTATCCCTAACAATAAAGAGAGAAGCGTTAAACAGTATTACTTTACTACTGATAAATCTGCCATAACTAATTGGTTTTATGCATATTAGTTATTTTGAGGAGTAGTTACTTCCCAACCACCGCCAACAGCTTTGTACAAGTTAATTTGACTTGCAAGCAGCGCTTGTTGACCGATGATCAGTTGTTGCTTTGCGCTATACCATGTTCGCTGAGCGTCGAGCACTTGCAAAAAGCTATCGACCCCTTTATCGTATCGCGCCTGTGATAGGTCATAGGTTATTTTTCGGCTTTGTAGTAGCTGCTCAAGCGCATTTAATTGCGCATTGAAACCTTCTCTATCAGCAAGCACATCAGCAACTTCGCGAAACGCTTGTTGAATTTTTTGCTGATACGTTGCTACAGCAACTTGTTGCTCTGCATTAGCGACATCTAAATTAGCTTGGTTACGTCCCATACTAAAAATAGGTAAATTTACCGACGGTATAAAGCTCCATGTACCTGACCCTGCATCAAATAAATTACTTAAATCACGTGATGCACTCCCTGCATTGGCTGTTAAACTAATACTTGGGTAAAACGCCGCACGCGCAATACCTATATTGGCATTTGCAGCAAATAATTGGTGCTCAGCCGCTTTTATATCAGGACGCTGTGTTAGTAGATCAGATGGAAGGCCGACAGGAACAGCGGGTAAATCAAGTAATTTGTTCAACTCTTTAGTCGGTAGTAAGTCCTGACTCACCGGTTTACCTACTAATAAATCAAGCGCATTTTTATCACGTTTTAATAAACGCTCATACGTTGCAATATCAACCTTTGCAGTAGCTACGGTACTTTTTAATTGCTCTAGCGTAATTTCAGAGGCAGCACCTAAATCAACGCTTTTTTGCGTTAAAGATAAAGACGCTTGCTGCGATGACAATGTCTCTTGAGCCAAAGCAAGTAATTGCTGATCGGTCGCATAATTAAGCCACGCATTTGCCAGTTCAGAAATCAACGACACCTGCATGCTGTACTCACTAAGCTGCGTAGAGTAAAGCGTTTGAAGTGCTTGCTCTGATTGATTACGCACTTTGCCCCATAAATCTAACTCATAAGCGGTCATACCCACAGTTGCGCTGTATTGGGAGCTAATTTGAGGCTGACTGCTGGCTGATAAATCAGCAGGTAAACGCTGACGACTTCCTGTCGCGTTTAAATCAAGTGACGGATACAAAGCCGAGTCTTGAATTTGATATAAACCACGTACTCGCTCTACATTAAGCGCTGCTATTTGCAGATCTTTATTGTGCTCAAGGCTTTGTGATATCAGTGCTTTGAGCTTTTCATCATTAAAAAACTGCTGCCATTTTAATGATGAAACTTGCCCTTTGCCTGCCTCTGATGCATACGCATCAGGGACAGGTAAATTAAGCGCTTCTTGCTGAGGAGCTAACTGACATCCAGATAAAATGGCTAAAGTTAAAGCATTAAAACTGATTGCTCTTACACTCATTATGCTTCCTCCTGCGAGGTAGTTTTAGCTTTTCCTGAAAATAGTCTACGCACTAAAACAAAAAATAAGGGTACAAAAATCACCACCAATGATGAAGCCGCTAGTGTTCCACCAATGATTGAGATACCTAAGGCGTTTTGTGCACCAGAGCCTGCACTGGAGGCTATTGCAAGCGGTAGTACACCACAGATGAATGCCATTGAGGTCATTAAAATAGGGCGTAAACGAAGTCGTACGGCTGCAATGGCTGAATCAACTAAGCTCAGGCCTTCATCCATTTTATGATTAGCAAATTCAACAATTAATATCGCATTTTTAGAGGCAAGCCCTATGGTGGTTAATAAACCAACTTGTAGGTAAATATCATTTGATAAATTACCTAAAAAAGCAGCCATAACAGCCCCCAATATACCCAGAGGTACAATCATCATTACTGCAAATGGGATAGACCAACTTTCATAAAGTGCTGCTAAACACAAAAATACAAATAATAGTGAAAGGCCATAAAGAAGCGGCGCTTGACCACCACTTGAACGTTCTTGGTATGAAATAGCAGTCCATTCAGAGGCAATACCATTAGGTAATTGCTTTACTAAGCGCTCCATTTCATCCATAGCTTCACCTGTACTGTAACCTGGCGCAGCACTACCTTGAATTTCCATAGCTGAAAAACCATTATAGCGCTCTAAACGAGGTGAGCCATAAGACCAATACGAACTAGCAAACGCTGAGAATGGCACCATGTCTCCGTTTTTATTTCGTACATACCACTTATTTAGATCCTCAGGTACCATGCGAGCATCAGCCTTACTTTGCAAATATACCTTTTTAACGCGGCCACGGTCGATAAAATCGTTCACATAACTACTACCCCAAGCAGTCGAAAGTGTACTGTTAATATCACCTTGTGATAAACCAAGAGCTTCAGCTTTTGCAAGGTCAATATCCAGTTGTAATTCAGGCATATCTTCTTGGCCATTAGGACGAACACCTGCCAGGATTGGGCTTTGACTTGCCATACCCAATAACTGATTACGCGCTTTTAATAATTCATCGTGTCCTAAACCAACTCGGTCTTGTAAAAACATATTAAAACCATTCGCAGTGCCAAGTTCAATAATAGCCGGAGGTGGGAATGCAAACACAAACGCCTCTTTTATCGTTGAAAAATAGCCCATGCCTTTTCCTGCAACCGCTCCCACTGATAAGTCGTCACGTTGGCGCTCATCCCAGTGCTTTAAGCTCACAAAACCAATGGCTGAGTTTTGTCCTGAGCCTGCAAAACTAAAACCGGTAACCGTGAAAATTGAGGCAACAGCTTCAGATTGTTCTTCTAAATAATGGTTTTCTACTTTTTTAACCACTTCAAGCGTTTGCTCTGTTGTAGAACCTGCTGGCAGCATCACTTGGCTAAACAGAATACCTTGGTCTTCGTCCGGTAAAAACGCAGTGGGTAAGCTTGAAAAAATAGTGACCATACCACCGACAATCAAAACATAACTAAGTAAATAACGTTTAGAGTGCTTGATCATTCGCCCAACAAAGCTTTGTGCACCTCTATTAGTTTTATCAAAACCACGGTTGAAGCCTGAGAAAAAACGACCAATAAAGGTACCATCAGTATGCACATGACTCGGTTTTAATAACGTAGCACACAATGCAGGTGTTAAAATAAGCGCCACTAATACCGACAACCCCATTGCTGTTACCAGCGTTATAGAAAACTGACGATAAATAACCCCTGTAGAGCCACTAAAAAATGCCATAGGAATAAATACCGCCGACAGCACCATGGCAATACCCACAAGCGCGCCCTTAATTTCATCCATAGACTTTCGCGTTGCCTCGACCGCAGAGAGCTTTTCTTCTGTCATTAAACGTTCTACGTTTTCAACTACCACTATCGCGTCATCGACCAACAGACCAATGGCCAGTACCATGGCAAACATAGTGAGCGTATTAATTGAATACCCAAAGGTAAATAGAACGCCAAATGTACCTAGCAGTACTACAGGCACGGCAATTGTTGGGATAATAGTTGCTCTAAAGTTTTGTAAAAATAAGTACATCACAACAAATACCAAAACAACGGCTTCTATTAATGTATGAACTACTTTTTCAATTGAGAGTGCAACAAAAGGAGTAGTGTCATAAGGCACAACCGCTTCAAGCCCCTGTGGGAAAAAAGGCTTAAGCTCTTCAAGGGCATCTTTTACTCCTTGTGCGGTATCAAGCGCATTGGCACCACTGGCTAACTTTACGCCGAGTCCCGATGCAGGCTTACCATTAAAACGAGCTACCACGCCGTAGCTTTCACCGCCAAGTTCAACATCAGCAACGTCTTGTAAGCGAACAACCGACCCATCGCTGTTGGTTTTTACTAAAATATCTCTAAATTGCTCTGGTGTTTGTAATCGACTTTGCGCAGTGACAGTTGCATTGAGTTGCTGCCCAGCAAGTGAGGGCATACCACCGAGTTGCCCTGCTGACACCTGTGCATTTTGTGCTTTAATTGCAGCTGATACATCGCTTGGGGTTAACTTATAGTTTTGTAATTTAGCCGGATCGAGCCAAATACGCATTGCATATTGAGAGCCAAACAGCTCCACTTCACCTACACCGTCTACACGCGACACAATGTCTTGCACGTTCGACGATACATAGTCTCCAATATCAATATTAGTCATACTGCCATCTTGCGACACAAAACCAACAACCAGTAAAAAGCTTGATGATGATTTAGCCACTACCACACCTTGGCGCTGTACTTCTTCCGGCAATAATGGCGTAGCGGTCGCTAATTTATTTTGTACTTGAACTTGGGCAATGTCTGGATCGGTCTCGGCATCAAATGTTAATGTCAGCGTTGCTGAACCGCTGGACTGTGAGGTTGATGACATGTATAACAAGCCATCTAAGCCTTTCATTTTTTGCTCAATAACCTGAGTTACCGAGTCTTCTAATGTACGTGCAGATGCACCTGGATAGTTAGCCGTAATGGTAATCGCTGGCGGCGCAATAGACGGATACTGAGCAACAGGTAGGCTTTTAACGGCAATAATACCCGCAAGCATAACCACAATCGCCAATACCCAAGCAAAAATAGGCCTATCAATAAAAAATCGTGACATAAAACTCTCCGTTATTGGCTGTTATTTGCAGAAGGCTTCACAGCAGTTGCCGTAACAGGTGCACCTGGGCGAATCTTTTGTAGCCCTTCCACAATCAATTGGTCGCCATCGGCTAAGCCTTCGCTCACCAACCAATTAGCGCCTAAAGTTCGCTCTACTTTTAATACACGGCTTTCAACGGTATTGTTTTTGCTAACAACCATAGCTGTAGGTTCACCTTTGGTATTACGGCTCACACCACGTTGTGGGGCTAATATTGCGTCTGACTTAACACCTTCAACCACCTCAGCACGCACATACATACCTGGTAGTAATAGCTTTTCAGGGTTTGGAAACTTAGCACGTAAAGTCACTGACCCAGTACTTGGATCAACGGTCACTTCTGAGAACTGTAATGTACCTTTATGAGGATATACTGAGCCATCTTCCATTATTAGTTCTACATCGGTTTGTGTTGTAGAGTCGACACCTAAAGCACCTGATGCTAGCGCTCTTTTGAGTTTAGTTAGCTCATTACTTGATTGGGTTAAATCAACATAAATGGGGTCAAGTTGCGTAACCGTTGCCAGTGCGCTTGTTTGGCCTGCGCTAACTAATGCGCCTACCGTCACGCTTGATTTACTAATCTGGCCGCTAATTGGCGAAGAAACATGGCTATAATCAAGGTTAATTTGCGCACTTTTTAACTGCGCTTGTGCCGTTAATAATTCTGCAGAGGCTTGCTTAGAAGCAGCATCAGCTTCGTCAAAATCTTGCTGGCTTACGGCTTTAATTGCTAATAGTTCTTTATAACGAGACGCTTTAGATTTACTGCTAGCAATACTCGCTTCTGCGCGAGCAACCGCCGCTTTACTGGCGGCTAATTCTGCTTCAAAAATATCAGGGTTGATTTGGTAAAGCGCTTGATCTTTTTCAACCTGAGTGCCTTCTTCAAATAAGCGTGATTGCACAATTCCACTTACCTGAGGACGAATTTCAGCAATTTGAAACGCACTTACACGCCCTGGTAATTCTTTTTTAAGTGTTATTGCTTGGCTTTTTAATGTGACAACTCCAACAGGAGTCGCTGCAGGGGCAGAAGCACTGGGTTGCTCAGCTACCTGATCGCAGCCACTTAAAGCAACAGAACCAACGAGGGCTGAAAATACAAAAAAAGCGATGCGGGAGCGCTGCATGTTAAATACCTTTTAGTTTAGAATGAACGATCATTCTAAACTATAGTACAACAATTAAAAATAGCCACTGAGCAACATTTACACATTTTTACAATTGACTATAGTTGTCACCAAATAAACTCAAACAATAGTTTTGCTATATCAGTAACACCCATAAAAAAGGCAGCCAATGCATTGGCTGCCGTTAATCAATAATTTAATTTTAGCGGCTATTATTCGCTATCAGGATTCACTCTAGAGACAAGTAATTGTTCTATACGAATACCTTCTACATCCACTACTTCAAATTTAAAGCCAGAAAATAAAACAAATTCTGCACGTTTGGGAATATGCTTCATGGTATAAATTAAATACCCAGCAACCGTTTCATAATGGCTTTGCTCAGGGAATTCATCAATTTCTAATACCTTAGCTAATTCAACAATAGGTGTTAAACCATCGACCAACCAAGAATTAGCGTCGCGTTCAATGATTAACTCCTCACTTTGATGCGTGATTAAATCACCCATAAAGCCTTTCATTAAATCTTTAACTGTCACTATCCCAACCACTAGCGCATATTCATTGACCACCACAGCAAAAGGATGAACGGCAGTTTTAAACGCATTTAGCGACTCAGATAAGCTCAGTGTTTCTGGTAAGTAAAAAATATCTTTATCAAGCATATCCGCATTAATATTTGCCGCCTCACCTTTAAGCACTTGGCGTAAAATATCTTTTGACTCAACCGAGCCAATTAATTTATCAAGGTTGCCTTTACACACTAAAAAGTGATTATGTGGATGCTCTATAATTTTATTGGCTATATCTTCACTCGACTCATCAATATCAAAGTAAACTATTTGCTCTCGTGGCGACATCACGCTTGATAAAAAGCGCGCTTCTAAATCAAATACATTACCAATTAAGTCATATTCCTGCTGTTGAAGGCTGCCATATTCGGCACCCGCATCCATCATGGCAACAATATCTTCAGTAGTCACTATATCCTCACGCTCACTCGGTACTTTGAATACTCGTAATACTATATTGGTTAAGCCGTTAAAAAATAATACCAGCGGTGTGAGCGCGAAAGTGACCCAACGCATAATTGTAACTACACGCACAGCAACAGCCTCAGGTAAAATCATTGCTAAACGCTTTGGAAGCAAATCAGCAAATAATATGAATAATGAGGTAATAATTAAAAACGACAGTAAAAAGCTAATTTGGCCAAGCAACGGCCCCTGATAAAATAACTGCAGTATTTCTTGCACGTAAGGCGATAATGCCTGCTCACCAACAATCCCACCTAATATGGCAATCGCATTAAGCGTAATTTGGATCATGGCAAAAAAAGCCCCTGGCTGCTCTTGCAGTTTTAAGACCGCCAGCGCTTGCACATTTCCTTCGTCGGCCATAACCCTTAATTTTATTTTGCGTGAAGCGGCAATCGAAATTTCTGACATCGCAAATAACGCACTCATCAAGATTAATAATGCAATCCCGATTAAATCACCCATTTATAACTCCAAAATAATCGCTTTTATTAGCAAAAGCAGCTGGATTATAGCCGCTTTTATAAACAGGGCAATTGATATTTAAAGTTGTGACTCATACAAGGCAAAGGCCGTGCTAAGTTGCTGCTGTAATTTATTCGGTAGGTTTTTGTTACACGCAAAATATAAGGGGGCTTGGTTGGCGTTAATAGGCATTAATGATTCGAGTTGAAGTTCACTTAATAAGTGTGATTGTTCGTGGCTTATTCTCTGCGCAGGTATAACAACCAAATCAATGCTTGAACTTCGTGCTTTAATTATTTTAAAAATATTATCAAAACTATTAAACAGCATTAAGTTTTCGTTTTCTTTAAAGCCTTGGGAGAGTAAATAGTGATGGCTATAGTTATCTTTTAACACTGCAATTCTGTATTGTTTTGCCTGCTCGAGACTTGTTAAAACAATGCCTTTGCTTTTAAGAGAATAAAAGTTTGTGTCGAATTGGGCAAGTTTAGCAAACCAAACAAAACGACTCTCACGCTCAGGTGAGCGAGAAATTGAGAAGATACAGGTTTCGGGATCCCTCAATGCAATATTATAAGTCATACTCCAATCGTGAACTGAAATTGAATAATCAATCCCCGCACTATCAAGCACTAATCGTACTATATCGGCAGCATCACCAACTAAATTGTTGTTAGCATCGAGATACTGCGCAGGTGCAAAATTCTCTGTTACAACAGTGAGTTTAGCCGCACAGTGTTGGCTTACAATGAGTAATAATACAAAACACCATTTAATCACAATAACCCGCTCTATTAGATTTAAGACGTCACTTTTTTAATAAAAGCCAATTAAATATAGCGGGTTATTTGCAAATAGCCAATTTTTAGCTTTTGAAATTAGCGATTCATTGCATTAATTAAAAACGCCGAAATTTTAGCGCCTTCTCTCAGAGTTGTCTCAGAGCTTGATTGGCCCACTAAAGAGCTGTCAGTAAACGGAGCTATTTCCATCATATCAGCCCCCGTTATAGGGAACTCATCTGCAATCGCTGACAAAATATCAAGCGCGTGCTGTGGCGTTAACCCATTTTCTTCAGGCGTGCCTGTTGCTGATGCAAATTCTGCATCGAGGGCATCAATATCAAAGCTCACATACACTTCATCAACCTTGTCTGCTTTTAATTGCGCAATCGCATCTGCAGCAACCGCAGCTGCACCACGCTCTATAATTTCAGCAGCCCAGTGTTGTTTAACGCCAAAAGTACTTTCCCAATGTGATTTAGGTTTGCCACTTGAGCGAATACCAAATTGGATTAAATGATGCGGCGCTGGTAAGAATTCCAAAATATGTGTACACCAAGAGCCAAAACATAAGTCGATGCCTAAACGCTCTACGAGTAAGTCGGTGTGAGCATCGAAATGAATAATTGCCGTGCGTTTACCTTGCTCACGTTTGGCTTTTAAGTACGCTTTTGTTAACGGGTAGCTAATTGAGTGGTCGCCACCAATACCAAAAATACCTTTGTCTTGGAATGTCGCATAAAAGCTGTCACACACATCTTCAGTAATTGACAATGGGCTCACATAATGATCATTATTGTCATTACCGTACAGCGCTTTTTGGCAGTTGGTAATAGTGGCCTCATTTAAGTACTTATCATGTAATAAATGCGGTATTACGCGTACATCACCTAAATCAAACGAACGACATTGTGTTTGTTGATCTATCAGTGCTGAGCGTAAAAATAAAGGCCCCCAATTAGCGCCACGTAAAATTCCACCACCGCAATCAGAGCTAATGCCTAACATTACTGCTTTGTGTGGTGAATTAGGCAGCTCGTTAAGTGAGTCACGCCATAAAACATCGACATTTTCAGTTTGCCCATATAATTTATTTCTTAGCGCTGCTTTGCGTTCTTTAGCCGTATTGACTGTAAAAACACCGTCGCCGGGCGCACATAAACAGTGCTCAACTTTATTTTTAAATGTTTGAAATTGTGTGCTCATTGTAAACCCTTTTTCAATCTGAATATCTTGTCTATTATTGAGTAGTTATGCAAAACATCACACGCTGAATTAATTCCAGATTATTAGCATAGTGTGCTAAAAATTACAGTGAACTTTATTTTGCTCGCTTAGGTTAGTGGTAAATAAAAACTAAGCTTTCTTACTAACCCAATGAATATAAACAATTTAAAATACAGCTATCGGCTCTTTAGCCTAGCTATTGGTTTGCTATGAGGTATGAATATAGTGTCTGAGCAAACAAGTCAACTGGCTCATTTTGTTCGTAATTTTAGTCATTGATTGAATATTCAGAGTTGGTGAATAAATCAAATTAAGTCAATACGGACATCCGTCCTGTACTTAATTTTCATTTCTCGTAATCATGGTAAATTGACAACAATTTTTATTAAAAAGGCTTAGTTATGGAAAAGATATTTCACTTAGGACTGTGTATTGATGACTTAAAAGGTGCAAAACTGGCTATAGTTCCAGGCGATCCAGATCGTGCAGCACGTATTTCACAGTTCTTAGATAATCCTACCTGCCTTGCTCAAACACGTGAGTTTCACATTTATTTAGGCCAATTAAACGGTCACTCTGTAGTAATATGTTCGACTGGTATCGGCGGCCCTTCAACGTCAATTGCCGTTGAAGAACTAGCACAACTTGGCGTACGAAGCTTTCTTCGCATTGGCACAACAGGGGCTATTCAACCGCACATTAATGAAGGCGATATTCTAATTAGCCAAGCTTCGGTTCGCTTAGATGGTGCGAGTCAACATTTTGCCCCGCTATGCTACCCTGCCGTATCTGATTTTTTTGCCACTCAAGCCATGGTAAAAGCCTGTGAAAACCTTAATATCGATTTCCATATTGGTATAACCGCTTCGAGCGACACCTTCTACCCAGGTCAAGAGCGCTACGATACACACTCTGGCTACGTACCTAAGTCACTACAAGGTAGCTGTGAAGAATGGCAAAAATTGGGCGTAATGAACTACGAAATGGAATCGGCCACTTTATTTACCATGTGTGCCGCGCTTGGTTTACAAGCTGCTTGTGTTGCTGGTGTATTAGTAAATAGAACACGTCAAGAAATACCTAACGTGGACCACGGCGAGATTGAGAAAAAATCTGTTGCCGTGGTACTTGAAGCCGCTAAAGTGTTACTTGGTTAATGTTGCGCTAATAACCTCAAGTGTTGGCAAGCCAGTAAAGCTTGCTAACACGGCTTTTGCTACCCCTGATTGGTTTTCGTGACCCGTAGTTTCTAACAAAGTAATTGATTTTACTATTTGCTCATCAAAGCTTAATCCTGCTAAAAATAGCTGACTCACTGCGCTTTGCAGTGGCGATAAACTTGGGCTATACGCTGCATTTTCAGCATAACTGCCATAAAAGTCACCATTTTCAAAGGTGCTTATTTTTACCGCACTATAATTTTGACTGTATGGAACATAAGCCGCCAAAGCAAAACTCAGCAGCTTGTCATCAAGCTTTGTCTCTTCAAAGCGCTTAGTTTGCTCTACTGGGTTAAATAAGCTGTGCTCATTGCCTAAATCTGTTGGCCCAAATGAATGCGGTAACAGCTCTGCTAATTTAAAATTTTGTGCTGGCAGTAAAATATCAAGCTCTCTGGCATCCGCCAGTTCATTCATAAACTGACGGCAATACCCACATGGTGCATCACTAATGGCTATTTTTAGCACTTTCTTAGCGCCATTTAACCACGCATTATTAATTGCTGATTGCTCACCATGCACCACTAAACTAAGTGCTTGATGATCAAACTCAGCATTGGCACCAAAGTAAAAAGTAGTATGTCCTTGTGAGTCGAGCCCTTTTACAATTGCGCCGACATGAAACTTGGAAATAGGTGCAACCGAAAACTCAGAAGCCAACGGCACTAGACCTTGCAATAATGTATCTTCGCTGACATTAAGTTCGGTGCAAAGCGCTTTAATATCGCTTGAATGTAAAATACCGCGTTGAGTTTTTAATTGACTACGTAGTGCTTGCGTTTGCGCTACGTTTAATGAGATGTGTGAATTGCTAAGTGCTGTATTATGTTGCACTTTAAAAGTTGCTGAAGCCATAATAGTTTTTATTTGTTCAATGGCTAAGTAGTGTAAAAGGTTGGCAAACTAAATACCAGCCTATTCAACGTAAAAAAAGGGAACACGTCGCGTGTTCCCTTTTTTTGTTTTACTAAAATAAAAATTAACCTGTATTTCGCATACCCGCTGCAATCCCCGTCATGGTGATCATTAAGGCATTATCTATATCGCTTTCATTACCTTTATCATCGCCACGAGAGCGACGTAATAACTCAACCTGTAACACGTTCAGTGGGTCGGTGTACGGATTTCTAAGCCCAATAGACTCTTTGATCCAAGGTTGATCGGCTAATAGACTTTTTTGCGGGCTCAATGATTGCACTAAGGTTATCGCCTCGCCAAGTTCCTCACGTAAGGCAACACCTAAAGGTTTATACATGTCTTCCACCAGCGCATTATCGTAGTGCTCACTTAACCAGCTATCCGCTTTACTAAATACCATTTCTAGCATTTCTAAACGAGCTCGAAAGAAAGGCCATTGCAAACTCATTTCGCTTAGGGTTTCAATCCCATATTTTTCAAGCGCTGCTTTAAGTCCGCTTAATGCGCCTAACCATGCAGGTAACATTAAACGATTTTGACTCCACGCAAATATCCACGGAATTGCGCGTAAGCTCTCTACCCCACCATTAGGATTACGTTTAGCTGGCCTTGAACCTAATGGCAATTTAGATAGCTCCAATTCTGGTGTTGCCATTCTGAAATAAGGTACAAAGTTTTCATCGTGGCGTACAACATTGCGGTAGTGCTCACACGATACATCACTAATTAATGCCATAACTTCGCGCCATTCATCTTTGGGCTCTGGCGGTGGTAATAAGTTACTTTGCAGCACCGCACCCGCGTATATATTTAAGCTTTGCAATGCCACATTGGGTAAGCCAAATTTAAAGCGGATCATTTCGCCTTGCTCTGTCACCCTAAGGCCCCCTTTGAGTGAACCCGGTGGCTGCGAATGCAAGGCTTGTGCAGCAGGTGCACCGCCTCGACCAACCGTGCCTCCACGACCATGAAATAAAACCAGCTCAATACCGCGTTCATCCGCCAGTTGCACTAACTTGTCCATTGCCTCATATTGTGCCCAGCCAGCAGCCATCATACCCGCATCTTTGGCTGAGTCTGAATAACCAATCATCACATTTTGAGTATTTTTAATATGACCTCGGTACCACTCATTATTAAGCAATGTAGTAATAACATTATGACCATCGTTTAAATCATCCAAGGTCTCGAATAATGGCGCCACGGGTAGTTCAAAACCGCAGCCTGACTCTTTAAGTAATAACTGCACCGCTAAAATATCAGAAGCTGTTCGGGCCATAGAAATAATATATAAACCAAAGGTTTTTGCATCTTGCTGCGCAATAACATCAAAGGTGTCGAGCACCTCTTGCACTTCAGGGCTAGGTTGCCAATGCTTAGGAATAAGCGGACGACGAGAATTAAGCTCAGCAAGTAAAAAAGCCTGCTTATCTTGCTCTTGCCATTGGTTGTAGTCGCCAATACCTAAGTAACGAGTTAGCTCAGAAAATACATCACTGTGTCTCGACGAATCTTGGCGCACGTCTAGTTTTGCCAAACGCAGTCCAAAGCTATTTACTCGGTGGATCATATCCAGTAGTAAGCCATTGGCCACTACTTGCATGTTGCACTTTAATAAAGAGCGATAACATGCCTCAATAGGGTGCTTAATTTGATTAATATCGGTGATTAAATCTTGAGATTCAGTGCGCTTATTTTTAATTTTAGCGCTTAAATGCATCACCGTTTCTGCAACTTGGTTTTTAACATCTTTCAAAACAGCACGGTACGGTTCAAACTCTTGCCCAGCCAATTTAATGAGCTCATCGCTGGCATCCGACATAGAAAGTTCAGCACAGAGCGTTTCTAAATCACGCTGGTATAAATCCAGTGCCATCCAACGGCCATGGTCGAGCACTTGCTTGGTTACTTCGGCGGTTACAAACGGGTTACCATCACGGTCTCCCCCATCCAAGAAGTAAATTCTATCGGGCTGTAATCTGCTGGCAACTCCAAGCTTAAATGCTGTTTTACATGCTGGCTAAACTCACGTAAAAAACGGGGCACCGCTTCCCACAAACTGTTTTCAATGACTGCGTAGCCCCATTTAGCCTCATCTACAGGGCTTGGGCGTGAACGACGAATATCGTCAGTATGCCATGCTTGGCTAATTAACTGCGCAATACGGTTTAAGATTGCTTCGCGTTCTTGCGCAAGATTGTCGGTACGCTCAAGCGATGCTAAACAATCGCTAAGTTCAACATGTTTATTAATAATAGTACGACGAGTCACCTCGGTTGGGTGTGCTGTTAGTACTAAGTTTATGTGGAGTTTTGAGAGGGTATCGGCTAAATGGTTATGATTAAGCTGACCTTGTTCGGCTTTTGCTGCTAACATTTTTAATGTTTGAGTGAGAGGATTTAGTTGGCAAAAACCAACATCATTAAAACGTGATACGGTATGAAACTGCTCTGCAACATTCGCTAAGTTTAAAAAATGATTAAATGAACGGGCAACCGGTAAAAGCTCTTCATCACTAAGCGCATGCAGTACATCTATAAGCGCTTTACGATCGGCTTCATTGCCACTGCGAGATGATTTTGATAAAGCCCGAATTTCTTCTACTTTATCTAAAATATCTTGTCCTTGAGCATCTTTAATAGTTTGTCCTAATAATTGCCCAAGTAAATTTACATTACCTCGCAAGGCGGCATATTGTTCACTCATTTTTAGCTCTCCTTTGTTTCTTTGAGACCTATTAATATCATTATGTTTACTTATTTAATAGATCCATTTGCAACAGCATGTCGTAAAAAAGCATATGTAAAATAAACACAAAGCGATGACATGATCATTTTTTACGATGGTAATTGCCCCCTTTGCAATGCAGAGATGCAGCATTTAAAACGTGCCGATGTTGATCATAAAATTACACTCGAAGATTTAAATGCTGAAGACTTTAGTACGCGTTTTCCTGCAATCGATAAGCAACACGCCATGAATATATTGCATGCCCAAACTGATAATGGACAGATGATTTACGGCTTAGACGTGACTTATCAAGCTTGGCGGACTGTTGGCAAATACCGTTGGCTTAAGATTATTCGTTTGCCAGTCATTCGTTTTTTTGCCGATCATGCTTATACTTTCTTTGCTAAGTACCGTCATCACATTAGCCGTTTTTTAATGCCTAATGCACAGTGCAATTCAGGTCAATGCAATATCAAAACCAAAGGTGGAAAATGAAAACAGTGATTTTATTTGGCGCCAGTAGCGCCATTGCTCAATCTTACGTTAATCACTTAAGCCAACAAGCAACACAATTTAATATCATTTGTGTTAGCTCATCGAATATTAATCACAGTGATAAAAGTGTAACCTATTTTCATAGCGACTATTCAGCGCAAAGCTTGAGCGAGCTTACTGAATCGCTAAAGTCTCAGCAGATTGAGCTTGCTCAGGTGATTATATTTAATGGTCAATTGCACAACAACCAGCACATGCCTGAAAAAAAACTCGAGGACATCAATAGTGATTATTTTATGCAGCTTATGCACTCTAATACGCTTGTCCCCCTGCTATGCATGCAAAGCATAATGCCATTACTTAACCACAAAGTTCATTGCACAATTACCGCTTTAAGTGCTCGTGTAGGTAGTATTAACGACAATAAATTGGGTGGCTGGTACACCTATCGCGCATCAAAATCAGCACTTAATATGCTATTTAAAACAGCCGCTATTGAGCTTGCTCGTCGTGCTAAAAACACTAAACTAGTCTTATTTCACCCAGGTACCACAGATACTGAGCTATCTAAGCCATTTCAAAAAAATGTACCTGCCGATAAACTATTTACCCCTGAGTTTGTTGCCCAGCAATTATTTAAATTTACTTACGATAATCCCCAATTAGAACTTAACGGCGAACCTGCCTACCTAGATTGGCAAGGAAACACTATAAAATGGTAAGGAATCAACACATACATTTTTCCAAAGATCGCATAGCCGCACTTGAAAAACACACACGCACACACTTTATAAATTCGCTGTCAGGATTTAAAAGTGCCAACCTAATTGGCACGCAAGATGAGCAAGGTAATACCAATTTAGCCATCGTTAGTTCGGTTATTCATTTGGGCGCACACCCGCCGCTAGTAGGCATGATAATGCGCCCACACAGTGTGCCAAGGCATACATTTGAAAATATTATAGAAACGGGCGTTTATACTATAAACCAAGTAAATAGTGATATTTACCAGCAGGCACACCAAACCTCTGCCCGCTATAGCAAAGACGAGTGCGAGTTTGATGCAACCAACTTGACTAAAGAATATTTAAACGAGTTTAACGCCCCCTTTGTTGCGCAAAGTCGACTCAAATACGCGGTAAAATTTGTTGAGAACCAACATTTAGCGGTCAATGGTACCGAATTGGTTATTGGTGAAATAATGGATGTATATGTGGATGAATCAGCACTCCAAAGTGATGGTTTTTTAGATTTACAAGCCATTGATACGGTTGCTGTAACCGGATTAGATAGCTACCACACGGCAAATAAGCTCACTCGCCTACCCTATGCAAAAAAATAGCCCGATGTTATCAAGCCCTTCAAATAAGCGACTTGATAACTCCCCCCATTTTTTGAACCCCTTGTTCACTAATCGCAATTAGTTTGAATTTAAACTGTTAAACCTACACACTATGCAAAATTTTGTAGGAGAAATATATGACCACAGTTGGTATTGGTACTCACACACCCGAGCAAGCACTTGCTAGTTTAAGTAATATGACTCACTCAGTAACGCCGATTCAGGCCGATGAGTATTTAGCGCGTATGGCCAAAGCACAAGCCTATATGCAAGCGCACAACATTGATGCCATTTATTTAAACGCAGGTACCAACTTAACTTATTTCACCGGAATGAAATGGTATGCCAGTGAACGACTTGTTGGCGCTATTTTACCTGCCGTAGGTGATGTGCAATACATTGCTCCACATTTTGAAATTGGTTCTTTAAATGGCTTTAAGGTTATTGATGGCCCAATACACGGCTGGCAAGAGCATGAAAGCCCGTTTGAGCTATTCGTTAAAGTGCTTAAGCAGCTCAATATTAGCGACACTGCTACCGTTGGTATTGATGAAAGCGCACAGTTTTTTATTTTTGATGGTATCAATAAAGCCAGTTCAGGGTTAAAACTGGTGAACGCTCAACCAGTCACTGCGCATTGTCGAATGCATAAATCAGCCAATGAATTAGCATTAATGCAATGTGCCATGGATATGACTTTGGCGGTTCATCAGGCTACAGCGAGCATGCTTTATGAAGGAATTAGCACCGTAGAAGTCGAAGAATTTATAAAAAAAGCCCATCAAAAAGTAGGTGCCCCAGGTAATTACTTCTGTATTGTATTGTTTGGCCTTGCTACCTCATTCCCACATGGCGTAAAAGACCCACAAATTTTGAAAAAAGGCGACATGGTGCTCATCGATACTGGATGTAAAGTGCACGATTACCTTTCTGATATTACGCGTACTTATGTATTTGGTGAAGCAACCAGCCGACAACGCCTGTTTTGGGATTTTGAAAAAGCGGCACAGTTAGCAGCTTTCAATCAAGCAGCCCTTGGCGAAACCTGTGAATCGGTTGATCAAGCAGCTCGCAGCTACTTAGCAGCACAAAATTTAGGACCTGAGTATCAAACACCAGGTTGCCCACATCGTACAGGCCATGGTATTGGTTTAGACATTCACGAATGGCCATATTTAGTTGGCGGTGATAAAACCCCGCTTGCCACTGGCATGTGTTTTAGTAACGAACCCATGCTAGTTATTCCAGATGAGTTTGGGGTGAGATTAGAAGATCACTTTTACATGACAGATGATGGTCCGCGCTGGTTTACTCAACCGAGTCATAGCATTGATGACCCGTTTGGCTTAAACAGCTAATATATGAATCATTTAATAAAAAGAGCAGCACCTTAGCTGCTCTTTTTATGTCCAATGATTGATAAAGTAGACTTCATCCCAATATCCATTGTTATTACTAAGCAATCCTTCAAGGATCCCTATGAAAAACTTTAAAATTGATATCGTCTCAGATGTAATGTGCCCGTGGTGTATTATCGGTTACAAGAACTTAGAGACCGCATTGGCAGAATTAAAAGAAGAAATGAGTGCGGATATTACATGGCACCCTTTTGAGCTTAATCCAGATATGCTACTTGAAGGGCAAGACTTAAACGAGCACTTGCAGCAAAAATACAGTTTAACCAAAGAAGAAAGCGCGCGAAATCGTCAAAACATGGCGGATGCGGGTGAACGAGCTGGGTTTACCTTTAATTTTGACGGTAAACGCATCATGATCAACAGCTTTGATCTACACCGCTTGCTAATGTGGGCGCGTGAAGAGGGTAAGCAAACTGAGCTGAAATTGGCGTTTTTTGAAGCACACTTCACCGATTTAAAATATTTAAATCAAGAAGATGCATTACTGGATGTGGTAGAAAAAGTGGGTCTTAACAAAGACACAGCTCGTGATATTTTACACTCAGATAAATACGTACAAGCGGTTCGCGAAGAGCAAAATAACTTTAAGCAAATGGGTATTACTTCAGTGCCTACTTTCATTATAAATGATAAGTATGCGCTTACCGGTGGGCAGCCGAGTGAGTCATTTATTCAAGCACTTAAGCAAATAAGCGAAGAAGAAGCCAAGCAAGATTAGCAAACAGTTTTACAGCGATAATAACCTTATCGCTGTTTCAGTTTAAACACTGTTCGCTGACTTAAACCAAGCCCATCCTCAACATCATGGTAAAATTGCGTATAGAGTGCATCAAGCTCGCCTTTTTGTGCTAGCTTTGTTAAGCCCTGCTGTAATAAGTCGATAATTGCTTTATTTTTTTCATTTGCATAAAAGTAATAAAAATTATCATACTGCAGCATAATATGCGGCTCAACGACAAAGTTATACTGTGGGCTTTTTTGTATTTCAGTTCTAATCGCAGTTACTGAGCGAGGAAAGTAATCGCCAAGCCCTTCATCTAACGCCTTTAACATGCTTTCATAACTCAAATCACCATTAACTGTTAAACCATTGCTCTTTAATACATAATAATCAGACCAACTTTGCTTTTGTAAAGCTATATATGGCTTTAGTTGTTCAAGGGTTTTTATATCTGAAAATTCGCCCAGCCGGCTTTGTTTTATCATCAGTAAACGTTTTGAGTGCAAGCCGTAGTATATTGGAAAGGTTGTGTGTACAAGGCTGCTTGCTTGCTCTTTTGACATACTTAACCAGGCAAAATTAATTATTCCATCGCGCTTTAGCTCTTCAAGTACTCGTTTAGTATTCATCGGCTCAACACTATAACTAATATTGAGTTTAACATTCATCTGCGCAAAGCTTTTTTCTAATAAGCTCAAAACATAATGATTTTTAGGCATATTAGGTGTGCTCGGTTTCCCTAATTTGAGCGTCACTATTTGCTCGCTTCCCCAAGCAAAAGATGACAGGGTAATAAGGATAACACTGCAGCATAAATTAAATAACTTCATGGTCATTCCAAGTTACTTTGCATTTATAAAATGGGGAATAGTAAGTATAGCGGGAACTTAAAATTACGCTTTTAGGTGCGATAAAGTACTTTAATCACATGCCAACCAAATTTTGTTTTTACCAAATGTGGCTCTAAAATCTCGCCTTTAAACGCAATTTTATCAAACTGTGGAACCATTTGACCGCGTCTAAATTCGCCTAAATCTCCGCCCTTTTTGCCCGACGGACAAGACGAGTATTTTTTAGCTAAGGTTTGAAACTTTGCGCCTTTACCTAATTGCTTAATGATGTCTTCTGCAATCTCTTTGTGCTTAACCAAAATGTGAAGTGCGTGTGCTGTATTTGCCATGAGAAAGCCCTTAAAACCTATTTACTAGTAATCAAACGCCGCGATTTTAGCACAGCCTAAGTGATACAGCACTTGCTAAAAATGTGGCTATAAGTAGTGTTCTTCATCTTTTTGCAGAGGAATTCGACAGTGTTGGTATTTACCAAATAATGTATAACGGTTTTTAGCCACTTTGTTATAAAGCCAATCAGTCAGCCTTCGTGGTAATAACTTAAATACGCTAAGCAACTTCCACGGATAACTTAACTGGCTTAACACCCGAAAAACGGCTTGGCTACGGGTAAATGGCTTTTGTGCTTCTATATAAATCATCGAAGTAAAATTGGTAGTGGAAAAACCAAATTGAGCAAGTAGCGTTTGCCCTGCCGACGATTGCACGCTGCACAATTTAAATTTTATGGTCGGATCGTGAGCTATAATAAAATTAGACCACACACTACAAAGCTTACATTGCGCATCAAATAATATAATTTTTTGATTTAACATTAATTCCGCGGAATCATCGCTCATAAAACTTTTCACAAATTAAGTACTAAACTACTGCCGCACTGGCTTTTTTTGTAGCTTACGCTGCAAGGTGCGCCTATGCATATTTAACTGCCTAGCGGTCATTGATACATTACCGTTATTACTTTGTAAAACATGTTGAATATGCTCCCACTCTAAACGTTCGGGCGACATAACCCCCTCTGAAATTTCAGTTGCTGCCGTACTTGCCACCTCAACTTTGAGTGCTTTTAATAAACTTGCCATATCAACAGGCTTAGTTAAATAGTCATTAGCCCCTAAGCGCATCGCCTCTACCGCCGTTGCTATACTTGCAAAGCCAGTGAGCAATACAATATGAGCATGTGTGAGTAAATGGCGCAGCGGTGCAATCAGCGACAGTCCATTCTCATCGGCCAGCTTCATATCTAATAAAATACAGTTAGGCTGTTGCTGACGAGCCCTTAGAAGTGCATCAGTGTGATTATGTGCGATCTCGCAATTAAACCCGTGCTTAGTTAGCCGACGTGCTAACGTCGTCGCTAAATTAATATCATCCTCAACAATAAGTAGCTTCATGCTTTTGTCTCTGCTGTTAATAGTGGCATTGTTATCTTTGCAACCGCTCCGCCTTCGGGATGATTATATACCGTTAGCGAGCCATTTAACCTCTCAAACGTCACATTTGATAACATAACTGCGATCCCCATGCCTTGCTCACTAGGCATCAAATGCCCACCTAACTCCGCTAACTCTGAGGATGAAAAGCCAGCACCAAAATCACGAATAATTAACGCAATGTTTTGCGCATCAGGTTGCTGCCAACTTAGTTCAAGTTGCACTTGGCCGTGCTTTTGATTAGCAAGTACTGCATTTTGTAATAAATTTAAAATTGCAGGTAGCAGCATAGCGTCACTTTGTAATGTGGCTTCAGGTGCCCCGTTAAGCCAGTTTATTTGTTGATTAGGATATTGTAATAGTAACGTATCATGAATTTGATTTTGCAATTGCTCTGCTTTAATGGGTGCTTGAGTGTTTTGATCCCGTAACTGCATTGAGAGATTTCTAAAGTCGTTAAGCTGAGTGCGGCATTGCAATAGCGGCGTTTGCATTTGCTGAATAACTTCATTGTCGGGATGCTCTTCTAAAAGCTCTTCAAACAATAATTGTAAATTAGCAATCGGTGTTGCTAATTGATGAGTAATTTGCGCCGCAGCGCCATCAAGTGTAACCAGTTGTTCATTGCGCAACTGTTTTTCTCTAACTTTGGCAATAGTGCGCTCACGCTGCTGCAAAGCGCGGTTCATCGCCCCTATCACTAGCGCTATTACGCAAGCACTTATAACAAAGTTAACCCACATACCAATAAAATGACCATTCATGTTCATTTGGTGCATACTGTGTTCGGGCATTCTAATTAATAATAAGCTATAAGCGGCAATCGCCAATATAGCGATATAGGCAAGCCCTCGAGCGCTTAATGTAATGGCAGCTATCATAATAGGCAACAATAGTAACGACACAAATGCGTTAGTGGCACCCCCGCTTAAAGACAACAAAATGGTTAAAAAAAGCACATCGGCGGTCAATTGCATTAGCATGCCAATTGGCTTTGCTTGGCTTACATGCCGGTAGGCAAATACACTGGCTAACTGAAAAACCGCCTCAACAGCAATAACCCCTAACAACGGCATAAGTGCAATTTGATGTTCCAATAAAAAATATACACTGAGTACCGTAATAAGCTGGACAACAATGGCACCACTGCGCAGCATTAATAATCGGCTAATAGCTGGGTCGGTTTTAATTAACACGATAGAGTTCCTGAATACACTGGGTTTTATTATTTATGATTAACATGCTTTTTTTATTGCATTTATTATACACTAAACCATCTCATATTAGACTCTGACTTAGCTACACTCAAGCATACATCGCGGATAAGGCTGTTGTTTTTTGTAAGCACTAAAGCGCGATGGACTAACTTGGAAAAAAGCGCCTAAGCTACATGCTTTTTGGTTTACAAAGTAAAAACCAATAATTAACCTTTCACTAATAATGCAACAAACAATTGGTAAAAAAGCAGTGATTACAGCCCTATAGCTGCTATAAACTAGTGTTAATAGCTAATTTTTGTTATAACGTACTCATTAGACGAACACGTCATACCACTTTTAAGAGAACACACTATGCCTTACGCACATATCACTGGTTGGGGGAAATGCATTCCACCAGCTAGCATCAGCAACGACGAAATAAGTGAAATTGTAGATACCACCGATGAGTGGATCACCACGCGTACCGGTATCAAAGCACGTAGAGTAAGCCATGTAACTACCGCCGAGCTTGCTAGTGTAGCTGCAAAACATGCCATTGCTTGTGCAGGTATAGATGCAAAAGACATCGATTTAGTTATTTTAGCAACGTGCACGCCGTCAACTGTAGTGGCAAACACCGCTTCATTGGTACAAAAAAATATCGGTGCCACAGGCGCTGCAGCCATGGACACCAACGCAGCATGTTCTGGTTTTTTATATGCTTTACAAGCTGCGACTGCGCAAATTCAGGCCGGTATGATCAAAAAAGCCGTAGTTATTGCCGCTGAACGCATGACGTGGTATGTAAACTGGGCACGACGCGATAGCGCAGTATTATTTGGTGATGGTGCCGGTGCCGTTGTGCTTGAAGCAGCAGAAACACCTGCAGGCTTATTAGGAACTAAAACCGGCTGTGACAGCGAAGATCGTGATATTTTACACATTACTAATTTCGGCAGTGATTTAAATAAATATGAGCCAATTGGCCCATCAGATCTTTTATTTGAAGGTCGTGAAATATTTAAACGTGCGGTTAAAGGCATGAGTGAAGCCTGTGACGACGTGCTTGAACAGGCAAACCTTAAGTTAGACGATATAGACGTACTTGTGCCACATCAAGCTAATTTGCGCATTATTCAAGCAATTCAAAATCGTTTAAAGGTTGAAGACAGCAAAGTAATGGTTAACATTGGCGAATACGGTAATACCTCTGCTGCGACGATTGCCATTGCGCTGTGCGAAGCCGTTGAGCAAGGTTTAATTAAGCCGCATGCCAATATTATGTCGGCTGCATTTGGAGCAGGCCTAACGTGGGCGGCAAGCTATATCAAATGGGGCGAGCGAGTAACACCTATTGCTGTTAGCGATGCTATGCTTCCACCGTGTGATAAAACAGGTTTAGAGCTTGTTGCACCGGCTGTAAAAGCGTGTAAAGACGCAGAGCCTACCTAAAAGCTAATATTACACCAAGCAAATATGTATTGATAAACAGCGCACTGCTTTCAGTGCGCTTTTTTGTTTTTTAAGGAAAATATATGCAACTACTAGGCATTCATCATGTAGCCATCATTTGCAGTAACTACCCTCGCTCTAAACATTTCTATAGTGAAATATTAAAGCTCTCAATTATCAATGAGCACTATCGAGCAGAGCGAAAGTCTTTTAAGCTCGATTTAGCTTTACCAGATGGCAGTCAGCTCGAATTATTTTCGTTTAATGATGCGCCAAGTAGACCTAGCTACCCCGAAGCACAAGGACTTAGACATTTAGCATTTAAAGTTGAGTGTATTAATACTGCTAAACATTATTTAGAGTCACACAATGTGTGTGTCGAAGATATTAGAGAAGATGAAATAACCGGCAAAAAATTCACCTTTTTTGCCGATCCAGATGGTTTACCCCTTGAGTTATATACGCTTTAACATCAAATAACTCAAGGCAAGGTATGTTTGATTTAGTTAACCCAAGCTAGGTTAGTTAAATCGATTTTGTAGATAAGTAAATACAGCACGAATACCCAAAGCTTCACCACCTGCAGGGCGCCCGGGTAATGCACGTAAATTCCATGCCATTACATCAAAGTGAACCCATGGTGTATTTGGCTCTACAAACTCTTTCAAATAAAGCGCAGCGGTAATTGCGCCACCAAATGGCGTGCTTGAACAGTTAGTCATATCAGCCACATCGCTTTTCAAAAATGGGGTGTATTGCTCGAATAACGGCAATTGCCAAACAGGGTCGTTAACTTGCATACCCGAGTCCATAATCGCATTAGCTACATCACGTTCCGTTGAGAAAAAGCCTGGCAGTTCTGTCCCTAAAGCAACACGACATGCACCGGTTAAAGTAGCGAAATCAATAATTAATTCAGGATCATCGTTTTGTGCTTCGCTTAGCGCATCACACAGAACTAGTCGCCCTTCTGCATCAGTATTATCTATTTCGACCATAATACCTTTACGTGTTTTTATTACATCGCCTGGGCGAAATGCATTACGCGAAACGGCATTCTCAACCGCAGGGACTAACACGCGAAGACGTATTGGTAAGTTAGCGGCCATAATTAGTTGTGCTAAGGCAATAACATGTGCGGCCCCGCCCATGTCTTTTTTCATGTTACGCATGCCTGAACTTGGTTTTAAATCCAGTCCACCTGAGTCAAAACATACACCTTTACCTACTAATGTAATTAGCGGCGCATCAATCGCACCCCACTTCAAATCGAGTAAACGCGGTTTGTTTTCACTTGCACGGCCTACCATATGAATAGTTGGGTAATTTTGTTCTAATAACTCATCACCTACCCATTGAGTAAACTCGCCGTCGAATGTATCAGCTAAATCGCTCATTACCTGTGATAAGTGCTGCGGCATCATATCAGCAGCGGGGGTATTTACTAAATCACGGGCTAGATTAATTGCATCTGCTTGTTGTTTTACTTGTTCATATAATGTTTTATCAGCAATGCCAAGCTGAGCTTTAGCTGTGGCTTTTTGTTTATACTCACTGAACTCATAACCACCTAACACAAATCCTAAAGCAAGTTGAGAAACTAACGATTCATCACCCTGAATTTGATAGCAGCCTTTAGGTAATTTACTTGCAAGCTCGCCAGCGGCCCAAAAATCATCAGCTCGTTGCATAATACAAAATACTTGGCTTAGTTCACCCGTTTCTGCGTTTGGTATTAACGCCAGCCCTGACTTTTCAAAATCGGTATTTGCAAGCCACTGCTGCACAAAGCTCGGTTGCTGAGTAAGCCAGTCTGTTAATTCATTTTTAACAACAAAAGATAGAGGGATACCTGAAGAGGTATGACAAAGTAAAGCGCTCATTAATGACTCACATAATAGAAATTGATGTCCTAGCATAACAATAAGCACTATTAAAAGGTATAGCTAATTATACTCTAACTAGCTTACTTCTTTTCGGAGGGAGTTGAGTCTTGCTGTTGGTTTTGTTGAGTAATTTCTTGATCAATTTCTTTCATAGGCTTATTCATACTAAAAGAGCTCGGCAAAACATCAACACCCACTAACTGCCCTAGCTTAACAACCAATGGAATAGTTAATGGTGCAAAAGGTAATAACGCAAAAATGCCTAGCCCCAACCCTTTTAAAATATCAACAAACTGCTCATTGGCGCGTTTTAGCTCTGCTTTGTTTGTTTGCCCTTGAGTATAACGCTTGTAGGTTATTAGCATCTCTTTGGTTTCTTGCCTTTCTTGAGCAAGGGCTATTTTAAGCGCGACCATAGCACGGCGAAAACGCAGTTGCTGTCGCTTTTTACTAATTTTAGCAACCCGCCAGGGGGCACGATGAATGACTTTATATAATCGCATAGCCTGTATTCTCACACAGCGCTCTAAGTTCACAAAGAATAATTTACACGCTTTGTTCAATCATTTATTCTAAGTGTCCTTTTTTCCACTTTTGTAATAAAAAATGCAAAAAAATCGCCCCGACACTAAACCCGAAAGACCAAAATCTGATGAATGCTGTGGCGGCGGCAGTTGCTGCCCTTGTGTGTGGGATGAATATAAAGAAAAGCTGGCAGCGTGGAAAAAACATCATGGTGAAAATATCAACAGCAAATCAATTTAATTCAATAATATAAAATGACTAAATTAACTTACTTAGTTAGTCATTATGTATCAATGTCTGTTTTTTCCTCCTTTTCTCGCCCTAGCTGCAATTAACTCTGCGTTATTTTTAGATAAATCATTTGTTTCAACTTGTTAAATAGTGGTTAATTACCCATTGCCCTCTTTAGTTTTTTTATCTATAGTCTATTTCGAGGACTCACAGGAGGTGCGCTTAATTAATTAAGCTTTTAGGAGTGAGTTAGCTATATTTGCTCCCCATTGAACGTGAAATGTCCACAATAATAAGTCAGTAATAGACTATACAAATCAATTCTAACTGGGGATATTTAGAATGAAATTAAAAAGCAACGCGCTTCAACAGGCCATCAAATTTGCTCTAGCAACAACAGCCGCAGGCTTGTTTGTTTCTGGTTCAGCAATTGCTCAAGAAGAGCAAACAGAAGTTAAAGTAAACAAAAATGTAGAAAAAATTGCCGTAGTAGGTACGCGCTCTGCGCCCCGCTCTATTGGTGACTCACCTGTTCCTATCGATATCATCGGTGGTGAAGAACTTAGCAAATCAGGTAATACTGATATGCTAGAGCTGTTAAAAGGGGCTATTCCTTCTTTAAACGTTCACTCAATGCCAATTAGTGATGCCGCTTCACTAGTGCGCCCTGCAAACTTACGCGGACTACCTTCAGATAGCACATTAATCTTACTTAACGGCAAACGTCGTCATCGCGCTTCAGTTATTGCCTTTTTAGGTGGTGGTATTAATGATGGTGCGCAAGGTGCCGACATTTCAGTTATTCCAAGTATTGCACTGAAACAAGTAGAAGTACTTCGCGATGGTGCTGCTGCACAATATGGTTCTGATGCAATTGCTGGGGTTTTAAACTTCCAACTTAAAGATGCCTCGGAAGGCGGGTCATTTGAAGTTCGAAAAGGCCAATATTACGAAGGCGACGGTGATACAACCCAAATTTCAGGTAATGTGGGTTTACCGTTTACCGATAGCGGTTTTGCAAATTTAAGCTTTCAGTACAAAACAGCCGATGCGACTAGCCGCTCGGTACAAAGACCGGATGCCGCAGCACTTGATGCAGCTGGTGTTCCTGACATTGCTCCAATCACCCAAGTATGGGGTGCACCAGAGGTTGATGACGACATCTCTATCTTTGGTAATGTTGGTTTAGAGCTAACTAATGACTCACAATTTTATATGTTTGGTAACTATTCTGAACGTGATGTACGTGGTGGTTTTTATTACCGTAACCCGCATACTCGCCCTGGTGCATACTCAAATGATGGTGGCGAAACACTCCTTGTTGGTGATTTAACCGGCGACATGAGCGGTAATTGTCCAACAATCATGATTGATGACAACGTTCTTGATAACCCTGACTACATTAATGGTGTAGCAAACAACCCTGATTGTTTCGCATTTAACGAAATGCTTCCGGGCGGTTTTACACCAAACTTTGGTGGCAATATCACAGATACGTCACTCACTATTGGTACTAAAGGCGAGTTTACTGGCGGCTTTTTAGAAGGCGCTTACTATGATTTAAGCGGTACTGTAGGGTATAACGAATCTCGCTACTTTATATACGACACAATCAATGCATCATTGGGTCCAGATAGCCCGCGTGATTTTAGCCCAGGTAAATATGAACAATTAGAGAAAAACTTTAATTTTGATATTTCAAAGGGTTTTGACTTTGACTTAGCTTACGATGTAAACATTGCCGGTGGTTTAGAGTGGCATGAAGAAACCTTTACCGTGGTATCAGGCGATGAAGCTTCGTTTATAGCTGGCCCACTAACTGATCAAGGTTTTGGTATTGGTTCTAACGGTTTCCCTGGATTTAAACCATCAGATGCAGGCGAATACGACCGTCGAAACTATGCAGCTTACATTGATATTGAAGCGCCATTTACTGAAGAGTTCTTAATGGGCTTAGCGCTTCGCTACGAAGATTACGATACCTTTGGTTCAACCACTAACTATAAGTTAATGGGTCAATACCACCTTACTGATGATCTGAATATTCGAGGTTCAATTAGCACCGGTTTCCGTGCACCTACCGTAGGCCAAGCGAATGTTAGTAACGTACAAACTAACTTAAGCAGTGGTGTACTGGTAGATTCAGCTTTGTTACCACCTACAAACCCAATTGCTATTCAACTTGGTGGTACTGAACTTGAGCCTGAGGAATCACAAAGCTATACCTTTGGTGCTGTATACACCATGGGCGATTTATTCTTAACAGTTGATTACTACAACATCCAAGTAGATGATCGTATTAGTCAGTCAGATAAAATAGAACTTAGCCAAGCAGATAAAGACACGCTCGAAGCTGCCGGTGTACCTAACGTACAAAACTTAGCGCAAGTTAGTTTCTTTACCAATGACTTTGATACCACTACTCAAGGTGTTGACTTAGTGGCTAACTACTCAGCTGAATTATTCAATGGTAGTTCTACATTTAGCTTAGCGTACAACTGGAATGAAACAGAAGTAACACGCTCAAGTGATATCACAGGAGCATTTAAAGTAAGCCGTCTTGAAAATGATTTACCTAATCACCGTGCAACACTGAGCTGGGCACAGCAATGGGAAAGCTTTTCAGCATTTTCTCGCCTTAATTACTTTGGTGAGTACCAAGGTGTTCACGTAGATTATGATGAAACCGCTAAAATAGCTGATGCAGCAGTAACATTAGATGTTGAAGTAACTTACTTTATGAATGACTCAATCAGTTTCTCAGTCGGTGCACAAAACCTACTGGACCAAGAAGCAGAGAAACTTGATTTTACCGTAGCACCTAATAACAATTGGGGTGGTAAGTACTACGAAACTTCTCCATACGGTATTAATGGTGGTTTTTACTACGCTAAAGCAACCTATACTTTCTAAAATGTGTTAACAACAAGAAAAGGCGAAATGTGTAATGCATTTCGCCTTTTTATTACCCTCTATAAACCCATTTAAAATGACCATTACACTCGCATTTTTTATGGCGTTAGGGTTATAGTAAATAAAAAGAATATTTGTTGTATTATGCTACTAAAAAAAGCAAATGAGTTATTATCACAAAACAAGCTTAGAGAAGCTGAGTTTCATTACAAAACGCTTTTACAATCAGAGCCAGACAATGGTGACGCCCTATTTGGCCTAGGTAAGGTAGCATTGCGTTTAGAACAATTTGATGCCGCCGTGTATATACTACAACGGGCGTGTCAGCATCTACCCTATGTATTAGAACCCTTATATGCACTAAGTGATGCATTTAATGCGGTCAACTCCCCTGAAGATGCGCAAAAAGTACTCGAATACGCAGCCAGTATTGCTACAGAAAACCCAGACACTCATTATTATTTAGCTCAGCACTATTTAAACTTTGGCGAGCTTGATAAAGCGCAGGCCACATTTGAGGAGGCATTAAAGCTTGGGATAGCACCGGTTACGGCTTATGTTTTATTTGAATTGGTACAATTAGGGCGCTTTAATAAAGCAAATAATTACATTGATCAGTTACACCATTTTTTAACGCAAACAAATAACCTACGCTTAAAAATGGTCTGTTACTATGCTTTAGCTAAAAGTTACGACAAGTTAGATGATACTGATCAAGCATTTAATTACTTTGTTATTGCCAATCAGCAACAACGTAAACTCAGTGAATTTAATACTGAGGATTTAATTGGGTTTTATGATCAACTTATTGAATATCACAATGAAAGTGTGCTCAATTTAGCAAAACTAAACAAACAGTACCCTGTCACACCCGTGTTTATTATTGGCATGCCACGAAGCGGTTCAACCCTACTTGAGCAAATGTTAGCAGGGCACAGTCAATGGGCAACGCTTGGAGAGGACACCAGTATTAGTAATAAGGTAGTTGCTTTTTTAGAACATAAAACAGGATTACGCTACCCTCAATGTTTAGCTAAACTAACAACGCCTTTAATTAACCAAGCCAGAGATATTTATTTAGATACGTTAAGCTCTTTTGGAGGCAACTGCCCATTTGTGATCAATAAACTGCCGAGCAACTATCAAAACTTAGGGCTAATTTATATTTTATTCCCAGATGCTAAGTTTATTAACCTGACCCGCAACTTTCACGCAACCGCCTTTTCAGTGTTTACTAATTACTTTGCTGAAAACGAACCCTATTTTTGTGATTTAAATGAATTTACTTTGTACCATCAGCTTTATGAAAAACTGATGAGCCATTGGCAGCAATTTAACCGCTTAGCTATTTATAATTTAAGTTACGAGCAGTTAATTGAAAATCCTAAAGATCAATTAACCGCACTATTGAGTTTTACGGGCTGCGAATTTGAACACACTTGTTTAGACTTTTACAAAAATAAAAGCGCCGTTACAACGCTTAGTAAACATGCCATCAGGCAACCTGTAAATAACAAAAGCCTTGATAAGTGGCAGCGTTATGAAGCCCCTTTACTTAATTTGCTCTCGTTGCCTCAAACCAGTTAAGCACATCCATAAACTGTTCTTGACGTGCCTGAGGGTGAGTAAGCATATTTATATGGTCGTAATCTACTGAATGCCCAAAGCGGCGGCCATATATTTGCATCTTTTGCACCCCAGTACCTGACTCATCAATAAATTTTTGAATATCGATAGGCTGTGCCAATGCTTTATCTTTTACTGCCGCAATATGTAACGTTGGAGGAAGCGTAAGATTTGCTAATGTTTTAGCGTAGTCAAAGCCGTCATCACTGTCTATCCATGGCTTTTGCTTGGCCCACTGCATACTTTGGTAATGCGACTTTTGAGTTTCATCATCACTGCCCCATTTCAAGCGCTTTGCCGGTAAATAACCGTGTTTTTTCGCTAATATGGGTGCCATAAAATACCAAATCAAATTGGCCTGGAATAATTTTTTTGGGTGGTTATTAAATAGCGAACGCTTTGAACCAAAATAGGCACACGCTTTTACATCGTTTATCAACTCAGGGAAGCGAGCAAACACGCTATTAAGCAACACCCCACCCCAAGAATGAGCAACTAAAAAGTCAGGTTTTTTACTCTCTAACTGTTCAATTTTTTCAATGAATGCCGGAATATCCTCAACAATCGCCTCAGTTTGTCCATAACGTGCTTGTTTACAAATGGCAGGTTTACTTTCACCACGGCCACGTAAATCAGCAACGTAGCAACAATACCCTTGTTCAGCTAAAAAAGGCGCTAACCCTTTATTGCTATGAGTGTAAAATATTTTGCCATTTTCTACCGCACCATGAATTAATAGCACCACAGGCCCACTTGGCTGCTGATTTGCGATACGGCGCAAATGCAGTGTTTGATGGTCACCTAATTTAATAAAAACAGACTGTTGAGTAACTGCCAAAGCGAATTCCTTATAATTGCTAACAACTCATCCTACCAGTAATAACTGGTAAGCCAAAGGGAAAATTATGCACTTTTTCTGTCTGTATTTGTTACTATTGGCTTTTATTCCTGTTGTTAAAAAAGCCTCATGAAAGCAAAATCAACTCGTTCTAAATTACATCCGCGCAATCAACACAAAAATGGTTACGATTTTAATTTGCTTACCTCGCAAACCCCTTCGTTAACTGCTTTTTTAATTACGACTCCAGCAGGCAATCAAAGTATTGATTTTAGTAATAACTTAGCTGTCAAAACCTTAAATCAGGCGCTATTAAAAAGTCATTACAATATTAACTTTTGGGACATTCCTGAGCACAACTTATGCCCACCTATTCCAGGTAGAGTTGACTATATTCATTACTTAGCTGACTTACTCAGCGAAGATAATCAGCAGGTTATTCCCACTGGCCGACAAATTAAAGTGCTTGATATAGGCACTGGCGCTAACTTAGTTTACCCGCTAACGGGCAGTAGCGAATACCAATGGCACTTTACTGGCAGCGATATAGACTCTGCAGCAATCAAAATAGCCAAGCAACTCGCTCAGTTTAATGATTTAAAAATAACGCTTAAACAACAAAAAAATCCTGAACATATTTTTAAAGGGGTGATTAATGCGAAAGATTTGTATCATTTAACGATGTGTAACCCGCCATTTCACGCCAGTGCAGAAGAAGCCAATAAAGGCAGTGAACGCAAATGGAAAAACTTAGGCAAAGCGCCTTCGCAAGCACTTAATTTTGGCGGACAAAGCAATGAGCTATGGTGTGAAGGTGGTGAGCTGGCCTTTATTTCTTCCATGATTAAAGAAAGCAGTGATTACAGTGACCAAGTAATTTGGTTTACCTCCTTGGTTTCTAAAAAAGAAACTCTGGCAGCCTTACAAGCACAGCTAAAACAACAGCCTATTAGTGAATTTAAAATTGTTGAAATGGCACAAGGGCAAAAAGTCAGCCGCTTTATTGCATGGAGCTATTTTGATAAGGCCACCCGTGAACAAATTTGTGAAGAATTAGCATAAAAGCCACATAAGGACACCTCATGATAGATTTTCGCTCAGATACAGTAACAAAACCGTGCAGCAAAATGTGGGACATTATGTATCATGCCCCCGTTGGCGATGATGTGTATGGTGATGATGAAAGTGTAAACCAATTAGAAGCTTATGCTCGATTACGCTTTAATGTGCAAGATGCACTTTTTTGTAGCTCAGGCACACAAACAAATCTGCTTGCATTAATGGCCCATTGTGAACGTGGCGATGAGTATATATGTGGCCAAAGTGCTCATAACTACAAGTTTGAAGGCGGTGGCGCTGCCGTTTTAGGCTCTATTCAGCCACAGCCTATTGAAAATGAAGCCGATGGTAGTCTGTGTTTTACTAAAATTGCTGCAGCAATTAAACCCGATGATAGCCACTTTGCAAAAACCCGCCTGTTAAGCCTTGAAAACACCATAGGTGGTAAAGTACTCGGTATTGATTATTTACTCAAAGCCCGCGAATTTGTTAACCAACATAACTTAGCACTGCATTTAGATGGCGCTCGCGCTTTTAATGCCGCTGCCGAGCTTAACGTTGATATTAAAGAAATAACCCAACATTTTGACTCTGTATCTATTTGCTTATCAAAAGGATTAGGTGCACCTGTTGGTTCATTATTGCTTGGTTCAACAGCATTGATAGCCAAAGCAAGACGCTGGCGAAAAGTGCTTGGCGGCGGTATGCGCCAAGCGGGTATATTAGCTGCTGCGGGGCAATATGCTTTAGAAAATAACACGCAACGTTTAGTCGATGACCACGCTAACGCGCGTTATTTAGCAAAACAGTTAAATGAAATTTCAGGCTTTAACGTAAATATGAGTAATACCACAAATATGGTTTACGCTACGTTTGATAACAGCATAAACATCACAAAATTAGCAGCCGATTTAAAAGCACAAGACATTGTGTTTAGCCCAAGTAAGCAACTTAGGCTAGTAACCCATTTAGGTATTACCAAAGCGAATATTGATACCTTTATAAAAGCCTTAACGGCCCATATTTAACGCGGCTTTATAATGTTTGCGGCACACCGATTCATAACGGTCGTTGCCGCCAATTTCTACTTGGTTACCATCGGCAATAGCCTCGCCATTTTCATCGGTACGTAATACGTGATTTGCTTTACGCCCACAATGACATACCGTTTTAAGTTCTATTAACTTATCAGCCCAAGCAAGTAAATATTGCGAGCCGCTAAATAACTCACCTCTAAAGTCGTTTCTTAAGCCATAACACAATACGGGAATACCTAATTCATCGACTACATCGGTTAACTGCATAACTTGATCTTTAGATAAAAACTGACATTCATCCACGAGTACACAATGGCGTTTTTTGTCACTATTGAGCGATTTTATAAGCTCGTATACGTCTTTATTCGCATCATAAATATGTGCATCTGCTTGAAGGCCTATACGTGAGGATACTTTGCCCACTCCTGCTCTATCGTCAATGGCGGCGGTGAGGATCACAGGCTCCATACCGCGCTCTTTATAATTAAACGCTGATTGTAATAAAGTGGTTGATTTACCTGCATTCATTGCAGAGTAGTAAAAGTATAATTGCGCCATGGCCATGCCTTCAAATAAAAAGTGCGCTTATGCTACCCTAAAGTGCAGAGAATACAAATTTGGAAACGCTATTTTATTTAACCTGAACTCTGGTTAAGAGATTTACTAACATTTTGAATCAAAAATGATATTTGTGCTTATTTTTCTCTAGCTAGCGATTTTTAGTGAAAACAAGGCGAAATTACGCGTCAATAGCTCGCCTATTGCAAGTAAATTTAACGCAGTTAGCGCTGAAAGTAGCTGCTTGAGATGGATTTATTAGCCGGAGTTCAGGTTATTTATTTTGCTTCATGCTCTAGTAACCATTGCTTGCGCTCTAAGCCACCGGCATAACCAGTTAGCTTTTTATTTGCACCAATGATGCGGTGACACGGCACAATAATACTGATTGGGTTTTTACCATTTGCAGCCCCCACCGCCCTCACTGCTTTAGGATTATTTAATTGTATGGCAATATCTTTATAGGTTGCCACTTTAGCAAACGGTACGCTTTGTAATGCCTGCCATACGCTTTGCTGAAATGGCGTACCGCCAGTATCAAGCTCTAAATCAAACTCAGCACGCGTATGAGCAAAGTACTCATTAAGCTGCGCCACACAAGATAAAACATGTGAATTAGTCACCTTATTTAAAGGCGTACTGATATAACCGGTCGGTGGATAAAATCCCACATAACTAATACCGTTTTCAGTTGCCTGAATAATAATATCGTCAATCGGGCTGGGTAAACTGGTTTGCACTATCATAATTGCTGCCAAAGTTGAAAAGTTAAGTAAGATCGAAATGGTGCACAGTTCGCAGATTCAAACGAGCTTGCTGCCGCTTTGGCTTTTTTAACCCCTAAATCACCATCAAGTAAAATATCCGGTTGGCTTTGACCGCGCAGTTTTGCGTAATTAACCGTCCAAGGGCCAATTCCTTTTAAAGTAAGCCATTGGTCTAAATCATCCTCCTCGGGATGAGTAGCACAAAAATCAGCAAGATTATGCAGTGCATTTTTACGTGCCTGCGGCATTTTAAAAAAAGTAAAGTCACTGCCTGCCACTACTTTAGGTGCTGGAAAGTACACATTTCCTTCTTGCTGATCTGCAAGCTGATCCACCAATTGAGTCACTAAATTGTGCGCCGCAGTCACACTCACCTGCTGACCTAACACAGCGCGAATACCCGCTTCAAAGGTTGACCAAATACCTGGTAACCTTAAGCCTTTAGTAAGTGGAAATGCATTATTAATATGCTCGTTTAAATGCGCCTCAATTAAATAAGTATCAGCATCTAAATCAAGTACACGGCGAATGTTGTTAATAACTGGCTGTAAATATTGCGTATTATCTATATCGATTTGCACCCGAAAATGATGTTTATCTGCAATAAATTCAGCATTAAAGCGGCCTCTACACGATTTATAAGTAAAAGTACGCCCATAACTGGTTGGCGATAACCACTCTATTGGCTCTATTAGTCGTTTTGCTAAAAACCCATGCAATGCCTGCCAGTTATACGGCGGACGAAAAGGCAAAATTAAGGTCAGCCCAAGATCAGTTGGGTGCTTGGCGGTTCTGAGCACTGAGGGCGCGATATTAAGTTGTTTTAAAAAAGCATCATTGAATCGTCTTACACTTTTAAAGCCGGAGGCAAACGCTATCTCGGTAAGCGGTAAGCTGGTTTCTTGAATCAATTTTTTTGCAAAATGGCATTGGTTAAATAACCGATATTGAGTAACTGAAACACCAAAATATTGAGAAAAAAGCCGCCTTAAATAGCGGCTGCTTATTCCTAAACGCGCGGCAAGCACTTCACAATCACACTCGTTATATTGATCAATTAACTGTTTAGCACGCAATGCCGTGGTTTTTGATCCCAGCCAAGCAGCACTACCTGGTGCACTATCGGGCCTACAACGTATACAAGGCCTAAACCCTGCTTGCGCAGCAGAGTGCGCAAACTGATAGTAGGTTACATTTTTTTCATGCGCAGTGGGCGCAGGGCAAATTGGCCGACAATAAATGCCTGTGGTTTTTACCGCTACATAAAAAAGCCCATCAAAACGCGCATCGCGGCTCTGACGCGCTTTTTGCCAATGCTGATTAACCATAAATTGCTCTTATAAATTATGTAGCGCTTAGCTTAACAAAAACTAGATATAATACTGGCCATATTCGGTACTAATCTTTGTTTGCAAAATCAATCAATGCCTGACCCGTTAAACGATATATAATCCATTCATTCTGAGGCTCAGCGCCCATGCTATTATAAAAATCAATCGCGGGTTTATTCCAATCAAGCACTACCCACTCAAAGCGGCCACAGTCTTTGCTTATTGCTCTGTTTGCCAGCTCTTTCATGATTGCTTTACCGGCACCATTTCCACGGCTATCTGGGCTAACATATAAATCTTCTAAATAGAGACCATTTTTACCTAACCAAGTAGAGTAGTTGTAAAAATACACTGCAAAACCAATCGGCTCACCATCTTGTAAACAAATTAAACTGTGCGCTGTTGCGCCGTCGCAAAAAAGTGTATCTAAAATGGCTTGCTCATTGGTTTTAACTGCATCTGGCTCTTTTTCGTAAATGGCAAGCTCATTAATAAAATGCAGAATTGTTTTAGCATCACTTGGCTGTGCATCGCGAATTTCTATTGCTGTGTTCATTGTTATTGATCCTTTAAAAACTGCTTTTATGCCTATTAAATTTAAAATAAAAAGTGCCTAAATAATTATGATAACTTAAGCAATTAATACATTTATTTGTACCCTAGCATATCGTTTTTATATTCAATACGTAACTATCACGGGCTTATTTAAATTTAGCCATTAGGGTATCTAAAAAACAAATTAAAACAGCGCTTTTATAAATGGTTAAAAGTTGTCATTATGAGAAAAAAGTAAAGCAATAAGGGAGTTTAACTAAAATGGGTCATGGTCACTCACACAGTCACGTTGATGATAACCAAAGTGATAAACAGCTCACTCTTGCCGTATTTATAAATGTTTTACTGACGGTAGTGCAAGTTGTTGGCGGCGTATTTTCTGGCAGTCTTTCATTAATTGCCGATGCTCTACATAACCTAAGTGATGCGGCTTCTATTTTTATCGCCCTCGTTGCCCGAAACATTGGCAATAAGCAGGCTGATACAACCCATCATTTTGGCTACAAACGTGCAGAGATACTAGCAACCCTTTTTAATAGCACTACATTAATATTGATCGGTGGTTATTTAATTTTTGAAGCGATAAATAGTTATTTAAACCCCCAACCAATTAACGGTTGGATTATTGTGTGGGTTGCTGCCTTTGCGCTACTCATTGATTTAGTCACTGCGTTATTAACTTATAAAGCTGGCGCTAAAAACAATATGAATATAAAGGCAGCGTTTATTCATAACGTATCGGATGCAATGGCATCAATAGTCGTTATTATTGCGGGTACTTTAATTATTTTATATCAATGGTATGTAGTTGATTTAATAGCGACCATTTTAATATCACTATATGTTATTTATCATGGTGTATTATTACTTAAAGCGAGCTGCAGTATTTTAATGCAAGCAGCCCCCATTGGTTTTGACCAGCAACTTATCAGCAAAAAATTACTGCAACAGTTTGCCATTACGCAAATAAAATCTATAAAAGCATGGCAACTGGACGATACTACTACTCACTGTGAAATTGTGATGCAAACAGATACCCCTATTGAGCTTAACGCCATCAAAAACTATTTACATGATGAATTTGCAATTGAGCACTGCGTAATTGAGTGCTATTAACCTCGGTGTGATTCTACAAGGTGCCTTGTAATTAAAACTGATCGTATCTTTATTTTAATGCCTTGTGCAACATAACGCAGAAGGCCTGCTAACAATAATCCACTATCGGTACGAGTAAAACATCTATTTTTAACACAACGTTATATTCAAACCTCTATTACCCTCTCAATAAATGCAAATAGAAACAATTATCATTAACCTTGCGTTTACTTTAAATTACTCTTAATATTGCGCCCATCATTAATACACTTAAACCATTCAAACGAAGGACCCGCATGTTTAAAACATCTCTGAGCTTAATAGCATTAATAGTCAGTGGCGCCAGTATTGCAGACGAATCAACGATCCAAAGAAATTTAAATCAAACAGAAATGGAGCACGTTATTGTTTCGGGTAGTCGTGTTTTTGAAAGTATTGATGAGGTCCCTGCTTCCATAACTATTATTAGTCAAAAACAAATAGAAGCACATTTAAAAGTTAATCCAGAATTACAAAGCCTTTTAGCACAAATGGTTCCTGGCCTTGCTCCAGATACTGGAAGCTCAAGTAATTCAGGGCAAACTTTACGCGGGCGTGCCCCACTGGTTATGATTGATGGGGTGCCACAATCAACACCACTGCGTAACGGATCATTAGGCGTAAAAACCTTAGATCCAAGCGCAATAGGTCGAATAGAGGTCATTAAAGGGGCAACGTCAATTTATGGTAACGGCGCATCAGGCGGAATTATTAACTATATTACCAAACAAGCACAAAGCGATGGGCAAACCCAAGGTGAAATAAGCTTATCGAGTCGTTTTAGTGCGGTAAAACTCGAAGAAAGCGCAGGCGCAAGGGTATCTGCAGCATTTAATGGTCGTGCAGATAAATTTAGCTACTTAGTAACTGCAAGCTATGAAGAAAACGGTGTACAACGCGATTCGCAAGGCGATGTTCTCGGTTTACAATATGGTTTATCTGATGCCGTTACACAAAATTACTTCACTAAGCTTGGCTATGACTTTGATGATGAAAAGCAACTCCAATTTAGCTATAACTACTTTAGTTCACAACAAAAAACCGATTTAGGCGATGTTGTTGGTGATATGAGCCAAGGAGAAAAAACCTACGCCATTCATGTGCCGTCAGAATTACAAAAACAAGGTAAACCCCAAGGGCCAGAAGGCAACGAAAATATAACCTTAAAATACACCGACTACGCACTGCTTGAAAACACACAAATGACGTTAGACCTCTATACGCAAGATATAGAAAATGTGTTTTTCTTCTCTCCAAGCCTTGCCAATCATGATGAGAATTATCAAGGTGGTCAATCCGTTATAAGCTCAGAAAAAAAGGCGCCAGAGCAACTTTTAATACCCAGGTAGACTTTGACTCAGTTGAAGCGTCATTTATTTACGGAATTGATGCGTTAAATGATGTGACTGCACAACCCCTGGTTGATGGTCGTGTTTGGGTGCCAGAAATGGACATGAAAAGTGTCGCGGGCTTTTTACAAACTAAGTGGGTCATCGCTAATGACTTAATAATAAAGGCCGGTGTACGCAAAGAAAATATCGACCTTAGCGTAGACGATTATCGCACGCTTAAATTATGTAAAACAGCCACGCAATGCTCTGTGCCAAGTAGCGTAAAAGGCGACACGGTTGATTACAATGCTACAACCTATAACGTGGGCATTAAATACAATCTAGATGAAAGATTCAGCCCCTTTTTAAACTACTCACAGGGATCTGATATATCAGATATTGGCCGCCTACTTCGCTCTGCCACAGTCAATGATATAGGCCTTATTCAAACACAAGCTTCAATTATCGATAATTATGAAATTGGTTTTAACTCTCAATTTGATGCAGTTCGTTTAGAAGTCGCAGCATATCGAAGCACCTCTGAGCTTGGCACTACAAACAAATTTAATGAAGTAACGGGTGTTTATGAACCGGTTAGAGCACCTCAAAAAATTTGGGGTTATGAAGCCTTAGTAGACTACACCATAAACCCATCTCTTAAATTACTGGCAACGTATAGTTATGTAGAAGGTAAAAATACTGAAGCCGATATATATTTAGGCTCTAAGCAAATCAGTCCACCAAAAGCCACAGCCAACCTTAACTGGCAGCCTACGGATACCCTGTCACTAACATTAAGTTACTTGTATGTGGGTGATAGAAAACGCTTTGAACCTAATGTTAATAGTAAGTATGTTGGCGATCAGGGGCCTGTCGATAACTACACTGTTTTTAATTTAAGCGGTCAGTATCAGTTTGCAGATAACTGGCAAGGTTTTATCGGGATAGAAAACTTATTTAATCAAGACTACTTCCCTGCCCGTGCGCAATCTTACACCTATGGTGGATACAACATTAAAGGTTTAGGTACAACGGCCACAGTGGGTGTTACTTATCAATTTTGATCACTTACGCGTTTATACTTTTACGGTATGAACGCGCTTATACCCTCAACTAACTTGCTGATCTAAAATACAAATAACAACTTGTCCATTTATTAACCAGCAATGCAAACTTAAACGAGAATCAAACTCAATATTAACCATATGATTTATAAGTAAATTACTTGCAATTCTGTGCCTATATACTAGACTAGCCACAATTAGAATTTTTAGGATAAGCGCTATGAAAGGTAATCAAAAAGTAATCGACGCCTTCAATACATTGTTAGCTAACGAATTAGCTGCTATTGACCAGTATTTTATTCATTCTCGTATGTACGACGATTGGGGCTTAAACAAACTTTATGAGCGTCTTAACCATGAAATGGAAGAAGAAAAAGATCACGCTGATTGGCTAATCAAGCGTATTCTTTTTTAGAAGGCGTACCAAACATGACTAAACGTCGTGATCTGTTAATTGGTGACGATGTAAAAAGCATGATGCAAAACGACTTAACCTTAGAACTTGAAGTGGTTGAGTGTGTTAAAGAGGTTATTGCTATCTGTGAACAACAGCAAGATTATCAATCTCGTGAAATTTTAGAAAAGCTATTATTTGATACCGAAGAAGATCACGTTTACTGGTTAGAGCAACAACTGGGTCTGATTGATAAAATTGGCACTCAAAACTATCACCAAGCTCAAATGGGCGAATAAGGACTTATATTATGAAAGGCGATAAAGACGTTATTGCAGCGCTAAATAAAGTACTTGCTAATGAGCTTGTGGGTATTAACCAATACTTTTTACATGCACGCATGTTTAAAGATTTTGGCTTTAGTAAACTAGACAAAGCTGATTACAAAGTATCGATACAAAAAATGAAAAACGCCGATCGTTTAATTGAGCGTATTTTATTTTTAGAAGGCCTGCCTAACCTTCAAGATTTAGGACGCTTACGCATTGGTGAAAACAGCGAAGAAATGATTGCCGCTAACATGAGCTTTGAACTTGATACAGTAGATGAGCTACGTGCTGCGATTAAACTAGCTGAAAGTAAAAAAGATTACATTAGCCGTGAAGCGCTCGATAACATTTTAAATGAGCAAGAAGAGCAAATTGATTGGCTAGAAACACAGCAACTACTGATCAAAAATACTGGGCTTGAAAACTACTTACAATCGCAACTGTAAATTAAAGTTATAAATACAAAAAAAGCAGCTAAGGCTGCTTTTTTTATGTTTAATTTTTAAATGTTAAACCAATTCGTTTAGATAGGGTCTACTTTTGTAAATTACTATTAAGCCACTTGATCGGTTATATCTGCAATTTGAATCAGTTTACGATTGAGGATCTTTTTAGTACAGCAACAACACTTACCGCATTGGCTGCCCACTTTAAGCTCTTTAGTTAGCTCGCGCATGGTAGTAGCACCATCGTCGATGGTTTGCTCAATTTTTTTATCGGTCACACCGTGACAAAGACAAACATACATGAATACAAACAACTCTTAATTTCATTTAGTGGGTTTATATTAATCTAAACGAAAATAGTTATCAATTGGTTTTTGATCAAAAATTAAATTTTATTTTTTGTGTGGCCAACGCCACTTAAATTGAGAATTCGCGGCAGCTTGAGAATTGTTTGAATTTCATTCGAGGTATGGCACTTAAACTGAGATTTATTAGCTAAAGTTTCGCCTTGAATTTAAGTAGATTTAGATTTAGGTAAATAGTTGAATGATTAAAATGAATTATATTAAGTCTGTTGGGTGGCGCCTTCGGCTTAACCAACCTACATTTTGACGCAGGTCGGATAAGTGGCGGAGCCACGCCATCCGAAAAATGATAAATTTACCAGAAACAACCTAATTCACCACGTTAGCTATATATAACTGCTTTGTACTGTAAGTTAAACCACTCTATACCGACTATCGCTGAGTGCCATGAGCAGACATTGGTAACGCCCACCACAGCCTCTTGTTAGGCATTCGTGATAACAAACTCGTGGTAGCCTTCTGTTTCAGGAGGGTCAACTTTATCAACACGCATAACATTTAATTTAGCAAACAAACTATTCCAAAATTTTAACGCTAAACTATCGTTTAAGTGGACTGCTACATGCCACTGATTTGTTTCAACAGGCATCAAATTTTGAATAACAAATTTGGCAATGCCTTGTTTTCGGTATTTGGGTAGAATAAAAATATCAGCCAACTCAGGTATTTCTTTGCCGACGATCTCAGTTGGTTCTACGGTAGCAAAACCAGCAATTTGGTTAGAAACGAGTACAAGATAAATAATGCAGTCTTCCTCACCACGAACTACACATTCTAAATACTCTTCATCAATATCATAGCAACCATCTAAACCAATATCTTCTAAGTCAAATATACTTTGATGGTATTGATAAAACTGCCACAACATTTTTATTGCAGCGATATCAGTTGATTCAGCTTTTCGTATTGTAGTGTCCATTTTATACCTATTTCCTTATATGTGGTCCGGCATTAGCTTTCACTAAAGGGATGAAGATTCGCCAGTAGTTATCTTTAAAAAATATCATATTATTAAACGAAAACTACTCGAAAATAACAACAAAAATAAATTTTAAGAATGGATTGAAAAAAACGCCAATAAGCTAATAGTCATATGGATAAAACTTCACGTCAAACAAAGAAACTCGACTGACTGCTTATCGCTCGTAGCTGAACTTCATAAAAGTGCCATCTGCTGACCGTTGTAACCTTAATTCTTTTTAAGTAAGTGCCGCATACAATTTCAGTTCTTCTAATTGTGAATCCGTTAGTCTTGAGTTCGGGATTACCATAGAGCCTTTTTTCAAGTTAAAGAATATATTCTGTGGAAAAAAATCTACTGAGGTCAGCTCTTCCCACTTTATTCTAAGTGTACTTTGTCTGGAGCTTCTTTCAATTTGTTCTTCATTAATTGTGAAGTGGTAAGTGTCTTGTAGCTTTCTCTTTTTAGCAAACGCAAGAGCTATTGGCGGCATAAGAATACTCCCAAATAAACACGGTATAGCATAAATTGAGGTGAGCACAATTAGACTAATGCCCCACCAAGAAAAAACGACCTTGAAATAGAAAAGAACTAAACCAAATAAAATTAATATTCCAGTCGGTAGATATGTATGAAGGTTTATGTTTGGCATAACTGCCAATTTTTCTTTAATAGCTGATTTATATTCTGAATCAGAGTATTTAATTGTTAATTCAATGCTCATCCCTGTTTTTCCTTGTTATACCTAACTATTTAATAATGCCCTCATCGTGCCTATTTCTATCGATGCCACGTTAATTTATCTACTTTATATGGTTTTAACAAGTTACCTAAGCTAATGCTATTACTAAGATTTATAAAACTTTAAAATAAAGTTTTATAAATCAATACTCGCACGTCACTGAACATCTTAAAAGCGCTAATTGCAGTCATTCAGGTATAACTCGTTTCTACCCAAAAACGCTTTAGGGTAAATACTTTATAGGTGTCTTTGAGCTGACTTATACGTTCACTCATATAGAAAGGCAATAGTTATGTGCCACAATGCAACCATTAAGCTAAAAGCTTATTACCATCATAGGGTAGTTAACTATCCCTGACGGATGAGTGTCATAGGATAGTTATTAAATCCGCTATATGCTTATTTAGTTGCTGTTGTTGGTAACTTTGTTGAGAAAAGCCCAGCCAGTGTAATAAATACAAACGATATCGCTAAACAAGCCGCTAACCCATATAGCTGAAAAATCCAGCCTGACAATACTGTACCAATCAAACGCCCCATCGCATTAGCCATATAGTAAAAGCCAACATCAAGAGAAACACCGTCGGCATCTGCCATGCTAACAATTAAATAACTGTGTAGCGATGAATTAATGGCGAACAGTACACCAAACAACATTAAACCAGCAATGAGCACTGTTTTTACTTGCCAATTATAATACAGGGATAAAGCGATACCTAATGTAACCAGTGCCAGTGAACTCGCCCATTTGGTTGTTTCTATAGCAGGCGAAAACCCTTCTTTGAGATTCATTACCTTAGGTGCGATAGATTGTACGAAACCGTAGCCAATCACCCATAGTGCCAAGAAGCCGCCTACCGTCCAATGATCCCAATTAAAGGCTTGCGATAAAAATACGGGCAGTGCAATCACAAACCAGACATCACGTGCACCAAACAAGAATAGTCGTGCAGCCGACAAAAGGTTAATTGAACGACTTTTTGAGAATATATCGGTGAACTTAGGTTTGCTCTTCGCTTTTCCTAAATCACTTTTTAAAGCGTAAAGGCTGTAACACCATACAAGTACTAAACCACCCGTCATCAACAGCATTGCACCTTTAAACGATAATAAGGTTAACAGTAAACCACCCAAGAAAAAGCCAACGCCTTTTAATGCATTTTTGGAGCCTGTTAATATAGCTACCCATTTGAAAAGTGTGCCTTCTTGCCCATCGGTAACCAACGACTTGATAGCACTTTTAGCGCTCATTTTATTTAAGTCTTTGGCAATACCAGAAAGCGCTTGGGCAATCATCACATATACAACTGTTAGCCATTCAGGGGGAACAGCTAGCATGAGCAAGGCAACAATTTGAATAGCCAAACCAATGTTCATGGTTTTATTTAGCCCTAAACGAGCACCTAAGAAGCCGCCAACCAAGTTGGTTACAACGCCAAAGATTTCATAAAACAAAAACAACATAGCAATACTAAGCGGGCTATAACCTAACGCATGGAAATGAAGCACTACTAACATACGTAGTGCGCCATCCGTTAAGGTAAATGCCCAATAGTTGCCTGTGACCACGAGGTATTGTTTAATATCGTCTGATAATGATGCCAAGCGGTTCATAGTGTCACATTACCCTTTTATTGATAGACCAACTTTAAGAGTAAGCTCAGCTGTTCTATTGGCGTATCCCCACTCGTTGTCATACCATGTATACAGCTTCACCTGAGTGGTGTTGACGACCATTGTTGATAGCGCATCGATAATGCTAGAACGCGGGTCAGTTTTATAATCGATAGATACTAGCGGCTTTTCTTCATAGCCCAAAATACCTTTTAACTCGCCTTCAGCCGCTTCTTTCATCCAAGCATTAATTTCAGCTTCCGTTGTTGGACGCTCAACTTCAAATACACAATCAGTTATTGATGCATTTGCCAGTGGTACACGAACGGCGTGACCATTTAGTTTGCCTTTTAATTCAGGGAAAATATGGGTAATAGCCGTTGCAGAGCCCGTAGTGGTAGGGATTAGGCTCATGCCACAGGCACGCGCTCTGCGTAAATCTTTGTGCGGAGCATCTAAAATGGTTTGAGTATTGGTAATATCATGGATAGTCGTCATCGAGCCGTGTTTGATGCCGATTTTATCCTGTAATACTTTTATCACTGGTGCTAAGCAATTTGTGGTGCAAGACGCTGCCGTTACGATTGAGTGTTGTTCAGCATTATAAAGGTGGTCGTTAACCCCCATCACCACATTGAGTACGCCTTCTTCTTTCACTGGTGCAGTGACCACCACCTTCTTAACACCTTGATCTAAGTAGGCTTGCAGCAGATCGGTTTTTTTCATTTTACCTGATGCTTCAATGACGACATCACATTCAGACCAATCCGTATCGTTAATTGCTTGATTTTGAGTGACCCGAATAGCTTGACCGTTGATTATCACATTATTGTCATCATTAGATACATCATGTGACCAAGTGCCATGCACTGAATCGTATTTTAATAGGTGTGCCAGTGTTTCTGCGTTGCCAGCAGGATCGTTGATTTGCACAAACTCAATATTTTGCCAACCAAAGGCTGCTCTAAGCGTTAATCGGCCCATGCGGCCAAAACCGTTAATACCAATTTTAATTGTCATGGTTAAACTCCTACTTTTTGATATTCATTAAAAAATGAAAGTTGCACAGGATTAGAAAGCGCCTTGGGGCGTACTTTCTGTACTTGGTTAATAATGCTTGTCTTGTTGTAACCTAACTCATACATCAGTATGCCAATCACTAAGCCCGTGCGACCTGAACCGCCTTTACAGTGCACAGCTATCGTGCCCTGATTACGCAAAATAGCTAACACGTCATCAAGGTGAGATTTGAACGCCGTTGCAAAGTCATTATTAGGCGCATCATCGTCTAAAATAGGTAACTGAAACCATTTTATGCCTTGTTCGTTACAAACTTGAGGAAGTGTTTCGGCCTCGTTTTTCTTTATTTCTGCGTCATACATCAGAGTAACAATCGCTTGTGCTCCCGCATCTTTTAGTTGCTTTACCGATGTTGTTAAATCAACCTCTTTCGTTCCTGGGCATGGCGTAAATATAAAACTAGCGCCATTATCAAGTGTCAGTTTGTCATAAGGGTGCATTTGCATAAGAATCCTCTTAATTATTCGTTAAACCAATGTTTTGTTCTGTTTACAATCGCTACGAGAGATAGCATCACAGGCACCTCTACAAGTACACCAACCACGGTTGCTAGCGCTGCACCTGAATGCAAGCCAAAAAGAGAAATCGCTACAGCTACAGCCAACTCAAAGAAATTTGATGTACCAATTAAGCACGATGAAGCTGCAATGTTATGTTTAAGCTTGATTTTTAGCGCAATAAAATAGGCAATGATGAAAATGCCATACGTTTGAATAACCAGCGGAATCGCGATTAGCAAAATATTGAGTGGTTGGTCTAAAATAGTGTTAGCTTGAAAGCCGAACAACAGCATAACTGTGGCTAATAAACCAATGACAGAAAATGGTTTTAACTTTTCTAACAAGGTTGTGATAGTTGTTTCATCACGACCTGAGGCATTTAAGTGCTTTCTCGTCAATATCCCTGCAATTAAAGGCAGTAATACGTACAACACAACCGAGGTAAACAAAGTTCCCCAAGGCACATGAATATCCGATACCCCCAGCAGTAATCCAGCAAGTGGGGCGAATGCAAAAATCATGATAATGTCGTTAACCGATACCTGAACCAAGGTATAGTTTGCATCGCCTTTAGTAAGTTGTGACCAGACAAATACCATTGCCGTACATGGCGCTACGCCAAGTAAAATCATTCCTGCGATATATTCTTGCGCAGTTTCTGGTGAAACAAAATCGGCAAACAATCCTTCAAAGAAAAGCCAACCCAATGCAGCCATAGAAAATGGTTTGATAAGCCAGTTAATCACTAAAGTTAACACCAGTCCTTGTGGATTTTTACCCACCTCTTTAATTGTTGAGAAATCTATTTGTACCATCATGGGGTAGATCATTACCCAAATGAAGATGGCAACGACGATATTAACATGTGCCACTTCGAGCTCTGCGATTGCTTCAAAAAGCGGCGGGTAAATAACCCCTAATGAGACACCAGCAGCAATTGATATAGCGACCCAAACAGATAAATAGCGTTCAAAAATTCCCATAATAATACTCCCTAGTTACAGCAGCTTGCTACACGCGTGGGACGATCACCCATCGCATTTAATCTGGCTAGCTCTTGTTCAATGAAAATGGGATCATTCACTACCGTAGATGTAATAGTTTGCTTCATCCACTCTGGTAGTGTTGGATTGATCGAATAAAAAACCCATTGCTGGTGTTTTCTATCGGATAAAATGCCCGTTTTTCTAAGTTGTGCTAAGTGACGAGAAACTTTAGGTTGGCTCTCTTCACTCAAAGCAGTCATTAGCTCACAAACACATGCTTCACCCTCAACAGCAATAATTAATAGACTTTTCAAACGAATATCATCAGCTAGCGCTTTGTAAAAAGTAGTTGGTGTGATTGGCGCTAGTTTTTGCTTTTCTTTTGTTAGCAAAAACATTTTGAGCCGTTCATTTAGCTCTTGTAGTGTTTTTTCAAACGGATTGGCTTCTTTGCGGGAACGAGGTTCAGGAAAATCCCACGCAAGGCAATTAGTGCCATTAACTCGGCTATCGCACTCTTTTGCCGCTTTATCACACAGGGTAATAACAAAATCAAAATGGATATTGCTAACTTCATCAAGGTGTTTTGAGCATAAACCATCGGTACGCAACCCAAAGTGTTCAATAGCTGACAGCGTTCGGCTGTCCACATTATTTGGCTCAGTACCAGCGCTGTAAACCTCGTACTCACCTTTACCATGATGTTTTAACAACGCCTCGGCCATGATAGATCTAGCCGAGTTTTCAGTGCATAAAAATAGAACTTTCATAACCACCCCATAACAATTTAGTTATATAATAAATTTATTATATAACGGTTGCAATAGTAATTATTGAAAAAGAAATTAATAGGAATATTGTTTGAACGATACTGTCAGTCTGTGCTAAATCATTTTTTTCATTAAAGTTTAATGAACGCCTTTTTTGGGTAAGTTTTCCATCATTAAATTGATGCTTAGAAACTCTGTTGGGTGGCGCCTTCAGCTTAACCAATCTACCTTTTGACGTAGGTCGAATAAGTGGCGAAGCCATGCGATCCTCAATCATCTTGGCAACGAGGTTCCAATCAAAATACAAATAAGTTATTAGGGCGATACTTTCCTAAAAGCACTAACTTAAATGAGCGTTCTCAGATAAAATTAAACCAAGTTGCTATCCAATTTAATGAGAGGCCGCGAAAAATACTAGAATACGAAACACCTGCGGAGCGATTTAAGCTGTGTGTTGCATAGAATGGTTTAACTCACAACGCTAAGCGGAACTTCAATCAAAACATAACTTGCTTGGCGTCTTGCAAACAATGGCAAGCTTACCTTTCCCTAACTGCAGTAAAGATAATAAAAAATTGATGGAATTTTACTAGAAAAAACTTTTTAGATGAAGCAAGCGTTATTAGCTTAAAACACATAATAATTTTTAAACTTGAATAATTTACTGTAAAATTCAGTAAAATTTTTTATCCATATTATACTTTTTTATTATTGCTGTAATTTTGGATAACTATGTTAAACAATTATTCTGTGCGTAACCGTTTAGCCGTGCTTGCATTGCTACCAATTATGATTTTTTTAATTACATCATTTTTTTCAATAAACACAATGGGAAGGTTAGTAGCAGGGATTGATAGTTTATACGACGACCGTGTCGTACCACTTAAGCAAATTAAACATGTGTCAGATAATTACGCTGTAAATATTGTTGATTTACTTCACAAGTATCGTGCTGACTCCATTACCAAACCAAAACTCTTAGCAAATATTAATGATGCTAGAAATACAGCTGATAAAGAATGGAAAGCTTACTTGAGCACAAAGCTAACAGCTGAAGAAAAGCGCTTGGTGGATAACGTTGAAAAGAAACTAAAGCCTGTGCTTATGCATTTGAATAATTTGATTGTAAGCATTAATAATGGTGAGTTTTCATCACTACCACAAAATAAATTTGTTTATGAGCTTTACCAATTATTTGATCCGCTTAGTGCCAGTTACCAGGCTTTAATTGATTTACAACTTAAAGAAGCGAGTGACTTTAGAGTCAAAGCTGATGAAAATTATAAATTAATAAAGTTAATAATGAGTGCCACGATCGCAATATTAATTTTACTATTACTGATTGTTGCCTACTTTATTTACTGCTCGATACAAAATCCATTAATGTCATTACGCGATACCATAACGAATATTGCAACCAATGCCGATTTAACAGCTCGTGCTAAGGTTCAGGGTAAAGACGAAATTGCAGATACCGCATCTAACTTTAATGATATGTTACTTCGGATCCAAGATTTAGTAAAAGATATGGCAGGAGCAACACTAACACTTGCTTCGGCAGCTGAAGAAATGAACTCTATTAGTATTCAAGTAGCCAGTACAGCAACCCAGCAAGAGCAACAATCAGCCATGATTGCAACTGCAATTACCCAAATGAGTAGTGCAATAGAGCAAGTTGCTCAAAACGCTCAAGTAACCTCTGACAAAGCTACAAATGCCGACATAAAAGCAGGTCAAGGGCAGCAAGCTGTTGCTGATAATATCGAGTCAATAAATACGCTTTCAACTTTGGTTAATACAAATACGCAGCTTATTACAGATCTAAATACACAAACCAATGATATAAACCAAGTTGTGATGATGATTCAAGGTGTGGCTGAGCAAACAAACTTGTTAGCTTTAAATGCAGCCATTGAAGCAGCAAGAGCTGGAGACTCTGGTCGTGGATTTGCCGTTGTAGCCGATGAAGTAAGGCAACTTGCCCACAACACTCAAAAAGCAACCGCTAGTATTAATGAAATGATTACAAAACTACAAGGTATGGCTCAGCAAGCAGTTAGTGCTATGAGTAACGCTGAAAGCAGTGCCAAAGAAAGTGTTGACCACGCTAATTATTCTTCACAGGTGCTCAGCGAAATTAACCAAGAAGTCACCGAAATTGCAGATATGAATACTCAAATATCAACCGCAACTCAAGAGCAAAAAATGGTCGCAAATGAGCTAAGCAGCAATATTAATGAGTTTAGCGCGAGTATTACTTCGGTTAGCGAAAGCTCGCAACAAAATGCTCAAGCATCGCAAGAGCTCGCACAGCTTGCGGCAATGCTACAAGGAAAAGTCAATGTATTTAAAGTTTAGGTGCTTTCATTTTGGGGCATGTTAGCGCTTATACTTTAAATAAAAACCTTATATGCCATCATTTAAAATTATTAAATGATGGCAACTTGGTTACTTTAAGCGCTAGTTTGATTAGACAATATACTTATCCAATCACTGGGGTTTGAGAGTATAAACTGATATGAGCTACCATCTTGCGTGAAAACCTCTATCGCATCAGCTGTTATTGGCACAAGGCCTGCGCCCTTGCCTTTACATTCAACCACTTTTAAAATTGTATCGCGGGAAATTGTGCATTGTTCTAACCCCAACTTTTCATTAAAAGGTTCAAAATTTAAGTCAGTTTGCGTGATCCAAAACTTTCCGTCGGCTTTCATAACTCCATTTTGAATGGTTGCCATTGTTGATTTAACAATTGTTGCTTGCATATTTTAATTCCTTTACACGTGTATATAATTTCAAATTGCTCAACTTCCATCTGTTTATTATTACAGCTAACTTTATAGCTCAAAGCAAGTTTATTTGTGCACTAACGTCACAAAGCAACCTATTAAATTTAAAAGTTACCCGCATATATTTACCTGCTTTAAACTTTGTGGAATAATCGCCTTCCTCTTAGGGGAGTAGCCCGCTCAGTAATGAGTAAACTTATCAACATAATTGCACCTTATGTGCATGGTAAGTTTGTAATGTTGTAGCAAGCGTTATCGGCGAGACCTAGGTAGACACTATCCTCATGGCGGGAGATAGCTGTTTGCCTTGGTTTAGTATTCCCGCCTGAAGATTATATTAATGGATATTTTTTTAACCTCTACCGTCACTGTTGCCCTTGCCGAAATTGGCGATAAAACTCAACTTCTATCGCTATTACTTGCGGCACGTTTTCATAATAAAATAGCGCTTATTTTAGGTATTCTTGCCGCTACTATAATCAATCATGGTTTATCTGCGTGGTTTGGTGATTGGTTAAGTAGTAATTTTGCTGTTGAATACTTACCTTGGGTAGTCAATATAAGCTTTATTGTTGTTGGCTTATGGCTGCTTATTCCCGATAAAGACGAAGACGTTAGCCACAAGTACGATCGTTATGGGGCATTTTTAATGGCTTTAATTTTATTTTTTATCGCTGAAATTGGCGACAAAACTCAAATAGCGACTGTATTATTGGGTGCACAATATCAATCCGTTTTGTGGGTAACAATTGGTACAACTCTTGGTATGATGATCGCAAATGTACCTGTTATTTATGCTGGTAAGGCATTACTAAAACGGATCCCGTTAAATACAGTAAGAGCTATTGCCGCCACTGTATTTGTATTACTAGGTGTTTATGGCTTAATAACCATGGTGTGATTAAGTAACCTACAACAAAAAACGCTTACCTAAAGTAAGTAAGTAAGCGTTTCAAAAAAGTATAAGTAGCCATCATAGAATAGAATGAGCCTCTTTTATGCTCGGTTAATACAATAGCACCCTTTTGTGTTGGCAATTAACAAAGATGAGTTAAAACCAGCCTGTAAATTACTTATCACGGTCTCTACAAACCCGCTACCTTGTGAACAAGCCAACCCTTCTGATAAAGGGCCTGCATAAACAAACTCACCATTTTTATCAATTAAAACTGCGGCTGGCGTTGCCGGAACCACTGACTTTAGTTGGCTATTGAGTTTAAATGTTTGTACCTCAACGCCCTGATTTTTCGCAAAGCGCTGTAAGGCTGATAAGTGCGGTTTAGCTTGTATGGTACAGCCACAATTATCTTCAGTGATAATAAGTAGTTGCGCACTATCTTTGTTCTGCCAAACAACGCGTTCTTTAAATTGCGAAAACCAGTTATGGCGCTCAAGCATTTTATTCTCATCAAAAGGCTTTAATTGACCAAGTTGAAAATACACTAAGCCCGACACCACAACCACAAACCACACACCAATCAATGCAAAAATAAAGTAGCGCTTATTAGTTAAATTTTGCAATACTTTGCTCTAATACATCGATACTGACATCAATCATTTGTACCTTAGCGGTAAGTTGATCAACAATTTTTCCGTCTTCATGTTGGCGTTGACGCATTTGATCTGTGCTTGTTGCAATCTGCTCAGTATTGCCAGCCTGTTCAGCAACTACTTGCGCAACTGAGTCAGAACTTGTGGATACGGCCTGTATTTGCTCGCTCATTGACGAGATATTCTCTTTCATGGTGGCACTAATTTTCGTAAGATCTACAACAAACTCAACACACTGATTCATAGATTGTGTTGAAGTACGGCTGTTATCCACTAAATCTGTTAATGTAGATGCTATTTTAGCTGTTGTTTTCTGGCTGTTATTCGCTAAAGAACGAACCTCATCTGCAACTACAGCAAAACCACGACCATGTTCACCGGCTCTAGCAGCTTCAATTGCGGCATTTAACGCTAGCAAATTAGTTTGATCAGCTATACCTGATATCTCATTCAATAAGCTTGTAATTACATCTCCAGCAGCCACTAAATGACTTAATTGCTCTTCGGTATTAGTTAATAACGTGAGCAACTCTTTACTCTTACTGTCTGTTTGTAACACTTCTTGTAAAGCAACATGGGCAGAGTCGGTAATATTGCTCACTTGCTGCTTTAAAATATCGCTTTCTTGCTCGACCAATTTAAAACCATGAGCAACTTGTGAACCTGAATTAGCTATATCATCAGTTTGTGTATTTCGGTGCTTAGCACTGTCTGCCAGCTCATCATGAACATTTATTAACTCTTGGGAGTTATTTTTTAATGAATCAGATTGCGTTTGCACCTGTTTTATCACGTCCGATAAGTATTCTAGTAGCGTGTTAAAACCTACCACGGCACTGCTATCTGTATCATCTGCTCGCATTGAAAGTTTTATTTGATTTGGGTCTTGCATTATTTGCTCTGTGGTATGACTTAACGACAAACCAGCTTGGCGTTCACGCTTTAATGTCACTGCAATAAAGCCAGCAACAAACGCTTCAACAATGGCATAGGCTGCATGAATAAGAACAGTTGAAAAAGCTAAACGATCAGGGTCGAAAACATAAAACCCAGTATTTTGAGTCTGCAGGTAGTAAAAAGATAAATGATGAATTGCCACAAACACAATAGCCGTAATAAAAACTCGCCATTCAACAAACATTATCAGCATGGCTAAGAAAATAAATATTTCGAAATGGACCTCAATAAGGCCATACGCTTGCTGAATATGCAAAAATGAAAACATCATGATTGCAGCAGCGACAACATGAGGTGTAACTTTACTTTCGGGTTGGGTTTTTAATAACCAAATAGGAAGCAAGCACAAGGGCAAGCCGACCAAAAACGCCTCTGTTAGTGTATCGAAATAAAGGCCGATACCAATAGACTCGACAAACAAAAAACAGAATATGATTGTAAACAACCGACTCACACTAGACATAAAAACCTTAATTAATTTTGTAATAAATTAAACACGCTGGTTGTTAGTATAGCCCTTAACAACTGGCAATTTTTTATTTTAAATCAAGCCGAACATTATCAATTAGGTTGATTTAAAATTTTTTTAGTGCGCTACTTAACAATTGATAGTATTTGTTTAAAAGTAGACGTCCCTGCTTTTTTTGTCCATTGGAATATTATTGTTTCAGCACATGATATTACTGCTCCTGCTTGACGAAGCTGCTCAACGGCAATGGCTTTGTGCTCTGCATTTCTTGAGGCTATTGCATCTGTAGCAACAGTCACTGCATAACCATGTTGTAATAAATCTAAACAAGTTTGTAATACACAAACATGCGCCTCTGTACCAATAACTACTACATGAGGGCGCTGCAATAGCGAAATAGTATCTAAGAAACCTTCTTCAGCACAGGCACTAAAGCTTAATTTTTCAATATACTGCGCGCTAGGTAAAGCTTGCTTTATTTTCTCATCACTTTCACCTAGCCCTTTTTTATAATGCTCTGTAATTATTGAAGGAATTTGATGAATAGCACTTGCATTTGCAAGTTGTAAAGCACACTCTAGAGTCGTATTAAATGAAGCGATGGCCGGTGCCAGTTTGCTTTGCAAATCGATGACTAAAAGCACGCTGTGCTCTGAGTTGATATTTTCTCTAAAATTCATATGGAGTCCTTTGACTTTTGCTAAACTGACTTTTAACACCCACAAAAAAGCAACAATTAATTCACACCCATGGTGCTTTTTGTAATTTTTGAATTAAACTCATGCTATATTACACCAATACTAAATACCAACCTTGTCGGCCAAAAAGGGTAAGTGCTTTTGAGTAAGTTTTTCTTCGTTGTTTACATATTTTTATTAGTTTGGATGCAACAGAGCTTTGCTTCACAAACTTACTCTGAACAACTACAACATATTTCTATCAATGAACAACTTTCGCAAAGCTTTGTAGTAAAATCTGTACAAGATGATATTGGTTATGTGTGGGTAGCCACTTCACAAGGCCTGTTTCGGTTCGACGGTTACCAGGTTACCCTCTACGAAAGCCCTACAGGTTTAAAAAATAATTATATAGTGAATATCTACAAAGCTAATAACGGTAAATTATTAGTTAGCACACAACTTGCTGGAAGTTATTTAATTGACCCAAACACATTAAATGCTGAACAAATATACTCAGGTCACTTAAACCAAGACCAAGAAAAATACTCTCCGGTTGTCGCAGTTGCTGAGCAACTTACACATTTTTATTTTTCTATTGATTCACACGTATACCAGTTTGATAAAAAAACAAATAAGTTATCTCTTGTCATATCTTTGCCCAATGAAAATATGTTTATCCGTGCGTTGTCACTTTACCAAAACACCTTATATATTGGTTCAGATCAGGGCCTATACGCTTATAACTCCGAAAGTAGCGAACGCCAACAAATAAAACTTAACGACACGAAAAAAGTTACTAATGATGGTAACAACGTAAAATTTCTGTCTATAGACGAGAAACTTGGATTGTTGGTTGGTACGGTTGAAGGAATGTATCGGATTGCTTTTGATGAAAATAAACATATAGATCCTGCAGCATTATCAACACTTATTAGTGATTATAATATTTGGGATTATGTAAACACACCCTATGGCGAATTTATTGCTACAGAAAGTGGTTTATTTGAGTTTGACAGAGCAACCTCGGAGCTCACTCATATTTTAAATTTTAAAGATAGTAGCTACAACATTACTGAAAACACAATCAACGATATTATGTTTGATGAATCTGGTTTGTTGTGGCTTAGTTCAAGAACTCATGGTGTATTAACATGGGCCGCACAAACAAAGAAATTCAAAAAAATCACCCTACCTGAAAATAATATTGTAAATGTTATATATCAAGATACACCGCAACTGCTCTGGATAGGCACTGACGACGGGCTTGTTCGTTATAACTCAAAAACAAAAACGAGTGATTTATTTTTACAATCTAAAGATAATAAAGCTGCTTATGGTTTATCTGCTATCGGAGATATTTACTCTGCCAAAAGTATAGGCAACAACTACCTTTGGTTAGTGACTTTTTTGGGCTTGAGCTTTTTAACAAAGAAACAGGCGCATTTGAACAAAACAAATTTATTACCGAGCATAATCTAAACACTGACTATTTATTTGGCCTTGCGCAGGTAGCACCCAATACATTTGCTTATATTAATAATGATAACTTCTATATTTTTGACGGTTACTCTGGTGAAAATAGAGTTATAAAAGGTCTAAAAGAGCAAGTATCTCCTTTACAGGCATACGCATTTCATACCCCATCAAAAGCTTACCCCGATGAATTGCTATTAAGTACATCTGACTCGCTTTATCGATATAATGAAGCAACCGGCACTTTAACTACAATTTTTAAATCTAAAACAGCAAAAAATAATCTTTTTCATACAGTAGAAAACTATTACTTAGATTCAAAACGTGAATTACTTTGGTTAGCAACCACACAAGAGGGCTTAATTGCCGTTAACACTAAAACTTACGAGCAAGTTCATACTTTTGATAAAAACAATTCATTAAACACTAACTCTATTTTCGAACTTATTGCTGATGATAATGATTTTTTATGGGTTAGTTCCGATAATGGGCTATATCGACTTAATTTAAATACGTTAAACATAACCACCTATACAATAAAAGACGGTTTAAGCAACAACCACTTTACTGCAATTGCTGCACTAAAATTACAAAATAATGAGCTCGTGTTTGGAAATCGTAGCGGTGTACTGCAGTTTGACCCTTATCAATTTAAAAGTGGCCAAAAAAACACCCAAAGTAAATTAGCGATCACAAATATTAATTTGTTTTCAGAGACGCTCAACTACTCGCCTGACAAATACCGTAATGAACCGTTAAAACTAAAGCATGATGATATGGGGTTGACGGTTAGATTTTCTAATTTTGATTATAACAATATAGGTAAAACCTACTACAAAGTAGAGCTGAATGGTCCGTCATCTTTAAGTTATAACGACTTAAAATCTAATCAGGTGTTTTTTACTAAATTACAACCAGGTGACTATGAGCTATCAGTGTCCACACAACAACGAAATGGGGTTATTACCAGCGAGCCCGTAGTGCTTAAGTTTAGTGTTGCATATGCTCCTTGGCAGTCTCCTATTGCCTACGCATGCTATTTCCTCGCAGTGACCATAATTCTGTTTTTATTTTTTTGGCAATACCGTAGCCGTAAAATGGCGATTGAACGCGCCCACCGTGCAGCTATTCACTCTAAAACTCAAACTGAATTAGCATTAAAGAGTAACAAGAGTGGCGTTTGGAACTACAGTTTTATAGACAATACTGTTAATACCGCCAGAGGAACGGAATTAGGTTACGAGAATTTATCGAAACGTATTGATATAAGCAGATTTTTTAATATTATGCATCCTGATGAACGCCGCAGAATACAAAGCAAGTGGGATGCATTTATAAAACAAACTCAACCACAAGACTGGCAAGCAACTTACCGATTACGCCACAAAGATGGTCATTGGTTATGGTTTCATGACCTTGGGCAAATTATTTATAATCAAGATAGCAAAAAGCCTGAATATGTATCTGGTATTTTTACTAATATTACCGAGCAGTTAGCAAACGAACAGCAAGCAAAAATACTTGGCGAAGCGTTTAGCCAAATCAATGACTTTTTACTTATTCTAGATGAAAACCTTGTACCTTTCTCAGCTAATAATAGCTTTATGGAGGTATTCTCTGATGATGGTGAAGAGGGAGCTGTTACTACTGAGCTATTTTTAAAAGCGATTGGGCAAACTAAATGCAAAGAATTTGCAACCACGTTAAAGGCATTGCAACCCAAAGAAAATTGGCGAACAAATGCCTATGTTAATACTACAAAAGCACAGCAACACCCTATTCATATAAGTGCCACTGCAGTCGCTAATGAAGAAGGTAAAGTTGGTTATTATGTAATTGTAATTACAGACTTAACCGAACAAAAACGTGCTGAAAATGAGTTACGTTATTTGGCCAACTATGATGCGTTAACTGGGCTACCTAATCGCAGCTTAATGAATCAAAAAATTGAAAATGCCATTACAAAGGCCGCTAAAAACGACTTACAATGTGCGGTTATATTTATAGATTTAGATAAATTCAAACCTGTGAATGATTCGTTTGGGCATGCAGTAGGCGACAAGTTACTGTGTAACATTACTGAACGAGTTGCCTTATACCTAGGTGACCACGCGACTTTTGGACGCCAAAGTGGTGATGAGTTTTTAGTCTTAATCGAGAACATTACTTCTATGTCTTCTCTGCAGCACACACTTAACGAAATGAGTAATGAGCTCGCAAGCAAAGTTATTATTGAAGACTTTTCTATTAATATATCTGCCAGTATTGGTATTGCCTTATATCCCCATGATGCATGCTCAACTGATGCTTTGATCCGTAATGCAGATATCGCTATGATGCATGCAAAACAAGCAGGTCGGAATGGATTTCAGTTTTTTAATGAAAAAATGAATGAGCAAATTAAACAAAAACTTATTCTTGAAAATGACTTAAAAGATGCCGCAAAAGATAACCAATTATTTAATCATTACCAACCCGTGGTTAATACAAAAGATAAAACAATAAGTGGTGTTGAGTTATTGATGCGTTGGGAAAACCAAGGAAAACTTATCTCTCCGGCTTTATTTATACCGGTGGCAGAAGAAACTGGCCTAATTGATATGCTTACTGAGCAAGCATTGCAACGTGCAATCACAGAGCTTGAGCCTATCCTTAGCGTAAACCCACTGTTTTATATTTCGTTAAATGTATCACCAAAGCATATTTTAAAGGCCAATATAACCGAGCGACTGAGCGCTATACTTGAGAAAGCCAGTATTAAACCACAGCAAATACGCCTAGAAATCACAGAAAACACGCTGTTAGAAGATAAGTACAAAGCAGCAAAACAACTTAAAAGTCTTCAAGCTGCAGGATTTAAACTATTTCTTGATGATTTTGGTACTGGCTATTCATCACTCACTTATTTGAGTCAATTTCCAATTAATGTAATAAAAATTGACCAAAGCTTTGTTAATAGTATTGGCATAGACAAAGGTGACGAGTCGATTATTAAAACTATTTACTCGCTTGCTGAAAACTTAGAGTTATATTGTATTGCTGAAGGGGTAGAGACGCGGGAACAACTAGACTTTTTAACAAACATAGGTTGCTATAAACTTCAGGGTTACTATTTTGCTCGCCCTATGAGTGCCAGCGATTTAATGAGCCCTGCATGCTTTGAGAAGATTATTGATTTAATCTAAACCTAAAGCGACTTAACCAAGTCGCTTTAGGTTAAACTTTTTAATGGATGTGCTTGCATTCATAGCTTTCGATTTGTAGCACACTGTTACGAACATTAAATTTATCTGCAAGTAGTTTGATTACTTTTAAACGACATTCTTCATCATGCTTTTCTATAGTGCAATGTTGCTTTAACACTACGTGAGCACCTACTATCACTTTTTTATTCTTACGAACAACGGTAACGTTATGCACATTTGCAACATGCTCCATGCTGGTTATTTCTGTTTCGATATCTTGGACTTCTGGCAACTTTGCTTTATTTGAGCGTAGCCCTTTAATGCAACTAATTATCACCTTAATTCCCGTAAACAGTACAAATGATGCGATTAACATACTCGATAAAATATCAATCACATTCCAGCCTGTAATATAAATAAGAACACCGGCAACAAAAGTGGAAACAGTCGAGATTAAATCAAAAAACGAATGTAAAAATACCGCATACACATTAATACTGGCTTTACGACCTTTATATAATACCCACGCTGCCGCACCATGAAATAAAAAACCAATAGCAGCAATCACCGACATTAAATAACTATTTATGATCAGCTCATGTCCACCTTTGTGATCCATAAAGCGCTCAGCTCCCTCAAATAAAATAAGTAAACTGATAGCGAGATATAAAATGCCGTTGATCAGACCGCCGATTAATTCAGCTTTTTGATGGCCGTCGTTATAAGTTTTAGCCAAATGAATAGCAAAGCTTGAGGCTATAAGTGCTATAAATAGTGAGCTGTTATGAACAAATAAGTGGCCGGCATCAGCAAGAACAGCCAGTGAATTAGCATAATAAGCACCTATAAGCTGAATCACCATAAACGAACAGGTAATTGCAAGTGCAATTAATAGACGGCGACGGGAGGCGTGGTGTGTAGTTATTTCTGTCATGAAATATAAAAGGCCTTTACTGAAAACAAAGTAAGCTAATGAAATAAAGCAAATTAGAAAGTGCGAAATGATATACAGTCACAATTGTAATACGAAGACCAATTAAACGCACTAAAAACTTAGTAAAATGCAAAGAACTGTACTAAATATAAAGAGACATATATTATTAATAATTAAAAGATTTGGCGAGTTCTGCCTGTATAATTGCGGAGAAATCAGTGAGTCATGACTCAGACAAAATAATTTGGCAGGTTTTTAATCTTATTAATTTAGCCGTGATTGTTTATGATGATAAAAACCAAAACTACACATTAAATCAGCATGCCAAAACGTTACTCAAAATAGAGGATGAAAGTGCTGTTAAAAAAGATGCTTTTAGCAATGTTGTGCTACGCGACTTTAGTAATGATGAAATTGTCAGTATTAAGCAGTTATTTTCTTCTAACATAACAACCGTTTTATTAGATTCTGAACCCACTTCACAGCTGTTAAATATTGATCATTCTGTAATTGATGGCTCTATATCTATGCTCACTTTAGAGCAAGATCATTCACTCTCAGAGCAATACAACTTTGATCATATTATCTCCAAAATCTCTACCAAACTTATTGATATACAAAACGATAATATAGACCAACAAATTAACTTTGCCCTCAAAGCCATCGGCACCGTATTAAAGGCTGACCGTAGTTATTTATTTGAATTTAACACCGATGACGAAACTATCACCAATACTCACGAATGGGTCAATCAGGGTATTGTTGCTTGCAAAGACAGACTGCAAAACATACCAAAAGTAGAACTCCCCTATTTTTTTGAGGTAATGAATGAGAACCATCTATTTCAAGTAGATGATATTGAGCTATTACCTACTAAAGCTGATGCTGAAAAAGCAGAGTTTAAAGAGCAAAGTATTCAGTCGGTTTTATGCATAGGCCTTCGTTTCGATGAGGAACTGGTAGGCTTCATCGGCTGTGATTGCGTTAAAACTAAGCGCCATTGGAGCAAAATTGATTTGATTAGAATAAAGCTCGTAGGTGAAATCATCAATAATGCCCTCAAGAATATTAACTATAAAAAAAAGCTGCAGTTAACCCAACAGCAATTAATTAACGCCAACACTAAGCTCAATAAATTAGCGAATACCGATGCACTTACTGATATTGCAAACCGTCGCTTTTTCGATAGCACTCTCAACAGTGAAATTAAGCGTTGTGCAAGACATAATCAGCCTATTAGTTTGATTATGTGTGACATCGATTTCTTTAAACGCTATAACGATAACTATGGTCACCAAAAAGGTGATGACACATTAAAACAAGTGGCGCGCGCTTTAAAAAGCGTATGTAAACGTGAGGGTGATATAGTGGCTCGGTATGGAGGTGAAGAATTTACAATTATTTTGCCGGCCTCGAATAAAGAACAATGCCAAAAGTTTACTATACTGATACAGCAAAAAATTAAAGCGTTAAATATTCCCCATGAATTTTCTTCTGTTACTCCTCATATCACAATGAGCTTTGGGTATTTTACCACTTACCCAAACGCTAACACTAATATGCAAACGATAATAAAAAATGCCGACATTGCTTTATACAAAGCCAAAAAAGCAGGCAGAAATCAAATATGTTCTTTTGAATAATCTATTCTTAATGGCCTACTTTCTGTTTTTATAGAACAAACTAAAAACTAATGATAATCTGTAGATCGTTGAAATTATAAACACCACGCAGTTTTTGGACTGAATGTAATTAACAAGGAAATACCCTATGGATCCCATCGCAGAAATTATAAATATTGTTTTTACCGTTGAAGCGTTTTTACTAGTTTTTGTTTTAGTACTATTAAAAAGTAGTGTTAAATTTGTGCCACAAAACCGAGCATGGTTAATTGAGCGTTTTGGTAAATACCAATCAACTAAAGAAGCGGGCTTAAATTTCATTGTGCCTTTTATTGATCGTATTGCTGCTGATCGAAGCTTAAAAGAACAAGCTCAAGATGTGCCCTCGCAATCAGCAATTACCAAAGATAATATTTCGTTATCAGTTGATGGTGTATTGTACTTTCGTGTGCTCGACCCATATAAAGCAACTTACGGAGTCGATGATTACGTATTTGCAGTAACGCAGCTATCACAAACCACGATGCGTTCTGAACTGGGTAAAATGGAGCTTGATAAAACATTTGAAGAACGTGATGTACTCAATACTAATATCGTAACCTCTATTAACCAAGCAGCTGAGCCTTGGGGTATTCAAGTTTTACGTTATGAAATAAAAGATATTGTGCCCCCACAATCAGTGATGGAAGCGATGGAAGCGCAAATGAAAGCTGAACGTGTTAAACGTGCACAAATTTTAGAATCAGAGGGTGATCGTCAATCAAATATCAATGTTGCCGAGGGCAAAAAACAGGCTCAGGTTCTAGGCGCTGAAGGGGAAAAAGCTGAACAGATTCTGCGCGCAGAGGGTGAAGCTAAAGCTATTATTGCGGTTGCAGAAGCGCAAGCCGATGCACTGCGTAAAGTAGGTGAAGCTGCTGATACTGAGCAAGGTCAAAAAGCGATTCAACTCGATTTAGCAACAAAAGCCATTGCCGCTAAAGAAGCTATCGCGAAAGAGTCATCAGTTGTTTTATTGCCCGATAGCGCCACTGATGCAAGCTCATTAGTTGCACAAGGCATGTCAATTATTAACTCACTAAATCAAAAGCAAAAACTTTAACCTGTTAAGGATAAATAATGACGCTTATTACTAACAACTTACCTGAAGCACTGATGATTTTAGGCGTGCTTGCGCTCATTATCGAAGTGGCTGTGTTAGGTATGTCTACCTTTATATTATTATTTTTAGGTATGTCTTTGTTTGCCAGCGGTTTATTGATGAACTTTAATTTGTTAGATGACTCTCTAACTACCGCACTGTGGAGTAACACGCTTATTACAGCTGGATTTGCGCTATTTTTATGGAAACCATTAAAGCGTATGCAAAACCAAGTAGATAAAAAAGGTGTACAGAGCGACTTCGCTGAGCTTGATTTTGTGTTAGCTGACGATGTTGATGAAAACGGACACACTACGCACCTTTATTCAGGAATTAGTTGGAAGTTGAAAAGTAAACAACCAATCCCTGCGGGTACACATGTTAAGGTTGTAAAAAAAGAAGTAGGCACTATGTGGGTTGAAGCCAAATAGAACTACATTAGATAAAAAGGGCAGTAATACTTTATTACCGCCCTTTTTAATATTATGATCATTCATTTTACACAAACTTAATTCTAACTAAGCTGCTTGCTAAGAATTAATAGAGTAGCAACGGATTCAGGCTTTTTATCAAGTGTGAGTTTTCGCCAGCATTTTTTAGCCACTTTTTCTATTTCCCCAACCGCCTACAGAAAACAACTTAAAACTAATGAATCAAAGTAAAAAGATGCTCGCACAGTTCAAGTACACTTGTTAGCATGAGCGTATTGTCAAAGGATGGAAGTTAATATGAGCAATAGCCAACATGCATTAGTGGTAGAGGGTGGTGCCATGCGCGGTATTTTTGCCGCTGGCGTGCTAGATGAGTTTTTAGCACAACAATATCAACCTTTTACCAGCTATTTTGGTGTATCTGCTGGTGCTACAAATGTTGCTGCGTATTTATGTAAACAAGCAACTCGAAACTACAAAGTGATTACTGATTATTCCTGTAGGCCTGAATTTATTAACCTTTCCCGATTTGTTAAAGGTGGTCACTTGTTTGACCTAGACTGGCTTTGGCAAGAGACCATACGTGAAATTCCGTTGAATAAAGACGAATTCTCGCAATCTCCTCACGACTTTTACATTGTTGCAACAGCAATCGAGTCTGGGCAAGCTCATTACTTACAAGCAACAGGCAGCGAAATGGTAGAGCAATTAAAAGCCTCTTGCGCTATACCCTTTGCTTATCGGGATTACCCAACAATAAACGGGATTGCCATGACCGATGGTGGCGTAGCAGATCCTATTCCGGTAAAAAAAGCTTATGAGATGGGGGCATCAGAGATAACGGTTATCCTTTCTCAATCTTTAGGCTATCGTAAAAAAGATTACAAAGTACCGTGGTTAACTAAGCGACTCTATAAAGATAACCCTGCACTTGCACAGGCCACTATTCAGCGCTCTAAAAACTATAATGCCAGTATTGATTTTTTGTATAATCCTCCCTCAGATTGCAAAATAAATATTATTGCTCCACCAGCAGAGTTTAAAGTCGGCCGCACCACTAAAAATCTGGCTATACTCAATTCAGGCTATAAAATGGGCATAAGTAAAGCTAAAACGTACTTGGATAACTCTCGATTTGCTAAGGAACGACCATAAGCGATAAAATCGATCCAGAAGAGGTCGACGATGTTATAAACCTAAATATAAAACCAACTCAACCTATAAATTGTTAAGTCAGCAAGTTAATGTAATAAAGAACGATGTATTAATCGTCTTGTTGTCAAAAAAAGATTAAAGTTAGGCATGTTTCTTGCATTAACTCTGTGTACACACCAAATAAATTAAGGGGTTTTGTGAATTTTCTTCGATGCTTTCATAATATAGTCTCAGATCAACAACTAAGCTTTGATCAAAAAATTGCAGACTTACTTGCTTTTGGGCTCGATGTTTTTCAGCTCGATTTAGCTATTATTAGCCGCGTAAAAAATGATTCATACACTGTTTTGCATGCCATTACCCCTGACAATTCTCTTGCTATTGGCACTGAGTTTGAGTTAAACGGCACCTATTGCACCCATACCTTGTCGGCCAACTCTGCATTGGCATTTCATAATGCGTCGCAAAGTAGTATTGCCAATCACCCATGCTATATTAATTTTCAATTAGAAGCGTACATTGGTGCGCCTATACGAATAGGCCAAGAGGTATTTGGCACTGTTAACCTTTCATCAGCTCAAGAATGCGCTCCTTTTAGCGATGAAGCTTATGATTATATTGAATTATTAGCACAGTGGTTAGGCTCTGAATTTGCGCGCAATCAGGATAAAGCTAATCTTACCAAAAATAGTGACTCTTTATTAAAGCTAGAAAACGTAGCAAATATAGGCACATGGGAAGTCGACTTAATAGAAAATACCATTTTCTGGAGTCAACAAACTCGACGTATTCATCAAGCCGAAGAAGGCTTTACTCCTGATATGAATACCGCTGTAGAGTTTTACAAAGCGGGCAAAAGTCGAGATAGCATTAATAAAGCGGTAGAAAATGCGGTATCTAAGGGTGAAAAATGGCACTTAGAGCTGGAAATAATTACCGCTAAACAGCAAAATATTTGGGTGTCGACTTTTGGTGAAGCCGAGTTTAATAATGGCCAATGTGTACGGTTATTTGGCACTTTTCAAGATATAACTGAAGCCGTTAAGTTACGCGAAGAGTTAAAACAAAAAAAAGCACTTGCTGAGCAGCTATTAAAAGATAGAAGTATACTATTTGCAAAAATTAGCCACGAGCTACGCACTCCGCTCAATGGCATTACGGGTATGTTAGCCACACTCATTGATGAACACGATTATGATAAGCGGGCAGAAAAAATTAAAGTCGCCCTTCGAAGCGCTGATATTTTATTGAATATTATCAATGAAGTGCTCGATTTTTCGAAAATAAATCATGGTGAATTAAAGCTGGAACCCCATCACTCCCTACTTAAAACGGTATTTACCGATTTAGTTTCTTTATATTCGGTATTGTTTAGCAATAAAAACATTGAACTGCTAGCCACAAACAACATTGCTAATGATGTTTGGGTATACTGCGATACCTCTCGATTAAGCCAAATTGTATCTAATTTACTGAGTAACGCGCTAAAATTTACAGAGCATGGATCTGTTTCTCTCGATTCACAGTTAGCATTAGATACAAAACACCCTTTACTTACCATTAAAATAACCGACACAGGTCGCGGCATGAGTAAAGCGTATTTAAACTCATTATTTAAGCCTTTTACCCAAGAGGTTGATGCTAACAACAATAAAGGTGGCACTGGGCTGGGCTTAGCCATAGTTAAAGAGCTCGTTGGTTTTATGAATGGCAAAATTGAGGTAACCAGTGAGGTTAACGTGGGCACGTGTTTTACCTTAACTATCCCGATTGAACTTGGTAAACAACAAATACAAACACCTAGCCTTAAATCTATTAATAATCACAGTAATAAGTTATCTGTTTTGGTGGTTGATGATAACGAAATAAATCGTCTGGTATTAGAAGCGGCGCTGGATAAGTTTAATATAAAGTCAGACTTTGCTATAGACGGCCAAGATGCCCTGTTAAAATGCAAGCAAAAGCATTTTGACCTTATTTTTATGGACTGCATCATGCCTATCATGGATGGTTTCGAGGCCACTAAGCAACTAAAAGCACAAGGTATTTGTGACCCGCAAGAAACTTATATTGTGGCGTTAACTGCCAATGCATCCTCACAAGATAAACTAAACTGCCAGCAAGCAGGCATGGAAATGTTTATAGCCAAACCGTTTAAGCTTCCAGCGATAGAAGAAGCAATTACAAATACACTAAAAAGACTGGGCTTAGCCACATTATAACAATAAGTGTCACCTAGATTAACTTGCACTAAAAACACAAAGGATCATTATGACAAATAAAATCATTGGTATTGTACTTATTGTTATTGGGGTAGCGCTTGGTATGTGGGGTTATGATGTTTACGATTCTGCAGCTTCACAAGTTACCCGCGCATTAAACGGCGAAACCCCTGTAGAAGCATGGCTAGGTTTTATTGGCGGGGCAGTTTGTATTTTAGTGGGTATTACCCGACTTAAATAGCACACAAAAAAGCCGCCTTTGGAGAGGGCGGCTTGGGTGAACAAACAGCTATGGGTGAGAGCTGTTTTATCAAGAGACTTTAAGCTAAAACTATTAAGCAGCGTTTTGCTCTGCATCGGGTGTTTGGCGAATTAAGTAGTCAAAAGCTCCTAAGCTCGCAGTTGCTCCGGCGCCCATAGCAATAATAATTTGCTTAAATGGCGTATTGGTCGCATCGCCCGCACCGTATATACCCGGTAACGACGTTGCACCTTTAGCATCAATGAGTATTTCACCAAATTGACTAAGTTCAAGGTCACTCTCTTTTAACCATTCGGTATTTGGTATCAAACCAATTTGTACAAATATACCGGCTAAAGCTAGCTCCTTACTTTCTCCAGAAACACGATCGGTATAATTCAGGCCTGTCACTTTATTACCATCACCGAGTACTTCAGTTGTTTGTGCATTTTTAATAATAGTAATGTTTTTCAGACTATTAGCTTTACGAATAAGCACTTCGTCGGCACGTAACGTGTCGGCAAATTCAAGCACCGTTACATGCTCTACGATGTTAGCTAAATCAATAGCCGCTTCAATACCTGAGTTACCGCCGCCTATTACAGCAACAGGTTTGCCTTTAAATAACGGACCATCACAATGCGGACAATAAGCAACACCATGACCTTTATATTGCTGCTCGCCAGGTACGTTCATTTCTCGCCAGCGTGCACCGGTTGCTAATACGAGTGATTTTGCTTGTAATACAGCGCCATTTTCCAAAGTAATGTCATAGCCATTACTCCCTTTTTGCAGGTTTGCAGCGCGTTGGTTGTGCATTACATCAACATCATATTCTTTAACATGCTCTTCAAGCTGGGCCACCATTTTTGGTCCTTCGGTTGCTTTTACCGAAATAAAGTTTTCAATAGCCAATGTGTCAGCGACCTGCCCGCCAAAACGATCAGCAACCACCCCCGTATTTAGCCCTTTACGTGCAGAATAAATAGCTGCCGATGCGCCCGCAGGGCCGCCGCCTACAACGAGAACATCAAACACTGATTTTTCATTCAATGCTTTAGCTTGGCGCTCTGCACCTTTGCTATCAACTTTATTTAAAATATCGGTTAGGCTCATTGCCCCTTGGCTAAAAGGTTCTCCGTTTAAGTAAACAGCGGGTACAGCCAATATATTTCGCTGCTCGACTTCATCTTGGAACAATGCACCATCAATCATGGTGGCAGATATTTTGCTATTTGTAGCAGCCATAGTATTAAGTGCCTGAACCACTTGCGGACAGGTTTGGCAACTCAAACTGATATACACTTCAAAGTTTAGTTCTTGATCAAGTGATTGTATTTGCTCAATATCATCTTGGCTGGCTTTACTTGGGTGTCCGCCTGTGTGCAATAGCGCAAGTACTAAACTAGTAAATTCATGACCCATAGGTACCCCTGCAAAGGTAATATGAGTATTTTTTTGTGGCGAATGCACCACCATTGAAGGTCTGCGTGCCGCAGAATCTGGATTGTTACTCACACTAAACTTATCGCTTAGTGATGCTAAATCATTCGCTAAAATTTCTACTTCTGTTGATTTTTTGCTGTCATCCAAGGCGATAAGTAGCTCAACAGGCTGAGTCAGCGATTCAAAATGGCTTTTTAATTGGTTCTTTATGTTGTTGTCTAACATGGCTTAGCCCCTTACGGAAAAATAAAACAGCAGAACCCCCATGCCATCAGTGCATGTGCGAATTTTAGAAAAGAGTGATGGCGTGGGAGAGCGCCCAGTGAGCCAAGTAGGCTCACTGGTATTAGAGTCATGTTCTACTCTAAATTTAGTGAAGGTAAAGTTTAAATCTTACCAACTAGGTCTAGTGAAGGTGCTAATGTGTCTTCACCTGGCTGCCAAGATGCAGGACATACTTCACCGTCATGCGTGGCAATGTATTGTGCGGCTTGTACTTTACGAACAAGTTCTTTAGCACTACGACCAATACCTAAATCATGCGTTTCAACAACTTTGATTTCGCCCTCTGGGTTCATTACAAATGTACCGCGAAGTGCTAAACCATCATCTTCAATCATTACACCAAAGTTACGTGTAATTCGTCCTGTTGGGTCGCCAATCATTGGGTAAGTGATTTTACCGATAGTGTCTGACGTGTCATGCCATGCTTTATGAGTAAAGTGAGTATCTGTTGATACCGAGTAAACCTCTACGCCCATTTCTTGTAACTGTGCGTAATAATCTGCAAGGTCACCTAATTCAGTTGGGCATACAAATGTGAAATCTGCAGGGTAAAAGAAAAAGATAGACCACTTACCTAATACGTCTTTTTCAGTGAGTTCTACAAAGTCACCATTGTGGTAAGCTGTTGCATTGAAAGGTTGTAATTTTGTGTTAATCAATGAAGTGCTCATAGTATTCCTCATTTATGTTTAGTGTATTTAAAAAGTTAACGCCTTGTGCGTTGGCTTGGTTAATACAATAAGGCCATTGAGAAATTAAATAAAATTGATTGTTTAGATTAAAACAATCGCTTTTTAAGATTGATCAAGTTAACAAGCCACAATAATTGAATGCAAGCTATCTTAAAATTAAAAATACTAGTTACACCATCAGAAAATGAGATTTTCAAATTCATTTTTAGGTAAAGCTTTGCTAAACAAAAACCCTTGCCCTTGCTCACATCCAAGCGAAATAAGCGTATCAAGCTGTGCTTGAGTTTCAATGCCTTCACCAACAATCTTTAAATTAAGTGAGTGTGCTAAATGGGTGATTGCTTTCACTATATCTAGGCTTTGCTTATCATCAACCATATCTTTAACAAATGACTGGTCAATCTTTAATACATCAACAGGAAATAACTTTAAATACGATAAACTCGAATAGCCCGTTCCAAAGTCATCTATCGCTATGCTCAAACCAAGGTTTGAAAGCCCGTTTAATATCCGACTTGTTTCATCAAAATCACTCATTAAAGCGCTTTCTGTCACTTCTAATTCAAGATAACCACTAGGAAGCTCAGTATCCTCAAGTATTTGTGCTACGCTTTCTATAAATTTAGGATCTGTAAATTGTTTAGCAGCCACATTAACAGCAACTTTAATTGGATGGCCTTTATCTAGCCAGCGTTTAGCCGCTCTGCAGCTTTGTTTTAAAACGCTATGACCCAACTTATTAATCAAACCGGTCTCTTCAGCTAATGGAATAAAGTGTAACGGCGATATAAAACCGCCCTCCTCATCTCTTAACCTTACTAACGCCTCAGCACCTATAATTAATTTATTTTTTAAACTAAGCTTGGGCTGAAAGTGAACTTCCAACGTGTCTTTTTCAAGTGCATTTCTCAAAAGCTTATCTATATTTTGACGTTGATGAAACTCATGTTCTAAGTCATCTGAAAAATAACAAAATCTATCTCTACCATGCTCTTTGGCTTTATACATTGCTGCATCAGCATGCGACATCATTAATTCGGCAGAATCAGAATCCGTTGGATTAATACTAATTCCCACGCTTATAGTTAAATTAAACTCTCTTCCATCAACACGAAAAGGTTGATGCATTGCATACAAAATATCAGATGCAACAGCATCAACATGACACGGCGATTTAATATCTGGGAGCAACAATACAAATTCATCCCCGCCAACACGGGCCAAGGTCGTATTTAAATCAACAATAGATTCAAGTCGTTTAGCAACCAGTTTTATGATTTGGTCGCCAACATGGTGTCCCTCTGTATCATTTAAATATTTAAAATGATCAATATCAATTAGCATTAACGCCACTAAAAAACCATTACGCACAGATACCTGACAAGCATGCGCAACGCGATCATGTAATAAAATTCGATTGGGTAAATCGGTTAATTGGTCATGGTTTGCTAAATGGCTCATCTTAACAGCCATCGCAATCGACTCGCTCACATCATGAAAAACTATAATCGCGCCAATAATATTCCCCTTTTCATCTCTGATGGGGGAAGCAGAATCCTCAACCCGATGAATTCTGCCATTTAAGCTCGTTAATTGGCAATTAAGCGCCATAGCCACTCTTCGCTGCTCTTTTAAAGCAATAGAAATTGGATTAAGGCTTTTGTGCTTTGTGGTTGCATCCCGTAGTTGCATAACCTCTGAAATATGATTACCAACTGCTTCATGCATTACCCAACCGGTCATCATCTCTGCAATCGGGTTCATAAACGTTATTTTTTCGTCTTTGTCTGTTGCTATAACAGCGTCGCCAATCGAGTTGAGCGTTACGCGCAATCTTTCTGATTCAATAGCAAGTAAACGCTGTGAATGTTTTAGTTGTTGCTCTTGTGTTTTTAGTTTTAGATGATTGCCAACGCGCAAGCGGCACACCTTAAGATCAACGGGCTTTTGTATATAGTCAATCCCACCCAACTCTAAAGACAAATGCTCAAACTTACTTTCATTATGGGAGGTAATAAATATTACTGTTACACCACTAGTTTTGGGATCGTTTTTTAAGCGTTTACACACTTCTAACCCGCTAATATCAGGTAATTCAATATCTAATAAAATAATTTCAGGTAAAAACTGCTGTGCTTTTTCAATGGCGCCAAAACCAGTATCGCTACATATAACTTCTGCAATATTTGATAATGCCCCCTCTAAAATCATTAAACTAGTGGGTTCATCATCAACAATAAGTACTCGTTGCGCAAAGCTTTGATCTACAGTGGTTAACACAATCACTTCCCATAAAAAATTAAACAAATGCACATAAATCCTAGCCGAGTTAACCCAAACCTCCACCAATTACCTAAAATATATACTTAAGTATTATATTATTAGCGTCAATCAAAAAAGGTTTTTAGAGTTCTAAATTTGATATAAATGAATAAAAAACAAAACTCTTTATTAAAGGTAAAACTTGATAAATTACCTATAGCTCTCTAAGTTTAGGGTAGCCAAATAATGGCTGGTCTTTAATTGGAGTAGTGGATGCCAATAAATCTTAAGAAAAGGATAATTCGTCAGGTAAGTAATTACACCCTTTTATTCCCTATTTCTTTATCCGCCATAATTACCTTAATTGTTGTAGCTATAATTATTAATGAAGCAAGTTTATCGCGCTCAGTACTTGGCTCTGTAGAGCATGAAATAATAGACAAAAACCAATCTATTAATTCACAAACACAAGAGGTTATTGAAAACTACCGTCGAAATATTCGTTTTCTACACGCAACCCCTCCAATCAAAGGTTTAGCCAGGGCATCAAATAACAAAGGTGTAGACCCACTAGAAAACACCACCTATGCTCAATGGAAAACAAGGCTTGAAATTATATTTGCAGCGTTTTTAAAAAATAACCCAGATTACGAGCAGCTAAGAATCATCAGTACCAACAAAAAAGGACAAGAACTGGTAAGGGTTGATCGCGTTCAGGCCGCTGTAGAGGTTATAGATTTAAATAGGCTCCAAAATAAAGGAGCGCAAGAATACTTTACGGCCAGTAGTAACCTCTCTGATGGCGAAATATATATGTCTGAGATTTCGTTAAATAGAGAGTACGGTAAAATAGAGTTTCCTTATCGCCCGATGCTGAGGCTATCTATGCCAATTTTTGATGAAAATCAAAATCGGTTTGGCTTTATCATTGTTAACGTAGATGCTAATAACTTATTAAGCCTTTTAAAAAACAGTCTTACTACACCATTTCAACTCGCTTTAACTGACAGTAATGGCTATTTTTTATCGCACCCAAATAAAGATTTCACCTTTGGTAAAGACTTAGGTAGTGATATTAGCATCAATAATAATTACACTTTTAACCCCATTGCTAATAGCTCATTATCGCTTATAAAACCAAAAAATAATGCGCAAACAAGTTATTACACCGCAAGAAAACAAATCACTTTAGCGATGGGTGAAAAACAAAACTTTTTATCTAGTCACGTTTTAGCGCCTGTTGAGTATATAAAAAATATTGAAATGGAACGTAGAACAAAGCTTTACGCCTTTTTACTTATTTTGGTTATTGTATTAACTATTATTCTCGCATTTTTCAATCGTAGTCTTCGCAAAAGCCAAGAGCTTGCAAATGCACGCGCACAATCTGAAGCAATTATAACCGGCTCATCTGATGCGGTAATTGGCATTACCAATAACGGTATTGTCTCTAGTTGGAATAACGCCGCAACTCTAATGTTTAAACTTGGAGAGTTAGAAGCTATTGGAAAACCAATTAATGATTTAAAAATAATAGATCAGCTAAATTTTAACGAGCTAATTGAAAAGTTCACCGATGGTACTCGTCAATTTAAGCAGGAAGTGAGTATTAATAATGGCTCTACTAAACGCTACTTTTCACTCTCTTTATCAGCCATTATCGATCCATTTGGAATGTTTATTGGTATTGCAATAATAGCCAGAGATGTAACCAAAGAGCGCACCATTGAGAATGAAATAATAAAAGTAAATCATGAGCTTGAAAATAAAGTAGCCATTCGCACTAAAGAGCTCAAGCAAGCCAGTGAAGTAAAAAGTGCGTTTATTTCTAATATAAGTCATGAAATGCGTACTCCGCTTAATGGCATAGTGGGTACTTTAAACTTAATAAAAAAAGAGCCATTGAGTGAAACACAAAAAAATTATTTAGAAATGACCGAAGTAAGTGTGAGTGCTTTATCTGTATTAATAAATGATATTTTGGATTTATCTAAAATAGAAGCCGGTAAACTTGAGTTGAACTTTAAAGAGTTTAATTTAATAAAATTAATCGAAAGCGTTTGTGGCAGTATGGCTGTTAAAGCTCAGGAGAAAGGCCTCGAATTTGTTTTAGATGTTGTTAATTTAAAATGTAAGACGATTAAAACTGACCCCCATCGTTTTTCACAAATCCTGACTAACTTAGTAAATAATGCGATTAAATTTACTGAAACTGGGTTTATAAAGGTCACCGCTTATTGCGAGCAAACAAGCAATAATAATGTGACTGTTCACGTAAAAGTTACCGATAGCGGTGTGGGCATTGCACAAGAAAACCAAAGCAAATTATTTACCGCCTTTTCTCAAGAAGACAAAAGCGTAGCGTCTAAATTTGGTGGAACAGGGCTTGGGCTTTCTATATGTAGACAGCTTTGTAGCCTGCTGGGCGGAGAAATTAGCTTTGAGTCAGAAAAGTCACTAGGTAGCAGTTTTCATATAAAACTAACACTGAGCAATGATGATACAACTCATTATAGTTTTACCCCACGATTAAAAAACAAAAGCTTTACTATTGTGACTAAAAATAACGAGTTAGCCGACAGCATAAATAATTTAATAGCTGCTTTTTCTGGAAACAGTTTTTCACCTGAACAATTACAACAATCTCTTGTTTCAGATGATATAAAAAACGTACCTTTACCTGACTTTATACTTATTGAACAAGACGACACATTGTTAAAACGTTTAGATGAAATGTGGCCATCTATTGCTAATCATCATGCAATTAAAGTTATTTTATTAGCAAATCGTGGTTATCCGCAAATTAAAACAAAACACGTGCAAGCCAGCTTACTTTCTAAGCCAATACTTATTTCAGAGTTTTTAAAAACAGTAGCCGATGAACGCAGTCTTGAAGATAAAATAAGTGCTGGTAGCAGCAATGTTAATATTAACAAACGCCGTGAATCAGACTCAGTTAAAACTGATAATTCTGACTTTAAAGGGGCGCATGTTCTTATCGTTGATGATAACGATATAAATATAGAAGTAGCCGCGGGTATATTGTCATGTTTATCTTTAGAGATAGATACCGCGTCAAATGGCCAACAAGCAGTAGAAAAACTTGTTAACTCGGTGGCCAATAATCATCAATACCACTGTGTATTTATGGACTGCCAAATGCCTATATTGAATGGTTATGATGCAGCAAAACAAATAAGAGCTGGTGAAGCAGCGCCTCAAAATAGTGATATTCCCATAGTCGCTATGACTGCTAATGCAATGATGGGTGAAAGACAAAAATGCCTAGATGCAGGAATGAGTGATTACATCACTAAACCTATCTCGGCAGAGGTATTAGTTGCAACGGCTACAAAGTGGTTGTCTTCAACTTTTATAAAAGAAGCTCCATTAGAAAGTAATCAGCTTAACGAAATTAATAAACCAATTCCTGATACTTTGGATAGTCAAAATTTACCTGATTGGGATAGAGATAATGCACTATCCCGATTATTAAATAATGAAGAGCTACTTATAAAAGTATGCGAATTATACCTTCAAAGTACACCAATGAAGCTAGAAGAACTTGAGGATGCAATAAATAACAATAATTTATCGCAAATATCAAAACTAAGTCATGGCTTGAAAGGCTCATCGGGTGATGTAGGTGCAGCTAACTTGCATAAATTATTTGATGAGTTGGAAGTAATGGCCAGTGAAAATGCCATGGGCAGTATGAAGAATAAATTAGAGCTCATTCAAACTCGCTACAAAAAACTCGAATCAACCATTAACAGCTACTTAGAGATACAACCCAGTAATTAGCATTTTGGTGGTGATAATGAATAAACCACTGAAAATATCTATTGCTAATTAAAGTTAAAAGCGCCTAAAGGCGCTTTTAACTTTTGAGTGTATTGCTAACCAATACCACCAAAAAATATAAAAGCACATAGGATGTTTATTCTTACTCGCTATACTGGTCAATTATAACTTTTAAACTATTGAATTCTATAGGCTTGTTTATAGTGTTAGTTATACCCGCTGCCACGTACTCAGGCTCGTCTTTTTCAGTGATGTTGGCAGTAACGGCAATAATGGGCACATCGTGGTAATTGGCTAGTTCCCTAATATATTTAGTTGCCAAAAGCCCGCTCATTACCGGCATTTGAATATCCATCATAATTAAATCAAATTGTTGTTTAGTGCATAGCTCAAGCGCTATTTCACCATTATCTGCCACGGTAATATGTTTAATACCCATTGCTTTTAAAAAGTTCTCTAACACTATTTGATTTACCGGATTATCTTCGGCAATTAATACTTGTATATCTTTATTTTTAATATTTACATCGGGTAATTGTGCTTGCTGTTTTACGTTCACATCTGATGATGGAGTACTAAGCGTTAACTGAAAATAAAATCTCGAACCCTTATCCAATTCACTTTCTACTTGTAAATTACTGCCCATTAAGTTTAATATTTTACTAGAGATAGTTAATCCAAGCCCTGTACCACCAAAACGACGTGTTGTTGAAGTGTCAGCTTGGGTAAAAGCATCAAATAACGTTTTTATACTGTGTTGTGAAATACCTATACCACTATCGATAACGCTAAATAGTAACATCACTTCATTGCTATTTTTCTCTTTTAAGTCAACAGATAATGTTACTGTTCCACACTCTGTAAATTTAAATGCATTCCCCAATAAGTTCATTAGCACTTGTTTTAAACGGGTTTCGTCGCCTTGTACCAAATCAACAGAATCTACTTTTTCTTTTACTATTTTAAACTCTATATTTTTATGATCGGCTTGCGATTTAAAAATTTGTTCCAGCTCATACAATAAAGCACTTAATTTAAACTCTCTGTTTTCTAGTAGCATTTTATCGGCATCGAGCTTACTTAAATCAAGAATGTCATTAAGAATAACCAATAAACTGTTACCTGAAGAGCTAATAACCTCAATCATGCGTTTTTGTTTAGCATCGAGTTCGGTATTACTCACTAGCTGTACCATGCCTAAAATACCGTTCATGGGAGTGCGTATTTCATGGCTCATATTAGCTAAAAACTCAGATTTGATTCGGGATGTTTCTTCTGCTGCTTTTTTTGCTTCAACTAGGCGCTCGTTTAACACTCTAAATTTATTTGCTGCTTGGGCTAAAAACCCTATTTCGTCTTCACGGTTAATATCAGCTATGTTTGCTGAGAAATCACCATTTAAAAATGATCTAAAACTAACTGTGAGCCTGTTAATCGCATTAATAATATGAAAGTGAAAAAATAAAGCGAAAAGAATAAACAAGGTAACAGACAAAAATAACGACACTTGAATAACAGTTTGCGCAGCATTAATGCTCTCTTGACTGGTTTGCGAAATATCACTAAGCAACAACAATGCATCTTCTTGCAATTTTTTAGCAAGTGCTGAAAATTCAACCGAATCACCGGCAATAACAATATTGCTTAAGGTTAAATAATTTCTATTGGCTTGAATGGCCTGAGCAAATAAAGACTCGAATTTAGTTGTTAAACTATTTAGTTGCTCGACCTTGTTTTGGCCAATCATTTTGTTTGTAGCGCCACTGTTGGTTAATTGTTTAATTAATTGTAGCCGCTGTTTTACTTGGCTACGTTTGGCGTAATCACGTTGAGTTAAAAACAGGATTGAATTGCGATACAGATGATGCCAATGATCCTTTAGCTGAAATAATAATAACGACTCTTTGTTCAGCCTGGCCGTTTCTCGATCCCTGCTTGCTAAGGTAGTCAATGCTAATTCGTAGGTATTTGGTAGCTGTTGCTCAATAATTTTAGACTTTTCATCATATCGTTTTTTAAGACTATCGATACTTTTGCCGTAATTTAAAACCAATGATTGCATGGCATTTAATGAGTTTTTAATCTCGGGTTGCTGAATTCGCTGTTGTGCTTCAATTAACCGCGCTTGAATACTTTGATGAGTGCTTTTTATTTTATCAAAAATAACCTCGCTACCCGACACACCATAAACCGAAATATCTCGTTGGATCTGTAAAATATCTTTGTTAATTTCAAATACAACAACTGACAGCCCATTAATGTTCAATACATTTTTACTGGCTTGCTCTATTTTGTCGGTTCGCTCATTAATAACAACGTAAACTATTATTTGTATTAAAATAAAAATAGCCAACGAAGATAATACTTTAATAGATAAAGAACCAATTAACTGTTTTAGCATTCAATTCCCTTATGCGTTTAGTAGTTCAAACCATTTATCTAAACTGTAATCGTAGTTATCCATCACTGTATTCCACACCGCAATATTAGAAAAGCGCTTTTCATAGCTGCCGCCATCGCGAATTTGCCCTGGCATAATTATATTTTTGCCATCGGTACCCGCTAGTGGTTGAGTCGCTTCTTTGCCATCGTACCAATAATCCCATTCGGGGGGTAATTATTTTTTTGCTACGTTCTGGATTAGAAATGTAATAACCTTGCTTGGAAATAAATGCACCAGGCCAGCCCGATAACCACCAGTTCATGTATTCATAAGCGGCGTCTTTTACATGCCCTACCGTATTAGCAGAGAGACACATCACCCCATGCCATGCTCGATACCCTTCTTTAGGAGATGCATTAACTACTGGTAAACCTTGGGCTCTACATGCAGTCACCCCCGGAGAAAATATGCTTTGTATGTGCACACGCTTTTTAAGCATAAACTCAACAGATTGTGGCACCGATGTCCAAAACCCAGAAAAATGTCCTGCTTGCTTTTTATTAATTAAAATTGCAAACAGTTTGTCTATTTCTGCAACACTCATATTGGCAATATTATTAAATGTCATGAGCCCTTGTGCTTGGGCTGCCAATGCGGCATCAAAAATGCCTATGGTGGGGGCATTTACCAAACCAACAAAGCCTTTGTTACTCTCTTCAAGTAACCAGCCCCACGATTCAGTCTCGTAAGCCACACCCTTAGGTATAAAATTAGTGTTATAGCCAAATGAGTCCACATTATGAACATAGGGCATAAAACTTATTTTTTCAGTAGCTTGACTTCCAAGTGAGCCATCTTGTTGAACATATAAAATTTTGTTGGGCGCATCACCTGCGCCCAATTTTGCTGTCGGAACTAACTTACCGGTTTTGGTTAGTGGGTTTATTTCCTGCCAATATTTTAGTCTTTCTACTTCAATTGGTTGAATAGCATTGGCTTGCCACAATATATTAATTGAGTCAGACCATTGTTCATATAAATCAAATGAAGAGGGATCGGCGGCTGCTTTCTGTAAAACGGCCGCACTCCCCATAGGGGTAAATTCAATATTAATACCAAGCTCTTGCATGGCGCGGACTCTAAGCTCTTCTTGTAAAGTTACATGCGTTCCCATGACTCTGAGCGTAACCGGTTTTTTTGCAAACACATACGGCGCTTTAAATGCGACAGCAGAGGTAGCAGCACCGACCGCTAGCGTACTTAAAAATTTACGTCGAGTGACATTGTTAGCCATACTAATCATCCATTTGGTGATACCCACAATCAGTATAGGTAATAATCGAATAATCACTAACTTAGCGCTTCAAAAACCACTATTTTAATTTGTTATTACTAAAATGAGTGATCGCCATTAATAACATGATCGTTTAAGCATTGTATGAATTCTATGAGATAACTCTATCTATCCTTGTTACAATAGCAATGTTGAAATACCTACTCAATTAAGGCGCTTAACCATGGAAAAATTTGTTAATCACATTCAACTAGGCTATTTGGGCTTGCTGCCGTTTTTAGGCTGTGTGGGTTGGCCACTTATGTTTGGCAGCAACAGTGTTAATTTAGAGTTTTTTAGTTTCTACAGCATCGCTATTTTAGCTTTTATGGCAGGTAATTTATGGCATGCAGGGCAACAAAGCTTTGCCGATGCTATTAAAGCTGTGCTGCCGGTCATTCCTATTCCGTTTTTATCATTTTTGCCAATTGAGTGGATGCTTGCGTGGTTAGGCGCGAGTTTTTGGTTGGTTCTGATTTTCGAAAAAGCATCGGTTAATTGGCAGAATTACCACAAAGATTACCAAAAAATGCGCTTTGTGCTCACATCTGTGGTGTTTGTTTGTCATATTCTTATTATTGGTATGAGTATTTACCCTAAATAGTCTGCCATTACTTAACCATTGGTCTGTAATAGGGTAACATCCGCGCACTGTATTGAGAGGACACCCCATGATAGACCAATTGCGCCAACAGCTTACTGACCTTGGTGAGAATTTTGTAGAAAAAAACGCCGCTTTTAAAATTAAAGTGATCCCTTTTTTTGTGCCATAAGCATAAAAAAAGATCATAAAAGCGAAGGTCGTCTTTCTTTTTATTCAAATCAACTCATTGAAATACTAATGGTTGTGTTGTTTGTATTGTTTGGTTTATCTATATTTGATCCTGATGCAGGATTCACCCATGGTCCTATCCATATTGTTTTTGCTATTTTGATTACCTTTAACCTGATTTTAAAACAGATTGCTATTGAAGGTTTAAAAACACGTTTAGCTATGTACCGGTTGCATCAAACACCTCAGCAAAATGATGAGCCCGAAAACCCAAATACAACTAAACGCTAACTATGTATTTAAATCCAAATTGGAACATACTCACGGTAGGTGATGGCGATTTATCGTTTTCAAATTCGCTATATCGTCATATTAAGCCAAAAAAGTTAGTGGCATCCACTTACGACAACCAATCAACTATTGAGCAAAAATACCCAGACAATGCGCTCAATGCTTTAAAGTCGCAACAGGTAGAAGTACTTAATAGCTTTGATGTAACCAACCCACAATGTTGGCAAACGCTTGGCCAGCATTTACATAGTTTCGATGTGGTTATTTTTCAATTTCCGCTTATTCCTGCATTTGTTGGTCGTGATGCATTTGAACACAATACTCGCCATACCAGCATGAACGTACTTAACCGCGCATTACTGCATCAATTTATAAAATACGCAAATGAGTTTGCTTTAAACCCACAAGGCTCGGGGCTATGTTTTATCACTTCAAAAGATGTTAAACCGTACCGTGAATGGAATATCGAAGGCAGTTTAAATACCCATTTAAACGCACAATATCAAGGGCAAATGTCGTTTGATATAAGTCACTTTAATGGTTATAAAATTCGTAATGTTGACCGTGATAAGCACGTTAAAGACACCAGCGGCATTACCTATGTATTTAGTGAAAAATCCTTACCTGAACTCGCTAACCTGTTAACTTTGCCTGCTTACTTAACAGATAATTATTGCTCGCTGTGTCGTGTAGGGCCGTTTTTAGCTGACGAAGATAAAAGTAAACATTTTGCCGCTAAAAAGCACCTGCAAATGGTCAAACTAGAGCAAGACTGGCAGCAATGGTTAACAGCGTTTTATAAGACAACTTAAATTGCTTGCTTAATTAAATCAGCTGCTTTTTCGGCAATGGCTATCACACCAGCATTGGTGTTACCGGTAATTATGTGCGGCATAATTGAGGCATCGACCACACGCAAATTTTTTACGCCATGTACTTGTAGTTGGCTATTCACTACCGCCATGGGATCTTGTCCCATTTTACAAGTGCCTACAGGATGGTATTCAGTTTCAGCCGTTTGCCTAATATACTCAATAAGCTGCTCATTATTGTTAATATCTAGCGGGTAAACCATATTATCTCTAATTACATCAAATGCTTCACTTTGCATAATCTGCAGTGTTTTTTTAAGCCCTGTTAACATCACGTTTAAATCATCGGGGTGGCTTAAATAATTAGGATCAATAAGTGGTGCACTCAAGGGGTTGGCATCGGCTAATCGTATAGTGCCACGGCTTTTAGGTTGCATAATACTACAGTGAATACTGTAGCCATGGCCTAGGTGCAGTTTGCGGCTATGGTCATCCACCAGCCCAATTACAAATTCAAGCTGTACGTCGGGTACTTTTGAATCAGAAAATAACTTTATAAACGCATGTGATTCTGCAAAATTACTAGTAAGCTGCCCTTCACGTTTGGCAAACCAATCAACGCATCCTTTTGCAATATTAAACGCCCCACCCGCACTTATACCAAATGTGCTTTTACTGTATTTAGCTTTATACAATGGCACAACGGTTAAGTGATCATGAAGGTTTTCTCCAACACCAGAAAGCTCGTTTAGTATTTCAATATTATGCTGCTTTAGTTGCTCTTTAGGACCAACCCCCGATAACATTAAAATTTGCGGAGAGTTAATTGCGCCAGCGCTTAAAACCACCTCTTTTTTTGCATGCAATACAACGACCTTATTGTTTATAGAAACAGAAACTCCCGTTGCAGTTTTATCGCAAAAAAGTACTTTATTAACGTGTACTTTACTAAGTACAGTTAGGTTTTTTCGGTTTAAATGGGGGGTTATATACGCTTTTGCTGCACTACAACGCTCCCCTTGATGCTGAGTCACTTGCGATAACCTTGCTCCAACTTGTTGCCCTGCGTTTATATCGGCATTGTGCGGTACACCTTGTTGTTCGCAGGCGTTTAAAAACAACTGATTTACTGGGCTTGGCAGGCTTAAATCCTGCACATGCAAAGGGCCATCAACCCCGTGTAACTCACTTTCAGTGAAGGTTTTATTATTTTCAGCTTTAATGAAATAAGGCAATAAACTCTCATAATCCCAGCCCTCATTGTCCAGTGCAGCCCAACTATTGTAATCGTGCTTATTACCTCGAATATAAACCATGGCATTAATGGAACTTGAACCGCCCAGCACTTTGCCACGAGGCATAAATCCGCAGCGGTTATTAAGCTCTTTTTGAGGTACGGTATTGTAATGCCAGCTATTAATGCCATAAGGCACGCTTGCAGCAACCCCTGCAGGCATTTGAACCATTGCACCTTTATCACTGCCGCCCGCTTCAATTAAGCACACACTCACATTTTTATTTTCTGATAATCGCGATGCAATAACGCAGCCTGCACTGCCTGCGCCAACAACAATGTAATCAAATGTAGTGATATGCATACTTATTCTCCAATTAAAAAACCAGTTTGCATGGAACATCGAACAAAAACTTGTTATTTTTAGACACCCTCACGCAAAAGTATATTTTATGAGCCGCTTAATTAGAGCCACCTCTTTACAAGGAATAGACCATTTAATTGCAGAGCTTGGGGGTGATTGCGCTGCCATAATGCAACAATGCGCCATTAATGTAGACTTTAATAAACTAGAGCAAGAAACCCTTACTTACCGCGCGTATGCACAGTTATTAGAGCATTGTGCGAATACACTGAATTGTCCAAATTTTGGTTTAAAATTAGCAAGCCTGCAAAGCTTTGATATTTTAGGCCATATTGCAATAGCCGCTCAAACAGGCACTAATTTAGCCGAGGCGCTAGATTGGGTGATAAAATATTTGCACTTACATACGCCAGCGCTTAATTTAACCACTCACCCACTTGATGATAATGAACACGTGTTTTTATCATTCGCTATAAATCTCAGGCCATTACCGGCAATAAACCAAGTAATAGAGCTCACTATTGCATTGGCCATTGCCACCTTAAAAAATATGAGTAATGGCCGCTGTAAGCCACACAGTGTATTTTTACCTCATACCCTAGGCGCTAATAGGCAGACCTACCATCAGCATTTTGGTTGTAAGGTTATTACCCACAGAAATAGCGCCGGCGTATTAATTGCCAAACAAGACTTAGCTTTAATACTTAACGTTACTAAGCAGCATAAAACCCAAGCAGCACTTAACTTTTTAGCTGAAAATAATGCTTATAGTCAATCTTTGCCTGCTCAGGTAAGCGCGCTTATTCGTATTATGCTGCCGATATTTCAAAGCGCTAATAATACCATTGCCGCTGCGCTTAATATTCACCCTCGCACTTTGCACCGAGAACTTAAAAAGCACGATACCAGTTTTATAAAGCTCAAAGACGACGCCCGCCGCGCCTTATGTGAGCACTATTTATTACAAAACCAATTATCGGTAACGCAAATTTCAGAGCTTTTAGGTTATCAGGAGCAAGCCACGTTATGTACTAGCATTAAACGTTGGTTTCATTGCTCTGCCCGCGCATTTAGAGCCAAACATTGTTAAACTGCGCCCTTATTAAAAACAGCAAAAGGCTAAACATGAATTTTGTAATTGTAGGTACTAATTTTATTAGCGACACGTTATTAGCAGCGGCTAATACACTCAGCAATTTTAATTTATACGGTATTTGCTCTCGCCAAATAAGCAGCGGCGAGCGCTTTTTAGCTAATCATCCAACAAATACCGACGCTAAAATTTTTACCTCTATTGATGCTGTGTGCCAAGATGAACAAGTAGACGCAGTTTATATTGCCGCGCCCAATAGCCTGCACAGTGCATATGCAATACAGTGTTTAAAAGCAGGCAAACACGTATTAGGCGAAAAGCCCTCAGCCGCTAATAGCACGCAACTTGAGGCTATTTTAACGGCGGCAAAGCAGCATCAGCACCTTTACATGGAAGCGATGATGACAACGCACTTACCTAATTTTGCGCACTTACAAGCTGCCCTGAAAAAAATAGGCACACCGCGCAAGTTTATTGGTCAATTTAGTCAGTATTCATCACGTTACGATAAGTATAAAAATGGTGAGCGCCCTAATACCTTTTTACCTGAATTTGCTAATGGTGCCTTGCTAGATTTGGGTATTTACCCACTTTATCTTGTTATTGCATTATGGGGGGCACCACGCTCTGTTCACGCCAGCGGCGTATTACTTGAAAGTGGTGTTGATGGTGCAGGCGATGTGCTTTTAAATTATCCCGACAGACAAGCGGTGATCAGCTATTCGAAAATTTCACAAGGCGAAAATATCACTGAAATCCAGGGGGAATTAGGTCGAATTAGAATTGAAGCCGTGTCGCAGCTTAAAAAAATAGAGTTTATTGCTAACAATGGTCATAAAGAGCTTATTAGCACAGAATTTGACGAGCATTTTATGAAGTACGAACTCGAGAACTTTATCAATACCATTGAGCAAAATCAGGGGGAGTCTAGCGTTAATACTCATCAGCTTTCTATCGATGTAATGCAAGTACTTGATACCGCACGCGCACAACTTGGTGTTGTTTACCCCGCAGATTTAACGACTTAATAAACAAAAACTACCGGCTAAGCGATAAGCGTATTTTATCGCTTGGCCTTTGAGCACACTTTACTAAACACTGCTATTTTGAATTAAGCTTAAAAAGATCACAAAATTTGACTTACCTCTAAGATCAAAAGCAGGTAACATGCCGCCAAAATTCATCGCAATCTTTAAGGACATCCATGCAAAAATCAACCAAAGATCTATTACTGGCTATTTTATGCATATTGCTAGCAATGATGACGATTCAGTCAGGCGCGTCACTGGCTAAACAGCTTTTTCCTATTGTTGGACCTGAGGGCACAACAGCCTTACGTTTAGGGTTTTCGGCCGCTATTTTGTGTTTGATTTTTAAACCATGGAAACACTTCCCCGTTGCTAGCCAACGCTTACCCATATTAATTTATGGCTTAAGTTTAGGCGGCATGAATATTCTATTTTATTACGCGATAGAACGTATCCCATTGGGAATTGGCGTTGCGCTTGAATTTACTGGCCCATTAGCTGTTGCCTTGTTTTCTTCTCGCAGAAAACGTGACTTATTTTGGGTTGCCTGTGCAGTGGCCGGTATTTTATTACTCTTACCAGATATGCAAGGCCAAGACAGCCTCGACCCTGTAGGTGTTGTACTTGCACTTGCGGCTGGTGGCTGTTGGGCTGGTTATATTTTATTTGGTAAAAAAACAGGCAGCCAAAGCTCTGGGGGCGCAACGGTTGCGATGGGCATGACCATTTCAGCTATTGTTCTTGTGCCTTATGGTGGCATTTCACAAAGTGCTGCATTTACTTGGGATATTATTCCATTAGGCATTGCTATTGCCGTGCTTTCAAGCGCACTACCTTATACTTTAGAAATGATCACGCTGCGTAATATGTCGCCACAAGGGTTTAGCATTATGATGAGCCTTGAACCTGCTATTGCAGCACTAGCCGGACTCATTATTTTAGGAGAACTGCTTACTATTTGGCAGTGGCTGGCTATATTGCTGGTAATTATAGCCTCGGTAGGCAGTTCAATGTCTAATGGTAAAAAGCAGCCCGCGTCTTAGGGTCTGTTGAACTTTTTAATTGCGTCATGAGCTATCATGGCGCAACTTCTCATCTCATATTTTACAACTCCCTCTTAGTATAATTAAGCCTACGTTTTATCTCTCCCTTTAACACCACTCATTATTGCACTTAAAACAATATATACCATTTACGGTGTGTGCATTATTTATACAAATACCTTGTTATCTTTAAACTTTAAATTTAAGCAAAAACCCATTACCCAATTTTTATTCTAAAAAAGTGAATTAAAATTCATGTTTTTATTTCCATCAACAAAACTCCCTGATACTATTAGCGCTCATTTATTAACGTACTAAATCTAACTGGGATCAATTTTTATGTTTAAACCAAGCCTGTTAACCTTGGCTGTATCAAGCGCAATGAGCGGTGTATTATTTAGCGGTAATGCAACAGCACAAGAGCAAATTATTGAAAAAAATAAATCGCTTGAAGTTATTGAGGTTACAGCAACACGCCGAAGTGGCTCTATTCAGGCTGCGCCTCTTAACATTACTGCGCTTGATGCCGATGTAATGAAAGACCAAAATATCAGCGAATTAGCCGATGTAGCGCGTTGGGTGCCAGGTTTAACAATTACTGATCAAGGTGGTCGCTCTGGCTCACCTATTATAGTTCGTGGATTAAATACAAATTCATCAGGCCCTTCATCAGATGGCGGCACGGTAGCCACTTACATTAACGAAATTCCAGTATCGGTAGATATGCGCCTTGTTGATGTAGAACGAGTAGAAGTACTTATTGGGCCACAAGGCACACTATACGGGGCTGGTACATTAGGTGGCGCTATTCGCTACATGCTTAAAGAGCCAGAGCTTGATTTTATATCAGGTGAAGTATTTGGTGATGTTTTTCAAACTCAAGAAAGTGATTCAATCGGCGGCGAAGCCGGTTTTATCTTCAACTTACCATTAATTGAAGACAAACTGGCGGTACGTACCAGTTTAAATATTTATGAAGACCCAGGGTTTATAGACTACGCCTACACCGTTCGTGAACCAGGTGTGTCGATTACCGACCCTGATTGGACAAACCTTGATGCAGTAAACAGCAACCTTAAAAATGTAAAAGACGCCAACGGTGAAACCACCACAACTGGGCGTATTTCATTGCGTTACAAGGCAAACGAGTCATTCGAAGGCACATTAAACTACTTCTATCAAAAGCAAGACACCGAAGGCCGCTCAATTGTTCATCACAATAGCCTTAACGGAAATAATGGTTTAAATGATCGCATCGGCAAATACGAGTCAGCGTATCGTTTTGAAGAGCCACGGGAAAAAGAAGATCAATTACTGAGCCTCGAACTTAAAGCCGACTTAGGTTTTGCCGAACTGGTATCAGCTACCGGTATTTCACACTTTGAAGCCGATGGTCAACGCGACCAAACTGACCTTTTAATTCGTTTAGACTATGGCTACGAAGAGTTTCCTTCGTTTTCGGCATTTACCCGTGAATTAGACGAAGTCGATACCTTCACTCAAGAGCTACGTTTGGTATCACAAAATGATAGCGATTTAAACTGGATTGTTGGTGGTTTTTACAATAAAACCGATACCGACGCATCAAGCAGAGAGTTTACGCCAGGCTTTGATCAGTTCGCAGTTGATAATTTTGGTGGCGCACAACTTAGACCTGACTCTTTAGAGTATTTAGAAATTACTGGCAGCAAAGTCACTGAATCAGCACTTTTTGGTGAAGTAGGTTACCAAGTAACCGATAAACTCGACATTACTATTGGCGCGCGTTTTTACGAATACGACGTAGAATCAAAAGCGGCCTTTGACTTCCCATTAGCAAATACCTTGTATGAAGGTGCAGCACCTGATGCAATTTCAGTTAACTTTGAAGAGAACGAAGCCGGTGATAACGGTAATCTGTTCAAATTTAATGCTAAATACCAATTTACAGATTCAGTAATGGCGTATGCAACTATAAGTGAAGGCTTTAGAATTGGTGGCTCAAATGGCTTAGTGCCTTGCCCAACCCCTCTACCTGAGGACCAACAAACAGGCTGTGGTACACCTGATGAAATGCTATACGATGCCGATACAACCACCAACTATGAGCTAGGCTTCAAAAGTACTTGGATGAGAAGCCAGCTTCACTTTAATGCTGCGCTATTCAATGTAGATTGGGATAACGCACAAATCGCCGGTGCAACAACAGTAGGCCAATTACCTTACTTATCAAATGCTGGTAGCGCAAATGCGAAAGGGATTGAAATTGCCACGCGTGCAATTTTATCGGACTCGTTTACTGCCTATGCAACTTATGCCTATACAAAAGCAGAACTAACCTCAGACGCTCCGTATTTATTTAATGCCGATGGCACTGATGGCGCAAAAGATGGCGACCGTTTACCGGGCTCACCTGAGCATCAGTTATCTATGGGGATTAACTACCAAACAGAAGTGTTTAACGACAAAACCTTAGATATTAACTACGGTTTAACTGCACAAAGTGATGTAATTTCAAAAGTAGGCCTACGTGACAACGGTGAAGCACTCCCAGGTTATAGCTTAAGTAATATTTCAGCTAAATTAACCGCCGATGCGTGGTCGACTACTTTATATGTAGATAACCTATTTAATAAATATGCGATTACTTCTGTTCGTCGTTCAGATGCGGATATTACAACAGCCAATGGCGCAGACATACAACGTAACTATGGTTACTTTATTAATCGCCCACTTACTGTTGGCATTAAATTTAACTATAAGTTTGAAATATAATTAAGCGACAAGTTTGAAATGTAATTAAACGATAAGTTTAAGTACAATCAAGAGGCTCAAATTAATTTTGAGCCTTTTTATTTGTAAGTACATTATTTATAAGAGTATTCATGCAGCCAAACTTAAAGCAACTACACCAAAGCGCTATCAACAACTTAAACCAAGGCAATATTCAGCAAGCGCATAAAGCACTGGTTGAGCTGGTTACACAACAGCCTGACTTTGCTGATGGCTACTTTTTACTCGCTATGGTTAATTTACAGGTTGGCCAAATTTACAAAGCGATAAAGCTAATTGAAAAAGCATTAAGCTTTACTAAGTCTATTGAATATACAGCGCAACTTGCCAAGTGTTACGCCCTTACCGGCGATTTACAAAAAGCAAAAAACACCGCCCTCAGCGTTAAGATTGAACATATTAGTAAAGCACTTGATGCCGATACATTAGGCGTCGCGCTCACCCAAGCGGGTTTACATCAACAAGCAGCTGATTACTTTATATGCGCATTAAGTTTAGCTGAGGCGAGTAATACTCGTCAGCCGCAGTTTTATTATAACTATGGGGTGTGTGCTAAATTTTTAGGCCAGTTTGATAAAGCACAGCAAGCGTTTGAAAATGCCATTGCACTGAACCCGCTTCATCATCAAAGTCATTTTGCCTTAGCCGATTTAACTAAAGTCACCGAACATAATAACCACATAGCGCGATTAAAAAATGTATTCGAACAGGTCAATCATCCCGACGCTAAACTGCATATAGGTCATGCGCTCGCTAAAGAATATCAAGACTTAGGAGAGTTTTCAGCAGCCTTTACCGCGTTACAACAAGGTAAAGCAGCAAAACTCGCTAATAAGGCGTTTGATAACCAAGCGTCTGAGGCTTTATTTGCACATATAAAACAGCTCAGTGATAAATACAAAAACCAACAAACAGCTGGCAACCAAAGCAGTGAGCCAATTTTTGTATTAGGCATGCCGCGCTCTGGCACCACATTAGTTGAACGCATTTTATCAAGCCACAGCGACGTACAATCGGCGGGCGAGCTGCAAGACTTTGGCCTAAGTGTAAAAAAACTTAGCCAAACGCACACGCCTCAAGTACTCGATATAGACACCTTAAACCAAGCTTACCAGCTTGATTTTGCAAAACTTGGCAGTACTTACCTTGAAGCAACCCGTGTTGTAACCGGCAGCCATAAACACTTTATTGATAAACTACCGTTTAACTTTTTTTATATCGATTTAATTACCAAAGCTCTGCCAAACGCCAAAATAATTTGCCTGCTTCGCGAACCCATGGACACCTGTATTGGTAACTATCGTCAGCTATTTACCATTAACAACCCGTATTATGCTTACTCCTTAGACTTACTCGACACCGCTAAATTTTACAGCCGCTTTTATAAACTGATCCAGCACTTTAGCGCCCTGCACAGCAATATTAAACTAGTAAAATACGAAGAACTCGTCGCCACACCAGAGCAAAAAATAAAAGAGTTAGTGAGCTATTGCGACTTAGACTGGCAACCACAGTGCCTTGATTTTCATTTAAACACCGCACCGGTATCAACCGCTAGCAAAATGCAAGTGCGCCAACCGCTTAACAACAAGGCCATAGGCCGCTGGAAAAAGTTTAAGCCCCATACAGATGAAGCGCAGGCTTATTTAGTTAATCAAGGAGTGATAGGTTTAATTAAATAACAACAACTGTTACTTGGACGGGTAGTTCAGTTTGATAAATTTTAAAGTTACCGGATGGATTCACGAACTCTGATCAAGCGGGTTGATATAATAATTAACACACCACAAACTATACCCAAACCAATGGACTTACTTAATCCCAGTGCTCCTAAAACAGGTTTTATCATAAAATAATTAAAAATAACCATAGGTAAAAGCGCAACGAAAAACACTTTTACATTAAAGGTTACTGCAAATGGTTTTTTACATTGTGGGCACTCTCTTATCTTGCTCCAACTTTGTAGCGCTTTAGAAAAAAATCCAATTTTTTCTTCACAATGAGGACATTTATAAAATTGTTCATTCGCCTCAAAACCATCCTCTACTTCATGACTCGTTGTTGGATTTTCAAGGCGATTATTTAACTCTTTCTTTAACTCATTTGTTCTTTCAGGATACGCTTCTTTATCGATAGCACGTAATGACTCTTCTAGCTCTGAAATTGAATATTCTGAGTAATTTGGTTCCATACCTGTGTTTTCCTTGTTTAATACAGCCCACTGAGAAATAGTTTCGTTAAAGTATCCTCAAGAGGCGCTAGTCGACTGTTTTTTTTATATAAATAAAATAAATGAAAGGTCGCTATAAAGGGTGCAATAATAATATATATAAAAATAAATTCTTGCGGTTTCATCGTACTAAATTCAGTCGTAGTTAAAACGACAGGACAAAAACTACAACCTAATAACAATCCAACTATCACAATAATAGGATGTTTTAATACCGTTAATTTTTTCATCGTTTTTATTAATGAATGTAGTGACCATAAACCATAAGCACCACCCACCAAAAAATAACCCAAAAAAGGGTTTAATGTAAGTGAAAATACAACCCAACCAAATATACTATAAATCAAATAAAGCAATAACGTAGGTACAAAAACAAAAGCAGTATAAAGAGATATTATTTTTTGTAATTGCGAATTACTCATACGTCTTATAAACATCCAAAACTGTATTAAATAGCAGATAATAGCTGGCTAAAGCATCGTGCGATTGCAATATGTCGCTTTTTCAAAATCACTAATGTTCATTGCAATGTTAGAAATTTCAGGAAATAAAGTAACAAGCTTACTAACAATTGCTCGTGATAGGTTCGCTTTTTGCTCTGTTGTTCTTCCTTGCATTATATGGGCAAACACATGAATAAAGTCTTCACGCTTATTCCCCACAGAGAAAGTATTAAATGGATTTATTCTAACTTTTATATCACCTTCATCGAATAAACCTGTAGCGTGAGCAACAAAATGAATTTGTTCAATAATGTATTCCTCATCATGTTCCCCAAAAACACTTTCAGAACAGTCCATTATAAAATGAGGCATATACTCTCCTTGATATTAGGGTCTGTTGACCTTTGCGGATTAAAATTTGTTCAAGCTAGGGGCGGTTTAATCGCGGCGCGAGGTTTGTAACCTAGTGGGCTAAGTCAAAACCGAGCAACAAAGAGTAAATCGCCCCTAGGCAGAACCCAAAGGGCAGCGCCTGTTTGGCATTACTGCTGTGTTATCGCCTATTTATGGGGAATAACCACACCACATAGGCTCTGCCTTGCCTAAACACCAAACAGGCTGCTGCAAATTTAACCTTGAAAGGTCAACAGACCCTAATCGCTAATGTAAATAGTTTGACCGCATCTTACTTGTGAATGAGGTTCATATTGGTATTTATCTTAAATACATTTTTTCAAAACAGCTTATATAAACATTTCGTGAGGATTTAAAAAAAACATTCTTTTCCAACCCTGAGTCTGTGTTGTAGCTAACCAAGGAATTGGAATTATTGATAAGATTGAATAATGAATATGCGGTTGTTTTCCCTGGGCATTACCTGAATCTCCCAAAACACCAATAACTGAGCCAGCCTTAACAACAGTACCCGTTGTAACAGAGTAACTGTCCATATGCGCGTAATAGTGAATACGCCATTTAGGCCCTAATACTGCCACTACATTCCCGCCTTTACGTATTGTGCCCGTATAAATGACTAAGCCTTTGCTAGAAGAAAGTGTGGTAGTCCCTTTTTTACCAAATATATCAATCCCTTTATGTACCACAGAGCTTCCCCATGGCTCATACCAAAAAGTATTATGGTTCCAATCATTGGGTGTTGCACCCTCAACAGGAATAACAATGTCATCTGGTATAATCATACCTATAAGGAAAACTGCGGTAAGTAGAACGAGTATAAATCTTAATTTTTTCAATGAGCTATCCTTGGCACATATTAACCGAAGTACTACCAGTTTGGGTGTCTGCGTGGGAGCTATTCATACAATGGGCTTTAGTTTATAAAGGGAAGATTTTAATGCCCTAACCAGGCCCAAGTTAATGAAATCCGCTGCCCTAGGCCATCCCTGCATTACTCAGCATATTAATTAAGCTGATATTAAACCGAATTAGGCGCGTTAAATCAACACACTAATTTCGACTATAAGTTAAGTTGAATATGAGCGTCTCAATTAACATAAGCGTTTTGTATTATCGATTGTCTGCAAAGTGTGCCAATTGCAGACGGTCAGGGGCTATAATGCCTGAAGTCAAGGCTTGACCCATTTAGCTTTAAGACGGAGTCCACTTCAGTTTCCTCATTAATGATTTAGACAGATATATTATAGTGCTATGATGAGTGAGGATTTACTCTAGGAAGAAGCTATGGAAAAAACATTTTCAGCATCGCAATTAGTTGACATTGCTAACGTTATCAAAGAAAGGATTTATGTCCCTGTCTTTGCAAAACAAAGAACCATCTTTCTATGTGGTGCAGATATTAAAGACAAAACCCAAGGTCGCTTTAAAATGGCTTCTTTACTTAAAGATAATCAAAGTCGAATTCAGTATGAGTTACTATACCCTGAAAGCTTATTTGATGATCTGCTTGCAGGTCAAGGTCAGCACAGTTTACTTGCTTTAGAAAATATTTTAGCTAGTTCTGTTGATGCGATTGTACTTCTACCAGAAAGCCCAGGCTCTTTTGCTGAGTTAGGTGCGTTTTCCAGTAACCCAAAACTGGTCAATAAGCTAATTTGTATTGCTAATCAACGCTATAAAAACAAAAGAAGTTTTTTAAACTACGGCCCCAATAGGCTTATTAAATCGTCAGATACTGGAAAAGTTATCAACTTGGATTACGATAAACTGACTTGCCCGAAAGATAGCGCTAAAATTTTTAGGTTGATATCTGATTCGATTACAAAAATCCAAAAACAAAACCCAGTGAAGAAAAATGTGACTAATATCTTGGAAGCTGAAAATTTCATTCTTCCGTGCATTTACCTCATTGAGAATATTGATTTTAGGAACTTAAGAACATTACTCAAAATAGCAACGAATCAAGATGATGTGATGTCAGAGATAGCAACACGTTCAGCCCTAACAAGATTGCAATATAAACGAATGATAATGAAAACAACAATTGGCTATGACATGACTAAAAGCGGCGAGTCACATGTTCGATCAAAATTCACCAGTCACCGCTTAGATCTTGTTCGGATTGAAATAATGAACTTTCAATATCGTGGAAAATCAGGTATTCATTATGATAGAATGGGCAAACGCACCTTTAGCGAGTTGTTTTTTGAGAAATCAGGAATACAACTGGGTAGTGATTCGCTGTCCTTCAACTAATCTGATTTATTGGCTCATTTAGTTCTTGCTCACTAAAACTCCGTTTTAGACTCGCAAGTTCTAAATGCGAACTTATGACGTAAAGGTGCGTATTCATAACATGAAAAGCTCGTCAAGCAATAACAATTTAAGCAGACTTAAAAATCTAGGTTTACCTGCAATAACTGATTTAGATGAACTGTCTAGTCATATGCGATTGTCTTCAGGTCTAATTCGGCAATTAGTTTATAAGTCAGATGAGCATTACAAAGTCTATGAGCTAGAGAAGAAATCTGGCGGAACAAGGGAGATAGCGCAGCCCTCAAGAGTAATGAAAGCGGCCCAATCATGGATTTTAAGAAAAGTTCTGTATCGTTTGAGTTCTTCCCATAACTCTAAAGGTTTTGAAAGAGGAGAATCAATATTAACAAATGCAGCTCCTCACGTTGGCGCTCATGTTTTGCTAAATATAGATCTAGAAGATTTCTTTCATTCAGTTCCTGCTTCCCATATTCACAGTATTTTTCATTCTATCGGGTATAATAAAAATTTAAGCCATATATTTACTTGTTTATGTACTTACAACGGTCGCTTACCTCAAGGTGCTCCAACATCACCCAAATTATCGAACTTGGCTTGTCAACGCTTAGATTCAAGGATACAGGGCTATTCAGGTCTTAAGGGTATTATTTATACTCGATATGCAGATGATATTACCTTGTCAGCCTTCAATGAAGCCAAGATTAGAAAAGCACAACCCATGATTGAGGAGATTGTGCGGGACGAAGGGTTTACTTTAAATCACAGAAAGACAAAGGTTTGTGGAACTCGAAAACGTAAAGAAGTAACAGGTTTGGTTATTTCTACTGATGGTGTTGGTATCGGGCGTAAAAAGTATCGTCAAATGCGAGCAGAAATCCATACTATGCTAAAATCTGACAGTTCAAAACTTGCTCAGGTCAATGGTTGGTTGGCATATGTGCAAAGTGTTGATGAAAAAAACTATAATCGACTGGTAAAATACATTATGACGCTGAAAAAAACTTTTCCTAACAATGATCTTTTTGATTCAATTCCTTTCATAAAAGCGACGACAATGTAGGAAAATTGACGAGACATTCGTTTTGGCTTTTACGTTTATTCACCCTCTTGAAAGTACATAACTTAATATATTGCCTTAGTTAAGGTTATCTAAAATATTGTCATAATTCAGAGTTCGTAACAAACCTTTGTCCGTTATCAAGCTAAGGTGAGTGTCTGCAATTCGCTCTTTGCCGAAGTACGGCTCAGTGCCATGAGCGGACTGCCGCACCCTTAGACTCTTTTTATATTTAAGATTTCCAAGAACTTATTTTTATCTTTCTTTCGTTCAACCCAAACATAGAGATTAGTTCTTCTTTTTCCGCTTCAGTATTTGTATATATGTACTCAATATCCTTTTCAGAAAAACGTAGAGGGTGAGGTAATAGCAGCTCATTGTATTTTTTTTCATTTGCTTTGTATGTTGAATAGTTCTCAGAAATTGGTCTGTTTCCAATCTGCTTTTTACTTGGGACAAATCTCCATTCATTTTCACTTTTGAAGCAAAAGTTTTCGTCCTCATTCCAACTATTGTAGCCTGTTTCATGTTTTGTAAAACATTTCATTTGCATTATTGGCAAGCGTAACTCGTCTGGCAATGTGTCGAGATTTTGCCGAGCTCGCAGTAAGCTAATAAGTCCTTTTGCTGCTGGGGAGTTTTTTTCTACATACAAGACTGGGCCAATTCCGCACTTTCTAGCCCAATCTTTTTTTAATGCAATTCCATAACGACCGTATGTAACCTTTTTATGTTCTAATTCGTTGTCGTCAAACTCGCTAAATGAAACTATTGGATGTGCCGCATTTGACACTATTTTACCTTTTTCATCACCTATATACTCACAGCAATATTTCAGCCTAAATGACTTTGAATCAAGAATAGAGTTTAGAAACTCAAATTTTTTCGTAAAATGAATGATCATCAAATACCCAAATTGACAAATAAATATAACGCCACCATAAGCGGTGAGTTACAGTTGGCTAAAATGTGAAGCGAAGCGGAACCGAGCCAACTGATACGAATGATCTTCACCCGATAAAGTGGACACCGTCCACGTTTCAATTAACTGCCAATTCAAACTCGGCAGGTGATTTATATCCTAAACTCGAATGCAATCTCTGTCTATTGTAAAAATAATTTAGGTAAACCTTTAATTTTGATAATAGTTTACCGCTGCTCTCAAATTTATTTCCTCGAATTAAATCTGCTTTAAGCGAATGAAAGAACGACTCGACTTCTGCGTTGTCAGTACAGCACCCAGGCCTATTCATACTGGCTTTGATGTTTTTGCTAGCCAAATACTTTTGTACAACGTGAGCACGGTATTCTGCGCCTCGGTCAGTGTGAAATAATACACTCTCTGTTGGCTGTCGTTTCTTTATCGCAAGCCTTAGCGCCTTTAACGTAAGGTCTGTTGTTTTGTTTTTACCAAACGCCCAGCCGATTACTCGACGTGAATATAAGTCGATAACCAAAGCAAGGTAATGCCAACGAGCGCCGACTTTTAAATACGCAATATCGCCAGACCATTGCTGATTGATCCCCGTGGCCTTTTCTCTATCTTTGCGTTTGTTTTCTATCTCTTTATAAAAGAACTTCACCTTCGCCGGTTTGCTGTAAGTCTTAAGGGCTCTGGCTCTTAAACCGTTTTCTCGCATTAAGCGGGCAACACGTTTTTGGCTTGTGTTTATACCTTCTTTTTTTAGCGCATGAAATACCCATGGGCTACCATAGGTTTGATGATTTACATTGAAAACGTGCTTTATCTTCAACAACAAATTAGCATCTGACAGCGCTCTAGCTGACACTGTTCTGTCACGCCAAGCATAAAACCCACTACGCGAAACATTAAGCCAAGAACACAAGTATTTTACACCTAAGGCTTGTCCGAATTTTTGGATGAATCCAAATCGTTCTGATGTACTTCCGCCAGATACCGTTGCCACTTTTTTAGCAGGTCATTCTCCTGCTTAAGACGCTCATTTTCTTTCTTAAGCTTTTGAATGTTATCCAGCTCTTTTTTTGTTGGGAATTTACTCATTGTTTCATTGTTGCTTTGATAGCGCGGTACGTTTTTAAACTTACCTTCTCGATACTCTTTTCGCCAACGACTCAGCATTAACGGATGAATATCTAGCGCCTCGGCAACGTCCTTTGACATGACATCGTCTCGTAAGCTTAGTTCGACTGCTTTGATTTTAAAATTAACTGGGTAAAACCATGTCTTTCTAGGTTGGGTATATCTAGGCATTTTAGCCTCCTCAAAGTAATGAGGAGGTGTCCACTAAAACGGGTGAGGAGCAGAATCCGACTTAATGGCCTTGATACTCATTGAGCCTCCTCCCCAGCATCGCGATTATTCGCTACGCTGAAAAGGCAACCAACCTTACAGGAGAAAGCTCAATGAACTTTTACAATAACATGCATCCATATTATTGTGGAATCGATTTACACGCGCGATTACTTTACGTCTGTATCATTGATAATACAGGACTTATCCTTGTTCACAAGAAAATTAAAGATGACCCAGAAGCACTACTAAAACTACTTAAACCGTATACCGGTGACATTGTGGTTGGCGTAGAATGCATGCATTGCTGGTATTGGGTCGCTGACTTTTGTAAAGAACACACTATCGACTTTATTCTCGGTCATGCGTTATATATGAAGGCGATTCATGGCGGTAAAGCCAAAAACGATAAAATAGATTCATATAAAATTGCCAAACTCATCCGAGGGGGAAACTTCCCACTTGCTTATGTGTATGACAAAGATATGCGTGCTACGCGCGACTTATTACGCCGAAGAACTAAAATTGTTCGCCACGGCGCTGATTTAAAAGCCCATGTCGCCAATACCGCCAGCCAGTACAATTTACCTGCCCACAACGTGAATTTAAAGAACGTCTGCGACAGAGAAAAGATGCGCTATTACTTCCCTGACCCCGTTGTGCAACGATCTATTAATTTAAATATGGCCATACTCGATTGCTATCACAATGAGCTTAAGCCTTTAGAGCATTATATTGAACAAATGGCCAAGCAACACAACCCTGTCCACCTTAATATCTTGCAAACAATTAGTGGTATAGGCCGCATTCTCGCACTTACCATTATTTATGAAATTGGTGACATCAATCGTTTTTCAAGCGTACAAAAGTTCGCTTCATATAGTCGGTTAGTCAAATGTAAAGCAGAGTCTGCCGGCAAAACCTATGGCACCCAAGGTAACAAAATTGGCAATGCACATCTAAAATGGGCGTTCTCCGAAGCCGCTGTATTACTGCTGCGTCACAATCATAACGCCAACAAATACCTCGAAAAACTACAAAAACGAATGAGCAAAGCCAAAGCACTGTCAGCGCTTGCGCATAAGCTTGGTCGCTGTGTTTATTATATGCTTAAAAAAGAGACGGTATTCGATGAAGCAAAATTCTTAAAGAGTTAGTCACGGTACTGAGTGAGCTGAACATCTAACTGGATATAAGGCTGAGCATCAATCAATTGGGTGAGTTAATAACCAACAAGGTTTAACCTGATTATATGCCTACAGACCTAAGCCACTTGTCTTGATTAGACGCTCAGTACGCGTGCATTAATACAATAAACAAAGTCGCTTACACCTGACTTGAGCCTGAAACTAACTGGATCATAATGATGAAACCAGCCGCCTTGAATAGTGCCATGATGAGGTTAACCGATGAATGTCTAGTGCCCCAGCAACCCCAAAAGGATATGGGAAAAACCTGGCTGCGATGAGATCGCAATAAGAGAGCCTCTATATGTGTTTGCCGTAAGCTACTTGCTTAACAGCCGTATCGACAGACGAAGTAAACGAATTTGTTTATTGGTTTAGAATTGACCGTCAATTTATAAAAACGGTCAAAAAGAACACTAATGCCTATTGACAGAGTTAAGGCTCATATGTGTTATGTGCCTAATCTAATAGATGACTATACTTTTCAGGAAGCAGGCTAAACTCACCCCATCCAAGCCCTTGGAAGCACAACCCTGTTCCGTTATCCTGAACTGTGCCATAAACTATAACAATGCGACCAACTGAATCATCTGTAATGCCATGAGCTTTTTGATCTTTGTCTTGTGATTTAATGCAAAAATCTCCAACAGCTTCCGTGTCCAAATAAGTCATACGAAAATTAGTTGGTCTTTTATGCTCACCTAAATGAACCGTACTGATTATACGACCATAATAAAACTTTGGTTTGTCATCTTCTTCAGAAATCGATTTCACATCTTTAAGTAAATCAATTAAGCGAATTGCATTGTTTTTATCTGGAAGGTGAAAATACTTGTATAGATTTTCATCAAAGTTTCGGCATAAGCCAGCAACAGTTTTGATTTTGCTCGGTAATGTAAAGCTCTCACCATTATGACGACCTATTGCAACTTCTGTTTCTGGACCATCAAGATCCTCTACTGGTGTTTCATCATATACCGCAGGTTTATCTTCTTTCGGCTCAGGTTTTGACTTTAAAAAACTACTGATAATCACTAAATTTTCATCGTCTATAGCCTGCTTAGCCTCTTCCCAATTATTAAATCTCTTACCTTCTGGTTTTATAGATTTCAAATCACACTTCGTATCTTTGAATTTTGTCATGTGTGAAAAATAAGCATCACGTCCATTCGTAAAGTGCTCTTTTTCTTTTGGGATTCTATTTAGATTGGTAAAGCAAGCTGGGCAAAACAACGTACCGTCCATTTCAGGTTGATATTCAGAAGGAATTAATTTTCTAGCATTTGCCTTTAAGTGTGCTCGATCGCCTGTTTCATAATCCCAACCATCCATCTGATATGAAAATTTTATTCTTCTATTGGATTCATTAGTACTCATTTTCAACTCCTTTTAATGAATAATTCGCAGTATTCGACTTGGCACATAACGCCCGATTAACGGGTAAAAAATTGTGGGCTAAAATTGAGCGAAGCGAATAGCCCGCAAGTTTTTTATCCCTGTTTAATTGCTTGTTAGGTTGCATTTAGCAGAGATTTTATTGCATTTTCAACAAATTGGAACCCACCATTGCGACTAATTAATAGTATAAGTATGGAAAGCAAAACTAAATTGAAACCTGACTTTATTTTTGAGATTGCTAATTCTCGTTGAGCACTCTCTAAACCGCTAAACAAAGAACTAAAGAAGAAACTAAATAGAAACTTGCCATATGTTAATTCGTTAGCTTTTTCATTAACTAGCCAGAAATGGTTTAACGCTTTGATGGCTATCCAGAGCTTTTTCACGCCTAACCCGAAAAGAAGCATTGAACTGCCAGCTAACAGCAAAATAGCAAAATAGCAAAATAGCAAAATAGCAAAATAGCAAAATAGCAAAATAGCAAAATAGCAAAATAGCATAACCATGTTCAGCAGATATTTGAGGTACGTCCATGACTTCCTTTGCAACCTAACAGCTTATTGAACACCATTTTGGTGGTTTATAACACACCAAAATGGCGTATATTACATACCATGATAATTTCACCAATAATTACCTTTGTAAACAAGTAATTAAAACAGCTAGAAATTAAGCATGTTATTTTGCCCCAAAACGGCGTTTAATAATGTTATTGGACAAAATTAGATTTCTACTTAAAACACAGGAATAAATTTAACTTTTTCAGTGTCCGGTTATCGCTCATACCCGAATTCTTTTGTAGCGGGCTAAGCTTAAAACTCCATAAACACCGGAGTACAACTAATGCATCAGTTAACAATATATCAGCCTAAAGAGCCTTGGAATAAAAATAAGCTTGTAGGACAAAAGTTACCTCTGAAATTACAGCAAATATGGGCTATCCGAATACGACTAGAACTTTTTCATAAAATAAGAGATCTAGCACTATTTAACCTAGCCATAGATAGCAAACTAAGAGGATGTGACTTAGTTTCACTAAAAGTTAACGACATCGCACATGGTAAAACAATCCAATCAAGGGCAATAGTCGTTCAAAAAAAAACTGGTATGCCTGTTCAATTTGAAATTACTGGAAATACAAGGATCTCAATTGTGGCGCTCATAGAGCAATTTAGTCTCAATTCTTATGATTATGTTTAAATCACGAGTTCATTCTTCTGCACACCTCTCAACCCATCAATATGGACGTATAGTTGACTCTTGGGTCACCTCAATTGGGTTAGATAAGACTCAATATGGTACTCATTCAATGAGACGTACCAAACCATCACTAATTTACAAAAAAACTAAAAATTAAAGAGCCTGTCAGCTTCTACTTGGCCATAGAAAACTAGAGAGCACTGTCAGATACTTGGGAATAGAAGTTGATGATGCGTTAGAAGTATCAGAACAGATCGATGCTTAAATTTGAAGCTAAGCCAGACTCGAAGTTAGAGTCTGGCACGTGCCAATAGCACTCATAGCAACTTGTTGACTTGCTTTAGTTAGCAGTAAGCGGTCTGTTTGTTCACTTTGACAATTTCTGTTTCTAAAATTAAATGGTCCTTAATCTAACTTCTTATCAAGTAATTTTAGTGAGAGTGGTACAACAACATAAGAAATTAATGGCACAATAATACCTACAGCTACGATAACGTTGAGCAACTTATTATCTGTTACATACCGCCCAATAAAATCAGGGATAAAATAAACCAAAGGTACGAGCGCTAAGAATGAAATCAGCGCTATGATATGTTGATTAGGTTTTTTTACATTATTCATAGTCAATACATTTATCAAGAATTTTAAATAACGGCCGTACTCACATACGGCCAAATAGTTTTAGTTCTGGCCACTGGCCTGAAGGAAACTGTTATACACCCAACGATAGCTTGTATGTTCGCCCAACACGCCGCCGAGCGCTATGCCATGCTCGCTTCGCCAGTCATCCATCACTTCCGCTAATACAGATGCCCATGTGACCACTTTCACACCAGCTTGTGTCATTCGATGCATAGCAGCATCAGTTACAGCTTTATTCCAAGTGCCAGAAGCATCAACAACGGCATATACATCGTACCCCTCAGCAACGGCTGATATGGCTGGAAATAGTAAACAAACATCAGTCACAATACCTGCCATGATAATTTTCTTTCGGCCAGTGGCTTTAATGGCTTGTTTAAACTCAGGGCTTTTCCATGCATTAATCTCACCAGCACGCTCTATTATATCATCGCCTAAAATATCAGTAATTTCAGTCATGATAGGCCCGTTAGGTCCATCAGGCATACTGGCAGTAATAATGGATGGCATGCCCACGGTTTTTGCTAATGAACACAACCCCTTGATATTTTGTGTCATCAAATGCGGATCTTGGTCTCTACAACTAACCAATAAGCCTGTTTGATGGTCTATCATTGCCAAAACGGCGTTATCTATAGTTAGCATTTCAGTAAACTTATTCATTTCTTTCTCCTGATGTTTTGTAATTATTGATGTACGACTATCATGCTAAGTGGCGTAATTGCTTTTACTTCAGCATCAATGCTTCGAATTAGGTCGCCGTCTTGAACAGCCTGTCTGTCATTGGCTTCAGTAAATTCAGCGCTTCCATCTGTTACGTATACCAAAGACTCATTTGGTAATTGAATGCTTTTGCCGACATCAAGTTTTATGATGTCGATAATTGTCGAGCTATTGAATGTGTCGGACTGCTCTTTGCTCCCCCCATAGATGCGTGTTACACCTTGATCTTTTGGCGAGTAATATTTGTAACCCGCTGGTTGGCCCTTCTCTTCAGGCAATGCCCATAGTTGTATCATTCGATTTCTTTGGCTGTCGGGGTTGATTTCATTATGCGAAAAGCCCTCTCCACCAGCCCGCTGCACCTGCACATCCCCCTTTTCAAGACCTTGACCGTTTTCCAACGATCCTTCGTGGCTAACTTGACCATCAATCATCACCGAAATTACATCAATCTCCATATGCGAATGCATACCTGTTTCACCATGTGGGTTAAACTGTGCATCAGCCAAATAAACAAAATTGCCTAAGCCTTCTGATGTTTCAGGTGATTTGCGTTGCCCAAAAAGCTGTGTGTCTGTCACTAATCGATGTTCGCGTAAACCTGCAAAACCTCCCAAAGTGAGTGTGTTTTTTGAAAGTATATGCATTTCATACTCCTGTCATATCTGTTAATAAAGCAATCATAGGCGCTATTTACTGTTTTATATATAAGGGCTTTTTGATAAGATAATTCCACTTTCAACAACAATTAGAAATTATATGAATTATGATGTGGATGACCTGTTAGTTTTCCTTGCAGTGGTTGAGGCTGGTAGTTTTACTGTTGGTGCTAAACGTTTAGGCATACCTAAAGCTAATGTTAGTCGCAAGGTATCTCGGTTGGAGCAAAAATTAGGGGTGACACTGCTTGAAAGGTCAACACGCTCACAAAATTTAACAGAGGTAGGTACACGCTTTCTAACACATTGCAAACGCATTCGTGAGGAAATCGATTTAGCTGATGCTACCGTTTCTGAAATACTTCACAGTTATAAAGGCACGATAAGAATTGGCGCATCGGTGACTATAGGTCAGCAAATCATCAAACCGGTTATCTCTTCATTTTTACGCAAATACCCCGATATCAATATAGAACTAAGTTTAGCTAATCACCAAGTTGATCTTATTGAAGAGGGCTTTGATCTTTTAATTCGGATTGGTGACTTAGATGATTCACGTTTAATTGGTAAACGATTAGGAAGTGCTCAAAGAAAATTCTATGCAAGCCCTTCCTATTTAAAGCTTAACAATGAGCCCAAAGAAATTGGTGAGCTGTGTAATCATCACTTATTGTTAATGCGTATGCTTGGTAGCGATAATAAGGTAGAGCTTATATCAAAGGAAAAAAAGAAATAGTTCAGCTAAATCCAAGGCTTGCTGTTGATGATTTTTCTGTCGTAAAGCAGGCGACTATTGACGGTGAAGGTATTGCACTCTTACCCAGCTATATGTGTAAAAAAGCAATCAGCAATGCAGAATTAATCAACATCCTTCCCAAATGGGGTATGAGTGATATCGATGTTTATGTGCTATATCCAAAGCATCGCGCAAAGATACCTAAAGTGAAAGCTTTTCTTAACTTTACAACAGATACTTTTTTAAAAAAATTATCACACTGAAGGACTGCTTTGAAGGTATCATTACTGAGTGATGGTTGTGTGCTGAGCTGACGCTCATAAACTTAGTCACTTTTTATATGCGTTTCTCAACTTTCCAAGGAAAATTTAAGCGGTTTTCACCTGCCCAGTAAAGTTGGATTTTATTACCAGGCGGATCTTTAAGTATTGCTTCTTTCCACAGGTACCGTTGCTCTGTCGGCTGTTGTTCAAACTGAAAACCTTTTTTTGTCAACTCAGTACACAGTTCATCAAGTTTTTCATGCTCGAAGTAAATCACAGAATAGTGTAAGTTATTACCAGTTATAAGTATTATGCTTATTTAAACATGTGAAAAAGGGAAAGTATTCTTTTATTATTACGAAGACAATTACAACCCACCTGAATGTCTGGTTATCGCTCTTTGCCGAAGTTCGACTCAGTGCCAGAAGGGGTCATTCATATAAAAGAAGCAGACCCGATCCCATTATCTTTAATATTAAATCTGCAACGAACTAACTTATTAAGAAATCTAGCTAATGCCTAGAATTTCAAGACCTAATGTTTTTCTATTATTATTTGCTTACGACTTTTCGTATCTATTTTCACAAATCCACCAATAGGAAAGCAAATATGGGGTGTTGTATGTCCAAAGTTTAAATTGTAAAGCACTGGAATTGATGCTAACTCTTGTTTGGATTGTATAATTTTTCTAAGCAAGGTCTCTGATACTTCTGACTTTAATTGAAATTTTCCAATGACAATGCCTTTAACCCTATCGAAATTTTTTTGATGAATTAACGATTGCAGATCTCTGTCAAAATTTGAAGGAGATGTTAACTCGTCATCTTCAAGAAACAATACAGAATTTGTTAAGTCAGGCATAAACTCAGTTCCTTGAAGCAAATTTAAAGTACAAAGGTTGCCTCCAACTATTTTTCCTTCTGCCTTACCATGATTTAAGACTTCTATACCATTGTCTTTATAAAAGTTTCTTTTTTCCTGATCTATATACCATGCATCATCACTCCATTGCTTGGAGTTTATAACTTCATAAGGATCATTTGAGAATAAACACTTTTTAATATAATTTATTGAGAAATCAATCCCCTTAAGCATCCCCAAAGTTGAATATGCAGGCCCAGAGTACGTTACTAGCCCTGTTTTGTGGAATAATGCATTTGATAAAGCTGTAGTATCAGAGTATCCACATATAATTTTTGGATTTCTTTTAACAATATTATAGTCAATATACTTTAGTAATTGATTTACATTATCGCCCCCAATGACAGTAAAGATAGCTTTTACTTTTTTATCTAAAAATGCTTCATGTAAGTCTTCAATTCTTTCTTCTATAGATGAAGACGAAAAATCATCTATAGACTCACAATTCTTTGAAAATGACAATGTGAGGCCAAGCTCTTTAAACCTAGTGTTTGCTATTTCTTGCGTCTTTTTATCAATAATTGACAAACTTTTAGAAGGCGCAATTATCCTAACTTCATCATTCACTTTTAGCTTATTGGGGATTATCAATTTGTTCTCCTACCGGATACTTGAAACAGCATGTACATCAAAATAGACCGAACTTCGCATAAGTGCCATTTGCAAACTGTCAGGAGTGTAATGTCTGAAGTCAAGATTTGACCCCTTTAGCTCTTTGACCCCTTTAGCTCTTTAGCGCAAAAACGTCCTTATTTTATGAGCTTCTATTAATAGCAAAAAGCATAAGTTATTGCTAGCTATATATATTATGCTTAGGATGAGTTATTTCGTCATGTAGAAAAAGGGGAAGTATCCTCTTAGCTTTACTTAGCTGGCGGCAAATCTCCTGAATGTCCGCTGATCGCTCTTACTAGCCCCCTAGCTTTTGATCTAAGAGTCAAAACTCAGCATGTCAATTAAAGGTTATTGCTCATCGGCGTCGCGAATGCGTTCTTTACGCTCTTGCTCTTCATCAAAGGCGGCTTGAATTTCGTCAAGTACTGAGTCTACATCTGCCGCTTCGCTGTCGTCTTCAAATTCGCCACTGAGTTTTGAGTGCGGGGTTAAGTTAGCATCTGCAAACAATGCCCACATTTCTTTGGCGTATTGCGTGTGTAATAAGGCAGGTGCAAATTGGCCATAATAGCGGCGCATGTTATTTACATCGCGGGCAAACATCGCCTCGGCGCTATTATTAGCAGAGGCGTTAACCGCTTGGGGTAAATCAATAATTACCGGGCCGTTACTATCTACAAGTACGTTAAATTCAGATAAGTCACCGTGAATAATCCCTGCGCACAGCATGAGCTTGATGTAATGCATCATTAATGTATGTTGCTCAATGGCTTGTTGCTCGGTTAAATCAACTGCGCCAAGTTGTGGTGCAACATCGCCTTCATCATCGCTTACAAGTTCCATTAGCAATACACCGTCAATGCAGCCGTAAGTTTGCGGTACCCGAACACCTGCTGAGGATAAACGCGAGAGTGCGTCAACCTCGGCATTTTGCCAAATTTCTTCTTCTAATTGACGGCCATAGCTGGAACGTTTACCCATAGCACGGGCTTGGCGGCCACCACGTACTTTTCGTCCTTCTTGGTACTGTGCAGCTTTTTTAAAACTGCGCTTACTGGCATCTTTGTATACTTTAGCGCAGCGAATGTCATCGCCACAGGCGACTACAAATACATCGGCCTCTTTACCGCTCATCAAACGGCTGATAACTTCATCAATAAAACCATCATCAACTAATGGCTGTAAGCGTTTAGGTATTTTCAAACGACACCTACTAAAAATACAGAGTTGGCTTTTTGTTTTGCTATGTGGTTCAAACGAGGCATACCTTTGCGGATTGAGGAAAGTTATAAATTATTAGTAAACTTTAAAGTTACATTTAATGACTAAATTACGCAGCTAGAATAAGCGACTACACAGAAAAAGCCAACCGCCTTTTGTGCTTTTTAAGTATTATTGAGCCCATATTTAATTAAACAGCATAAAAATGCTAGCAAATAAGCAAAACAATAAATACATAACTAAAATTGTTAACTTATTTCAACCCTAGCCAAACTTCTACCTGCATCATTTAATCCCCCGCAATACGCTTCAGTCACTTAATATTATTGTTTTTGGTTAAAGTTTATACTTGCAGTTTTTCTGTTATGTAAACGAAAAATAAGCATATAGCTAAGCGCTCATTCAGTAAGACTGCATTAGTATTAATACTTTATAGAACATTAATAAACACAGGATTATTACACAGGAGTATATATTACATGGCAACCACACCTAAAAAGTCACATGAGGTTAATAAGATACAATCGGCTTTATTAAACCCAGAGCACAGCATTCAAGTAAGAGGCGCGCGTGTTCATAACTTAAAAGATGTGGATGTAAACCTGCCTCGTAATTCACTTGTTGTTTTTACCGGTATATCGGGCTCAGGTAAATCATCGCTCGCTTTTGGAACATTATTTGCCGAATCGCAGCATCGTTATCTTGACTCGGTTTCACCTTATGCACGCAGATTAATTGATCAGGTAGACGAGCCTGATGTAGATTCGATTGAAGGCCTGCCACCAGCGGTCGCACTGCAGCAGCAGCGTGGAGCACCCTCGGTACGTTCATCGGTAGGTAGTGTAACCACTATTTCTAACGCGCTGCGAATGCTTTACTCACGTGCAGGCGAATACCCCAAAGGGCAAGGCATACTTTACGCCGATGCGTTCTCACCTAATACCCCACAAGGCGCCTGCCCAGAGTGCCACGGTATTGGCCGTGTATTTAACGTAACCGAAGAGCTGCTAGTGCCCGATCCCACTAAATCAATTAAAGAGCGCGCCATTGCAGCATGGCCGCCTGCTTGGCAAGGTAAAAACCTTAGCCGTATTCTTACCTCTTTAGGCTACGATATTAATAAACCGTGGAACACCCTGCCAAAAAAAGCCCGTGATTGGATTTTATTTACCGACGAAACACCTACGGTGCCGGTATTTCCTGAGTACACACTTGAGCAAACCCAAGCCGCTATTAAAAATGAAGAAAGCCCTAGCTACATGGGTACATTTACAAGTGCTAAACGCTTTGTTTTACAGTCGTTTGCAAGCACTCAAAGCCCACGTACTAAAAAGCGCGTATCGCAGTATATGCAAATATCACAGTGCCCGCAGTGCGAAGGAAAAAAACTCAAAAAAGAGTCGTTATCGGTTAAAGTGGCGGGCCTTGATATAGGCGAAATTTCACAGCTAACACTCAATGAGCTGGCAGAAAAGTTAAGGTTTGCTGCTAGTCACCCCGCTAAAAGTAACGCTGAAAACCCCGAAAAAGCCATAGTCGCAAAGCGTATAGCGGGCGACATTCTTAAACGCGTTGAAGCACTTACCAAACTTGGTTTGGGGTATTTATCGCTTGAACGCACCACCCCATCGTTATCGCCTGGTGAATTACAACGCTTAAGGCTTGCAACACAAATTCGCTCAAAACTATTTGGCGTAGTGTATGTGTTAGATGAGCCTTCTGCAGGCTTACACCCTGCCGATACCCAAGCCTTGTTAGCCGCATTAGATGAGCTAATAGCCGCTGGTAACTCAGTGTTTGTGGTTGAGCACGACGTAAGTGTTATTCGCCATGCTGATTGGGTGGTCGATGTAGGGCCAAATGCGGGCTCCCATGGCGGTAATATTGTTTATAGCGGCCCAGTTGAAGGCTTAAAGCAAATTAGCAGCTCACACACGAGCCAGTATTTATTTAAAAATATCGAAGCGCAACAAACTCACATACAAAGTAAACAACGCCCAGCAAAAGCATGGCTAACGCTTAAAAATGTTGAGCGTAATAACTTACAAAAACTTAATGTAGAATTTCCGCTTGGGGTTATTACAAGTGTTACAGGGGTATCAGGCTCAGGTAAATCAAGCTTAGTAAGCCAAGCGCTTGTTGAATTGGTTTACAATGCACTAGGGCAAAAATCGCAGCCACAAATACCTACCGATGAAGCCGAGCTACTCGAGCAAGAGATTGATATAACAACCGGCGGACAAATAACTCACGGCATTGAACACATAAAGCGCCTGGTAACGGTTGATCAAAAAGCCATTGGCCGCACACCTCGTTCAAACCTTGCAACTTACACTGGCTTATTTGATCACGTACGTAAACTGTTTGCCAATACCAAAGAGGCAAAAGCGCGTAAGTACGATGCCGGTCGCTTTTCGTTTAACGTTAAAAAGGGTCGATGCGAAAATTGCGAAGGCGTAGGCTTTGTAAGCGTGGAGCTGTTATTTTTGCCTAGCGTGTATTCGCCTTGTCCTGTATGTAACGCCAAGCGTTACAACCAAAAAACACTCGAGATTACCTATAAAGATAAAACTATTGCCGATGTGCTTAATTTAACTGTTGAATCAGCGCATACATTTTTTGCCGACGAACCTATTATTTTGCGCGCGCTAAATGCGCTGCTACAAGTAGGTCTTGGCTATTTACGTTTAGGCCAACCTGCTACTGAGCTTTCGGGCGGCGAAGCCCAACGTATTAAACTTGCCACTGAACTACAGCGTACTCAGCGCGGCGATACACTTTATATTTTAGATGAACCAACCACAGGCCTACACCCAAAAGATGTAGCTATGCTAATGGCGCAGTTAAATGGCTTAGTTGATGCTGGGAACACCGTCATTATGGTTGAGCACGATATGCAAGTAGCCAGTAACAGTGATTGGGTTATTGATATTGGCCCAGGAGCCGGCGACGAAGGCGGGATAGTAGTTGCACAAGGTAAACCAAACGAGGTTGCGCAATCTACAAAAAGCCGTACTGCGCCGTTTTTAAAAGTGCTGTAAAGTCAAGCATACTCAGATTAAAAGGTTAGCGGTTTTGTATGCTCAAAATAAAAAAGAGCCTCGGGCTCTTTTTTAACCCAAAGCTAACCAACCTCCCACTAGCACCATTAAACTCCCCGCAATACGATTCATCCACTTAATATTATTGCCTTTGGTTAAAAATAGCCGCAGGCTTTTGCCACCTGTTGCGTAAATCATCATACAGATAAACTCTGAGAGTAAAATAATAGCCACCAGCACCGCTAACTGTGGCGCAACATTGTATTGCACATTAATAAAAGGAGGTAATAAGGAAATCATAAACGCCCAGCCCTTAGGGTTGGCAATGGCGGTTACAAACCCCTGCGAAAATAATGAATATCGGCTCACGGCTGTTGTGTTGTGCGTATCAACCGACATTTTTCCTTTCGCACGCCACATATTAATGCCGATGTAGATTAAATAAGCGCCACCCACCCACTTTAAAATATCAAATGCACTGGGATAATTAAGCATAACACTGGCAACACCGAGCACCGCAGCCACCGCAACACTGGCGACACCTAGCAACTCGCCAATCATCATCCATAAAGTTCGGCGCACACCTATACTCATGCCTAAAGTCATGGCCAGTGTCATACACATACCCGGCGTAATAGACACAAAAAAGAAGGTAGGAATAAATACCGCAAGTGCAGCTACATCAATCATTTAAAGCTCGCAATAGGTTAATAAAATGGTGTTAATTTTGAATGAAAGGGTAAAGGAAAAATACCTATCGGTAAATTAGAAATAACGGCTTCGAGGATCGGGTTAAGAGCACCGAACTTAGCTCGATGCTCTTAGCCCGAGACCCGCAGCTCGAAAGCCCTATTTTTTCTAAGTGCCGTGAGATTAAGAGTGGATCTTCTTGATCTCACGGCATAATACACTACTGAATCGGTTGTTCTTCCATATCAACTGGTTCAACGTTATCACTTAACAAATACTTATCAAGCCACTGCTCTTGCTCCCACAGTACATGTAATAAGCTTTTACGGGCACGGTAACCGTGAGCTTCGTAAGGAAGCATCACTAAACGCGCTTCTTTCCCTAGACCTTTAAGCGCTGCATACATACGTTCACTTTGCATTGGGAAAGTTCCCGAATTCGGGTCTTCTTGACCGTGGATCATTAACATAGGTTCGTTAATTTTTTCAGCATGAAAAAACGGTGACATGTTTGCATACACACTTTGTGCTTGCCAAAAGTCACGCTCTTCACCTTGAAAACCAAACGGTGTTAATGTGCGGTTATACGCACCACTGCGGGCAATACCTGCCTTAAATAAGTCGCTATGCGCTAATAAATTAGCCACCATAAACGCACCGTAAGAGTGCCCTGCAATGGCGATATTATCTTTATCAGCAATGCCTTTTTCAACCAGTACATCAACCGCTGCTTTAGCGCTAGAAACCAGCTGTTTTCTAAAGTGATCATTTGGCTCACTGCCATCAACACCTACAATCGGCATTTTAGGATCGTCAAATACCGCAATTCCTTTAGCTAAATAAGGCATTGGGCCCCAGTAACCTATGTAGGTAAATTCGTATTCTGATTCGCGCACCTGTGAGGCAACCGCTTTATCTTTATATTCAAGTGGATATGCCCACATCAATACAGGTAAAGGCCCTTGTGTTTTGTCATACCCTGGCGGTAAATAAAGCGTACCAGATAGCTCAACGCCGTCATCGCGGGTATAACGTAATTGCTCTTTAGTCACCCCTTTAAATGCTGGATACGGATGCTCAAACTGGGTCAGTTGCGTTAAGCTATCTTTATCTAAATCGCGAATGAAAAAGTTAGGCTGCTGCGTTTTAGATTCACGAATAGTAATAATACGCTTACCTTCATCGTCTAATAAAGCACGCACTCGCTCGTAGTAAGGTGCAGCAGATTGCCAAATTCTTTTAGAGCTGTTTGTTTTTACATCGTATTGATCTAAAAATGGAATATTTCCTTGCTCAGATGCTCCATTACCACGAAGGTAAATGTAACGTCCACCAACGACTTTTATAACACGTGTTCCTAAGTCGTTACGCTCATATATAGCACTACCAGGGTCTTTGTAAGCATCATTGTAACTGCGCTCTGAAAATAGCACACGATTGCTATCAGCATTACGTGGTTGAATTACATAAGTACGCACTTGTCTGTCACTAAAGCGCCAATCACTTAGCATGGCAATGCTGTCATTACCCCACTCTATACCTGCATAACGGCGCTCTACTTTTGCAAACAACTTTGGTTCGCGTTTAAACGGTGCACGTAAACTATAAAGGTAATCATGATGCTCAACCTCAGTTTTCATGTCGCCGCCATCTTGCGCTTCGGCCCAAATAACCTCTGCGCCCTGATCAGCACGCCATTCAAAATTACGACGACCAGTGCGTACACTGTCATACCCTTGAGGAATGTTGTCGGCAAGGGGTTGCTTAGCCAGTTCGACTAAAGCATACCCACGCATTCCCCATATTTGCCATGTAGTTGCAAAACGGCTGTAAGGCACTTGATACGAAAATGGCTCGTCGATGGTCGCGACTAAAATATTGGTTGAATCAGGCGAAATTGAAAACGATTTAAATAAGCCAGCACGACCAATTTGCTGAGCCTTACCATCAAGCGTGATATACGCTAGTTGACCTTGACCATAAAATTTAAACTGTGCTTCATCAAACGGGCTGGTTAATAAGTTTTGATAAGTACGCGCTGGGGCTTTTTCACCGCTACTTTGTTGAATAACTGGTACCGTACTTTGGGTATCATTGGTTAATCTTGGTTTGTCTAAGTTTACCGCTAAATTAGCCACAATTGCTGTGCTATCGGGTAGCCACTTATAAGGTGTAGCGGTTAATACTGAATTAAGTGCAAGCTCATTTAACTGCTTTGCTTGCTTGGTTTTAACGCTATAAACCCAAAGCCGTGCGTTATCCGGTTGTTCAACAATAAACGCTAAATACTTGCTATTTGCTGACCAGCGAGGGGAGCGAATGATCCCCTGTGGCAAATTATTCACGTTAACCACAGTACCACTTTCTACATGCTTAAGTTCTAACGCACTGTATTTGGCACTAACCCGGGAGCGTGAAAAATTAGCTGGGTTGAGCTTTATTCCCGCAAGCTTAAACTCTTCTTTTGCCAGCTCATCTAGTGACACAACACGCTTGCGTTCAAACAAAGCAAGCCACTGTCCATCATTTGATAAAGAGCTAGTAGGGGCTAACTTTGCATCTACAAGTGTAGCAAGTGCAGGTGAAGGGGTTTGATATCCTTGCTCTGCATAACTTGCAGGCAATAAAACAATGCAGCCTATCAAGGCAATTAATAGCCTAAAAGCATTCATGTTTTTATCCTTTTTATTGTTAAATATTACCGGATATATAAACACGTTTTGCACCATTCATAAAGTGTTAAGCTAAGTAATGACTTAAGTAGCCTGAATACGCTAAAATACACGCCTATTTACTCAACGCTAAAATTGGTTGTTTATGTCCATTAATTTGCAGCATTTTAGTTTTTCGAAATCATACTCTGCTTTTTAAATACCGTTACAGCTTTTAAAAATATACCACTGTGTTTGAGTCTGTTTTTCCATCAAATAATTAGAGAATCTAGCCAATGAAAAAAGTGCTGGTAATTGGCTATGTATGGCCAGAGCCCAATTCATCTGCTGCAGGTACGCACATGATGTCGTTACTAAATGCGTTTAGGACGCAAAACTGGGATGTTGAGTTCGCCACGCCCGCACAGCCGACCGAACACATGGTTGACCTTGCCGACTTTGGTATAACCAGCCAAAGCATCGCTCTTAACTGCGATAGTTTTGATGACTATGTTAAAGCTTACAACCCCGATTTAGTGATGTTCGATCGTTTTATGATGGAAGAGCAGTTTGGCTGGCGCGTAGATAAGCATTGTCCTAATGCGCTTAAAATTTTAGACACCGAAGATTTACAATGCCTGCGTAATGCACGCCATGAGGCGCATAAAGGTGAGCGCGAATTCAACCACAGCGATTTACTATCAGACATCGCTAAACGTGAAATAGCCGCTATTTTACGCTGTGATCTCAGCTTAATTATCTCAAGCTATGAGATGGAACTACTCAATGAAGTGTTTAAAGTTGAGCCTAGCGTGTTGCATCACTTACCTTTTATGGTTGATTTAAGTGCCTTACCTGAGCAAACTAAATCGTATCAACAACGCCAACACTTTATGACCATTGGTAATTTTAGACATGCCCCAAACTGGGATGCGGTACTCTATTTACAAAAAATTTGGCCGCTTATCCGCAAACAACTACCGCAGGCAGAATTGCATATTTATGGTTCCTACCCACCGCCAAAAGCCACCGCGCTTAATAATCCTAAAACCGGCTTTTTAATTAAAGGTTGGGCCGATGATGCGTATGAGGTAATGCAAAGTGCGCGTATTTGCTTAGCTCCTTTGCGTTTTGGGGCAGGTATTAAAGGTAAACTTTTAGAAGCCATGATCATGCAAACCCCAAGCATCACCACGCCTATTGGCAGCGAAGGTATGCACAGCACGTTGCCGTGGCCAGGTGTGGTAACAGCAGATGTGCAAGCTTTTGCAGATGCCGCAGTTTTTTTATACAACAACGAGGCTAAATTTAGCGAAGCACAAGCCGCTGGCGGCCTTCTGCTTAATACTCTGTATGACAAAGTACAGTTAAGTGCTCAATTAATTGAAAAAATTGACTCAATAAGCAGTAATTTAGATGCTCACCGGATGAAAAATTTCACGGGTCAAATGCTCAAACACCATACCATGCGCAGCACACAATATATGTCGCAGTGGATAGCAGAAAAAAATAAAAAATAACATTAAAAATCACTAGACAGGCGGCGATTTGTGTTTAAAATCGCCGCAAATAAACTTGGGCAATTTTAGCATTATTGCCTATATTTTTAGCTTAGTTATTTAATAGTTGGTTCAAAACAAATTTGAAAACCGCAACGTTTACTGAAAAACGCAAATTTATCGTTAAATTGGGCAAAATGCTCCATAAATACGGTACCCCTGCCTATCGCTTAGAAGCCCACTTAATGGAAGTGGCGACTTATTTAGATCTTAAATCTTCGTTTGTTATGTCGCCCACGTCGGTTACCTTTGTTATTTGGACCGATGGCCATGAAGATGAATATACCCATGTTGCCCGCGTTGACCCAGGCGATCATGATTTAGGTTCACTTGCCGATACCGACGATTTAGTTAATAAAATGCTCAATGACGAGCTCACGTTGCAAGAGGTTGATCAGCAACTTGATATCATTTTTGATGCCCCAAATCCTTATAACAGAATGCTGACAGGCGTTGCCTTTGCCACCTCTGGTGGCGCATTTGCCATGCTCATGGGCACCAGTTGGAATGACGTCATTTGGTCTGGTTTATTGACCTTTGTTGTATACTTATTTGTATTGTGGTCGGCTCGTTCGAAACGTGTGGCCCATATGCTTGAGCCATTAGTGGCAATAGTGTCGGCTATTCTTGCTTGTGCTATTAGCGTTCATTTAGATGCACACATCAACATTCGATTAATTGTACTTTCTGCCATTATTGTGTTTATACCCGGTTTAGCCCTTGCACTTGGCCTAGCTGAACTTGCAGCCAGACACTTAGTATCGGGCACAGCACGCGTGATGGACTCATTTATGTTGCTGTTTAAGCTTTATTTTGGGGCTTTTATTGGTCTTGCTATTGGCTTTGCGGTCTTTGGGCAAGCCGATTTCGTACAACCTGAGCCGCTACCAAAGTGGACTACATGGCTCGCTATTTTACTTTTGTGTAGTAGCTTAATCGTTATTTTTAGAACAAAGCTTAAACATGCAATGTGGTCTATTGCCTCAGGCTTTATAGCTTATGGCACTAGTATTGGGCCTGCTATTTATTTAGATTTAAATTACACGTTAGGGACCTTTATTGGTGCATTTTCTGTTGGTGTATTTAGCAACTTATTTAACCGTGTTGCTAATGCCCCGGCCTCAATTGTTGCTATGCAAGGCCTAATTGTATTGGTACCAGGGAGCAAAACGTATATTGGTTTAAACTCACTGATTGAAGGCCAAGACTTTGTTTATGCAGATCATATTGGTCAGCAAACGTTTTTAATCTTTATGTCGCTGGTGGCAGGACTTATTTTTGCAAACGTGGCACTACCTCCTAAAAAGAGCTTATAAATGTATGCGCGGTTTAAGTCGCGCTTTCATTAAACGTCCTCTTTTGAGGATTAAACGCATTTTTTAGTATATTGAGAACACCTTGCTATAATGGCTGAAATCTAATAAAGCAAAGGAAATAACAATGCTAAAAACTAGCTTAGCGATAGCAATTGGGCTTTCAAGCTCACTTGCATTTGCGCAATCAGCAATTACAGTTGAAGACATTCCAAAAGTAAAATCAGTAATACAAACAACCGTTAGCCCCGATGGTGACAGTGTTGCATTTACCCGTTCGTTACCTCGCACGCTTTACGTTGACGAAAATGGCAGCAATTACAGTGAGCTTTTCGTTGTTGACGATAAAGGTGTTGAACGTCCTTTTATTACCGGTTCGGTTAATATTAAAAGCCTACAGTGGTCAAACGACAGTAAAACAATTTACTTTTTAGCGAAATTAAAAGACGACAAATATACTTCGCTTTACCAAATACCTGTTGATGGCGGCCAAGCCCAAGCGGTAATGTCATTAAAAGGCACATCTATTTCAAGCTATCAGTTAAGTCCTGATAACAAGCAAGTCGCTATTTTAGCAATGCCAGCTGCTGATAAGTCAGAAAAAGAACTTAAAAAACTTGGCTTTAAAGCAGAAGTATACGAGCTAGGGCTTAAAAACAAGCAGCTTTTTATTGTAGATTTAGCTAAAGCCGACAAGCCGCTTACCCCTACCGCACTCAATGTTGATAACTACGTGAGTGACGTTAATTGGGCTGCGAATGGTGAAAAGCTACTGGTTAAAACTCAACCTACCGCACTGATTGATGATAAATACACAAAATCTATGTGGCACCTGTTTGATATTGCTAGCAACAAAGTTACCTTATCGTTTAAAACTGAAGGTAAGTTAGGCGATGCCGAGCTTTCACATGATGGTAAATACATTGCTATTTTAGGTGCAGAAGATAAGCACGACCCTGCAACTGGTCGCCTATTTATTGCCGATACTAAAACTGCAGAAATCACTGAATGGTTACCTAACTTTATGGGCCACGTTGTTGACTTTGAATGGTCGCATAAATGTAACACCCTTAACTTTATTGCCAATGTTGGCACAGAAAGTTTTGTTGCGAGCATTAAAACCGGCTCTAACAAATACAAGAAGCTAGTAAAAGAAGGCAAATTTATTGCCTCACAGCTAAGTGTTTCTGATTCAGATAAAACCCTAGCACTTCGTGGTAACACGGCAAAACACCCTAACGAAGTCTTTATTGTGCGCAGTAACAAGGCAAAGCGTTTAACTGATTCAAACAGCTGGTTAAACGACAAACGCTTTGCTAAACAAGAAACAATTACGCTTAAAGCGCGTGACGGTGTAGAACTTGATGGTGTACTAGTTTACCCACTCGATTATGAAAAAGGCACACGCTACCCACTAATTATGTCGGTACACGGTGGCCCTGAAAGTCATGATAAAAACGGCTGGGTAACTAACTACTCGCGTCCTGGTCAAATGGGTGCTGCACGTGGTTACGCGGTATTTTACCCTAATTACCGTGGCTCAACAGGTAAAGGCGTAGATTACTCTAAACTAGGTCAAAACGATTACGCAGGTAAAGAGTTTGACGACTTAGTTGATTTTAAAAATCACCTTGTTGATATGGGATTAGTTGATACTAAACGTGTTGGTATTACCGGTGGCTCTTACGGCGGTTATGCATCAGCGTGGGGCGCAACAAAGTTAACTGAGCACTTTGCTGCCAGTGTTATGTTTGTGGGTGTCACTAATCAGCTATCTAAATTTGGTACTACTGATATTTCAAACGAAATGAACCTAGTTCATGCGCGTTCATACCCATGGGATAAATGGCAATGGTACCTAGAGCGCAGCCCAATTTACTGGGCGGGTCAATCTGAAACGCCACTGCTTATTATGCATGGTAAAGACGATCCTCGCGTTCACCCTGCGCAATCTATGGAACTATACCGTTACATGAAAGTGCAAGGTAAAGATGTTCGCCTTGTTTACTACCCAGGCGAAGGCCATGGTAACCGTAAAGTGGCGGCACAGTACGATTACAGCTTGCGTTTAATGCGTTGGATGGACAACTACTTAATGGAAGGCAAAAAAGACATGCCTGCATTTGAAATTGACCATGCGGCTAAATTAAAAGCAGTGAAAGACGCTAACAAATAAGTATTAGCTTAATACCAAAGGCCAACATAAATATGTTGGCCTTTATGTTTGTAATGCCAGGCATGCTTAGTGGCACAGCGCTGCTTATGTTACACTCTGACTAATTATTCTGATAACTGCTAATCACACTATTGCCATGTCAAACCCTGCTAGCTGCTTTACCACTTTTAATGAAAACATAGATAACCTTGCACTGCCTGAGCAGTTTACGTTTCCCTTTTATTATAAACCTCATCCGCTGGCCGTTGCCGCTGCAAAACAATTACAACAACAATTAAAAAAGCTAGATAAGGCTATTTTAGATACAGATGATATTGATGCCGGTAAAATGTTTGGCGTCTTGGTTGTTCAAGATGAGTCGCAACAGCTAGGCTTTATTAGCGCCTATTCGGGGCAAATAGCGGGGATTGATGAGCAACTGCGTTTTGCGCCAAATGTGGCACTTAAACATATAGACGATGCAGAATTTAGTCAGCAAAGCCAAGTGATTAACGACATTAATGCGCAAATTACAGCCTTGCAAAACAGTGATAATTATCAGCAAATTGAGCAACAGTTAGTGACTGCTCGCCAACACTATGAGCAACAACTTATCGCCAAGCAGCAAGCAATGCAAGTAACTCGAAAACAGCGAAAACAGCAACGACAAGTTGCCAGCGAACAACTCAATAATGATGAGTTTGAAAAGCTGAAAAACCAATTAGCTGGGCAGAGTATTGTTGAGAAAAAACAACTACAAGCATTAAAACAACAGTGGCAAACACGCATTGCAGCGCTTGAACAGGCACAACTCACAATAGATGAGGAAATTAACGGATTAAAAAAACGCCGTAAAGTACTCTCTAAAAATTTACAAAAAAAGCTATTCGCTCAGTACCAGTTTTTAAATGCAAACGGCGAAGTGACCGATTTAAACGCCATTTTTGCCAAACTACCCGAGCACACACCGCCTTCAGGTGCGGGAGATTGTGCAGCGCCAAAATTATTACAATATGCCTATAAACATAATTTAAAGCCGCTGGCTATGGCCGAATTTTGGTGGGGCGCGCCGCCTAAATCGGCAATCAGACATCATTTACATTATTACCCTTCGTGCTACAGCAAATGCCAGCCTATTTTAGGGCATATGCTAGAGGGGTTAAATGTTGAAGACAACCCGCTCTTGGTCAACCCTGCACAGGGTAAAGACCTAACGATTGTTTATCAAGACGATGATTTGTTGGTGGTAAATAAACCTGCTGAATTTTTATCTGTGCCAGGCATTAATATTGACGATTCGGTATATATGCGAATCAAAACTCAGCTCCCACACGCTTCGGGGCCACTTATTGTGCACCGATTAGACATGTCGACTTCAGGGCTGTTAATGATTGCGTTAAATAAACGGGTGCATAAAGCACTGCAAAAACAGTTTATAGAGCGTAGTGTAGAAAAGCGTTATGTTGCTTTAGTGGCGGGTAATATTGCTGCTGAGAGTGGCACTATAGAGTTACCTTTAGTGCTTGATTTTGATGATAAGCCACGGCAAATGGTGTGTTACAAAACGGGGAAGCCGTCATTAACAACATGGCAGGTACTGGAACGTAAAAATAATACCACCCGCTTACAACTTTATCCTAAAACAGGACGTACTCATCAATTGCGTGTTCACTGTGCCCACCACTTAGGGTTAAATACACCCATTGTGGGCGACACTCACTACGGTGAAAAGGCAGAACGACTGCATTTGCATGCCGAGTATTTAGCTTTTACCCATCCTATTAGTCATGAACGATTAGAATTTGAAGTAGCCGCTGATTTTTAAATCAGCGCTGCTTTTAGTCGAATCGGATTCCAAAACAGTGCCATTTTTTCATATTGCAAAGTCGGTAACCTTTACAGTTGCAATATAGAAAAATTTACCTGCATTATGCAAAGCCACAATCCAAACAATATAAATAACCATAAAATTCAAGTGTTTAAAAATTGGCATTAGCTTTGCTTTTATCATTGTACGTATTTATTAAAGCACCAGTAAGTGCTTTTAGTCACACACAGTAAATGGCTTGCTAACCGCTTACTGTGCTCAACAGAACTTCCTACACTCCCTGTGTACTTTATTGGTTATAGGCTAACGCTTATAACCATTTTTTTTGCTTATGATTTAACGGTAAATTTTACGTCTTGATCGCGTAATAAATAAAGCGCAAAACACGCAGCCCACATAGGCCATGCCGCAAAAAACAGTAAATTATTAAAGCCATCAATGTACTGATTGTAAGAAGAAAGCGTTGATAGTCCATGCATTATAAAAATAGCACTGTAAGTGATACGTTTTTTAAAACCAACTAAAAATGCTATCACTAACAATAATTGCAGTGCACCTAAAATATAAGCAATAGTATCGGTAGAGAAACTGATCCCATAAAAATGTTCAAAAATACGGGCACTATGCCCCGGATTTACAAATTTATCCAGTGTCCACTAGGGCCTGTTGACCTTTGCAGATTGAAATTTGTTCAAGCTAGGGGCGATTTAATCGCGGCGCGAAGTTTGTAGCCTAGTGGGCTCGATAACTGCTCCTGCGTTATTCTACTGGCTTACATCCATGTAAGAATAAGTAAAAACCGAGCAAAGCTTCCGCGTCCTGCTCACGCCCCTTACCTACATCCATGTAGGCAACAAAGAGTAAATCGCCCCTAGGCAGAACCCTTCGGGCAGCGTCTGTTTGGCATTTGTGCTGCGTTATCGCCTATTTATGGGGAATAACCACACTACATAGGCTCTACCTTGTCTAAAAGCCAAACATACAGCTGCAAATTCAACCTCGAAAGATAAACAGGCCCTTTACATAACTATGAAAACCCCTAAGCGCAGCGATAAAAGTGACCATTGCAAACGAGTTTGAACATCTGTATTGATTGAATCTGTCATAAAATCTCCTTAAAAAAGATATAAATAAACTAATTGGCAAGTAAGACCGTATAATCGTTTTTTTATTTTCAAATAATTAAACCTAAACTAATCTTAAGCTGATTTGTTTAAAGGCACTATTATCTAAGCGCTAAGATAAAAAATAAAAATTTTTAGCAATTGATTGAAAGATATTTTTACCTGTCTTGGTCTTTTGTGTACATCAACATATAAAAATAGAGAAACACGATTTGAAATACACGTATTTAGCTTTAACCCTCGCCCCCCTGTTAAATGTAGCTTTAGCTGCTCAGGCTAATGAAACAGCTAGCTCTGACCCCATTGAGCGAATTGAGGTGGCAGGTCAAGCGCTTAAATCTAAAAACCTCTCTATTAAAAACACCACAGTAAACGGCCCTTTTGGTGATAATTTAGCACTGCAAGACATAGCTCGCTCTGTGACGCCTATCTCTAAAGACTTAATTGAGCAATTAAATATAACAACATTGCACGATGTGCTCGCTGTAAGTCCTAATACATACGCTGCAAGTGGTTTTGGTGCACCAAGCTTGCCGACGATCCGCGGCCAGTTAGGGGAGTTATTTCAAGATGGCACTCGACGTCAAGCAGGTAATAATGGTTTTGGTGTGCCGTTGTCGTTTAATGCGATAGAACAGATAGACGTAGTTAAAGGCGCACCACCTGTATTGTTTGGTTCAAGCCAACGTAACGGTGGCTTTGTAAACTTACACTCTAAGACAGCTTCAACTGATCAGCGTAAAGGCAATGTGAAGGTGTCTGCAGGAAGTTGGGATAAGTATAGCGCCCAAGTAGATTACAACGCACCGATTGTTGAGGATAAAATTGGCTTACGTGTTAGCTATGAGCATATTGATCAGGGTAGTTATTATGACTACTCAGCCACACAAAGTGATAGCTTGTTTGCGGCATTAAAAATTTTACCGGATGACAAAAGCAGTTGGGACATTAACTTTGAACTGTACCAAACAGAATTTACCGATAACGCTGGTATAAACCGCCCTACCCAAGCGCTTATCGATCATAATCTTTACATTACTGGTCAAGGGTTACAAGCGAATGGCAGCACAGTTCCTAGCGCAGGCTCTATTATATCGCCTACAGGGCAAGTAAAAATAGATACCAGCCGTGTGCTTACCGACCCTGATAATCTCAATCAAGCAACCACTTATTTAGTTCATAGTATTTATAAGCGCGCACTGTCTGATGTGATGTCGATTAAAAACATTAGTTACTTTCAGCATTTGCAGCGCGAAGAAATAGCACAAAATAGTTTTGTTGAAATAATTGATGGCGCCGATACCGCACAAAACCGTACTGAACTCACGTATCAATGGAGCGATGAGCAGCAAACCTTATTCGCTGTTGATGTACGTTACAATAAAGTCTTGGGTTACAGCCAATTTACCACCGAAGCCGATACGCCTATTGATTTAACCGGCCCACTTTCAAACCGCCGCATTCCATTAACTGATGCACAAAAGGCACGTTTGGTAGAGCTGCGCCCAGGTGTATATGTATCCCCTGGTGGTCAGTACGATATTAACAATGATGGCAGTGGTGATTTTAACTTATCAGACACTACAGATTCACGCTCATGGCAAACCGGCATTGCCATTCAACAAGACTCACAGTGGACTGACAGCTTACGTACTAGTGCTGGTTATCGTGTTGATTACTATGACGTAGAAGCAAATGACCCGATTGCACCTCAAGGGCAAATAGCCGCTAGTGATAGCATTAACGATACACTGCAATCAGCGCAGCTGAGCATTAATTACTCAGTAAATGACGATTTAACCACTTATGCGGCAGCAAGTTATAACGAAGCCACCTCTAACAGCATGGCCGGCGGTAATACGTTAGGTGGTGACAATACAATTAGCGCACAAAATTTTGCTACGGAAAATACTTTAGTCGAGTTTGGCGTGAAATATGCGCCAACACAAAGCGACTGGTATGCAGATGCTGCTGTATTTAGCCAACGCCGCAGCTTACGTAATCGCGATGGTAGCAATACTGGCATTCGTACAACCGGATTTGAAAGCCAAGTATTTTACGACGCTTACCCTTACTGGATAAGCGCAGGCTACAGTTATATTGATGCCCGTTATGATAACTCTGCGACAGGCCAAGACTCAGCTCAAATAGCCGATGCGTTTGATAATTCGCGTCCCGATATTATTGCGGGTAACAGCATTGGTGCACCAAGTTACACAGCTTTTGCTCCCTCAAACCGTCAAGTACAAGGGATCCCAGAGCAATCGTTAAGCTTAAACGCTAACTATACAATAACTTCTCAGTGGCAGGCTGGATTTTCTGCCCTGTATACTAAAAGCTACCCATTGGACTTTTTGGCTACCGTATACATTCGCGATCAGCACACCTTAAATGTTAATACCAGCTATGCGTTTACCTCAGCAACTAAATTGAGGCTTGATGTAAATAATATTACCGATCAGCAAAACTGGCGCCCTGTATTTGAAGGTGGCTATTTTGGCGCGACACTCGCGTTCCCAGAATTACCAATTAACGCTAAGCTTACGCTTACCCATCAATTTTAAACCGTTTGAGAGATAACATGTTAAAAAAACTAAGTTTGTTATTACTGGCGGCGATAGGTGTCGGCTTATTCTTTTTTTATGACCTAAACCAGCTTCTTACCCTTGACGGGCTAAAAGGGTCAATGGCGCAATTTGATCAGTACAAAGCTCAATCACCGTTTTTGGTGATCGGGGGTTTCTTTTTACTTTATATATTAGTGACCGCGCTATCACTGCCCGGTGCAGCCATTTTAACGCTAGCCGCTGGTGCATTATTTGGTTTGGCTCAAGGCCTATTAGTTGCCTCGTTTGCCTCAAGCATTGGTGCTACGTTGGCATTTTTAGTGTCACGTTATTTATTGCGCGATACCATAAAAAAACGCTTTCCTGAACGTTTAGCCGCTATAGATACTGGGGTTGAAAAAGAAGGTGCATTTTACCTATTTACGCTGCGCTTAGTGCCTGTTTTTCCGTTCTTTTTAATTAATTTATTAATGGGTTTAACCGCTATCAAGTCATGGACTTTTTACTGGGTAAGCCAAATCGGGATGCTGGCGGGTACCTTTGTATTTGTTAACGCTGGTACTCAATTAGCACAAATAGATAGCTTATCGGGTATTTTATCGCTGGATTTAATTTTGTCGTTTGCGTTATTAGGGGTATTCCCGTTAATTGCAAAAAGCCTAATAAATGCAATAAAAAAGCGCCGTGTTTATAAAAACTACACTAAACCCAAAACATACGACCGCAACATGATTGTTATTGGTGCGGGCGCAGGCGGCTTAGTCACCAGCTATATTGCAGCAGCAGTTAAAGCCAAAGTAACTTTAATTGAAGCCGGCGAAATGGGCGGCGACTGCTTAAACACTGGCTGTGTACCTAGTAAAGCTATTATTAAAAGTGCAAAAGTAGCCCAGCAAATGCGCCAAGCTGAAAAATATGGGCTACAAAGCACGACACCGCAGTTTTCGTTTAAAAAAATAATGGCACGTGTACAGCAAGTGATTGCCGATATAGCCCCACACGACAGTGTTGAGCGCTACACAAACTTAGGCGTAGAAGTAATTAAAGGCTACGCCAAACTTATCGACCCGTGGACTGTAGAAATTAAGCTTAACGATGGCGGCACGCAAACGTTAACCGCCCGTACTATTGTTATTGCCACTGGCGCACGCCCATTTGTACCGCTACTGCCTGGTATTGAAGAAACCGGATATGTCACCAGCGATACATTATGGACTAAATTTGCTGAGCTTGAAGAAGCCCCTAAAAAGCTTGTTGTACTTGGCGGTGGTCCAATTGGGTGCGAATTGGCACAAAGTTTTGCCCGTTTAGGCTCAAATGTTACGCAAATTGAAATGAGCGAGCGCATTATGATCAAAGAAGACTTAGAAGTGTCTACCTTTGCTCACGAAGCGCTGACAGAAAATGGCGTAAACATTTTAACCTCGCATCAGGCACTACGCTGTGAAGCGCGCGACGGTAAAAAATTCATTGTGGTAAAACATAACGATACCGAAATCGATATTGAATACGATGAACTACTATGTGCTGTTGGCCGAAGCGCTCGCCTTAAAGGTTACGGCCTTGAAGAACTTGGCATAGAAACTAACCGCACTATAGTTACTAACGAATACCTTGAAACGCTTTACCCTAACATTTTTGCCGCGGGCGATATTGTAGGGCCGTATCAGTTTACGCACGTAGCCGCTCATCAGGGTTGGTACGCAGCAGTAAATGGCTTATTTGGTAATCTTAAAAAGTTTAAAGTAGATTACCGTGTAATCCCGTGGACTACATTTATTGACCCTGAAGTAGCACGTGTTGGCTTAAACGAGCAAGACGCTATTGATAAAGGCATAGATTATGAAATCACTCGCTTTGAATTTGAAGAGCTAGACCGCGCCATTACCGAGAGCGCTAACAACGGTTTTATTAAAGTGATCACCCCTAAAGGTAAAGACAAAATCCTCGGTGTCACTGTGGTATCTGAGCACGCTGGCGATTTAATTGCTGAATTTGTACTGGCAATGAAACACGGTTTAGGGCTTAACAAAATATTAGGCACCATTCATAGCTACCCAACATGGGCCGAAGGTAATAAATACGCAGCAGGTGAGTGGAAACGTGCTCACGCACCTGAAAAAGTACTAAACATACTGGAAAAATACCATGCCTGGCGCAGAGGCTAATATGTTTAAAACACCTTTAAAAGCGCTATTGTTAGGGTCTGTTTTGCTTGCAACATCCTTTGCAAGCAAAGCTCAAAACATGCATGACAACTGGAATGCATTATTAAACAAGCATGTTGTAGCTATTAATCATGGTCACAGCACTGAGGTTGATTACACAGCAATAAAAGCTAAGCGCAGCGAACTTAAAGCCTATTTAGATTCGCTATCGGCTGTTACGCAAAATGAGTTTGATAAATGGGAAAAACCTAAGCAGCTGGCGTTTTTAATCAACGCGTATAACGCCTTTACTGTTGAGCTAATATTAACAAAATACCCAAGTCTAAAATCAATTAAAGATTTAGGCAGTTTTTTTAGCTCACCGTGGAGCAAAGAGTTTGTGCCATTACTTGGTAAAACTCGCAGCCTTGATGATATAGAGCATGGTTTAATACGTGGCAGTGGTAAATACAATGATCCACGTATTCACTTTGCTGTAAATTGCGCAAGTATTGGCTGCCCAGCACTACGTGAAGAAGCCTACACAGCCACTGATTTAGAAAGCCAATTGCAAGAGCAAACGGTACGTTTTTTATCAGACATGACTCGTAATATAGCGCAACAGAACACGCTAAGTGTGTCTTCAATATTTAAGTGGTACGGCGATGATTTTGAACAAGGCTTTAAAGGCGCTAATACGCTACAGCAGTTTTTTATGCAATATCCTAAAGCACTAAAGCTGACACCCGCTCAGCAAAAAGCGCTTAAAAATAACAACATGAAAGTTAAGTTTTTAGACTACAACTGGGATTTAAATGCTCGCCAGTAAATTTTGGCAAACATTATCGCGATACAGCTTATTCTGTGTCGCCTTTTGCATTTTCCTTATTATTAGCTTTAAAAGCCTAGCAAGTACACAATTACAAAGCCGTTGGCAACAAGTTGAAAGCTCAGGTAAAGACCAAAGCGTATATTTTTATGCGTGGGGCGGTGATGCGCAAATAAATGCCTATATTCAATGGGCTGTGAAACAAGTAAAAGCTAAATATAATATTGAGTTAGTGCATGTAAAACTCAGCGACACCAGCGAGGCCGTTAGCCGCGTACTCGCTGAAAAATCAGCAAATAATCACACCCAAGGCAGTGTCGATTTAATTTGGATAAACGGTGCTAACTTTGCCACCATGAGCGAGCACTCATTATTACTTAAACAATGGGCTAATAAGCTGCCTAACTTTAGCTATACCGACCCTAGCAATAACCCTGCGGTTAATTTTGATTTTGGAATACCCACTAATGGAATGGAAGCACCTTGGGGCCAAGCATCGCTCACCTTTTACTACGACAGTTTAGCAATTGACGGCACTGCAAATAACACACTACCAACAACCCTAAACCAATTACTTAGCTGGAGCGCACAAAACCCAGGGCGTTTTAGTTACCCCAAACCCCCTGACTTTTTAGGAATGAGCTTTTTAAAATATGCGCTTGTTGTGCTTCATCAACAAAGTGATGAAACGCTTAAAGCGCAATTAAATCAGCCTGCTACAGTGCAAAACACAGCCCAAGTATTAAACCCATTATGGGACTTTTTAAATCAACTGCACCCAACACTTTGGCGCGATGGCAGCCATTTTATGCAAAGTGGCGCACAAATGCGGCGCTTAATAGGCGACACCGAGCTAAGCATAGCGTTTACGTTTTCAGCGCCCGAAGTACCCGCCGCCGTTAAACGTTATGATTTACCAAAAAGTATAAGAAGTTATGCAATGCAAGATGGCAGTTTAAGTAACACTCACTTCGTCGCTATTCCTTATAATGCAAGCCATGCACAAAGTGCACAATTAGTAGCTAATTTTTTATTAAGCCCAGAGGCGCAAGCTCAAAAACAAAAAGCGCCTATATGGGGCGATAAAAGTGTATTGATTCAATCTACATTGAGCCAAGAGCAGCAAGCCTTGTTTAAAACGGTGGAACCGCATCCAAGCGCGTTACCCTTAAATAGCATTAAACGCACGCTTAGCGAGCCACACCCAAGCTGGGTAAACGCTATTATGCAAGGTTGGCAAGCGCGTTTTGGAGTAAGCCAATGAGTGTTGTTTCAAATAAGTTAGCAGCAAGCCCAACGCTTAAACCACACAAAAGCGCCGATATGTTTAGTAAATTAGTTAAATTAAGCCCACGTTTTTTACTGGCATTGCTAATTTTGCCGGTAATAGGTGGCCTAATTAGCGTGCTATTGCCCGCTTTTGGTTATGCACCAGTACTTGAGCATACAACACTTGGCCTGCATGGCTTTACTATGCTTATGCAAACACCCGGCCTAACACACATGGTTATGCTAAGTGTTGGCACCGGATTAATAAGTACCTTACTTGCCTTTATCATTACGTTAATGATTTTAGCGGCATTTTTTAATAGCCCGTGGCTTAACCGTATTCAGCGTTTACTAAGTCCCATACTCGTAATCCCCCACGCAGCAGCCGCTATAGCCGTTGGTTTTTTAATTGCTCCTTCGGGTATGATCTCGCGTTTAGTATCGCCTTGGTTTAGTGGATGGGAACTTGCCCCTAACGGCATGTTTCCGCATGACGCGTTTGGTATAAGTATAATTTTAGGCTTAACCCTTAAAGAGCTGCCTTTTTTACTGTTAATGGCGCTAGGTGTGCTTGCCCAACCTGAGCTTGGCAAAAAACTGCGCCAACAACATAAAGTAGCGCTTAATTTAGGCTACTGCCCTATGACTGCTTTTTTTAAAGTGATTCTGCCAAGCCTTTACCCATTACTGCGCCTACCGATTTTAGCCGTATTGGCTTATGCCAGCGCAAGTGTAGAAATGCCACTTATTTTGGGGCCAAATACTCCACCCACATTGGCTGTAGCCATTATGCATTGGTTTAACGACGTAGATTTAAACCTGCGTATTAAAGCCTCTGCGGGGGCATTATTGCAGCTTGTACTTACTGGGGGGTTACTAGCTCTTTGGCTTGGCGGCGAAAAAACTATAAAAGCATTATTTAGTGATTTACTAACCAATGGCGAGCGAGAATATGGCGGTGTTTATTGGCAAAAAATAACGACCGCATTAACAGTATTTGTAATTGGCTTTATTTTGCTCTCGTTAATTGGCTTAATTATGTGGTCGGTTGCCGGATTTTGGCGTTTTCCGGCGGCATTGCCCGATCAGCTCACGCTACTTCACTTTAAAAGTGCGCTAATGCAAATGCAAAGCCCGCTTTATAATACCCTTGCTATAGGGCTAGTTACTACGTTATTTGCCATTATTATTACCCTTTTGTGCTTAGAGTCAGAGCAGTTAAGTGCAAAACCCATGTCGCGCTTTACCAGCTTAATTATTTATTTACCGTTGCTTGTACCAAGTATTGCGTTTTTATTTGGCCTAGTGTGGCTGCAACAATTAGTAAATAACCAGGCCGCGTTTTTTAATGTGGTATTTACCCATTTATTGTTTGTACTGCCGTATGTGTTTTTATCGCTTGCGAGCAGTTATAGGCGATTAGACCCTCGTTTTGCTCATGTAGCAGCAAGCCTTGGCGCAACACCCTGCAAAGTGTTTTTACAAGTAAAATTACCCCAGTTATTTGCCCCTATTTTAATTGCGGCCGCACTTGGTTTGGCCATTAGCTTTGGCCAATATTTGCCTACACTTTTAGCCGGTGGCGGGCGCATAGCAACCATAACAAGCGAAGCGGTCACCCTTGCTAATGGCGCAAGTAGGCGCACCAGTGCAGTGTATGCCATTATGCAAATGGCATTACCACTCATTGGCTTTATACTGGCGTGGGTTTTACCTAAGTACTTTTTAAAAGCGCACATCGCTAACCCATAAATTAAAAGGTTTTTAATGCAGTCATCTTTAGAGATTAAAAATTGTGAGCTTTATCGTCAACACGAGCAATTACTAAGCTTAAACGAGCAGGTAAAAGGCGGCGAAATACTCACTATTATGGGGCCATCAGGCAGTGGTAAATCAAGCTTTTTAAATTGGCTTACGGGTACATTACCCAGTGGTTTTAGCGCAAACGGCGAAGTGTGGCTTAACGGTAAAAACATTAATAACTTACCCGCACATTTACGCCACATAGGCGTGCTTTATCAAGATGCGTTATTATTTTCGCATTTATCGGTAAGCGGTAACATTGCCTTTGCTATGCCTAAAGGCAATAAAAAACGGCGCCTTGAAAAAATAGAGCACGCCCTTGAACAGGTAGGATTAAAAGGCATGGCTAATCGCCACCCCGACAACCTCTCTGGTGGACAACAAGCCCGCGTTGCTTTATTGCGTATGCTATTAAGCGAGCCAAAAGCTATTTTACTTGATGAGCCCTTTAGCAAGCTCGACACCCAATTAAGAGTAGATACGCGCGAGCTAGTATTTAGCCAAATACGCGAGCATAAATTGCCCGCTATTATGGTAACCCACGATCATAGCGATGCAGAGGCCGCAAACGGCAAACTGATCACCTTAAATTTAGCCAAATAAACGCACAAAAAGTACAAGGCACCAAGCATGTTAGACAAATACATCACCCCAATAATAAAGCCACTGTTAACCCCCGTTGTAGCGTTAATGCACAAGCGCGGCATAACGCCCGACCAACTTACTGTGGCAGGCTTTTTAATAGGGCTATTAGCAGTGCCATTAATTGCGTATGAAATGTGGTACGCAGCGTTAACGGCTATTGCTTTAAATCGTATTTTAGATGGGCTAGATGGCGCATTGGCACGCCATGCAAATTTAAGTTCAAGCGCTGGCGGTTTTTTAGATATTACCCTCGATTTTTTATTTTACGCGGCAATTCCGCTTGGCTTTATTTTGGTAAACCCCGAGCAAAACGCCATTGCAGGTAGCGTATTACTGGCCACCTTTATAGGCACAGGCTCAAGCTTTTTAGCCTTTGCCATAGCCGCCGAAAAATTTAAGCTCGAAAAACCCCAGTTTAAATACAAAAGTTTTTACTATTTAAATGGTTTAACCGAAGGCACAGAAACCATAGCGCTATTTATTGCCTTTTGTATTTGGCCGCAGCACTTTGCCATAATGGCGAGTATTTTTGCCACTGCGTGCGCTATTACTATTTTTACACGTATACATGGAGGATATAACACGTTAAAACTCCGAGAAGCTGATGAGGTTACACAAGCCAATGAGTAATGAAATTTGGTGGCGTTTAGGGTTCTTTTTTAGCATTTTGGTTATTATGATGCTGCTAGAATCGCGTATGCCTGCGCGTAAATCGCCTATAAAAAGTAACACCCGATGGTTCGCTAATTTTGGACTGGTGTTTGCTTCATCACTAATTGCTCGCTTAAGTGTACCCATAGGCTTAACTGCCGTAGCGCTTTATAACCAAGAGCACGGTATCGGTTTATTTAATCAAATAGCCACACCAAGTAGTGTTGCTATTATTTTAAGCATGCTACTGCTTGATATACTTATATATTGGCAGCATAGGTTATTTCATAACGTGCCAATTTTGTGGCGTTTGCATCGTGTGCACCACGCCGATGCGCATGTAGATACCAGCACAGGTTTGCGTTTTCACCCTATCGAAATTGTACTCAGCATACTTATAAAATTGATTGCCGTTACCGCTTTGGGTGTACCTGCTATTGCAGTATTAATATTTGAAATTGCACTTAATGGATTAGCGCTATTTAACCACGCCAATATACGTTTACACAATGCAATAGAAAAACCACTTCGGCTTATCTTAATGACTCAAATACTGCATCGTATTCATCATAGCCAAAATCCCGAAGAAACAAATAGTAACTTTGGCTTTAGCGTAACTTGGTGGGATAGACTTTTTGGCAGCTACAAAACCAGCGCCACATTATCAGATAATAAACTAAACATCGGCTTAGCCCAATATCCCGACCCAAAACAAAACGCGTCCTTGTGGTATTTGTTAACGTTACCATTTAAAAAGTAGCAACTAGCCTAAACTAAGCAGAGAAATGGGCCTATTTCAGCTTAGTTTGTTACATTATCTAAGCTTTTGAGCTGCTACATTAACAAAAGCAGCTTATTTAAAGTAAACCAATTGTAAATTAAATAAACAAATTCTTGACCAAATTTGAAATCCCCCATATCATTTGTAAGCGCTTACATTTACCACACATAAAAATGTAAGCGCTTACAAAATGACAAAATCAACAAATACACTATATTCTGACAATAATCAGTTGAACGGGGTTCAGTTATGAACATTGAAACAACACGCATTACTCGCCTTTTGGCTGCTATATCATTAGCGTCTTTGGCTGGCTGTGGCGGCGATGCTGCGACAACATCCAATTTTGAAAAAGTAGATCCTGCCCAGCCAGTTTCAGATTGGCAAATGGTTTGGAGTGATGAATTTGATGGCACAAGCATTGATACAAATAAGTGGAACTTTGAATTAAACTGCGCCGGCGGTGGTAATAACGAAAAACAATGTTACACCGACAGTGAACAAAATGCCTTTATTAAAGACGGTGTACTAAATATAGTCGCCCTACCTGCTGAAGAAGGTGCAGAAAAACCATACACGTCAGCCCGTTTAAATACCCGTTACAACGCTGACTTTACTTATGGTCGCTTTGAAATGCGTGCAAAACTACCGTCAGGTCAAGGTAGCTGGCCTGCATTTTGGATGATGCCAACCGACGAAGTATATGGCACTTGGCCGCGCTCTGGCGAAATTGATATTTTAGAAGCGGTAAATTTAAAAACAGTCGCTGAAGATGGCACCGTTGAAGCAAATATTCATGGCACACTTCACTATGGTCGCGAGTGGCCAAATAACTCAAGCTCAGGCAAAGCTTATACTCTGCCTGAGGGAATGAATCCCGCAGATGACTTCCACACCTACGCTATTGAATGGCAAGAAGGCGAAATTCGCTGGTACGTAGATGGCTACTTATATGCCACACAACGTCGCTCTGAAGTTCGTTACAACTCTAAAGATGAGGCTGTTGGCCTTAAACATAAAGGCTGGTTTGCTGAATACTTTGAACAAGGTAATGGCGAACTTACCACTCACTGGGATAATGCCCCATTTGATAAAGATTTTTACCTTATTTTAAATAACGCCGTTGGTGGTGACTGGCCTGAAAATGTAAACAACTTAGGTGTTGACGCTGCAGCATTTGCAGAAGGTCAAAGCTTTGAGGTTGATTACGTACGGGTTTATCAATGCGCTGCAAATACTGACACAGGTAAAGGTTGTGAAACTGTGCGCCCAGGTTACGATAGCCTAGATGATGCACTTGTTGAAGGTAAAGCCCCTGTACCTACTCCACCAAGTGATGGCATTGCAAGAAACCTTGATATATTCAATGGCACATTAAACGCCAACTGGATCGCATGGGATTGTTGTGGTGGAACCACACCAGAAACTATAACCGATGCTGAAAAAGGTGACGCTATTAAGTTTAACATTAACGATAATAACGGTACTGTTTTAGGTTTTTCAACTCGTGGTGGTCACTTCCCAGATGATTTTACCGGCACCTCATCTCCATTTGACGCATCACTCCTTCTTGATCTAAATGGTCGATTAACTTTTGATATGAAAGTAGTAACGCCGCCAACATCTTCGACAACTTGGCTATTAAAAGCCGAAGCGGGTGATGGCGGACCTAATACAGGCGATGTAGCGCTTAGCGATAGTGTTGAAGGCGTAACACCGGTTACAGGCCAATGGCAAACCTATACATTTCCGCTTTCTCTACTACAAGAAAGAGGCTTAGATTTAAGTGCCATTGATGTATTAATGGTATTCCCAGCATGGCAAACTGGCGAAGGCGCTAAATATTTAATTACCAACGTGGCTATTGAGGGCGATGTAGGTGAATCACCATCAGTAGACTTATTTACAGATGGACAAAACTTAGATTGGCCGATGTGGGATTGTTGTGGCGGCTCTACTCCAACAGAAGTTATGGACGATGCAGGACACGGCTTAACCGCAGAATTCACTATTGGCGAAGCCCCCACTGTAATGGGCTTTAGTACTCGTTCATCTGCTGGTGGTAGCGGTACTCCATTTGATGCAACCAGCATTTTAGAAAATGGTTTACTACAGTTTGATGTGAAAGTGATGTCAAACCCAAATAACCCAGATGCCACTTGGTTAATGAAAATAGAATCTAATGAGGGTGATACCGCGGTAGAATTACCATTAACAGATGCTGGCGATGCACCTATTGTAGGTGAGTGGAAAACTTACACCTTTACATTCGCTGACTTAGCGGGCGCAGGTTTAGATGTAAGTGCCATTGACGTAGTAATGATATTCCCAGCATGGGGCACAGGTGAAGGTGCGGTTTACCGTGTTGATAACGCTAAGATGTACGATCCTAGTGCATCAGCAGGCGATGAAATCACTATTTTCCAAAATACTGCCGCAGATATGTGGAGCATTTGGGACTGTTGTGGCGGCTCTACCCCAACAGAAGAAATTGACGATGCTGATCACGGTACTGTAGCTGAATTTGTTATTGGCTCTGCGCCAACGGTAATGGGCTTTTTAGCCGACGACGGCATCTCTTTCGATGCATCAGCAATACTAGCTAATGGCGTTGTGCAGTTTGAAATGAAAGTGGTAACCCCGCCAAATAATCCTGACGCTGTATGGACATTTAAAATTGAGTCAACAGGCGCAGCAACAGCGGTAGAGCTTCCTCTTTCACAAAGCGTTGAGGGGGAAGTACCCGTTAATGGCCAATGGCAAACCTACACATTTACATTACAGTCACTGTTTGCTGCCGGTTTAGACATTAGCGATATCAATGTACTTATGATGTTTCCAGCGTGGGGGACAGGTGAAGGCGCTGTTTACCGTATAGACAACGTGATTATCGCTAACCCGTAATCCCTAATTCAGTGGTAGGTAGTGAATTACAAGTACCTACTTACCGTAATAAATTAAGTAAAAGCAGAGCAATTATGAACACAAATAAGTTTAAAAAAAGCCCACTAGCGGCTTCTGTGTCACTTATCATCGCTGCAAGCACGCTGAATATCGCCCATGCAGCAGAACAAAATACTGTGGAACCTGAAATTGAAGTAATACAAGTTAAAGGTATTCGCGGTTCACTTATCCGCTCTATGGATATGAAACGCGATGCATCAGGGGTAGTCGATGCTATTTCTGCTGAAGAAATGGGTAAATTTCCTGATACTAACTTAGCAGAGTCACTGCAACGTATTACGGGTGTGTCGGTGAGTCGTGCAAACGGCGAAGGAAGCCAAATTACCGTACGTGGTTTTGGCCCTTCATTTAATTTGGTAACACTTAATGGTCGCCAAATGCCTGGAACGGGTAACTCACGTTCGTATAATCTGGAAAACATTGCCTCAGAAGGTGTTAGTGCCTTAGAAGTATTTAAAACTGCTCGTGCTGATGTGCCCAGTGGTGGCTTAGGTGCGACGGTTAACATTTCAACAACTCGACCTTTACAAAGACCTGGCCAGCATTTTTCGGCAACAGCTAAAGCTATTCATGATTCATCAAATGAAGCGGGTAGCGATGTAACTCCGGAAGTATCGGCTATTTATAGTAATACCTTTAGCGATGAAATGTTTGGTATTGGTTTTTCTTTTTCGCATCAAGAACGCGACTTTCAAAAGCAAAGCGCCAATATTCAAGGTTGGCAAGCAAATGTAGACCTACCTACTCTTGCTGAAGGTGATTTTATTGATCCACGCGCAGTAGATGCGCAAGGAAATCGTGTAGGTAATCACTTTTTTACAAAAGACATGAACTACGCAATTGAAGATTTACAACGCGAGCGTACTAATGGGCAAATCACACTGCAATTTGCACCCACAGATAATTTTGTAGCAACCCTTGATTATACAGCAAGTGAGGCTACAACAGGCTCAGAAACTCTCGGCTGGGGTATTTGGAACGACTTTGGTAGTAACATTAACGGCTACGAGTTAGACGAGAATGGCACAGCTATTTATGCAGATATAAGTGGTAACGATGCATCATTTACCTCTAGTAAAAATACCACTGAAGTTAAGGCTCGTTCTATTGGCTTAAATTTAGATTGGCAAATTAATGAAACATGGCAAGTTGAGCTTGACTACCACGACTCTAAAAACGAGACAGATAACGGCGCAGACAAAGGTCTGGGTAGTGATGGGCAAGTTATTTTAGGTTCTGATCAGCTTGTAAATAAAATTTATGATTACCGCACTGGTGAAATTCCACATGCGCAAGTTAACTGGAAAAACGGTACTAGCGTATTAAGCCCTGGTGAAATTGATTCAAACTTTAGCCAGTTTATTCATTCACCTGGAGAATCAAATATTGAGCAGCTGCAATTACATACAACATGGATAAACGATAGTTTTGACATTGGTTTAATTGAAGTGAAGTTTGGTGGTTCGCGTACAGAACAAAATACCGGTGGTTATGAAGCATGGAGTGGCTTAGTTGGCGGCCCTGGTTTTAACCCTTCTTACACCGAGATATTCCCTGATGGTATGTTTACCCTTAATAACACTTCAGGACTATTAGACCAATTTGCTGGTGGTGGTAACAATTTACAACCTAACTATTATTATAGCTTTGATTTTGATGAAGCTGTAGCAAGACAAATGGCATACCTTACTGCTGATGTAACCGGTGGCGATGCCTATGCGCCTAATGCCTATCTTGATGGTATTGACAGTCAAAGCGCTGTTGAAGAAATTACCAACAGTATTTATGTTCAATCACGTTGGGAATTTGAAGTTAGCAATTACTACATAAAAGTAAATGCAGGTCTTCGTTATGAAGAAACCGATGTAAGTAGCTCTGTTCGTCAACGCGTTGAGCAACAAGTAAATTGGATAAGTGCTTCAGAGTGGATCACTCAATATGAAGCTGGCGGCGATGACAACTTCTTAGTTCAAGAAGGAAGTTACGATATTTTACTACCATCAATCGACCTAAGTGTTGACGTAACCGATGACTTAGTTGCTCGCGTATCATGGGGTAAAACTATGTCGCGCGCGCCATTGGGCGATTTAGCCGGTGGTCGTAGCCTTACAGGCAGTCCAAAACCGGGGGCACGAGTAGGTAGCCAAGGTAATACAGGGTTACTGCCATTTGAATCAACAAACCTTGACCTATCATTAGAGTATTACTATTCAGAAGGCAGCTATGCATCAGTAGGTTACTTTAAAAAGGACGTTGATAACTTTATTCAAACCACCATTACTCCAACCACCATTGAAGGCTTACATGATATTTTAAATGGCCCACGCTATTTACAAGCGGTTAGTGATATTGAAGCTCGTGGTGATCAAGCAACAAGCGATGCTATCTTTGCACAAATGCTTGCTAATGGTGATGGCAATGCAAACGGCCAAATTGAACCAAATAGTAATGATCCACTTATTACTTGGAATATTAGCCAACCACAAAATACCGATAGTAAATCAGTCGATGGTTTTGAAGTAGCAGTACAACACTTAATTGGTGAGACAGGCTTTGGGGTCGGTGTAAATGCAACGTTTGTTGACGGCGATGTTGAATTTGATACAGACAGCCTAGACCAACAAGCTCCATTAACAGGATTAAGTGATTCAGCTAACTTCCAAGCGTTTTACGAAAAAGAAGGTTTATCTGTAAAAGTAACTTACGCTTGGCGTGATGCATATTTAATTGGTGTAGGCCAAGCGCAAGGCTCTGCTGATGCACCACCACAATACGCCAAATCATATGGTCAATGGGATATGAGCGTAAATTATGACGTTAATGAAAATGTGACGGTATTCTTTGAAGGTATTAACCTTAATAATGAAACCGAGCAAGGGTATGGCCGTTACGAAGAGCAGTTCTTATTTGCTCGCCAGTATGGTCCACGCTACGCAATTGGCGCCCGTTATACGTTTTAAATTATCCCCTAGTTAGAAAGTTAAGCCGCTTGTTACAACAAGCGGCTTTTTTTATAACAGTTTAATTTTTTCTAATAGCTTATCGGTTGTCCAATCAATATCGTTATAGGCAATATCAGGTTTGTAGTAATCGCCCTTTCCTCTTGCTCTATTAACATACACTTTATTAGGAACTATCACTTTACCTAAGCCTGAAGGTAAATCGGCTAAACGTACCTCCATATACAGCGAGTCTGCGCTACTGGGTGCACCAAACAACGTGGTATTTTCAAAAAGCTTAAACTTATCTAGCGCATCTAAACAAGCACTAGCGCATTGCGGCGGCACTATAACAAACACCTTAGTTTTAAAGTCACTCACTAACGGCTCTTCTGGTAGGTTATTTAGCGTATTAGTCTCTCGTTCTACATAAAATGGATCACCACTTTTAAGTGATAAAGCCATACCTGCTGCTATTTCTTTAATCAGTTCATGAAATTCAGGTTGATCTTTTACCACATCAATTAACGATTTAACATAGTTGGTATTGTCTTTTGACGCTCTCCACCACACTTGTTCGTTTTGAGTAGTACCAGCTGTTTTTTGTTCTACTACTTTTTTGCCCCATAATTCTTTGGCTATTTGTGAGCTCCAATAAGATGAACCACCTTGGTTATGGCGCAAGTCTAATACCACGGCTTTTGCTGTAAGTAGCTTGCTACGCTGCTGTTTTATTTTTTCAAACACTTTTTTGTAGTCAGCTGCTTGTTTATCATTTACTGAAAAGCTAGGCATAGCAATCCACGCAATGTTTTTTTCAGGCCAGATTAAATCAATGGGAAGTTCATCACCATTGTAGGCATTTTCTAAATGCTTACTGACTGATTTAGGCCTTACAGACCAATTTAAAACCTGTTTATGGGTATTGCCATTGGGTTTAACAAACTCGCATTCTTTTAGGGGGACTAAAAATGGATTCCCTACATCCGTTAGTAACCGCCAACCTTGCTGCCACCAATGCCCTGGTTGAGCAACTTGCCCATGAAATGTAAACACTCTTTTGCGCATCAAAGCTTCAGTACTTTGCCCATCACATTGGCTTACAATATCCCCTTTTTTAATAGTGCTAATTTCACTGTAATACACTTTTAGCGCATCACCTCGCCATAAAGCACTAAAGCCGGGCCAGCGACGCGCAGGCCTGTCGATGCTTGAAAACGCACCAGCATGACCATCTTGTAACACCGTGCTAAAACGTGCAATTGCCGCTGCATGCGCCTGCGGCCCAATCGCTTGCTTAGACAGAGTAAGCGCTTCTGCTTTTGCTTGCTTTAATAACTCAGGAAAGGCTGGGTTGTTAACATCAAACATACCAGGGTGATTTTTTGCCGATATGCTGTAAGCAGCTTCAATATCTCGCTCAGTAACACTGCGCCATTGCTCTGGGGTTTTAGGAGTAAACGATAATTCGGCCATGCTCAAGGTAGGCGAAATTAATAAAGCGCTCAATAAAGTACGGCTAACTATTTTTGTTTTTATGTTCATGAAAATCCATTTTAAATTAGGCTATATAATTACTGTAAACTCATTTGGTGCAACTAAAAATATCTTAAATCCAATAAGTATCAGCAAATTTTTTTACAACAACAACTTAGCAACAATAAAAGCCGCTAGCAATAAGTAACATTTAAAATGAACTGGCTTTAAATTTAGAACAACAGCTTACTTAGAGGTTTGTTCAATTTTGGTTTGCAGTAGTGTTATGCGGGCGTTGAGTTTTCTAAAGGTATACTGTGAATAGAAGAAGTTTAAAAAGAAAGCAGCAAAACCAGAGCAAGCAAGCCCTATCAATGGGCTGAAATAAAACATTAACAATAAAACAATTACAGCCATCGCTAACGTAAGTCCCAAATAATGAAATCCACTAAATAACTTTCGGTTGTTTTTTTCAAGTTGTACTAGATGAGAATCTATATCCATTAAAAAATTTCCTTTTTGACAAATAAACGTTAACTATTTTGAGCTTTACTACCTACATAGCATTATTAAAAAATGATTCACTCCACTGCGCCTTAGTTAATCGGTATAACTGTACGGCACGACCGTGAAATTCATGATTGCTATAATCTGTAAAGCCAATTTTCTTTGCTACTTTCAATGACGCAATATGCTCAGGTTCAATAATAACAACGACCGATTGGTGAGTAGTTTGCGTAAACACATACTTTAAAACACCTTTAGCTGCTTCGCAGGCTAAGCCTTTATTCCAAAAATCGACCGCTAATCGATACCCTAAATTAGGCTCTTCGTTACCCGCGACGCTTTGTGGGGAAATACCACAAAATCCAATGAGTAAATCACTGTTTTTATCTATTAGTGCCCATGGGCCCAAACCGTATGAATCGTAGCATTGTAAACACCACTTTATAAAATCACGAGTTGCAGCTTCATCGCATACGCCACGAATTGAGTATTTCATCACCTCATCGTCACTAAGGATTTTACTTAATGCCGGCACATCATCAATTGAAAACTGCCGAATAAGCAACCTTTGGGTTTCACAAATTTTCACTCAAACCTCCTTGTAATTACAGCTAAAAACTTTCAAAAAACCAAGTAATTAAGGTAGGTCTCTCAGTTATTTAGTTCTTTTTATGTTCCGAATGCCACATAAGGTACCCAAATAATATGCCTACTAAAGGAAATATTATTAAAGATGAAATGATTCCATTAAAAAAATCTTGCTCACCTGTAAGGTGCATGATTAATTGAAATAAAATAGCTGTAGGAACTCCCCAGCCTAGAACACCTTTTAGTAAAATAAAACGGAATTTAGTGTGGTTTATATTCATGAGCCTTCCTTGAGTTGTGACGCCAAATAATAAGCTGAAATCAATCATAGTCGTTAGTGAGTTATGTCTCTAAATTATTGGAGACAATTTAAATTAGTTTAAAATTACATTAACACTATTGAAAAAACACTTAACCAACTTAATTGGATACCATAAGAGATACGTTGATAGGTACCTGGGTTACTTTGAAGCTTAACCGCTTTAGCCATAGCAAACAGATAATAAACTGTAGCGATAACAGAAACAGTTGAAAAAACACGAAAGTATAGAGATATAACTTCTGTAGTTGGACCAGTAGCTATTAATATTGGTGCTACAACCAGCGAAAGTAACATAATAAAACCAGCCCAAGAATGTGCCTTGCAGCTAAAAGTTGGATGTTTAGTAAATGGGTCAGCATCCATAGGAAAATAACCCGCAACCCAAGTACCAATACCATGCACTATAACTAACCAACCAGCAATATTAACCAATATAGAAACATTAGCCAATTGCGCCAAATACCAGCCAAAAAAGCAAAATAGAAAACCTAAAGGATAATTATTAATTAGCGGTGACAGTTTTTCAGTTGGGCTTCCCGTTGCACCTAATTCACTACAAAATTGTTTAGAATGACTGTAACCTTCATAAAACCGACTTGCTACATAAACACCAATGAATATCCAAAATGTGGCTATTAACCCTGAATAAATCGCAATCGTTTCAAACATCACCATAATCCTTTTTGTGATTAATTCATTAAAGCCTTTTTGAACACAGAGGAGAAAATGAGCCGGCTTCGAGTGACGAGCTGTGAGCTTGTACAAACAGCCTGAAACCTAGTCATAACAGCCCTGAGCTAGAACCTTTAATCTACTTTTTCAACCCAGCGCCTCATTATCTTCTTTGTGCATAATTCACTGAGGTTTTATTTCGCCTCATTAATAATCATTTCTTTATCATTATAATTAACCACTAATCAAATGCTATCGGTATTAGTTTTAAAAAAACAAAGCGCTACAACAATGCAGCGCTTTCATTACTTATAGATTGTTTGTTTAAACTAAAACGCGTTGTTAAAAGAAGCCAAGCGGATCTTCGCTGTAGCTTACTAATAAGTTTTTAGTTTGTTGGTAATGATCGAGCGCGAGTTTGTGAGTTTCGCGGCCTATCCCAGACTTTTTATAACCGCCAAATGCTGCATGAGCTGGGTACATATGGTAACAGTTGGTCCATACACGGCCGGCTTCTATTTTGCGACCAAAGTGATAAGCGCGGTTCATATTACGGCTCCATACCCCTGCGCCTAAACCAAATTCTGAGCTGTTAGCCAATTCGAGCGCTTCGGCTTCATCTTTAAAGGTCGACATTGAAATAACGGGGCCAAAAATTTCTTCTTGGAACACGCGCATATCATTAGTGCCTTTCAATAAAGTAGGTTGAATGTAATATCCACCATTGAGCTCATCGCTAAGTTGCTCAACATGGCCACCACTGAGTACTTCAGCACCTTCTTGTTTGCCAATATCAATATAACTTAAAATCTTATCAAACTGTGCTTTAGAGGCTTGCGCACCTACCATAGTTTCGCTATCTAGCGGGTTGCCGCGTTTAATTTGCTTGGTACGTTTTAAAATGCGCTCTATGAATTGCTCATAAATATCTTCTTGAATGAACAAGCGAGATGGACAAGTACATACTTCACCTTGGTTAAAGTAGGCAAGAATAGCGCCCTCAATTGCTTTGTCTAGGTATGAGTCGTCTTTTTCCATAACATCGTTAAAGAAGATATTAGGTGATTTTCCCCCAAGCTCTACCGTTGAAGGAATAATGTTATCGGCTGCACATTTTAAAATATGTGAACCTACAGGGGTTGAGCCTGTAAAGGCAATTTTAGCTATACGCGTATTAGTTGCCAGAGCTTCACCGGCTTCTTTACCAAAGCCATTTACTACGTTTAACACGCCGCCGGGCAGTAAATCACCAATAATTTCCATTAACACTAAAATTGAGGCGGGTGTTTGCTCAGCAGGCTTAAGTACCACACAGTTACCAGCTGCAAGTGCAGGCGCTAGTTTCCATGCAGCCATTAAAATTGGAAAGTTCCACGGAATAATTTGCCCTACAACGCCTAATGGCTCATGAAAATGATACGCCACCGTAGTTTCGTCTATTTCACCAATACTGCCATCTTGAGCACGCAAGCAACCGGCAAAGTAACGAAAGTGGTCCGCAGCAAGTGGAATATCAGCGGCAAGGGTTTCGCGAATGGCTTTACCGTTATCCCATGTTTCGGCCACTGCAAGTAGCTCTAGATTTTGTTCAATGCGATCGGCAATTTTTAATAAAATATTACTGCGCTCGGTAACTGAGGTGGTGCCCCACTGCGTTTTTACGGCATGGGCTTTATCAAGTGCCAAATTAATATCGTCTTTATCAGAGCGAGGAATTTTACAAAACACTTTGCCATTTACAGGGCTAATATTCTCAAAGTATTGACCATTAACGGGTTCAACCCACTCGCCGCCAATATAGTTACCATACTGCTGTTTAAATGTGATGAGTGCGTCTGCTGAGCCTGGATTTGCGTAAATCATATGTGTGTTCTCTTGTTGTTAGCTAAAAGTCTAAGCCGAAATACCAGCAACTTGTTAGGGTAATGTAGCAAGTTGCTTTATATTTAATCGGTATTGATTGACATTAGACTATTAAGCGCTTAAAAACTTGATTAGCAGTCCAAAAAAATTGTCTGTGAGTCCAAACGATTTAATCATTAAAAAGGCTGATTATGCATTCGTCGCAGTTAAATAAAAAACGCCAACAACTTGATGTACTTATTGAAAACAAAGTGAGCTTTGCTGCCGATAACAGCGAGCTGAGTATTTATGATACTTATAAAAGTGCGCAAAAAGTGGCGCTGCATTCAAACGAATTACTGTTTTGTGCCATGCTCAGTGGCAAGAAAATTATGCATGTTGAGAATAGTCATTATCATAAAGCGTTTTTACCCCACGAATCGTTTGTATTAGCGCCCGAGCAAGGGGTGCTGATTGATTTTCCACAGGCAACTATCAACTCACCTACCACCTGTTTAGCGATTGAAATCAGCACCGATAAAATAACCAATGTGGCTAATGCGCTTAATATGCAGCAAAACTTTGCTAGTGATGCCTTATTTGAATACAGCCCTAATTTAGTGCATACCCAACATAATGCGCAAACTCAGCAGTTATTAGAGCGAATGGTGCATTTATTCAGTGAGCAAGGCGCCGAGCGACACTACCTAATTGATTTATCGTTAAACGAATTGATCACCCGTTTACTGCAACAACAAAGCCGCGATTTATTAATGGCCAACTGCGATAAACTGCGTCTAAAAAGTAACGTGAGTGATGCACTGCAATACATTGAAGAGCATTTAAGCGACACACTCGACATAGACACATTGTGCAAAATAACTTGTATGAGTCGTAGTAAGTTTTACCAGCAATTTAAACTCGCTTTTGGCACCAGCCCTGCGCTTTGGCAGCAACAACTTAGGCTTAAAAAAGCCCGCACGCTTTTATTAGAAGGCCAAGCTATAAGTAAAGTGTGCTACGACCTTGGTTTTAATAGCGCCAGCCACTTTAGCCGCTTGTTTAAACAAACCTTCGGGATTGCACCTAAAGCGTGTCGACATTAACGCAACACAATAGTTTTTGTTATATTAAACAGCCTAATATGTTAATTTACTAATTCCCTGCTAAGTAGTAATGAGTCGCTGATGAGTAAACCCACCCGCTGGACATTAAAAAGTATCGCCAAAGAGTTAGGTGTGTCTAATGCTACGGTATCAAATGCGTTTAATCGCCCTGATCAACTCTCGGCTAAACGACGCGAAGCCATACTTAAAGCTTGCAAAGAGCTCGGTTATTATGGCCCTAATAAAGCGGCGCAATCTCTGCGAAGTGGCACGTTTAATATTGTTGCTTTAGTGCTACCAGATAGCGTGGAATATATGGTGTCAGACCCTGTCGCCAGTAGCTTTATGCGTGGTGTAACCTCAGTGCTTGAAAAAAACGGCATTAATGTTTTATTGTTTTCAGGCAATAGCGACAATCTCAATAACGTTGTTGATTTTGTTGATGGCTTTATTTGTTATGGGCGCCCACGAAATAAAGCACTGGTAGAACAACTAAAAACTGTACAAAAACATGTGGTCACTGTGGATTTTGATATTGCCCGCAACGCCTCAATTAATATAAACAACGAGCAAGCCAGTTACGAAATAGCCAAACATGTTTTGCACAGTGCAACTGATAACGTGGCAATATTAGGCTTGAGATTACTCGATGAAAATGTATTGTGCCGAGTTTACGAACACCATGAATTTGAAACGGGTCAATCTATTTCTCACCAACGCTTACGAGGTTATCAGCGTGCGTTAAATGAAGCGAATGTAACGGTAGCCGACGACCGCATTTGGAATATTCCTGAAAGTAGCGAACGTTTTGCCAGCATAGCTGCAAAAGAAGTATTAAACGCCTCACCACGCCCTGATGTGATTATATGTATGAGTGATTTAATCGCCCTCGCCACCATGCGAGAAGCAATAAAACAAGGTATAAAAATAGGGAGTGAGCTACGTATTGTTGGGTTTGATGGCATAGAAGAAGCAGCCCGTTTTATGCCTCGCCTTACGACGATTCATCAAAATAGCCAAGAAAAAGGTGTAATAGCTGCTAACTTATTTATTTCTAAAGAAGAAAAACAACATGAAGTAGGTTACGCTCTCGATATTGGTGCAAGTAGCTGAGCGCTGTTAGTAACGCAGATAAAAAAGCCAAGCTTAAGTTGCTTGGCTTTTTGGTTTTCAACAAATAAAGCTATTTAAACTAATAAACTTTGTAAGTTTAAAGTGTTTTCTTGAGCACCATTAACCTGCGTGATAAGTGCAGTACGGCTAGCAAAGTCAACGCTTAGAGAAATTGATTGTTGCTCAAGCTTCCACATTAAACAACATACACTTGCGCCACCTTGAGCAGTAAATTCACCAGCAAATGCAGGATGCTCATTACGTATTTTAATTAATGCTATTAATCCTTTTACTACCGGCTTATTTAGCGCTTCATCTATTTTAGCGGCATCTAGATAAGGGCGATTAATATCACGACCAACGTTCGTACTCGCCAGAAGCTCCATATCATTTTTACAAGCAAATAAACCACCGTAATATACCTGTGGTACACCCGGTGCAAAAAATTGAATGGCGCGAGATAATAAGTAATCAAAATCATTTGCGCCCAATGCATCGTAATACGTACAGTTAACTTGATATAGGTCGACGTTACTTGCAGCTGCACCTGTTGCTTTACGGCTCTGGTTATTGCTGTTGGTATGCATGGTTTCTACTAAATTATCTATTTGAGATGCGTTTAACAGCCCTGGCTTATCGCCCATTGGGCCCGCATCAATAATGCCAATACCATCATGGGTGTCTAGTACCGTTAAACAGTTACGCGGTGAAATTTGTAGCCACTTAAGCAGTGCGTCTACGTCATTATTAAATAAGCTATGTAAAATAAGCGGGGGTAGGGCAAAGTCGTACACCATGTTTACGCGCTTAGCCACGTCAACTTGAGTTTGATAATGGCTATGAATTTCAGCAATGGTTTCCATGCCTAAATCATTTGCCTGCTTTGAGAGTTTATCTAAATAAGCAAAGGTTTCATCGAGCATAAAACAGTTAGTACCTGCTTGCTTAATGGCGTAACCCGCTGCATCTAAACGAATAATGTTTACGTTGTTAGCAGAAAATTTAGTAAGTACGTTATTTAAATAGGCAATGCCCGCTTCTACTTTTACATTTATATCAATTTGGTTGTCGGTAAAGGTGGTCCAAAAATCATACGTTTGACCATCACCGCATTTCATTGGTGTAAAACAGCTTCCAGGCCGTGGACGGTAAATGGCTTGTTGTTCTTGGTTGCTCATGCCATTAGGGAATACGTCTTCTTTAGTTAAAAATAAATCCCAAAATTCAGAGGCTTTGCCTTTGGCCAGCACATCCTGAAATTGAAACGATTGCGCCGATACATGGTTCACTATTAAGTCGGCCATTAAATCATGGTCTTTTCCAAGTGCTTGAATATCTGACCAAGTTCCTATTCGGGCATCAACTTCACTGTGATCAATTGGGTCAAAACCTGCATCGCTACCATCTATTGGGTTATAAAATGGTAATAAGTGTACTCCTGCAAAAACGTCTTTAAGTGGACCCTTTAGAAGTGCTGTTAATGCGTTTATATCTTTACCGGTGATTCGATCAGCATATGTGATCAATTGAACTTTATTCTTCATCATGTGTGATTACCAAGTTGAAACTTAATCGATTAAGATATATCTTTAACTAGCAAGTGAGAATTTACAAGTAATTTTTAAATATTTTACATACAAATATCGTGGCTCGATTAATACTACAATAAGTTACTGACAACTTAATGTGTGTTACCAAGCATTTAACGAGGAAAAGCAAATGACAAAATCACACACACACGTAAGCAGCGATCCGTTGCAACAAATTCGTTGGCTCACATACATGATGTTTTTTATGTTTGCCATGACCTCTGACGCCGTTGGCATGATCATTCCCGAACTCATAAGCGATTTTGGTTTAAGTATGACCCAAGCCAGTGCGTTTCATTATGCGCCTATGGCCATGATTGCAATAAGTGGATTATTTCTAGGCTTTTTAGCCGATAGTCTTGGCCGTAAAAAAACGATTATGCTTGGATTATTAATATTCTCTGCAAGTTGTTTTTTGTTTGCGATTAGTAGCAGCTTTATATTTTTTGTTTTTTTACTGTGCTGTATTGGCCTCGCCATTGGTTTATTTAAAACCGGTGCATTGGCGCTTTTAGGTGATATTTCTAATAGCTACGAAGAGCACACCAAAACCATGAATAAAGTAGAAGGCTTTTTTGGCATTGGTGCCATTGTTGGCCCTGCTTTAGTTGGCGTGCTGCTGGTTCAAAATGTAAGCTGGACTTACCTTTACATCATTGCTGGCATTATGTGTTTAATTTTGGCATTGCTTGCTTGGCGTGCCGATTACCCTGCTGTGGTAAAAAATACAGATAAGCCAGCCTCACTAGAAACGACTATGAAAATGGTTAAAAACCCTTATGCACTGGGTTTTTCACTTGCAATTGCTTTATATGTTGCCACCGAAGTCGCCATATACGTGTGGATGCCTACCCTACTAAAAGATTATACCGGCTCATGGCCGCTGCTGGCCACTTACGCACTCACAATCTTTTTTGTGTTACGTGCTGCAGGGCGTTTTATTGCGGTATGGTTACTTAATAGGTTTAGCTGGCAAGGGGTTATGGCTTACTTAAGCTTTGGCATTGCGCTGTGTTACGTTGGCACTCTTTATGGCGGAGTTGACTGGGCAGTGGCTTTATTACCTCTTTCAGGTTTATTTATGTCGATGGTCTACCCTACTTTAAATTCTAAGGGAATATCGTGTTTTCCTGTGCAGCAACACGGCGCAGTAGCCGGTGTTATATTATTTTTTACCGCACTGTCAGCCGCCTTAGCACCTTTATTTATGGGTATGATAAGTGATTACTTTGGACACGTGCGCTACGGATTTTATTTAGCCACGGGTTTTGCAGTCATATTATTTTTAGCTATGTTATTTAATTATATTCGTGACCCATCAGCAACTGCATTAGAGCAAAACAACCTAGTCGCTGAGTAAATAAACAACTTTAATGCTATAAAAACATATTAAAAATCAATATCTGAATAAAAAAACAGCAAATAATTAACAAAATAATTTGCTTATTGTAAAAACTTTGTTATTTTTACTTAATCGATTAAGTAAAAATAACAACTTCCCTTTGGGTTTAAAACGAGGCGTTCACATGACAACACACAACACACCTTTATATTTGATCAGTGCTTTAGCGCTCGCCGTTAGCCAAGGCGTTAATGCACAACAACAAGAGCAAAATACACAAGCGCAAGCCAACAAAGGACTCGAAACAATTGTTGTTACCGGTGTACCCCGCCGCACAACAATAATGGCGTCAAGTTCTTCTGTGAGCAGTGTGTCGCTTGAGCAAGTTGAGGTGTCTACGCCTCGCTCTACCGCTGAGGCATTTAGAATTATTCCCGGGGTTCGTTCAGAATCAACCGGCGGTGAAGGTAACGCCAACATTGCAGTACGTGGTTTACCGGTTGCCTCTGGTGGTGCTAAATTTTTACAGCTCCAAGAGGATGGCTTGCCTGTTTTACAATATGGCGACATTGCATTTGGTAATGCTGATATTTTTATGCGCTTAGATAATACAGTGCAAACCATTGAATCTATTCGCGGTGGTTCAGCCTCTACCGCAGCCAGTAATGCACCGGGTGGCATAATTAATTTCATTTCAAAAAATGGCGAAAACGAATCGGGCAGCGTATCAACTACACTTGGTCTAGATTACGATACTATTCGAACAGACTTTGAATATGGCACTTATTTAAATGACACTGTACGCTTTCATGTTGGTGGTTTTGTGCGTCAAGGTGAAGGCCCGCGTGAAACAGGTTACACATCAAATAAAGGTGGGCAAATTAAAGCCAACCTGACCAAAGATTTTGAAAATGGATACGTGCGTCTTTATTACAAACATTTAGATGATAAAAGTGTTGGCTACTTACCTATGCCAATGTATGCAAATGGTGACTCAATTCCTGGGTTTGACGCACAATCAGATACCCCGCATTCTGCATTATTTACTAAAACAGTGCGCTTAAACGGCGAAAATCAAATAAGCAACGGCGATATTCGCGATGGTATGAATCCGCAAGTTGACTCAATTGGCTTTGAAGCGGTATTTGATTTAGACAACGACTGGCGTATTGAAAACCGTTTTCGTAAATCATCTATAAGCGGTAATTTTAATTCGTTGATCCCCGCTGAAGTTGGCGATGCATCAGCTATAGCACAAAGTATTGGAGGTGTGGGTGCAACGCTTAGTAATGCGACCACAGGTGCTGCATTTAACGATGATTTAGCCATGCGTATTCATACGTTTGACGTAACCATGAACGACTTTGACTCAATTGTTAACGACTTCAAACTAACTAAATCGCTAAGCGATGATACTAGTGTTACTTTTGGCTATTATACGTCAACCCAAAATATTGCCATGTCGTGGTTATGGAATTCCTACCTAATGGAGCTTAAAGGTGATAACGCTGCGCTACTAAATGTAACAGCCGCTGATGGGACTGAATTCTCTGAAAATGGCTTATACGCTTATGGCACGCCTTTTTGGGGTAACTGTTGCCAACGTGATTACGACACAGAATACGACACTCGTGCACCCTATATTGCATTTTCAACTAAGGTGGGTGACGTAAGTATTGATGCTAGTGCCCGTTATGACAGCGGTGAAGCACGTGGTAACTATGCAGGCGCGGTTACCTCAACCGTTGATATGAATCGCGACGGTGTGATTTCTGTTCCTGAACAAAATGTAGCAGGTATTGACCTTGCAAATGCCAGCCCTGTTAATTACGACTGGGATTATGCATCATATTCAATTGGTGCCAATTACCAAATTGACTCAAGCCTTGCAACGTTTGCTCGATTGAGTAAAGGCGGTCGCGCTAATGCTGACCGACTTTTATTTGGTAAAGTTCGCGCTGATGGCTCAGTAGCCGATGAAGATGCCGTTGATGAAGTAAACCAGTATGAGTTTGGTATTAAAAAGCGCTTTGATTCACTGTCAGTTTTTGCCACGGCATTTTATGCTGAGACTGAAGAGCAAAACTTTGAGGCCACATCACAAACCTTTTTCGACCGCGAATATGAAGCAAAAGGGATTGAGGTTGAATCAACCTACTTTATTGATGCATGGGACTTTCGTGGTAATTTAACGTGGACAGACGCTGAAATTGCAAAAGATGCGCTGACCCCTGAAGTGGTTGGTAATACACCTCGTCGCCAAGCTGATTTAATTTACTCATTAATGGCACGTTACACATATGAAAAAGGCTCTGCAGGCCTTAGCTTTATTGGTACTACCGATGCCTATGCTCAAGATAATAACGATCTTAAATTTGATGGTTACACTCAAGTAAATGGCTTTGTAAGCTACGATTTATCAGAAAACCTTAATATTGCGCTAAACGTAAATAACCTATTCGATACGGTAGGTATTACTGAAGCAGAAGAAGGCTCAATACCTGATAACAATATTATTCGCGCGCGTGCCATTAATGGCCGCACAACGTCAGTGACGTTTAAATACGCGTTTAACTAACCATTTTTAGTGTAACAACTGCTGAAGCTTTATTTGTTCAGCGATTGTTACACTAACTTTAATAATTCTCCCTCGAATTTTGACCTAGCCATGCTAGGTTTTTTAGGATTTACACTATGACCAAATTACTTAGCCTTGGTGAGCTGCTTATTGATATGCTGCCTCAAGACTCTCAAAACAGTGCTTATTTACCCATTGCAGGAGGTGCTCCAGCTAATGTGGCAGTAGGTTACGCAAAACTCGGCGGCAAGGCTGCGTTTTGTGGCGGTATGGGAGATGACTATTTTGCTAAACAATTAACTAATGCGCTTGAGCAATATAACGTAGGTACTGAGTATTTATTTACCATAGAAGGCGCGCAAACGGCTATGGTTATTGTCAGCTTAGATGAAAGCGGCGAACGCAGCTTTAACTTTTATCGTCATCAAACAGCCGATTTACTGTTAACGAGTGAGCATTTAAATCGTATTAATTGGGATGAATTGAGTACCCTACACTTTTGTTCAAACACCCTTACTAATTCGGCAATTGCACAAACCACTGAGTACGCTTTAAAGCTGGCTAAAAACAACCAAAAAATAGTTAGCTTTGATGTAAATTTACGCTACAGTTTATGGCAAAATAGCAATGACATTGAGCAAAACGTGCATGCATGCTACGCCTATTGCGATATTGTTAAGCTCTCACGTGATGAGTTAAACTTTTTAGCAACGCAACGCCAACAATCAGCTGATATCTACTTAAAATCCCTGCTTGATTTAGGCGTCACGCTGGTATTTTTAACCGATGGTCCAGCACCAGCGACTGTTTACCATAGCGCTTTTACACTCAGTGAAGCAGCCCCAACAATTACCGCTGTAGATACCACCAGCGCCGGTGATGCTTTTATTGCTGGCGTACTGTATTACCTAAACCACAGCGATAGTGTAATGCCACTTGCCGATAAGTTAAATGATGAGTCAATAGTAAAACAAGCGCTTCACTTTGGTCTTCGCTGTGGCTCAAAAGCATGTTTAGCTAAAGGCGCTTTTCCTGCGCTACCCACGCAGCAAACACTGTCAAAATAAACTAAGGTACTTACAAAAAAGGCCACTGTTGGCCTTTTTTATTAAGCCTCTAAATTATTGGTTTTTAACCACTCTAGAGCGGTAGTGGCATTTTCAAAGTATTGTATTTCACCCGACATAAACCAACTACCTAACTTAGCTATGGTTGATTGCCACTCTTTATTACCGTAAATCGCTATTTTTTTAAATTCTTTGTTGTGTTTCAAGCCAAGTTTTAAATCGTCCCAAGCAGCACGAAGCTCCCAACCATCTAACTCAGTGCCATCTATCAATACATTAACAATAGGATGCTTAACTTCGCCTAGCGCTGAATCGATCATTGGGGTGATCACTTCATAATCTTTGTGAGTTAAGGTACCAATTGCCTTAAGTGTTAAGAAAAACTCACTGCCTGAGCGCTCAATACCAATCGATAAACCATGCGTTAAATTAACCATAACTCAACCCTTGAATGAAAAGAGCTTTGATTATAGGCAACAGTTAAAAATCATCACATGAAGCAGATCAAAAAACAGCCAGTTAATGCTGATTTATCCTTTGGGCTAATTATGCCTCTCTAATCGATTAACTTGGTTTTCTACATCATTTAAATAGCCGGTCTTTATCCATACTCTTGCGCCATTGTTACCCGCTGTGGCGTTAATTTCACTATTAACAGGCACTCTAAGCCAACTGTGTTTTTCAAGTGTGTCGTTATGCTCTTGTAAAGTGCCATCCAAAACCAACAACTCAGCGCCACCACTTACCGTGAGCGCTAAAGATTGATTGGCATTAAACTGCACAATACTCACTGTTTCATATGCATCTTGATATAACAAAATGGCATTTAGGTCATTAAATTCGGGATTTTTCTGCCCTTGCATATGCTGTGTGTGAATACGAACGTGCTGGCGATCTTCTGGCTGAAACTGCCATAGTTTTACAAATATAATGCAACCATCTTTCGAGCCTGGGGTATGTTTTGATTGCGGAGGATTACGAATATAGGCACCTTCTGGGAAATCACCATGCTCATCTTGAAATACCCCATCGAGCACTAAAAACTCCTCGCCCCCAGTATGAGTATGTGAGCTAAAGTGGCTGTTTGGCGCATAGCGTACAATACTAGTGGCACGAGCAACTTCGTCGCCCACTCTGTCAAGTGGACGTCTATCAACACCTGGCATGGGCGAAGCTATCCATTCAAGTGACTCACTATGCACCACCACACGTTGACTAAAGTCGGCAGCAATTTTCATATTTGACTCCAAATTATTAATTTATAGCAGCAATGCTTGGGCGCTGAGCGACCTTTTTTTGCCATGCAATTAAGTGCGTGAGTTCTGTAGGAATAGCAATTTGTGCAAAGCCTGCAAACACGAGTCCTGCGTATAAGGTAATATCTGCAACACTAAATTGTTCACCTGCCACATAAGTTGAGTTTGCTAATACGCTATTAAAATAAAGCAAGCCTTGCTGTGCTTTTTCAGCTTGCTTTTCACCCCATGAAACATTTTGATAGGTTTCAAGTTCAGGTCCTAATCCATCAGTAGCATGATGAAAATAAGTGGCAATTGCATCAAGTACCATCGACTCAGCACGTTTTTGCATCATATTAATTACTGCGCGTTCTTTTGCCTCAACACCAGTTAATGAAGGGCCTGCAAAAGCGGTATCAATGTATTGTGTAATCGCAGTACACTCGGCAATAAAAGTACCATCATCAAGCTCTAGTACAGGTACACCTGCCAGCGGATTCTTTGCTAAGAAAGCCTCACTGCGGTGCTCCCCATTTAATAAATCAACAGCAACAAACTCTACTTTATCAGTCGCATTTTTTTCAGCAAGTGCAATACGAACCCGTAATGGGTTAGGGAAATTTTCTACGTCATATATTTTCATAATTATCTCTTATATTTTTAACAACAACCTAGGGTCTGTTGACCTTTGCGGATTATAATTTGTTCAAACTAGGGGCGGTTTAATCGCGGCGCGAGATTTGTAACCTAGTGGGCTAAGTAAAAACCGAGCAACAAAGAGTAAATCGCCCTTAGGCAGAACCCTTCGGGCAGCGCCTGTTTGGTATTGATGCTGCGTTATCGCCTATTTATGGGGAACAACCACACCACATAGGCGCTGCCTTGCCTAAATGCCAAACAGACTGCTGCAAATTTAACCTTGAAAGGTCAACAGACCCTAAGTTAATATTGGCAAACACAACCTACCTACTGATAGGTAATTTATAGCAAGCGCTAAATGTTTGCAAACTAAAAATAAAAGAGCTTGAAAATAACTATCTACTGGTTGATAATTTTTTCATTTAACAGCAAGGGAATATCAAAATGAGTAAAAAAGCAGCCCTGCTTCAAGCCGCAGAAAATAAAGTGCGACTGGGTGGATATAGCAACTTTAGCTTTAGAGAACTTGCTAGTGAAATTGGTATAAAAAGTGCCAGTGTACATTATCACTTTCCAACCAAAGCTGATTTAGGGGCTGAACTTGCGCATCAATACACTGATGCCTTTATATCGGTGCTGGGTGATCCGGATGTACATAAAGCAAACGGTAAAAATCCTATCGATATTTACACTCAGTTGTTTAGAAATGCACTCGTGATAGACAAAAAAATGTGTTTATGTGGCTTACTCGGTGCAGAAAGCGACAGCCTCCCCGATAAAGTTCGCGTTGAAGTTCAGCGGTTTTTTAATAAAAACTTAGACTGGTTAACTCAAGCACACGCTACGAATGGGGAAGAAAACCCTGCTCGCGCGGCAATACAAACAGTGAGCTTATTAGAGGGTGCAATGATTATTAGTAAAACCTTAGATGATATTAGCTACTTCGAACAAGCCACTTTTTAAATGCTTATATAAAAAAGCGAGCTTCAATAAAGCTCGCTTTTTACATTAATAACTATGTAGTTTTAAGCTGGATGCACTTTATGTTTTGAATGCACAAAAGCTAATGCAATAAAGCCTATTATCGCCACCACTACACCAATAGGCTTACCTAAGTCACTTGATAAGTTTAACCCAATTGCCGCTGTCATAATGTAAGATAAGGTCACTGCGGTTGCGATCACGGCGGGTATACTAGTGATCCAATGGAATGTACCACGGTCAAATAGGTACTTGGTCGCAAGCCACAACACACTGGTAGAAAGCAGCATATTTGAAAAGGCAAAATAGCGCCAAATAACAGAGAAGTCGAGCTTAGTCATAAAGTAAGCAATGGTTAAAATTGGCAGTGCTAACAACAAACGATTACGTAAACTTTGCGGAATACTAAACGCATCAACCACCGTTAAGCGCAGTGAACGGAACGCCGTATCACCTGAAGTAATAGGGAAAACAGCAACAGCAATAATAGCCATAATACCGCCAAATACACCTAAGTAGCTATTTGCAATATGGTTAACCACTAAGCCTGGCCCGCCTAAATCAAGCATTGATTTTAAACCCGCGTACCCTTCTGGGAAGGCAGCAATACCAGCAAGTGCCCAAACACAACCCACAATACCTTCACACATCATCGCGCCGTAATAAACTGGGCGTACATATTTTTCGTTAGTTAAACAACGGGCAATAATAGGTGCTTGCGTAGAGTGGAAACCACTAATAGCACCACAGGTAATGGTGATAAATAGCAACGGCCAAGTGGGCAGTCCGTCAGGATTTGGTGCTAAAAAGTCGTGAGCATGATCGGCCTCAAAGTATGCTAAAAAGTCGCCAGCCACAGGTAAATGCGGTGCATTAATTAACAGTGATACCGCAATAGCTACTGTCATTACAATCATTAACAAGCCAAAAATAGGGTAAAACTTAGTGATGATTTTATCGATTGGTAATAACGTGGCTAAAAAGTAATAAGCTAAAATAGCCAGAACCCAAAATGTATTGCTAGCAAAAATGGTGCCTTCAAATGCATCTAAGTTACTCAATAACCCCGCAGGGCTCATAATAAATACTACGCCAACAAAAAATAACAACATAGCGGTAAATATAAGCATAAAGCCTTTAAAAACAACGTTGTAATAATGGCCTGCAATTTCAGGTAAACTTTTACCGTCTTCTTTAATGCTCATAACGCCAGAAAAGAAGTCATGTACTGCTCCGCCTAAAACGTTACCCAGTACAATCCAAACCAGCGCTACGGGGCCATATAATGCACCCAAAATAGGACCAAATATGGGGCCTACTCCTGCAATATTCAAAAACTGAATTAGAAATGCACGAACAGGGTGAATAGCAACGTAGTCAACACCTTCGCTAAAGCGCTTTTGCGGAGTGTCTACGGTTGAATCTAAACCCGCTTGTTTTGCAACAAACGGGCTATAAAACTTATAGCCTAATATTAAAATAGTCAGGCAAATAAAAAAGATGATCATAAAGCACGCTTCTCTTTTTGTATGTGTTTATAGGACGCTATTTTGCGCCCCACTTTTTAAATAACAATTGAACGTAGCATATGAAAAAGTAGCCAACAATGAGACGTTTGGCTAATGCGTCCACAAAATCAATTTTATTCGAAAAAATAAAACTAATTAACAGTATTCGTTACTCATAAAAACAAAGGGAAAGCGCTAAAAGTACTTATATTGCGACAAAAATCTATACGCCAATTTGCAACAATAGCTACACCTGAGTGATTAATTAGCCTACGATAAACATTATTACTACTTTAAATTTACTGCCTTTGCCGTACATGGCTTTGCCAAAAAACAAGGATGCCCTCAATGACACCGTTTACTACGCCCGATTTATACGATGAACATCGCGACCATGTGCAAGTTGCTGACAGTGGCTTGCAACACTTTGGTAATAAAACTCACTTTTATGGTCAAGTAGTGACCGTCACCTGCCCTGACGACAACTCGTTTGCTGGTAACATACTGCATGAAAACGGTGAGGGAAAAGTATTGATTGTTGATGGTTTTGCCAGTAAACGTTTTGCCTTTATTGGCGATATGATTGCAGAGCGCGCACTAAAAAATGACTGGCAGGGCATAATTATTAATGGTTGCTGTCGCGATATTGAAATTCTTGCCACACTTGATTTACCTGTGATGGCGCTAGGCGCAACTCCACGCTGCACCACTAAGCGCGGTTTAGGTGCTAAAGATCACCCGGTTAATATGTTAAACACCACAATTAATACTGGTGATTGGGTATATGCTGATGTAAACGGTTTAATAATTAGCGCTAAAGCGTTATTTTAATTCCTCGTAATAGTCGTTAACAAAAAAAGCAGCTCGAAAGCTGCTTTTTTAATTTACATGGTTTTTTTAAACCCAAATTCTCAGGTTAAAATTAAAGTACTAACCATACATCGGTTGAGCCAGGTTCGTTCCCTTGAGTCCACCATTTAGCTTGGTACTTATTACCTTGATAAGAAACTTCATCACCACTGTTATAAATAGCCGTTGGCTGCCAAACTGCGACACCCGTACCATCTGTAGGTTGTGTTGTTGCTTCCCATACACCACCTAAATCAGGACGCTCGCCTTGAGTCCACCACTTTGCTTTATATTCAACGCCGTTATAAGTAACAACATCACCACCAACGTATGCAACACTCGCATCCCAGCTTCCTGTAGGTGGATTTGTAGTATCAACGTTTGTAACTGTTACGCTAAAGCTTTGCGTTGTGGTTAATGCACCATCACTAACTGCAACAGACACGGTAAAATCTGTATCGGTATCTACAGCGCCTGCCTCAAGACTTATATTTGAACCGCTACCCACTAACGTTAAACCAGCAGGTACTGTCCACGAATACGTAAGGGTGTCGTTTTGAGCATCATCAGCCACTACAGCTACACTTGCTGATGCACCCTCTTCAATGCTGATATTAGCGATAGCATCAACGCTCGGTGCTGTGTTTTCACCCCCTGATGTTGGCGCAATAACATTAACAACAACATCACGATTAACGGTTGCTTTACCATCTGATACCGCAACGGTTGCCATATACTGCGTATCTGCAGTCACTGTTGGCGCTGTAATGACTAATGATGCGCTATTTTGTCCAGCAGCTACCACCAGTGCGCTATCAGCATTCCAGCTAAAGCTAAGTAGATCGTTATCTGCATCAGTTGCAGAAGCTGTTACTGTAATACTCTCGCCTGAATTAACAGATACAGATGCAGATACTGAAACAACTGGCTTTTTATTTGTTGGCGGAGCAACTACTCCTCCTAAACCATCATGCATAGCATTAAGAATATCACCATTATCCGCATCTATTTCCCATGCAAATAAACCACCTAAATTATACTGATTAACATACGCTCCCTTAGCCAATACTGACTTACGGCTATCATAAGTAATTAGTTTACCGGTTGAACGATTCCATACATAAGCGGCTTGTGCTTGCTCATCATAACCCACTTCAAAACCATTAATACCTGTGCCCGCAGCACCAATCATATTGGCTTTAACGCCCTTGTAATCAATAACCCCATCTTCCCATACGCCTTGTGCCGTAGAGCCTTTTAACGGGCCATTACCAGGGGCGGTCATTGGGTTACCATCAATCGCTGCATTTTGCGGGTAAACACCTTCCCAACCACGGCCATACATGGCTGCGCCCACGACGATTTTTTTCGATGGTACATTTTGCGCAAGTAACAGCTGCACTGCATTATCGGTGGTATAAGCAGGGCCTTTACGAGGTTCACCATTATCATCAAGCCCGGTACCGTTACATTGGCCAACACTCATGTGTTCACCACAGTAAAGTGCTGTTTGGTGACCGGTTACGTTACTCCATGCGCCATAAAAGTCATAGGTCATGGCAAAAATATAATCCATGTATTGGCTTGCGGCTTGGTAGTCTACATCTTCAATTTTATCGTAACCTGCACCAATGGCTGAGGTTAACTCATAAGTACGACCCGTTTCTGCTTCAAGTTTATCAAGCATAGCGCGTAGCTCTTGCATTAAAGCAACATAGGCTGGGCCATCGTTGATTGGATCGCCGATATCAGGGTTGGGGCCGTCACCACCTGGGAATTCCCAGTCAATATCTACACCATCGTAGAATTTCCATGTTCTTAAAAACTCTTCCATTGAGGCAACAAAGGTGTCGCGGTTAGCTTTATTGGTAAAGCCACCGAATGGGTCTGATAACGTCCAACCACCTACAGATGGTAAAATTTTAATATCTGGGTAACGCTGTTTAAGCGCCATTAGCTGAGAGTAAGTACCACGGATAGGGTCTTTTGCATCAACCCCTGGCAGTGCTTTTTGTACAGCTGCCCATGGGTCGTGAATAACCACTTCGTAATCTGCAGAGCCGGCACAAGCGGTTTCAAGTGCACGTTTAGGACCACCCGATAACGATGCGTTCTCACCACAAATTGGAATAAAGCCATACAAAATATGACTCAGATTTTGTGCTGGCATATTCGTTACATCATAATCACGGCCATAAATTCCCCACTCAACAAAGTAAGCGCCTGTAACTAAACCTTGTTTGATACCAATGTCACGGTTATTTGGATCTACATCCATCGGCAATGGCGCTAAGTGGCCACCGTCAGTATCAGCAATTACAATAGGTTTGCCTGCACTACGCGCACAGGTCGTGCCACCTTCACATAGCTCAACATACATTGTATGGCGGCCCGCTTTATCATAAGGGAATGAAATAGTGCCACTTTTAGAACCAGCAGCAAGCGTGCCTTCATTCACTAGCATGTCATCAAAATATACTTTGTAGCTATCGCCACCATCACCACTCCATGCACTCCACTGAATGTTGATATTAACTTGTTCAACACGGGTAACTAGCTGCTTATAAGAGCCGTTTCCCTCAAGATCTACCTCAACAAACGAATATTGCTGTGGTTCCCAATTAATGCTTGGTGTAGACGGTGCAGCAGATGCTGTACTTGCAAATAAAGCAACACCGATGGCTGCGCTTAGTTGTTTGATATTCATAGGTCTCTCTTATCCATTATTTATGTAATTATTTAATAAGTTTGAACTGCAAAACTTAGGCTTTATTAAAGTTTGGTCCATACATTGGCTTGCCCTGGCGTATCGCCCTGAGTCCACCATTTAGCGCGATAGCGCTGTCCTTGATGCGTTACTTCTGCGCCTGCTTGGTAAGCTTTGCTGGTATTCCAAGTAGCTGCTGTGTTAGCTTTCGAGTCTGATTCCCATGCCGCTGAGGTATCTGGTTGTTGGCCTTTGTTCCACCATTTAGCGGTGTAAATAACGTTAGCAAAACGGGCTTTATCGCTGGCTTGATAGGTCTGAGTGCTTTCCCATTCAGGTACTGTTGGGTCAACCGGATCGACCACAGATACATCGTTAACCGTGACACTAAAACTGGTTTGGGTACTTAATTGACCATCCGATACAGATACTGCAATGGTGTAATCGGTGTTTGCTGACACCTCTGCAGTGGTTAAGTTGATATTGGCACCAGAGCCTGTAAAGCTTAGAGATGTAGGTACTGTCCAGCTGTAAGTTAGCTCACTTTGCTCATCATCAAAGGCATGCAGATGAATTGCTGTTGTGGTGTTTTCATCAACTACTAAGTTATCTGGGGTATGTACAATGGGGGCGGTGTTTGTTGGCGCACCTTGCACACTCAAGGCATAGGTATAATTTGCATCACTGCTGTACACTTGGTTTATGAGTACGTCGGTTGCATCAAACGTAATGTCGCCCGCTTGGTTTTGCACCCCAATTTGCACTAAATGCGCGTAATCAAGGTTAAGCTGTTCAGCCAATGCTTGTTGCCAATTTGCTTGATTGTCGGCATTGATTTTAAGCTGTTGGTTGATTACCTCTTGGCCTGTTTCGTCAAATAACCGCGCCCATACGGTGTCCCCTGCAATGACGTTTTGCCCTTGGCGAACAAAATAACCGACGCTAGTCCACGAATTTGGATCTGTCGGGCCTGCGTCATTTACTATGTTGATGTCGCTACAGTTATAAAAACCTTCACCGACCACATCATTACGTTGCCAACGACTATATAAAATGGCTTCGCCACTGCGGTCTTGCGGAATTGCAACATTCATTTCGTAGTAGCGTTTACCATCGGGGTCTTTAACGACCTCAATGTTGTCGTGCTCTTGCACTAGCTGCAGGTCTTGCCAAGTTAGTACGTCAGTTGCGCTATTGAAGCTTGGCTTGGTAATGTAAAACTGCCAAAAGCTTGGGTTGTGCGGGGTTGATGCAAGGTAACGTATTTGAATATCATCATTGGCATTGGGTACTACATCACTGCGCTGCCAATGTGGTGATGGTAAATCCATACCCCGTTTGGCTGTATCGCCACCAGCACATAAAGTGCCGTTTGGTACACTGGCCTCAACTGCGGTTTGATTTAAATAGTCAGGAGTATTAACCGAAAATTCAATCGCTTGTACAAACTGCACCGTGCCCGATTCTAAATATGCGGCTCGACACGCAAGGTTAGGAATATTTGTGCCGTCTTCAGGCCACCAGTATCCGCCATCAACTTGACAAATTGCTTGGCGCGCTTTAGGGCTATCCATATAACCATGTGCTTGCACTTGCGGTGCTAGTGTACTGAGTAGTAAACCACTAGTAATTGCAGATAGCGTAATCGTGTTAAATTTAATTGATGCCATTATTTTATCCTTTATTAGACTCAATACATGGGGCAAGCTCAGGCCTACCCCTCATTGTTTTGTAAATTACAGGCTACAACTTAAGGTCCAATCTGATGCTGCACCCGGCTCAGAGGTTGTCCACCACTTGGCTTTATAAACTGCGTTGTTATGCACCATTAGATCGCCACCAGCAGCATGACTTGGGTTGCCCGCCCAATCTGTTTGAGGGAAGTTTGGATAAACAGGAATCGTGGCTATATCAACTCCTTCACACGTACCTACAGGGTCACCGCCACCGTTATCTGGATTGCCCGTGCCATCACCCGGTGTTGCATCTGGTAGCATTGGGTATTCAGCTTTGAATGCATAAGTTTTTCCATCTTTTTCAATGGTAAAGTTGCTAGGCCCAGTGATTGGCATGTAGTACATCACTTGTGCATTCACAGTTGCACCAGCGCTAAAGTCTTTTGGTTGACCGCCCCATTCATTGTTCAGTGTGATTGAGAAACGGTGGAACTCGTTCTCAAAACCGCCAATATTATTACCCGCTGCGTTCGAGCCATTTACTTCTACTGCCATGCCCAGTTTTTCTTGTGCATTCCAGTTAGATTTAAAAATAGCGGAAGTTGATACCGGCACATCAAATGTGATTTTTGCACCACTAAAATCAAGACTTGAGTTATTAGTAAATGCAAACGTTGGGCTGATTGGGTAATTATCATCGCCAATTGGGAAGTCTTTTGCTGTAAATGTGATATCTATTGCTTCAGCAGGCACTGTAAAGTTTGGATTTCCGCCATGTACGTCGTAGGCAACACCGCTTTGATTAAACTTATCGTATGCAAGTGAAGTAAGCGTTGATCCCATGAAGTACTCGCCTTTAGCTGAATCGTAGTCAAAGTCACCTGCCAGCTCCCAGAACATAATACCGCCAAGGCCATTGTTGATAACGTAATCAACTTTTGTTGCCATTGACTCTTCATCTTCCATTGAAAGGAATACTTTTTTATCTGCGTTCCATAACCAAGGGGCTACAGCAACGCTGTCATAGTGACGAGTGTAAGTACCTGTTAAGCGGTCATCGGCGTCGGTATCAGGTGTTAAGCCATACACGCCTAAATACGAACCAACAATACCGTTTTCAAGGTTTTTAACATGCCATAAAGGGTTTGAACCTGCTGGCATTTCTTGGCCTGCATCGTTCTTATCATGCCAAAGGTTATCGATACCTAGTGCACCATTACCGCATTTGTTTTTCTCACCTACGCCAGTACCTTTAGCGCAATCAGCTTGGTTTGGTAGTGCCGCTTGGCCCCATAAACCGTTTGTTCCACCTGATACATCTTTAAAGCCACGGGTGTAATAAGGCAAACCAATATTAATACGACCTGCTGACATCGCACCACGGAAGTAACGCACGGCCCAATCAGTATTTAAATACCCAATGCCTTCAAACTCTTTGGTACCATATACATTCCACTGCGTAAGCTCTGAATCAAGACCCGTGTCAAACAACGCAGCGTTGTGACCTACGTGCGAGTTCCATGCGCCATGTAAGTCATAAGACATGATATTTACATAATCGAGGTATTGAACCGCTTGGAAGGTTTCCATTCCACGAAGTAAATAACCCGACGAAGGCGATGCAATAGTGAGTAAATAATGCTTCCCAGCGGCTTCACCTGCACGGTCTAGCTCTTCTCGTACCTTTTTCATTAACACTTGATATGAAGCATTCAACCCTGCACGGCGTGCGTTAGAGATAGGAAAGTCATCTGGATGACCTGAATCATTCATTGATGATGGGTATTCATAATCAATATCAACACCATCAAAACCATACTTTTCAATAAATTCAACAGCACTTTGTGCGAATGCATTAATGCCAGCATGATTGATTGAACCATCAGCATTAGTGGTCATAGTATAAAAACCACCGCTTTCAACACGGCCCGCCTCATCAAAATAACCGCCAGTTTCAGCCCAACCGCCTACTGATATTAATGTTTTTACATCTGGATGTTGTTTTTTGTATTTGTTTAACAGATTAAAATGGCCTTTGTAGTTAAACTCTGGGTCCATTTCAGCGCCAACTACGCCCGGCCATTCCATATTAGTAGCAGGATTATTTACTGATGCTGGGTCGCCAATTGATACTTTATTGTTGGCATCAACATGGGCAAAGGCATAGTTGATATGGGTAATTTTATCCCACGGAATATCGTTTACTAAATAGCTGGGTTGACCATTAGCGCCATTACGCCAGCTAGTAAAGTATCCAATTACACGGCGTGGATGATCTGGGCCCATGATCTCGCGACCATTTGCGTCATAAATCGTACAGTAAGGCGTGTTTACACCGGGAGTTTGATATAAACCTTGGGGACGACAGTCAGTGCCCGTAACTGGGCCGGTATTTTCATCAACAACCGTTAATACTTTTGTTACTTGCGCTGTTGCACCGTCGTTATCTGTCACCGTTAGGGTGAAAGTTGTCTGGCCGAGTGCCGTTGCTTGCCATGCAAAACTGCTCGCTGATGAGCTTGATTGGTGAATATCTACCCCATTTTCAGCAAATCTTAGCGCTGTTACTTGACCATCACTGTCAGTACCTGAAAGTGTAAACTCCACTTGTGACCCAACATTAAGTTGCTCAGGTAGTGTGCTAAATGAAATAGATGCCACAGGTGCTTGGTTTACAGGATCAACAATCACTGAATCACTTACACTTATCGTATTAACAACTTCAGCAGACATCGCTCCTTCATCGTCTGTTGCTAGAGCGCTAATTTGATGTTCGCCCGCAATTGCTTGCCAGTTAACACTAAACGGCGCAGTGTTATCAACCGCAATGGAAGTACCGTCGATAAAAAACTCCACACCTGCAACCGAGCCATCTGAATCTGTTGCTTGCGCCAAAATGACAACGTTGTCTTTATCGTTAAATAAAGAACCATTCCCAGGTGTTATCTCAGTAATTATAGGCGATTGATTATCATTGACAGCGCTGTCACACGCACCCAAAAGTAACCATTCTTTATATTGACCGGCATTCTCCAAAGGGTTTGCTTGTGTCCACCACTTGGCTTCATACGCATTATTTTGTGCCTTTACTTGGCTTCCTGCTGTATGAGTTTGCCCTAACTCCCATGTCGTCAATGTACTGCAGTCTATTGATGCATATACATTTAAACTAAATGCACTTAGTGATAAGACACTCAATTTAAGGGCATTATTTATTATTTTCCGTGAGCTCATTAGCTCCTCCGCTTAGTGTGTTAAGAAATGCTATTGTCAGTTTCCATTTATGAAACTAGCATGAACAAAGTAAATATCAAGTAAATAAAGTGCAATAAATAAACAAAATAGATATAAATTGATTAATTAATAATATGAGACTAGTTATTTATAACTACTATAAAAACGATTGAAATACCAAGTTCAATTAATAGCATTTATCAATTGGGTATAAAAAAGCCCAGTGAAACTGGGCTTGGTTTACATTAGGAATGTATATTTTGCTTAATTAAATGAAACCGTAATAATGTTCGAACATACGTTATCAGAAACACATAACTTATAGTCATACGCTGATAATGTTGCGTTACGAACGTAGTCACGGTAACGGCCATTATCTGATACGGTATCTACTAGTTCGCCATTTCGGTATAAGCTAAGTGACTCAACACCCACTTCTTCCCAGTTTAGTTCTACACGCATAGTATCAAGACGTGACTTATTAGCGCGTTTTAGAGTCAACTCAATTTCAACGTCACTCACAATCACTGTTTGTGTAAATGTATCAGAGTTGTTTTCACTATCTGTTACAGTTAATTCAACTTCATAACTACCTGGCTCAGCGTAGGCATGAATAGGATTAGCATCGGTTGAAGTTGCACCGTCACCAAAGTTCCAGCTCCACTGTGAAATGTCATCATTAACATCACGGCTTGTATCTGTAAATGTAGCAGTTAAACCTTGTGCTGAAACATTAAAGCCGGCTTCTGGTGGTTGTGGGCTTACTTCACCAATAGCACTAAATGTAAGTGACCAACCATTGATATTACCCGTATCTGCGCCTGCTGTATCTTCAACATTAAGTGTCCAATCTCCAGTCGCTACCTCAGAATTAAATACCGTTGATGTAAATGACTTCACAATGTCGTCGTCACTGCCACCTTCATTGCTTTGTAAAGTAACTTCTGTACCTTGTGCTGAAATAAGTGTAAGCACTAAGTCACCAGACCAAGTATGCGTAATGTCTACATCAGCCGTGGTACCAAAGATAGTTAAATCATCGGCCACAGTAATAACAGAGCTTGCACCTTCAGGTGAGTTATCAGGAATCTCAACGCGTTCATTACTACTGTAAGTAAAGTCGTTCAAACCAGCAGGTTGCAGCATTAAGCTTACTGTTTGCTCTTTAACTTGCTCGTCTGTTGAAGCAGTTACAGTAAAGTCATAATTACCCCACTGAGTATCGCTATTAGTTGCTACCGTTAATACAACCTCATCACCTGGACGAGCTGTAGTTGCGCTTAGTGATGCGTCAGTAAGATCAGCAGCCAAAGCAAGTGAAACGTCACCATCCCATTGTGCAACTGAACCAATTGTAAAGGTATAGGTAACCGTATCACCAACTGTTGCTTGTTGAGAAACAGGTGATACTGATAATTTAAACCCAGGAGTTGGATCAGCATCAATGACTGCTTGGTTAACATTTAGACGTGTACCTGCAACCGTTTTACCATTTAATGCCGCATTAGCATCACCACTAGACATAAGTAACTCTTTAAGCTCTAGTGATGTTAGATCTGGATTTACTGACAATACAAGTGCAGCAGCACCAGCTACATGTGGCGTTGCCATTGATGTGCCAGAATAGCTTGCATATCCGCCACCTGGAATGGTTGATAAAATAGCACTACCTGGCGCGCCCATATCAACACTGGTTAAACCCCATTGTGAAAAGCCAGACATATTGTCACGACTATCTGTACTTGCAATAGATAATACATTGTCATTTTCATAATTAGATGGGTAATGAGGATTTACATCGTTATCTACCGCATCATTACCAGCAGCAGCTACAAATAAAATATCAGCTTGTTCACTGGCAGTAATCGCATCAGCAAGTGCTTGGCTATAACCACCACCGCCCCAGCTATTGTTTAATACACGAAGATTAACACCTGAGTTTTTAAGGCCTACCATGTAGTCAATACATTTAATAGCGCCAGATGTAGAACCTGTACCATCTGCAGCTAAAAACTTACAACCTGCAATAGATACATCATGGTTTACACCAACAATACCAACACCATTGTTACCACTGGCACCAATTGTACCTGATACATGTGTACCGTGGCCTTCGTCATCCATTGGGTCGCCAGCATCGGTAATCGCGTTAATACCGTGTACGTCATCAATATAACCGTTACCGTCATTATCGATACCATCTCCAGCTATTTCACCACTATTTACCCACGCATTCGCAGCTAAATCAGGATGGCTATAATCTACACCAGTATCAATAACACCTACAACAATATCACGGCTACCAGTTGAAATTGACCAAGCCTCAGGTGCATCAATATCTGCATCAACCGTACCACCCGTTTGGCCTTCGTTATTTAAACCCCATAAATCTTCAAAGCGAGGATCGTTTGGTATGCTTGCAATACTCACACGATAATCAGGCTCAACATACTCAATGGCTTGATGAGATTTTAAGCGCTCAATGGCTTCTTTAGCACTCATTCCTGATACTTTGAATTTAGCAAGGCGACCAGAAAACAACGAAGTAAAATTATCATCAATTTCATCGTTATTAGAATCTGAGATTTTTGCTTTAACTAACGAACGGGCTTGCTTACGCATTTTCGGCGAAGCATTCTTTTTATATTTAACAATAATTGAGTCACTACTCGCAGTAACTTTTTGAGTCGTACTGTTTACATCAGGCAATTTAGCCGCAGCTAAACAAGGTAAAAGTGCAAGTGTAATAATAGATAATTTTGTTTTCATCGTTTTATCCGTAATTAAGTTAACTTAGCTGTACTAAGTGGAAAATTTACGTATAAGAATTTAAGCAATCACGTGGCAAGTGCTAAGAAAACGGTTAAACAGCGACTAACTCAAGTAAAAAAACAAAATAAGGTACAAAATCATTACTTTTAACTAGAAATACAGTGATAAAAACATAAAAAACATCCATTTTAATGAGCTAAACTCATTAATTTTAACATATCATTAACTCATTATTTTTTATTGGATTTTAGTGAGAAATAAATATAAATCCAAAATTCAATTTCAAGCCATTGAAATTAAACAGCTTTAAATACCATTAAAAAAGATGATTCAAAATAAGTTCATTGAAGAATACAGTGACTGAGCAGTTATGAAGTAGATAACAGTAAACATACTGTTTAAGCACTGAAAGCTAGATTCTACATTCATGATTAAAACCGCACCTTACGTTTAAGAATAAAAGTTAATCACATATTTAACAGCACGGCATGCTGTAACGACAAACACCTTATTAAAACTTAATAAACAACCAAGGTGTTTAATTTTGCATTTCAAGGAGAATAATAATGAAATTGAATAAATCACTTTTAAGCTGTGCAATTGCAATTGCAATGGGCGCAAGCTTTACAGCAAACGCAAATACAGAATCAAAAGCGGGTTCAACTTCTGAGCTTGCATCTAAAGTATCTGTAAGTAGCATTGAAAATGCCGTAACAGTTAAACAATCATTTTCTGATAATACAGCATTAGTATCTCAAGATGGGGATGGAAATACTGCACTAGCTACTGAAGTTGGTAACAATAACGATGTTAAAATAGCTCAATTACAAAATGGTAATTACGCCGAAGTTGAAACAACGGGTGATAACAACCAACAGACTTATGCGCAAGATGGTATCGCTAATGGTTTTATTACTCGTATTACGGGTGATCATAACGGCGTTTATGTTTCTCAATTCGGCCAAGGATTATTCCAGAATAATGAAGCAATCAATATTATCACCGGTAGCGACAATAATATTGACGTAGAACAAGGTGATGGCGGCCATTGGTTTTACAACATGGACATGAGAGGTAACGGCAACGAAATTATTTCATCTCAGTCAGGTATGTGGCAAGAGTTTGAAATACTTAGCTTATCTGGTGATGAAAACATCATTGAAATTGAACAAACAGACACGTGGAATGAATTTAAAATAGAGTCATTACGTGGCAACGAAAATGAAATTGATGTTAGCCAAGATGGCTCACGCAACATTGTTACATTCACTGATATAGCTGGTGATGCAAACGAAATAGCTATTGAACAAAGCAGCGGTGATAACAATACGATTACTTTTGCAGCCGTTACTGGCAATGATAATGAAATAAAACTAGACCAAGAAGGTTCAGACAATGCTATTGAGTCTGGTCTTTTTGACGGTTCATTCAACGAAGTAACAGTTAATCAAGTTGGTGATGAGAACCTTGCAACAACTGAGCTAATGGGCGATAACAATGAGCTTACAGCAATGCAAGTTGGTAACACTAATGAAGTATACATGGGTGTAATTGGATCAAATAATGAATTTACAGTAACTCAAGTTAGTAATTCCAGCTCGGTTCATTTAGCTAATTTTAATGGTAATGGCAATGATGTTGACCTTAGCCAATCAGGTGGTGATGAAAACGCAATTTTAGTGCAGTCTTCATACCCTGATGTCTCACTTACATCAAACGATAACGATATTGATGTTAATCAAGTCGGTAACCAAAACGAAGCCATTGTTACACTAGCGGGTGTTCTTGATAGTAATGCAAACCAAATTGATATCGCTCAAAATGGTGATATCAACGTTATTGACTTAATGGTAGAGGGCAGTAATCACTCTATTGATATTGCACAACAAGGTGAGGGAAACTGGGTAGGTGGAACGGGAGATTCAGCGCTTTTACTAGGTGGTGAAAACGTTTCATTCTCTGTTACTCAAACAGGTAATTACAATACTGTTGAAGGTAACGTAATTGGCTTTAACAGTACGTTCTCTGTCACGCAAATCGGTGATGGTAACACTGCAACAATTACACAAATGTAATTGATGAGAAAGGGAGAGTAACCCTCTCCCTTATTTAACTATGAAAAATAATAAATATAACTATTTTTTTATACTTTTAACTCTTTTTATTCCTTGTAGTAATGCCAGTGATGATTTAGAAATCGATGGATTACTTCTAAACAAAAGTATTAGCCGCTTTGGGTATCAATTTTATAGTGAATTTTCAAACTATTGGCGCGAATTCCCCTCAACAGCAGGCTTCAATGTAGAAATAAAAGAAACGGTTATACCCCGTGCTGGCACCAAATTAGTATTAATAATGAATAATAAGATAATTTATGCAACCCACTTGGGACGAAAGCTAGAGCCTTTAGACGAGCGGGTAGAGCAAGCAGTACATTCTGTAATGGACGCAATGGCGCGATCGAATATGCAAACAGCGAGTCCTGACATGGCATTGAATGGATGGTAACAATGAAAAAAATAGTATTAACAATAATAACGACTTTAAGCTTTTCAGTCTCCGCAACTGAAATTATTTACACCCCTATTAACCCGAGCTTTGGCGGCAACCCTCTCAATGCCAATATGCTGCTTAGTAAGGCACAAGCACAAAATAAGCATAAAGCGCCTGTGATCGAAAAAGGGTATGCAGAGCAATTTCAGGACTCATTAGAGCGAACATACTTAAATAGGATGGTGAGAGAAATCACCGACATGGCTTTTGGCGAAAATATTGAAGACAGTGTTTTTAACCAAGATTCAATATTTATGAGTGGTGATTATCAAATAGAAGTAATCACCAGTACAACCGACACTATCACGGTTAGAATAACAAATATAATTGATGACTCGGTTGTGGTTATCGAAGTACCGAGGTTTGGATAATGTATAAAGTAATTATAATAACAATCGCTCTTTCTCTTAGTGGTTGCTCTACTATGGGTAATTTAATTCCCCCATCAAAACAAGGTGCGGTAACGTTAGAGCCAACAGATGTTTTTTCTGATTTAAAAAGCTTACCTAAACCTGCGGGTAGCATTCCAGTTTCGGTTTATTCATTTCGCGATCAAACCGGTCAATATAAACCACAAACTAATGTTAGCTCGTTTTCAACGGCCGTCACTCAAGGTGCGAACTCTATTCTAGTGCAAGCATTACATGAGTCTGACTGGTTTACGCCGGTTGAACGTGAGGGTTTACAAAACATTTTGACTGAGCGAAAAATTATTAGAGCGGCACAAGCGACTAACCCTAATCAGGGCGAGCTTCCGCCATTAACCACCGCAAAAATTATTTTAGAAGGTGGCATAATTAGCTACGATACCAATGTAAAAACTGGCGGATTAGGAATGGAATACTTTGGGATTGGTGCCTCAGAGCTATATCGTGAAGATGCAATTTCAATTTATTTGCGTGCAGTCGATGTAAGAACTGGCCAAGTACTATTATCAGTAGCGACCAGCAAAAAAGTATTGAGCCAAGAAATGCGAGCAGGCTTCTTTAGATATGTTAGTTACAAACGTTTAGCCGAAGCCGAAGCTGGATTTAGTGATAACGAACCTATGAGTATTTGTGTAACACAAGCCATAGAAAAAGCGCTTACTGATTTAATTACTAAAGGCATAGAGCGAGGACTTTGGGCTAAAAAACAAGCTTAAAAAATAAAAGGCTATGCATATAGCCTTTTTATTTAATTATCTAATGGAAGTAATACCGAAATGTAGCGCTGTGCCCAATTTGCAAGCTCTATACGATTACGCGATTGAGTCTTTTTAAACGCACTATAAAGATGAGTTTTCACTGTGTGATCACTAATATTGAGTTTGTTCGCTATTTTATCGTTACTCGCACCCTGCGCTATTAATTGAATCACCGATTTTTCACGTTTGGTTAAGTTTTCGTAATCCGATTTACTAAGCACTATGTCGTCATGCAGTAAATTGTTAGATGAAGCTGCATTCAATATATCTTTGAATGCATCAGAAATCACTTTACGAGTAAACCATAGCTCGCCGTCGGTTATTCTTACAAGCGCCTTAAAAATATCCTCTGCAGCATCTGAACTATAAAAAACACCATTGAAGTGATTTAATAATAAGTTTTTCTCACACACAGCATTTGGATCAACGTTAAATAAAATCACCTTATGTTGCTTAGCTAAACAGATTAGTTCGGCAGGGATTAATGAGTGCCAATCCTTATCCGCACCATCAACGAGATAAAGTTCAAAGGTTTGACGTAACTCGACTTTAGGGAGTGAGTCATCCATTTTTATTTCATTAAAAAGCGCTTTTAAAGTGCTTATAATCGTTGTATAGCAAAATGAGTGAGAAGACGATTTAGGTGTTGTTTTAATAAAGGCAAATTTTTTACTTAACATAATTACCATCCCTGAAACAATTTCATTACATTACCTAAATCAACTACAAAACACAATGCTCTTTTGGTATACCTTCGTAGTGGAGTACTCTGTAAGGCAATTAAGTCGAACGGCCAACACCCTCTCGCCATCACATTATGCGAAGTACAACACGTTTAGTTAAAGCAATTTAGAGTCAACTCCAAGCCGCTGGCGACTTGAAGATTGTCATATCTCTAAGAACAGCTTATCAATTAAACTACTTAGCTGTGGATTAACTTGCTCTTTTAACGCAAAAATAAAGTCCATTGAAGTAGCAGGCATATTAGGATGAGTATGATTTTCCCATACTAAGTTAAGTGCCTTAATTATCGCTTCATCGCCTATTTTTTTCCTTAGTTTTGCAAATACAATAGTGCCTTTTGAGTATTGCTCATAGCTTTTTGTTGAATCAATCAATGCCATTTTTTCGGTAATATCCATACGTGATGCTTGCTCGTAACGCTTTGTTTCGTAATCGACCAAAGCGTTCATAGCGACCTTTCCGTAATGTTTTTCTATTACCACCAACTCAATATATTTGGCCATCGATTCAATTAGAAACGCACTGTCAGCAGGCACACTATTGCCAATATCGTGGCCAAACCATTGATGTGCAGTTTCATGCACTGCACGGCGATAACGCTGATCAAAACCGGCATTATCGCTTGGCCGAGCCCTAAAGCCGACGGTATCTTCAACTAATATTATTTGTGGTAAAGCATACCCTGTGCCCCCAAAAGGTGGGGCCGCAATTATGCTCAATTGCTTTGATTTGTAAGCAACAATATTATTTTTAAACCAATCAAGTGTGTCCATCATCGCTTGAAAATTAACGGCAATTGCATCTGAACGCTCAATCAGCTGTTGTTTTTTTGCAAATACTTGTAACGTAACACCATCATGCTTTTTAGTTGCAGCAGTAAAAGGCACTGACAGCCAAGCTGGTAAGTTATTAATTTCAGTTAATGTTTTGAACTCAAATATCTCACGGCCTTGCTCACGTTGATGCGTAATTTGTTTTCCCTGCGTCACAACTTGATGCCCCGCTGCGGTTGATATTTTGCTCGACATCGTTATGCGCTCATAGTGTTTAGGCCTTTTTTGCTGTTCATTAAATAATGTTGAAGCTAAAGGCCGTGCCTTTTGTTGCAAACCATATTGAGCGCGCAACTGTGTATCGGTTAGCTCATAATTGACTTGATAGCCAATGGTTGGCAACGCAGGAACCGCACGAATATAACTAAATTCAGGCGTAATTATTTGATGCCCACCAGCAGGCCACAATGTTGTTTGATGAATATCAAATTTTGTGGTTAATTGTCGTGTTTCATGCGGTTTTAATGCAATATCAAACTCATAAACAGCTTGATTTAAGTCAGGGTAAAACGCAATTTGGGTCGCACCAGCAATCTTCACATTCGCCCATTTATAAAACCCCGCCCTGCCCACTAAAATTTGCTTAATAGCCGTTGGATGAAGGTTTTTTAAGGTGTAAGTCAGATAAAACTTAGCAAACTGTTGATGCGGATAAAAATCAATTTTTGCATCAATATGGCTAACTTGTGGTTGCAACTTATGCTGCCAATCTACAAAGTTCTTTTCATAATTGGCTTTAAAAGCTTCACGCTTGTGTGAATTGGTAAGGGGCTTTTCATCAACTAAACGTAGGTGTAATTGCACAAATAAGCCAACGCAGAGCAACACTGGCATTATTAGCCATGCATCTTTTCGCACAACCGCACGCCTATCAACCCCCGCACCGCGATGACTAAATACACACGTTAGCAATATAAAACTTATACCGGCCAGCAACCACACCTGCATATAAGACCAATAACTGCTGATACTTGCCCGATAACCCCAAAACTCACTCGGCGGCTGCAATGGCGTCCAAGCTAGGCTCCAAAATGTGTGTGTGAGTCCTAAATAAGTCATAACGGGTGTAAATTTTAGCAACAGCATCACAAAAACGATTGCTCCTGCAACCAGTGTTGAGCGAAAAATATTAAATACACATACAGTTACCCAGCCAATTAGCATCAGGGGCAGTGACGTTAAACACAAAACATATACATGGTCGTAAGCGTCATATTGGCTATCAATAAACCACTGCGCTAAAGAGACTCCCACAAAACTCATTGTTGAAAAAGTAATAACCAAAGTAGCCAATACCAATAATTGACTATATAAAATAGTGGCCGTTTTGATAGGCGTAGCAGCAATTAGCTCAGCCATATTAAAGCGCCGTGCATAGCAACTGATTTGCCAGCTCCAAAGCACCATCAGCAAACACCCAAACAGTATTTGCATATCAAATGCATAGTGACTAATTGCATCGATACTGGTTGTTGCATTGATTACACTCAATGGCTCAGCATAAGCAGCAGAAGAGGCTACGCTATTAAACACCATGAATGGCCAAGCTAATAAAACTATCCATGTTATTGGATGCTTTAACACATTGAAAAGCGCTACTTTATAAAATGTGATAAATATCGCTAGACCATGACTTTGTGCAGCCGCAGGTCGGTACGAGGCATTTGCTACTGTAACGGGTTGTAGCTTGCTCACTGCACTTTTTACTGGCTTACTAAACGAGTTGAACTTATTACTTGCTAAAGCGCTAAAATAAATAAGACTTGTGAGTAATAAGAACAGCACCCGATTAAAAGCGATAATCCATCCTTGCGGCTCACTAAAGCTAGCTATAATTGCTGTGTATGCGAAAGGGTCTAACCAAATAAACAGTTGATAGCTAGTTTCACTGATAATACTACTGCCCGCCAGTATTGGGTTACCAGTAACACTTGCAAGTAGTAAGTAGCCAATCCATAAAACTGCAAATACCACATAATTCACCAAAGCACTGCTGAACTTTTGACAAAACCACAGGGCAATGACACTGAGCAAACACGCATTAGGAAACAACATAAAAAGGCTATTAACAAACAGTAGATTAATAATATGCCAGTCAAACCCGTTACTGAGTAACTGTGTTACAACCACCAGCATACTAATAAACGCAATCGCAAACACACACAACACCAAAGCGCTTAAACGTAACCAAGCTCGCTTTCTAAAAGTAATAGGAGTCGCTGCTACAAGCTCGTGCATATTGTGTATTTGATCACGTAAAAAAATTGTCGGTGCAAGCGCGCCTGTCAGTAAAGCTAGTTGCATCATTTGTAGGGCAACTAGGTGCAGCTTTAACTGGTTTATCGCATCGCTTCCTTCAACAGCTAACCCTGCTGACAATGTATACGCAAACAAAGGCGCTGCTAAAAAACACAACCAAAGCAGAGGCTGACGAGTGATGTAACGCAGTTCATTGATCAATAACATGCGTGACACCCTCTTGCTTTCAATTCATAAAAATAGCTATCTTGCAGTGTCGCTTCTGCGGGGATCGCACTTTCAGCAGGGGTCGTTGTAGCATAAACACGAAATGAAGGTTTGCCGTACCGATAACTTTTACTTAGCACCAAACTCTCTTGCGGTAGTTCACTAGGCAATGTGTCTAGCAGCCATACACATCCATGCAATGGCTTGATAAGGGCGGCTACTTCACCACTTTGAATTAGCTGGCCTTGGTTAATCATTGCAACAAAGTGACACTGATTTTCTATGTCTTCTACAATGTGCGTAGATAACAGCACTAGGCGTTGTTTACTAATCGTCACCAATAAATTATTGAGACTTTCGCGCTCAGCAGGGTCAAGCCCTGCGGTTGGTTCATCTAAAATAATCAGTTTAGGAGAGCCTAACAACGCTTGTGCAATACCAAAACGTTGTTTCATCCCACCCGAAAAGTGGCTTACCTTTTTGTTTGCAAATGAAGATAAATTTAACAGTGTCAAAAGCTCCTCTATTTGCTGCTTTCGATATTTTTTATTGAGCCCCTTTAACGTTGCAATATGTTCCAGTAATGCAATACAACTCATATTTGGATAGACGCCAAATTGTTGCGGTAAATAGCCCAGCTGTTTGCGCATCTGTTCGGGGTGTTGCAGCACATTTAAGCCATCAAAATTTACCTGACCATTATCCACACTTTGCAAACACGCTAGGGTGCGCATTAAACTTGATTTACCCGCCCCATTTGGTCCAAGTAAACCAACCATGCCAGCAGGCAAATGAACCGACACATCATTTAAAGCGTGCGTGCCATCTGGGTATTTTTTATTTATATTTGTAAGTGTCAGCATCTATTGCGTTCCTTAATTGACGAATAGTCACATTAAGCAACACCTAACAAATCAGCTAGCAAGTAATGATCAAAGCCTATAACTAAGGGATAAGAGTAACGATTGGCTGCTCATCATTAAAAACCTTACTTTCATCATTATTTGTGGTTTTTTAGCAACGTAAAGATGTGTTAATAATGTTTAAAGGGTAAAGTAGTGCGAAGTTAAAATTATATTTAGGTGAAATGTGCAGGCGGTTATTTCCTTTTTATCACAACGGATTAAGGTAAAATATGTCATTGCCTTAATGCCATTATTGGCTGCCATTTTACTTGAAGCCCATATTCGCTTTCTATCGTTAAGGCTCAGCTCAACACCGCTTTACTTACAAATAAACCTGCAACTTTTTTTAGTATGCCTGCCTTTTTTAATCGCCCATGTAATCGCATTTAAGCATTCTTCACGGCAGGCCTTAATGAGCTGGCTGTTAGGTTTTATTGCTTACCCTATCTTGATATACGCGCTCGGAGTGCTGCTTCCACAATTTGCTCATTGGCACTATTTAGCACCACAAGGCTGGGCCTTATGTACGGCAGCAAGCCTAACATGGCTGATATCTCAACGTGTTATCACTCAGCCTTCACTCAATAGCAAACGGCTAAGTTCATTAATATCATTGGATAATGTAGTGTTACTCACTCTTTTGGGCTGGTGTTTTCTAATGGCTGGGGTACTCAATACACATGAAAACCCACTATTAAATCAACCATTTGATTTAATTTTTGACCCAAGTAAAGTTGTCTCGCAGTTTGGTCAATTTATCACTTATTTTTGGCAACTAGGCGTTTATACTGCAATTGTTTACGGGTTATATTTATTTAACCGATACTTGCTCATTCGCCACTTGCTTGCTGTTCACGGCGTATTTTTGTTTGTAGCCGTTTGCGTTATTGTAATGCTGGTATTAACACCTTTGTTGATAGCTGCCGTTCTATCGCTACCCATTAATGACTTACCCCACGGCGTTGCTAACCTCACACCAAGTGGCGATCAAAATATTTTTAGTAAGTTCAATTATCAGTTTATGCTGCTTTTTCTTGTTATAAGTACCCCAATTATTTTGGCGTTTGAGCGTCAACAGCAACACAGCAAGTTAAATGAAGTTGCTAAACAGCAAACTCAAACCGAACTAAAATTACTCCAACAACAAGTTAATCCTCATTTTTTATTTAATACATTAAATAACTTATATGCACTTACGCTGACAAAATCAGAACAAGCACCTCAATTAGTGCTGCATTTAGCAGACTTGCTACGCTACACAGTGTATGAAGGGCAAAAGTCATCCGTGCCACTGGCAAAAGAGCTAGACTACCTTAAGAATTTTATTGAATTACAAAAAATAAGAAGTGCGAATAAGTGTAAGTTTAACCTTGTTTGGCCATACAATTTTGACGACCTCAAAATCACACCGCTGCTGTTGATTATTATTGTTGAAAATGCCATAAAACATGGGGTTGAGCCCGCGAGCGACAAAACACACGTATCAATTGAAATAACAATCAATGACAATGTTTTAACGCTTTATTGCACCAACCCAATACCCGCTCGAGTAGTAAAAAAAGAACATGGGATGGGGCTCGCTAATTTACAAAAACGACTGCAACTTTTATACCCTAATAAACATTCACTAATAACCCATAAGCAAGATGCAATGTGGCAAACAACACTGACCTTGGAGCTGTAAAAATGATAAGAGCCATTATTGTTGATGACGAGCCATTGGCGCACCAAGTCCTACTGCATCATTTAACTGCACACTCTAATATAAATATAGTAGGTCAATACTATAGCGCTAAAGATGCCTTATGTGTGCTTGCCAAGCCGGGCATTGATTTAGTGTTTCTTGACATTAATATGCCAGAGTTAACAGGCCTTGAGCTATTAAAAGCACTTGCTAACCCGCCGCAAGTAATTATCAATAGTGCCTATCAAGAGTATGCTTTAGCTGGCTTTGATTTAAATGTTACAGACTACTTGCTCAAACCCGTTTCAGCGCCGAGGCTAGAGCAAGCTCTCAGCAAAGTGTGTCAACGTGCGGCACAGCCTTTAGACCAACAGCCCCAATGTATAACGCTTAAAGTAGACCGAGAAAAACGAAAATTCGCGTTAGACACCATTGAGTATATTGAAGCTTACGGTAATTATGTAAAGTTGCATCAAGCGCAGAATACCACGCTTGCCACAGCGACACTTAAGCAACTGAGTGAACAGCTAGCAGATACATTTATACAAATTCATAAATCGTATTTAATTAATAAAAACAAAGTGACTGCGGTTAATCATGAGAATGTTGAACTAACTACTGGGGCTGTTGTTAAAATTGGCAAATCATATAAAGAACTCTCTCGCACACTACTTTAAACTAAGGGTAGTAGCTGCTTTGCAAGGCGCTTATGTTCTTCAGATGGCCAATGAACCCCCTCACTTTCACAAGCAGCAAGAAGTGAAAAGCCATCGATAAACACACATGCCTGGCGATCAGAGACAGCTTTAAATTCAATAGATAATTGTTTAGCTTTTATACCTGCACCTACGTAAATACTTTTATAACTTCCCACTTCATGAACCTTGGGCGGGCTCAATATGATTATTTTTGGCTGTTCGTTACCGTGATAAAAGGCTTTAATGGCTAAAATCAACTCCTCAAGCGCTCTGCCAATATCGATAGCAGACAATTCAAAACGGGCTTTTAAATCATTGGTGCCAAGCGCAATGATAATGACATCCAACGGCTGCGCCTCAAGGTAAGGCTTTAAATACTTTACGCCTGATTTATCGCCGCTAAATGGCGGGTTATTCACTAAGGTACGATTAGGCTGCCCAGCTTCAATAACGAGGTGCCCTGTACCCAACAGCTCTGCCAATATGCCCGGCCAGCGTTCATGCGCAGGCAGCCGCTTTTCATCAACGGGTGATGTACCAAAGGTATTGGAGTCGCCAAAACAAAGAATATTCATGTTTAAAATGGGTTCAGCGTATAGCCTTTTTGCTGTAACTGGGCGTGGGCAGTCATTGCTGAAAGCGCCATTTTCACTCCAGGAATGAGTTGCTCAGCCGCCACTTTCATATGGGTTGCCGACTGCCCGCAAACATATACCTGCATGTTATTAGCAAGTAGCTGTTTAATTAAAGATTCGGTTTTATTATCTTTGTTAAAACGCGCTTTATAAACGCTGCTTTCAAGCACATCAACACTGGCGCCACCGTGTACCACTAGAGCAAGTTGGATATTCTCCGGCTTTACCCCATGGGCAACATGCATATTAATAAAGCGTGCTAGCGAATTAATATGATTATTTTGCGCGCCTTTTTCAGCGCCATCTCCTACATCAAAGGCAATTTTAAACTGCGCTTGGCTTAAATCAGATTTATGCTCGGGCACATTATAAAAATAACCATAATTGTTTATTTGGTATTCACCCGCTTGCGAGAGCGGGCTTATGAGCAAAAATAATAATAAGTATTTCATACTAAGCCTGTGTGTTAGTTAACTTTTTAATAAAGTAACAGAAGCTAAACCCAAAAGGCAGCTGATTATGCTGCCTTTTGAGTATTTTTATGGTGGTGATTTAAAAACTGCATGCCTAAATAACCAAAAGTTTGTTTAAACATTTGTATGAATACTTCGGGCGCTTCTGGTGATGAACCATTTGATAATAAAGAAAAGTCTTTATCGCGTAATGCGCGTAGTTTTGGTTTTAAGCTCTCATCATCCATATAGTCGGTTATTCTATCTATGAATGCTTTTAGCTGTACCGTGGTGTTATACCAATAAACAGGCGATGCAAATACCCAATGTTGGTATTTTAAAAGTGCCTCAAACACGGTGTAAAAGTCATCGTTTTTATACGTTTTGTTGTAACAATAAGGTGCAATTTTATAGTCATCTAAACAAATAACACGCACATCATTTTGCTCAGCAAAGCCCATAACATGCGATTTTGTATTACCATTTTGACGGGCCGATGAATAAATAATAACTGTACTGCGATTAAGTTTTTGTTGCATTTTGTTAACTCCTTTTTTAATGTTGTAAGCAGCTTAAAACCTCAACTTTTATTGAGGTCAACTAATGGAATAAAAATAATGGCAAATGAGATAAAAAAACTTTCTGATGCTAACTTAACGGTGGGTTATGTTGCTAAACGCAGTGGTGTAAAAGTATCTACATTGCATTTTTACGAAAATAAAGGGCTAATACGCAGCTGGCGAAACAGTGGCAACCAACGACGCTTTAAACCTGATGTACTAAGGCGAGTCGCTGTTATAAAAGCAGCACAAGCGATGGGGATCACGCTCGAAGAAATTAAACAAACTCTGGCAACGTTACCAGAGCAGCGTACACCAACACAAAAAGACTGGTCTGCACTTTCAAAACAATGGCAAAAGAAACTTGATGAGCGTATTGCTTATATGCAACGTTTACGTGAACGGGTTGATGGCTGTATTGGCTGTGGGTGTTTATCAATGAGTAAGTGCCCTATTTATAACAAAGACGACCACTTAGGTGATACCCAAAGTGGTGCCATTTTGTTAGAGCGAGATTAAGGCTTATAAAACCTTAATCTAGGTCATTTAAGCCTTCTCGTGCAGCGCGATATAATGCCCCTAGAGTTGAGTCAAATACCGATTTAATAAAGCTGTAAGTCAGCTCTACGGCTTTACTAATAACTTTGCCAGCAAACACTAGCATGTGGCCGAGTAAACCTAAAGTTTGCGTTGCAAATGAGGCTGACGCTTTGGCTATTTTGTCAAGCGTTCGCGCGAGCATATCGTAAAAAGTTAAACCGGTCCCTATGGCTGCTTGTGCCGCAACAGCACTGTAGTAGCCCGAATCTTTCAATAAGGTGACTAACGCAGCGCCCAGTTTATCTGCCCAGTGTGAACTAAATGAAGCTTGGTTTCTGTCTTCAAACTTCAAACGTACCGGTGCGCTTAAAAAGTGGTTAGCTTTTACAGTTAAATTGCCCCAGTCATTACTGTTTGCGGTATTAACATAGCCTGGCGTACCACTTAACTTGTGAGCTGCGCCTTTAAGGCCCTGGCCGTTATCAAGGCGAATTTCTTGGCCATTGTAGGGCGCATGTGAAAATGGCCATAAAGGCACTTTTGTAACCGGATCAGCGCCGTGTGTACAGCGGTATATTTTATCAATACGTGATGTAGCAGCGCGTGAAAAATTATCAAGCCCCACTCTAGGCGAGCCAAAAGTATATAATTTAACCGGCAACGAATACTCTGCTTTTATCCAATCGGCTGAAAGCGTAGCCAGTGCCCCGCCTAAACTGTGGCCAACAATATGCACACAGCCGGTTATTTTGTCTCGAATGTTAGCTGCTACAAATTCTTGTAGTGCAGGTTTCATACTATAAAAGGTTTTATTAAACCCGGCATGTACCATACTGCCGTTAGAGCCACCGCTTAACCCAAAGTGTGCATCTGTTAGGCCATCTCTAAGAGAGGCCGTACCACGAATAGTAATGACTGAATCACCTTGATAAAGCCCTTGGCCATGCCCTAGTAAACCAAAACCAGTACTTAAACCAAATAAATGAGAGAAAAAACCACCAGATATTCCTTGCACTGCTTCAGGGCTAACCCCAAAGTTAAAGCTCCCTCGCAGAGCAGGATGCAAAGAATTATTGAGTAACGTAGTGCTTTTAATACTCTTTGCTTTATAAGCAAGCAAAGCAACCTGTACAGCTTGTGTCGGAGTTAAAGTATTCATAAAATTCCCTTTAAATGATTATGTTAAAAGTTACATTTTACATGCACCATATATGGTAAAAAAATGCTCTGGCGCTTCTTCTATAGGTATGTCGTATGTTTGTGGCTCTTCGGCAATATCACACTCTAAGTTAGCAAGTAAGTTTTTTAGGGTATCACTCCCCTCGTGCATAGATACGGTTGTATACCAAAGCACAACCCCCTCAGGCGTGCCATTTTCTAGGTAAACATGCTGAACCAGTGATTCATTATCAAACATGTTAGTAGGCTTACTCGTTTTTATAGATTTTTCTGTGAAGGTAAAAAAACCATTATCATCGGTTATTGCTTCATCTTTATATTCATCACCATAAGTAAGCGCACGTACAACCTTAGTATTTGCAACAGGCTGCCCTTTATCTAACAACTGCCCCTTCATCGGAGCCGATAAAACAAAATCCTGCTTATTAAAAAAACCAAACATATCTGCACAAGCCTGTGTTGTAGTAAAAATAATAGTAATAGATACGATTACCAAAAGGTAAGCTTTAAAACGTGATAACAAAATATACAACTCCCTACTGTTAGCCTCAAAATATACGTGTCGTATTGCTATTTAATGACGTTTTAAACTCTTAATTATCAGCATTAATGAAATTACCATTTCAACTAAAATTTATTCTAATTGGGTACAAAGCGCACTGCAAGCATTTAGAACAAAAAATAAGCAAAAATCTCTCCCTAAAAAAACACCTCATAAACAAGCTTACATATAATGCTAAACCCAAGTCCCATCATTAATATATAGCCATACAAAATAGCAATAGCGCCACCCGATGCATCCCCTATTTTGTCTATTTCAATACATGTAGAACACACTATAAAAAAGATAAAAAAGTTAGCAATTAGACCTAATATATAAGCTTCGCCAAATAATGGGGAAATACCGACTAATATAGCACTTAGCATAATAAGTATACCTGAAAGCGCCTCCTTCAAAGAAAACTTGTACTCAATAATTTTGAGCACTAAGGTCACGACCATTAATGCTAAAAAATAAACCGTTGGTTTAAACTGGCTGTATAAATAATCCACACTAAACATTTGGCTAATCGTCAATGAGGGTTCTTTAGCTGGGCTTAAATCTTCTGTTATCGCGCTTGAAGCGTCATCGGTGAAAAAATACGCAGCCGCAACAATAATTAACTTTATCATTCCAAAAAAGATAAAACTGGCGACCATAAACCCTATTGAATCATCTCTGGTCAATCGCTTGTTTGCCTTACTTTCTACAATTTTAGCCAGCAATACACCCAATAAGCACACACTACCTAAATAAAGCAGCGCGACCCAAAACTGATCAAGGTAAAAAACCGATAAGCCAGGGGCGATAAATAAAAACATTGAATCTTCATTATCTAACGAGCTTTTGGGCTCAACGCTGTATTTTGACTGTTTAAAAAGTGCTAAATAAACAAATAATGGCTGTAAAAACAGCATTAAAATGCAGGTGTTTATAAGAGTCATTTATCATCCTTGATTACAGCCAACACACTGCGCCGAGAGTATTGGCAATTTCGAAACTAATTAAAGGTTTATTTTTTGAAGGTAGGTTTTAAGCTTTAATAAGCCCGACTCAAGCTCAAACTTTTGTATTTTAGGGTTTTTAAACTTAAATCCGTTTGAAATATGAGTATTGATCATCGTCGCCATGCCTTCAAAACCCGCAGGCGCACTTGCAACTAAATCGCTTAATAATGGTTGAATAAGCTCTTGATGATCTTCAATTTTGGTTGGATCCTCGTAAATATCGTATACAAGGTTGGTTAGTGTTTGTTGGTGTTGTTGTTCCATAATAATCCTATAGCGCCTTTAGTTTAGCGTTTATAGCTCCTTTTTGGATTTGATATTTAATTGTTCATTGCTGCTACGGCATTTTCTTTTAATGTTTTAGCTAAAGTATCAGAGCCATCGTCTAGCTTTTGATCTATCACATATTGCGCATTAATAATAACATTTGGCCAATCTTCAAGCTTGGTATAGATTTTTGCTAAATCGTAATGAATCGACCTTAACAGAATTGGATATGGCTCTTCTGCCTGAGTTAAAAAAAGCTCATATAAACGTGCGGCTTCCTTTAAATCTTCCTCAACAAACAAACCACCATCATAAAGCCATGCAAGCCTGCGAATAGCCAAATTTTCATTTTTCAGCACACGGCGCTTTAACTCGTTAACATAACGGGAACCGTCCCCAGTATGATGGCCAATAAAAAGTAATGCTTCATACTCACCCATGTCGTAAGCTTTTTCGCACCACTTCTCAAGCTGTCTAGGCGCGTACATTAAGCTTTTTTGACATTGAAGCATCACTGTACTTTTAGACAAGTCAGGATTGTTGATATCAAGTTCTGGCCATAAAGTCTTTGATAAAGACTTAGCCTGAACTTGAGCAGTGATTGTGCTAAGAACAAACAAAGCTATAAATATTCTTTTTACCATTTGAGAGTTCCATCAGAATTGACTCTTTGTTCAGGAATATGAACTTGAAATGTTTTAACTAAATGTTTAGAAGGGAAACCTTCACGATAAAAATATTGCTGCTTGAGAGTTTTTATTTCAGTTGAATCGCCTTCACAACGCCTTTGAGATAGACAAGCAATACCCCCTATAAAATCTATAAATCTAATGCTATTGATTCCCCTAATTGGCATTAGGGTATCTAAACCAGGCTCGTAGTTTGAAGCCTGTACAGCATGCCATCGATGCATAAAAGCAACGATACGATTTGCCTTCGATTGATTTAAAACACCCGCTATATTATCAGCCCATATTTTATTACGACGAGTGTGCGTGCTCAAACAGTCCCCTCCAACATATTGATCATAAGAGCACTCCTTATCCATAACCTCCATCATTTCTTGCGAAATATCTAAGGCAATAATTTTTAAGCCAATATTTCTAGCAGCTTTTACTAACTCACCATAAGCTTTAGGAACTAAATAACCCCAAGCCCAGTTTTCATCGAAGTATTGTTGAATTTCTCTAAAGCCTTTACCCGTACGTTGGTAAAACTCAATTTTTTCTTGCATAGATCGTGGCAACATCTCCATCGCAAAATGAGTAAACCCTGCTCCTTTAAGCTGCTTTAGGGCTTTAATAGCTTCATATTTATAGCCAGCGGTATTATGGCTCGATTCGCCTAGCATAACTAAACGCGCATTACCGGCCATTGTTTTGTAATTTACATCCGTGTTTATTTTATTCATTACCTATCCTTGTTTTTTATTTAAATTTTCAAAACACCATCTATAAAATTCAATAGCGTTATTATTCTCAGAGCTGTAAGGAGCAACTGCATATTCATAGCTCATTGCAAATAAAAGCTCTTTTGCAGTGAAGTTACATTCTTCACTTTTTGAATAACATTCCTTAACCCCACCCCATAATGACATTGCGCGACTTACATACTCGTCACCCCATTTTTCTTTAAATTGCTTGCTGGGGTTGTTTTTTAGTGTAAATGAAGCAACGTCTTGAAGTGTTAAGTGGTTCGTATTAACACACATCACAATAAATAATTAGCTTTTCGGTAATTTGCAATACAAGTTTTCTAGAGCAGAAATCACAGAAGAGTCAGGCACTAAGCAATGCACTGAAACCAAATGTAAAATAGATGAGTCTACAATTAAATTTATTTCTCCATTGGGGATTCTGTACTCATATTTAGATATAACTTTATTTTCCTCATTTATTAAAAAGTTTTTTTCATTACAAATAGGACAAATTGCTATATGGCGTCTTTTATTAATTACCTCTGTCTTATCTAGAGCATCCAAAAACCATTTAAAAAAACTTCTTTCTCTAAATTTGATTTAAACTCATTATTCATTAAATCTAAACTTACCCAAACATCATTAGTTCTACGTGAAATCATATTCCATGCCTCTTTTCAAAATTTAAAAACGGTATCATTACACCAGTCCAATTTTGAATAAAACTTATAAATAAGTAATCAAATAAATAGAATACTTTCTTTTCATTTGATTACTTATCTTCTCTATAAATGCAATAGTTACTCTAAGAAAGATAAAATATTTCCTCATTATTTCAATTACTAAATCTCAAAATTATAAATCTACTTCAATTATATTTTCTATATTTGGGGTCGATTCTAAAAATAACTTCCATTCGAGAAGGGCGTTTTTCAGCTGTTGCGTAGTTAAAACTTGAAAGTAGCTATCATCAAGTAAAGAATAAATTTGTGCGTTCTCAATTGTAAATTCAGCTCCCCACCTTTCGCGATCCCAGTAAAAAGAGGCACATTCACTAGTTAAAACAGAATTTAATCTTTTTATACCTTCCTCAACCCAATCAATAGTATCATTGTATGGTAATCCGCCATCATCCATGAGAAGACTAGATAGGATATTTTTACCATCGTTATTCTCTGTGATTGAAGAGCAAACTGGATAAATAGAATCAACATCTCTTTTCCAAGAAAAACTTATTTTCATAATTAAACCTTAATATAATGGATAAACAGTAGTTTTTGGTTCTAACCACCCTTTTACTTTAATTCCGCTGGGCGTTGTTCCTGTCCACATTTCGCCATCTGGACTTCCCATAGTTTGCTAGACACCCAATAAGTTACATTGTAACTTCTAATAAGAGGTGTTTTATGAGCAAAGGCAAACGTTTTACCCAAGAGTTTAAAGAAGCGGCTGTTAAACAAGTTACTGAGCGCGGATATTCAGTTGCAGAAGTCGCTGAACGGTTAGATATTTCTACTAAAACGCTATATCACTGGCGAAGCCAATTATCAGATAAACCTAAATCCGTTCAACCATCCGATGAAAAATTAAAGATCGCTAAATTAGAAGCGCAATTGAAACGTGTCACGGAGGAACGGGATATTTTAAAAAAGGCCGCAAGGTACTTTGCCAGCAACCCCGAGTAAAGTACGGCTTCATTCGTGATCATCAAAGTGAGTTTTCCATTACGACGATGTGCCGCCTTTTTAAGCTGCATCGCAGTGGTTTTTATGCGTGGTTGAAAAAGCCTTTAAGCAATAGAGCGCTTGAAGATAATCGCTTGTTGAAGCTCATTAAAGCGTTTTATGTAGCCAGTGGCGGCACATATGGTAGCCCTTGGATACATGCAGACTTGCGTGAAGCCGGTGAGCGGTGCAGCGTAAATCGTGTCGCTAAGATCATGCGACAACATAAGCTTAAAGCGCAAATTGGGTATAAGCGTCGCCATATTAAAGTCGGTAAGACATCGCGGATTGCAGATAACTTATTAGCGCGTCAATTTAACCCACCTGCGCCGAATCAATCATGGGTGAGCGACATAACTTATATAAGAACTTATGAAGGTTTTTTAAATGTGGCAACAGTAATGGATTTATTCTCTAGGCGTATTGTGGGTTGGTCGATGGATAAAAATATGGATAAGCGCCTTGTGATAAACGCACTGCTGATGGCTGTATATCAACGTCAACCGAAGGCTGAGGTAATGGTGCATAGTGATCAAGGTAGTCAATACGGTAGCGCTGACTATCTCGCATTTATGAAAGAACATAATCTTGTGCCGTCGATGAGCCGTGCTGGGAACTGTCATGATAATGCGGTTGCTGAAAGCTTTTTTGCGACAATTAAAAAGCGAATAGTTAAGCGTAAGATATACTCGACACGCGAAGATGCGAAAGGTGAGATATTCAATTTTATAGAAATGTTTTACAATCCAAAAAAGCGCCATTCACACACAGGCGGTGTTTCACCTGCTAAGTTTGAAGAAGCGTACTATTCTGAGTTAAAAACTGTCTAGTGAAAGCTGGGAAGTCCAGTGTTTGTATTGCTTATCTCTGATTCTTCATAACCATACACATCCGCTTGGTTTTCCCATACCACTTCTGCTTTGTTATTAGTAACAAAACGCGGAGTATTCAATTGGTCTAGGTGGTAGTAATACACCTCGCCTTGCTTAATCAGCGCGACTGGGTGAAATTGGTTTGGCAGGTTGATATACCAAGTATATTCACCGTGTTGGTATTCGCCAATTAACTGGTCGTTATCCCAAATGTAGTCAATTTTGCCCTGCTCGGTGTGCTTGGCGATACGCCGCCCGAGTGGGTCGTAATCGTATTGAGTAAGCGTACCGTTGTTATTAAAACAACTAAGCTGATTAAACGCGTTGTATTCACGACGGGTTTTTATACCTTTACCGGTTTCGCGTATTTGGTTACCAAATTCATCGTAATGAAAGTCGCTGTCGCCAAAGTGAGTTAAACGGTCGGCATCAGTGATGCCTGTAATAACCCCATCGTCTTCGCTTAGCTCACTGGCTGCGGTTGCTACATTTGAATCGTTATACTCACTATGAATTACATTACGTGTGCTTTCTGACTGACTGCTTTCAACCTTATTGCTGGCGCCACTAGCATCGCTCTCATCATTGTGCTGAGTAGTTTGCTGCTCGGTTAATTCGTTATTTTGTACCCTTGACTGGCTGACAGGGTTACCAAAGCTATCCCACTGGTATTGGGTGGTTTTTGTGTTCTCAGAACTTACTAGATTTTGCTGAATTAACTGCCCAAGGCTGTTGTACTCAAAATTAATATTATGACTACTAACGCCTTCCTCTTTACGCGCAATCAGCTGGTTTACACTATCGTAATTGTACGTACAAGTATCAAATAGTGCTTGCGCAGGATGGGTTAACTGTTGCTGCGTTAAGCGGTTAAATACATTAAATTGTTGGGTAAGGGTTACGTCATTACCAAACTTTTGCGTTTGAATATTACCTTGACTGCATAGCCATAAAGAGTTAAGCAAAATTGCCAAAACCTTTAAAACTTCTATGTTGTTAAAGAGCATTTTATCTTATGTTTAAAATGAAAGTATTGATTGTTTGATTAAGCAGTCTTTATTACTGTATAAGTATTAAAGCAATCAATTGTATTCTTTTCCTCATCTATTTTTATACTATCAGGAAAGCTAAATACTCTCCTTAGCTCATCAAAATTTATATCTTTCTCTAAATGGCAAAAATAACCAGTTCTATTGATGCCCCAAATATATTCATTAACAGACTTATTACCATGCCCTATTAAAAAATCTACAACTGGCTCTAGGTGTGAATAGTCAGCCTCACCCTCACTAGGGTAATCCTGTATTTTAATTTTTTCAAATGAGACAGGAATAGGTACTAACTTACTAACTTTTCTCACTACTCCATACTTAACTTAAAAGCGATATTTTGGCACTTCTTTAATATTTCTGAAAATTCAGGGTCACTTTCTTCAAATTCACGAACTGCGAAATGCCCTAAAATTATTTTCTCCAATTTACTTCGATCAGGTTCAGAACCGTTCAATATCATCTGTAAATAGTGTAGTTGTTTTAAAATGCTTTTATAAATATCAAAATCAGGAATGTTTTTTAACCTTTTTTCAGTTAAAGATATACCTTCTTCTATTGTTTCCAAGCGGCTCATTTAAGTTATCTCTTCTTTTTAAAAGCTAATTTATTAGCAGTAAAATATTGTGTTCCACCACCTTCTGTTGGATATGATTCCCCCCGAACAGACCAGAAGTCATCAACCGCTTTTGCTCTACTTCTAAGGGCTGGTGTATCTTCTTGGGCAATATAAACACCTTTAATTTTAGGCTCTATACTATTTAATGCTCTATTTGTACCCATAGGGCTTATGCCTAATTGAGTTGGCGTGATATTGGGATCATCTGAATAATAATTTCCTTGTGGTGCTCCGGGTGATTGAAACTGATAGAAGACTTGACCGCTCTCAATCATGACTTTTTCTACCGGGTGAGCAAAATCAATTCCTGTAAGATGTGATGGAATATCTTCTTCCTTAAAGCCTTGCGATTTATAAAACTCAAAAGCCACGAGTTTACGTTGCTTAATAGTATCAGCAATAGGCGTTTCTTCTTGCTCGCCCTCCTTACAACTCAGCCCAAACGGATCTACCCAATTCACCGGATTCGGTGCATATTGATAGTGGTTTATGCCACCCACTAAGCCAATAGGATCTTGATTTATAAAGCGCTGTTGTTTAGGGCTATAATAACGGTAGCGGTTGTAGTGTAAACCGCTTTCTTCATCTAAATACTGCCCTTGAAAGCGGATTGGCTGAGTGAAGCTGTTTTCTTTATTAAACTCAGACTCTGTTTTTAGTTCTTCGTAGCCATACGCATCGGCTTGGTTTTCCCATACGACTTCTGCTTTGTTATTGGTAACAAAGCGTGGGGTATTAAGTTGGTCTAGGTGGTAGTAGAACACCTCACCTTTTTTAATCAACGCGACTGGGTGAAATTGATTTGGTAGGTTGATATACCAGGTATATTCACCGTGTTGGTATTCGCCAATTAGCTGGTCGTTATCCCAAATGTAGTCAATTTTGCCCTGCTCGGTGTGCTTGGCAATGCGACGTCCGAGTGGGTCGTAGTCGTATTGAGTAAGGGTGCCGTTATTATTAAAACAGCTTAATTGGTTAAACGCGTTGTATTCACGGCGGGTTTTGATGCCTTTACCGGTTTCGCGTATTTGGTTACCAAACTCATCATAATGAAAGTCGCTGTCGCCAAAGTGGGTTAAACGGTCTGCATCAGTGATGCCTGTGATAACATCATCATTATCACTTAAATCATTGGCTGCGGTTGCTGCATTTGAATCGTTATATTCACTATGAATTACATTACATGTGCTTTCTGACTGACTGCTTTCAACCTTATTGATGGCATCGCTATCATCATTGTGCTGAGTAGTTTGCTGCTCTGTTAAGTCGTTATTTTGAATTTTTGATTGGCTAACTGGGTTACCAAAACTATCCCACTGGTATTGGGTAGTTTTTGTGTTCTCACCACTGGCTAAATTTTGTTGAATTAACTGGCCAAGGCTGTTGTACTCAAAATTAATGTTATGACTACTAACGCCTTCCTCTTTACGCGCAATCAACTGGTTTACGCTGTCGTAATTGTACGTACAGGTATCAAATAGTGCTTGCGCAGGATGAATTAACTGCTGCTGTGTTAAGCGATTAAAAACATCAAATTGTTGGGTAAGGGTTATGTCATTACCAAATTGTTGCGTTTGAATATTGCCTTGGCTGTCGTAGCTAAGCGCTGCAAGTTCAACAGCCGTGCTGTTGCCTTGCTGTAAGTGAATGCCACTCAATTGGCCAAATTTATTGTAGCTATATTTAAGCGTACTTGAATCTGGCAAGGTCAGTGATTGCCTTCTGCCGTAGTCGTCGTAACTGTATTTTAAGGTGTGCGCTTGTTGCTGATTATGTACTTGCTCAGCATGCAGTAACCGCCCGCCTTTATCAAACTGCTGCTTTAAGGTTGATTGTGCATTGTGCGCACGAGTAATTTTACCTTGCAGGTTATAGTTGTAGTAATTGGCATTATTAACGATGTGAGTATCGGTTGCCAAACTTGCATGCTGCGCAATCACGCGCCCTAGTTTATCGCGCTCTATTTTCACATGGCGTTTATCGCTTTGTGTAACCGAGGTTAACCGATTACAAGCATCGTATTTATATTGCTGTTAGTCACCAGCATAAGCAAATTGCCTAAGCCATTTAAACATCCATATTGTTAAAGAGCGTATTGATCTTATGTCTTAAAGTGGGTGCCTGTTTTATTTCTTTCGTTTTATCTTGGGAAATAATCTAGACATAAATGAGCATGGCTTATTGCTAAACTATAAAACGAACTAAATTGGCACGCCTCGGTCTGCACCTGGTTTAATTATAAGATCATTATCACGCAATCGTTTACGACATTCATCGGCAACAAATTCTAATTGATTTAGATCAGATGCATTTCTATCAAAAAGACTTTTATCTATACGATAATACTCTTCATAATCAACTTTACGATTACTTACCGGAATAGACACATAATAATCACCAGAGCTTTCTTCAATACCAACCGAAAAAAACTTTTCTTTAGAAAAAAATAAATCTTTAAATTTCATAATATTACCCTTAATCTTTTACGTTCTTAACACTAAACCTGCTTGTCGGAATATCACCAACGTCTATCACAGCCTCAGAGCTACCATCCGGTAATCTTCCACCAACAAGCCATTGATCATTAGCACCAGCTTCATTACCTGAAGGCATTCTAAGCCCCAAACTATCAGGATCCGCAAAATCAACACGCATTAATTCATTACCCTCTAACATCTCTCGAGGTAAACCTATTGCTTCAGCTAGCGCACCGGGGTCTCCAGCAGCTTGAAACATCAATGCATCAGCTTCACTATTAGGCATAACAAATGAAGTTCCATCACGCTGCCCCGGTCCATATTTTTCCAAATTGGACTTTGTCATAAATCGTGAAGCTCCACCATTAAACTGCTGAATATGAGCATCAATATATGACTGAGGAAGATATTTAGCGGGCTTTGGCCGAACACCATTTTTCATATTTTGTACTTCTTGCATCATCTGGTAACTGGTTGAAGCTTCAGAACTATTTTTAAAATGTCCTTTAGTATTTTTCTGAAAGGTATTCCATGTATTCTCTTTACAACTCAACCCAAACGGATCCACCCAATTAACCGGATTTGGCGCATATTGATAGTGGTTTATGCCACCCACTAATCCAATCGGGTCTTGATTTATAAAGCGTTGTTGTTTGGGGCTGTAGTAGCGGTAACGGTTGTAATGTAAGCCGCTTTCTTCATCTAAATACTGCCCTTGAAAGCGGATTGGCTGAGTGAAGGTGTTTTCTTTATTAGTGTCAGCGTCGGCTTCAAGCTCTTCATAACCATACACATCGGCTTGGTTTTCCCATACCACTCCTGCCTTGTAATTTGTCACAAAGCGTGGAGTATTAAGTTGGTCTAAGTGGTAATAATAAACTTCGCCTTTTTTAACCAATGCCACTGGGTGAAATTGATTTGGTAGGTTGATATACCAGGTATATTCACCGTGTTGGTATTCGCCGATTAACTGATCGTTATCCCAAATGTAATCAATTTTGCCCTGCTCGGTGTGCTTGGCGATACGCCGCCCGAGTGGGTCGTAGTCGTATTGAGTAAGCGTGCCGTTGTTATTAAAGCAACTTAGCTGATTAAACGCGTTGTATTCACGACGGGTTTTTATGCCTTTGCCAGTTTCGCGTATTTGGTTACCAAATTCATCGTAATGAAAGTCGCTGTCGCCAAAGTGGGTTAAACGGTCTGCGTCTGTAGAGCCTTTAATAACTCCATCGTCTTCGCTTAGCTCACTGGCTGCGGTTGCTGTACTTGAATCACTGAACTCACTATGAATTACATTACGTGTGCTTTCTGACTGACTGCTTTCAACCTTATTGATGGCATCGCTATCATCATTGTGCTGAGTAGTTTGTTGTTCGGATAACTCGTTATTTTGAATTTTTGATTGGCTAACTGGGTTACCAAAACTGTCCCACTGGTATTGGGTAGTTTTTGTGTTCTCAGAACTTACTAGATTTTGCTGAATTAACTGGCCTAGGCTGTTGTACTCAAAATTAATGTTATGGCTGCTAACGCCTTGCTCTTTACGCGCAATCAACTGGTTTACGCTGTCGTAATTGTACGTACAGGTATCAAATAGTGCTTGCGCAGGATGAGTTAACTGCTGCTGTGTTAAGCGGTTAAATACATCAAATTGTTGGGTAAGGGTTACATCATTACCAAACTTTTGCGTTTGAATATTGCCTTGGCTGTCGTAGCTAAGCGCTGCAAGTTCAACTGCATTGCTATTGGCTTGCTGTAAGTGAATAGCACTTAGCTGGCCAAATTTATTGTAGCTATATTTAAGCGTACTTGAATCTGGCAAGGTCAATGATTGCCTTCTGCCATAGTCGTCGTAACTGTATTTTAGGGTATGCGCTTGTTGCTGATTATGTACTTGCTCAGCACGCAGTAACCGCCCACCTTTATCAAACTGCTGCTTTAGGGTTGATTGTGCATTATGCGCACGGGTAATTTTACCTTGCAGGTTATAGCTATAGTAATTGGCGTTATTAACGATGTGAGTGTCGGTTGCCAAACTTGCATGCTGCGCAGTCACGCGGCCTAATTTATCACGCTCTATTTTTACATGGCGTTTATCACTTTGTGTGACCGACGTTAAGCGGTTGCAAGCATCGTATTTATATTGCTGTAGCGTACCGTCAAATCCAGTAACTTGCGTTGGGTTTTCGTTAGCGTCATAGCTTATACGGTATACATGGCCGTCGCTGCGCTCAATGGCGGTTAAGTTACGCTCTTTATCGTACGTTAAATGCAGTGCACTGCCATCGGGCTGAATAACACAATGTGGCTGGCTTAGCCCTTCAAAGTGTTGCTCGGTGGTATCACCCTTACTGTTTTGCGAGCTAATTAACCGCCCTGCATCATCGTAACTAAAATGTTGATGCTGTTTATTCTCAGGGTCTTTTTCGTCAAAGGCAATAGTTTGCGCAAGCTGGCCGTGCTCATTGTATTTATATTGAGTCAGCAAACCTGCGTTATTAATAGTGGCATTTACACGGCCTAAACTGTCGTAACTATAACGAATAAGCTCATCATTATGGTGTTTGGCTAAAAGCTCGCCTTGCTCGTTCCATACAAATTTAGTGACTTGACCATTTTTATTTATGTGCTGGGTTAGCTGTCCAAATTTGTCATAGCTGTAAAGTATGGTGCGACCGTCACCAAAGGTTTCACTTTGCAGTAAACCCGCTACGCTATATTTACGGGTAATGGTTTGACCATCAGGCAAGGTGGTTAATACACGCTGACCTAATTGGTTGTAAGCAAATTTAGTAACACTGCCATCTGGCTGCGTTATTGATTCTAACTGGCCATAAGGGGTATAACTGTATTTTATTTCACTGTTATCTGGCTTTATTTCCGTTATTTTTTGACCTTGTGCGTTATAGCCGTATTGCCACACATTACCATTTGGGTCGGTGTGCTTAACTAACTTACCTTGCGCGTTATGTACAAAGTGTTCTTTATGCCCACGCGAGTCTATACAGGTTGTTTCACCAGCGTCTAAATTATATTCAAACTGATATGTATAGGTGTTGTTATCGCCCCATTGTTTTATACACTTAGCACTTGATGAATAACTGTCCCATTCAAAATGATGGCTAAAACCACTGGCTCGGGTACGCTTGGTTAATAAGTTAGCGGCGTTATAGCCATAATGCTCTGTTTCACCTTGTTGATTGGTCGCGCGAACGAGGTTTTTGTTTTCATCATAATCATATTGCGCAAGTAACGGCGTTAGTAATACTGGCTTGTTGTTATCACCTGTACGATAAGCCGAAATGTTTGCCAGCAACCCTTGCGGGTTATATTTTAAAATACAGCCACGCGCTTTATTTACCTCAACGCGATGCAAGCGCTCTTTCGCATCGTAATAAAAACCAATACTTTGGCCTTTTTCATTAATAACTTTTTCGAGCAACCATGAGTTCTCGCCGGCTTTAAACGTAAGGTGTTGATCATCTGGGGTTACCAATACTTGCTTACCATTAGTTTGGTAATGCAACGCCAAATTACTGCTTAACTGATAGCTCGATTGCCCCGGTTTTACTTTTTCAAAGCGGTGTTTAGCGCCATGCTCATCTTGGTATTCTAACCAGTAGGTGCCCTTTTGTTTTGGGCCTACTTTAGGTGGCGGTAAATAGTGCTCAGTTAACTGCACCATAAAATCATGTCGCCAACCATTACCCATCACACTGCATACATCCGCATGCGATGAGCGGTATAGGCGTCGCCAAATTAATTGTTTGCTGCCTGCTAAGGTGAAATCAATAAGCGGCAGTATTTCTTCACCCGAAAGCATAGAAACTGGATCAGAGCGACACTCTTGTTGGGTGATAGGTTCTTCGCTTGGGGTATTATTACTTGCACCGCCACTGTTTTTAGCCGGCGCTTGAGAGGCACTTTTACCTGAGGCTGTTGAACTGCTCTTACTATTTGCCTTTTTACCTGCTGCGCCGCTATTGGTGTTATCACTTACCTGAATGGCCGACTTAGCTTTTTGGTGATAACAACTAATAGTACCTGCAACCAAAGCTTGGGTTAATACACTTGCGGTTTCACGTGCTGACGCACCGCGCGAACAGCTTACTCCTGCAAGGTTAAGCAAGTTAATAACGTCTAAACGTTTAGCTGCGTCGCTTGTAAGCGCACTGCCTACTTGCGCAATTTGATTTTTGGCACTTTCCGGCGTGTTAGCTACTACAGCAACAAAGCCCGACGGCGCAGAACCTTTACCTGCGACGAGGCAAATTGGGTAACTTATTCCCTGTAAAACAACGGTATTACTTTGCATTAGCTGTGTACTTCCTCACTTATCCATAAGTATGATGCTGCACCTTGATGCTTAGCTTGCTCCTGTGAAAGCATTAATGCATAACTAAAATGCTCAACAATTGCAGGGCTTGTGGTTAATTGGTACAAGTTAACCAACCCTTCTAGTGCGCCTATTTTCCCTAATTTATAATTGGGTAGTTCGTAATATGTGTGCTCATCAATTAAGCTAGTAAGTAGCTGTAAATTGTTTAGCCAACTATCATCATCTACCCCATTTCCTGGTGCAAAAATTAGATCTATCTTATTCTCTGTTTGTTCAGCTAATCGCGTAAGCATACCTGCTAGCTGATTATGTTTGCTAAAATCAATAGATGCTGCAATTTCATGGCTTACCTGCGACCACCCACAAGGCACCATTTCAACTAGAGCTAACGCGCCACCTACACCTTGATAAACAAACTGCTGCTGTTTATTTGCTTTAAAGGTTGCATCTAAAGCAATTACATTGAATTTTTGCCATTTTTTTTCATCGGCCAAGGCTATAGCAGAGTGCGCGGCTGTTGCACCATGAAAAATAAGCTCATTGCTATGATTGGGGTATAGCTGTTGTAAGCTCTGAGTTAATAACTGTTTTAGCTCATCTTGAAATGATAACGCTGGTAGTAACCAGATCATCGGCAATTTGCTGTCTGTGACTTCTGCCATTAATTCTTTAGATTTAATTATGCAATCGTAAACACAGGCATCCCAAGACTGCCATTGCAGTTCATTAAAAACAGCACTGTTATCGTCAAATAATAATGCATCTACGCTGCTAATATTTGGGGCAGAAAAGCATACCATCTCTATTGAAAATGCACTCATGATGCCACCTCGTCCTGAGCTTTATTGGCAGCGAGGTGTTGATAATAGCGATATAAGTTAAACACCCCTTGGCTATAGCTATCCATGGCTGATAAATAAATGGCATTAGGCACTTCATCAAGAGGGTGTCCTGCAAGCAATCGTAAACTCGACATGGCGGTTTCATATTTAGGCCAGTTATGTTTTAACTGCTGCTGAAAATCTATTAACGCGCTTTCATCGCCTTGCCAAGCAAGTCGTTGAATATCGTACTCCACTAGCTGATCGAGTTTATCACCTAACATGCGCCTTATTAGCGCAATAATTAACGCGGGTTGCTCTACCTGTTGTAATAAAGAATTGGCTAAAACAATCAGTTTTACAAAACCGCTTTGTAATAAAATATGCAATGTTTGATCAACCGATAAGGTATTACTAGCATGATTGCTTAAGCTATTTACTTGCTCAAAATTTAACGACAACAAAAATAACGACATTAAGGGTGATAGATGCGCTTGCTCAGTTAATGCATCAAAAATAGCCGTTAATATCTGTCTATCGTGGTGCTGCGCAAGGCTGGTAATTTGATTTATAGTTGCCAGTGTTTGCGGCGGAATTTCATCATCAGCACTGTAAGCAAAAAACAAGGTGTTTAAATTTAATAGCCGAATTAAGTTAAAGCTATGCTGTTGAATAACCACTTTATTTATAATGATTTTAAAAAAAGCACTCAGCGCTGGCTGATTAAGCAATTCATTTATAAATATAATATTTTTATTTTGTGGCAAGTTAGCCATGACTTCAATACATGCTTGGGCAACTAATTCATCGTTTTTGGTATTAGTGATTATTTCGACTAGCTGCTCAGTGGTGGGCAATTCAAGGTTATTTTTTTGATTATTGTTTTTTGCGTTTACCCAACAGTTTTCTAATAGGGTTTTTCTTAAATAGCGAACATGACCTACACACGTAAACGGGCACAATTGAGCGTTACTAATTTGTAGTAATTGTGCTTGATGATCACTTAAATAGGTCGCTAGCAAAGTTAACCACCAATTAAAACAGTTGGGTTGCCCGCAACGATTTTTCCGCCGTGGCCACTATCATCGCCCATTCTGGCCGCGGGTTTGCCATTAATTTTAACGCTCCCCGAGCCTGTTTTTACGCTATCTGGCGGGCCAATACACACTATCATGTCGCCTTTGCGCGCCGCGGGCATGCCACCTATTAACACATTGCCAGAGCCGGCAACTATAGGTCCACCCACATGTGGCACTTTAGCGGTCACTTTAGGGCATACATGCATATGACCAATTGTAGCAGCGGGTTTACCCATTTTGACTCCTTGTCGTATCTTTGCTTGTTTATGAAAGACTATTCATACAGTGGAATAACTAGTAGCTTGTTAGTCGTTACTAATAGCGAAATTTCTTCAATTAGCTCATCTTTACTGTGATCAGCAAGTGCCACTGTGCTTTGAGTTGCATATTGATATAAATTTGAAATTACATTTTCACTATTAAGTGAATCACTTAAATGAATAAAAAACTGCTGTGCATAATAGCCATTCATTGCTTTTAAATGACTTAACGCAGGGCTTAGTAATGGATCATCTGGCCTATTTATTGGTAAACACACTAAATGCGGTAAACCATAACGGCAGTAAACAACGTGCCCGTTATTTGCAATGCCATTTCTAAACCCTGATTGAAAGTTATTGACTATTTCCATCATTAATTTAACTTAATTACACCAGCAGATAAGGTAATGGCACTGCCATCTACTTTTACATTACTGCCTTTAATATCAATGTTTGTTCCTTCAATAGTGATATTGCCACTACTGCTCATTTTAATTTGTGCAGAGCCTGTTTTAATCACTATTTCGTCACCCGCTTCAATATTAAGTGTTTTACCTACTTTTAAGGTATCGTTTTCACCCATTTCCGCAATACGGTTTTTTGTAACGTTAAGATTGTCATTATTAAGAATTTCAACATTACGATCGTTATCTATTTTTTCGTTTTGATCGTTTTTAACGTAAAGCTGTTTATCTTTTTCGGCTTGCATATACACAAGCTCGCTACCTTTTTTATCCTCAAAGCGCAGTTCATTAAAATTATCTGCTCCACCTTCTTTAGTTGAGCGAGTTTTTATACCACTTTGCGTTTTTTCGCCCGGTAAAGCGTACGGAGGCATTAAGTCTGCGTTATAAACAGCACCGCTTATAATAGGTTGATCTGGGTCGCCATTAATAAAGTCGACGAGTACTTCTTGACCAACGCGGGGGAAGAAAAAGGCGCCCCACTTTTTGCCAGCCCAGTTTTGTGCAACTCGGATCCAACATGAACTTTTAGAATCTTTTTTACCTTCACGATCCCAATCAAATTGCACCTTTACGCGGCCATATTGGTCAATCATAATTTCATCGGCGCTATCACCCGTTACAATCGCCGTTTGCACGCCGTTAATAACCGGTTTCTTTTTACTCACTTGCGCTCTGTATGGAATGTCTTTTGGCACACATTCAAAGTGATTAGAATACACTTCATCACTTGATGATTGTAAAGCGCCTGATTGGTTTGGTACTACAATCGATGTCATCATCGAGGTAATAGCAAAGGTTTTACCTTCAAGGCGTGGGTCTTCATGTTTTTTGAAGCTAAACAGTTTACCAACAGAAAATGAGCGACAGTCACTGCGCCCGCTTGAGAGCTTCATGTCTCTTTGTAGTGACTCTAATTGTACAGATGCCAAATTAGCCGCGCGAGGATGACACTCTGCCTCTGCTGTATATTCAAAAATTTCTGATACCGATTGCGTGGGTAACTCGGCATTTGCTTGCTCTGCATCAGGGTAACGCGACGGCTGTTTAAAATCGTAGCCTAAACGCTTAAAGCTGCCTGGCGCTAAGCTTAATCCACCTTGCCAACGCGAAACATGAGATTCGCTTAAATGGCCAGTTGAATGAACAACTTTAGCCTCACCACATGTTTCATAGGCAGTGATATCATCTGCCAAAACTAATGTATGGTTACTTTTTGTATGCTCAAAGAAGTAAAAAATACCTTCGCTTTGTAATAAGCGTTGGATAAAGTCAAAATCTGACTCTTGATATTGCACACAGTATTCGTATTTGGGGTAGGTTTTACTGGTTTTGTCTGAAAAAGCCACATTGTGTTGGCCAAACAAATCAGCAAATATATCTTTTATTGTTTTCTTTTGGAAAATGCGGCTGTTCTTGCGATTACGCATAGAAGCGGCAAAAGGCACAATGGTAGCTTGATAATCAATGTAATTTTTTTGTTCGTCAACGTCCGCAGTGCGGCTGCCGTTAGAAACAAGCTGGCTCACAATACCGTGATAATAACGCTCTCCCCCACCCTCGGCATTTTTTACCTTTATCGATACCGGTTTGCCAACCAGATCTTCATGTGCGATTTGTTGGCCTATGGTGTACATATTGGCCGACATAACAAACAAATCTGACATGGCTTCTTGTGCAACGAAGCGTGTTAAATAAAGGGCGTCTTTACCAACAGGGGTACTAATTTGAATTACGTTTTTATCTTGTGTTGCTTTTTGCATTCCTTGCTTTTCCCATCCTGAAGATCAAAAAAAGCTCTGAGCATAAGCCCAGAGCTACAATCGGGTAACAAATATTACATTTGTTGACCTTTAACACCGCTGTAACCATATACTAGTGGTGCAGTGATGTTGTTTTGATCGTCAGTAGGTGTAACAGTCATCATCATTTCAGTGTAGCTGATAGTGATTGTTTCAATTGGACGGTCGTTTTGAACTGATACTGAGTAGCTAGAGATCATGGCATCTGTAAGTTCGATTTTCATGATTTCTTCAACTTTATCACCTTGTTTAGTGATATGGAAAATAGCAGGTAGACCTTTACCAATAGTTGCTTCTTTGAAAAGATCCGGAGATGCTTTATCTTGAAGTTTAGTAATAGTCACATCGCCTAGACGAGTAGAGCTAGATTCACGGTCCATTGCTGTACCAGTCGCTGCACTAATCTCACGGCTAACGTTCCAATCTAAAGATAAAACTGTAATTAAATCTTTGAAAGACTCGGCAGTAGTTTCGCCTTTGATTGAACCGTATTTTAAATATGTATTTGCTTGCATTTGATAATGCTCCTTTTTATTAAACAATATTATCCATTATGTGGATTCGTTTACTTTGGTTACCCAAAATTCCTTGAAATCATTATCTCTAAAACAGCAATGAAAAGGTCTTCAGAATTCCTTTCCCTAGATGAAGACAATGTCTCAAAAATTCCATGTTTCTATATAAGACACACGAATTATAATGCTCTAAAACTAAAGAAACAACCATAAAAACAGGTTATTTTAAATTAACTTTAGTTAGCTCAATATCAAACTCATTATCCTTAATTAACAATGAGATAGATGTCACCTTTTCACCATCAACCATGCTCGAAAGCAAAATTTCAGACAATAGTGGTAGTACTTTATTCTGTAATATGGTGTGAATATTTCTTGCACCCGAACCGGCATTTTGACAATTAGCAATAATGTGCTCAATCACGTCATCGTTATACGTTAATTGCGCATCATAATGCTTTTTAACACGCTTAATAATTTTGCTAATTTGCAGCGCTGCAATTTGGGTCAGAATTTCATCACTTAACGGAATATAAGGAATAACATTAATGCGCCCTAAAAATGCGGGTTTAAATGCGCCTAATAAATCATCTTGTAATGCTTTTAATAAACCTTTAATACTCGGCTTACTTTCTTCATCTTCAAATAAGCTCATTGTGGTATCAGTACCCACATTTGAGGTCATAATAATGATGGTGTTTTTAAAGTCGATGTCTCGGCCTTCACCGTCTTTTATGGTGCCTTTATCGAATACTTGATAGAAAATATCTTGCACGCCTGGATGGGCTTTTTCCATTTCATCAAGTAGCACTACACTGTATGGTTTTCTTCTTACTGCTTCGGTTAAAATACCGCCTTCACCATAACCAACATAACCTGGAGGTGAGCCAAGTAGTAATGACACTTTATGCTCTTCTTTAAACTCAGACATGTTAATAACTGTTACGTTATCTTCACTGCCATACACTTCTTGTGCTAGTGAAAGCGCGGTCTCTGTTTTACCAACACCGCTTGGGCCTGCCAGCATAAATATACCATTAGGGCGACTCTCGTCTGCTAGCTGAGCACGGGAGGTTTGTACCACTTTAGCCATAAGTTCAAGCGCATGATCTTGGCCAACTACGCGTTGTTTCATTTGCTCAGCTAAATTTAAAATGCCATGAATTTCATCTTCATGCATTTTACCAACAGGAATACCAGTCCAATCAGAAATAACCTGTGCAATCAACTCTTCATCAACTTGCCAATGCACCATATTATGTTCGTACGAGGCTAGCTTAAGCTTGCTTTCTTTTAACTGCTCAAGTACTTCAGCAGAAGAGTCTGCATCATTGGTGTTAATCGATTCTAGCGCTTGGTTTAACTCGGCAACTATATCCTTCTCAACATTGAACTGCTCATTTAATGGTTCCAGTTGCTGTTCAATCTCAACTAGTTCAGATTTAAGTGCTGATAATTGTTCGCTGTGATCTAAACCAGTTTTTTGCTCACGATTCAGCATTAAAACTTGCGCTTCAATTTCACTAAGCCTGTTAATTAACTGCTCAATCGCATTAGGTGTCGATGCTTGGCTCATAGCAACACGAGCACATGCCGTATCTAACAATGCAACTGCTTTATCGGGTAGTTGCCTAGCAGTAATGTACCTGTGCGATAGATGCACTGCACTTTCAAGTGCTTGCTCTGAAATAAACACTTTATGATGTTTTTCCATCACAGGAACTAAACCACGCAGCATAGCAACCGCTTTTTCTGGTGTTGGCTCTTCAACTTTAACCACTTGGAAGCGACGTGTTAGCGCAGCATCTTTTTCAAAAAACTTTTTATATTCAGCCCACGTTGTTGCAGCAATAGTGCGTAACTCCCCTCTTGCTAGAGCAGGCTTAAGTAAATTGGCAGCATCATTTTGACCCGCTTGTCCGCCACTACCAATCATAGTGTGAGCTTCATCTATGAAAAGAATCACAGGATCAACAGCGTTTTTAACTTCATTAATTAGCGACTTCAAACGATTTTCAAATTCACCTTTCATGCCCGCACCTGCTTGCAGCAAAGCCAAATCTAGGCTGTGCAACTTAACGTTTTGTAATACTGCAGGTACGTCTTTTTGAGCAATCCTTAGGGCAAGTCCTTCAACCACAGCGGTTTTACCTACACCCGCTTCACCGGTTAAGATTGGATTGTTTTGACGACGTCTGGTTAAAATATCTACCATCTGACGTATTTCGAAATCACGGCCTAAAATTGGGTCTATTTTTCCCGCTTTTGCTTGAGCGGTTAAATCTACGGTAAATTGATCTAAGGTTGGTGTTTTAGATGAACCATTTGCAGGTGTTGTAGCACTTGCAGTGGTGGTATTACGTTCTTGTGATTGGGCAACAATTTCAGGCCATGCATGTAGTAGTTGTCCAGGTTCTATATTATTGAAAAGCTTGCTACAACGCGTTACTAAACTAGACAAGGTATCGTCTTTTGTGAGCGTGTAAATAACGTAAGCACTTCGGATTTGCTCATCAGTAAATTCTATACTGGTGCTTAGCCATGACTGTCTAAGTAAAGTAGTAACATGCACCGACAGACTAGGCGACGAATCACTGCCTGTTTTAAATGACTCTAATGATTGATTTAAATCTTGCTTTACCTGATCAATATCAATATCGAAAGCACCGAATATGAGTCTAACATCGTCTAGTTGCTGCTCAATCATAGCTAACAACCAATGCTCTAATTCAACCGTAAAATGGCTGCGGCTATTACAAATTGCGACCGCTGCTTCTAAGCTCTTTCTACAATCTGGACTTAGTTTCTCAACTAATTTATTTAATGTCATCGTTGACATACACTGTTCCTTTTAATTTTAATTATCCTTTAAACGATAACTTAGTAGGGTTAAATTTAGGGGTGTTTTTACTCGCCATTAAAAAGCTATTTGCGCCTAGTTGGCATTCACTTTTTGACAGCTGCACCGCATCAAGTTGTTGAAAATCTGATTCAATTACAAGTCGAAATGAAATAGCATTGCCGGCATAGTCTTTGACAATTTTTTTAGCTAATTCAAATAACTTGCCTTTAGGTAACAAGGATTTTGCTTTATCAAAATCGCGGGTACTGATATGGATCTCGATATTAGAAGAAATATCCCATATCTTTTTACCAATTACCGTATCAACACCTAAGCGGGCATGTTGTCCCTCATAAAGGCGTTCACTTGCTAAACATGTTTGCTCTTGTGGCTTCAAATCGTGCCACTTACCTATCATTTGTTTAATGACAACATCACAGCCAAGATATGAGCTCAGTACACTTTTTAAGTCAAAAGCATTGCGAATTTTTCGGCTATAAAGGCCTGAAAAGTGCAACTGATGTTCATCATAACCGCCGCTTAAAAGCCCTAATATTTGCGTGTATGGGTCTTTGTTTTTATCTTTATTTACATGATTTAAAGACGGTTTATATTTTTTCCACGCTCGATAATATAAAGACACCAAACGGTGATTAAACATGTCGTAAAAGTCGCGCATAGTTGTATCTTTATAGCGAAGACGCTGCATCACCAGTTCGCTATAAAATTGAGGCAAAGCGCCCGAGCAACCCGTTAATCCCATAAAAGAGATCTGCATGTTGACTTTATGTAAGCCATCTTCAAAGCTTGCTTGTTCTAATTTTGTGATAGCGTTACCTGGGTAACCAAATTTTTGAGTTGCGGTAAACTTAATTAACTCTTGCTTTGGACTACTGTCATACCCTACGTAGCGATACTCCAATCCATGCTTTTTCAGCTGGTTTTCAATAATGAAAACCGCTTTATAAAAGTCAACTTGTGACGCTTGAGAAATAATATGTTGGATCATATTAACGGGCTTTCCCCAACTCGCGCAGGCCATTGGTAATACACTTGCTCTTGTTCTTTTAGCCTTAAACTAACGCGAGTAAAGCTATTAATTGCTGCAAATTGCGCAAAGAAATGATCGAGGATAGAAGCAAAGAAAAACATGCCACTTCCTGAAAAGTCATCATTGGCGAAGGTAATTTCAATTTCACTACCTGTCGCAAAGCTTACTCGTCCTTTTTGCACAACACGAGCCGTTGCAGGTTCTACAGCCACACGGTAAATATTATCAATAAGGCCTTTTGTCTGTGGAGATGCTCTAAAGTCATAAAGGCGTAGCACTTCTTTTAGCTTGTTGCACGCATCATCTCCACTAAACGCGTCGAGTGTTAAATGATTAACTAATTGCCAACGAGTTGCATCGGCTAATATTGGTCTAACGGCATGAGTAAATGGAATTAAACACCTAATTTTTTTAATTACATCGCCGCGTTCTGGCATCAATAAGCCTAGCTCGTCGTCTCCAAAAGGCATGCTTGCAGGGAGGTTTCGATTACTGCAATTAGCACGTACGGTTAGGACCGTGTTCCCTTCAGCATAATCCATAGCACTATTTTCAAATCGTGCATCTACCAATGATAGAAACGATTCGGTGCCTGACTCAACATAGCCACCGGCCCATGAGGCGGTTTCTCTGCGGATGTGCCAAAACAAATCATCATGGCCTTGATATCGTGGATGAGTTTGTCCATAAAACGGACAAACTATTTGTTTATTTCCCTTATGATCAAAGGCAATTACTTCTGAAATACCAATTACTTCTGAAATCTCAGAGTCCATATAACGCGGCGTTAATTGGTATTCGTATTCGCTCAGCTCAGGGCGAATAGGCTCTAGCTCTTGTTCAAACATATTAATTATGGGCGTACACCCCATCAAGAACATGTCTTTGTCTACTTGCTTTTCAAGCTCTGAAGATTCCGCATCAAGATAAATATACACAGTGCATTTATTAGAATTTTTAGGCAACGATGAGTGAATATTTTCAAGTTCAAAAAAACGAAACTTTTCAGGAAAGGTAAAGTTTTCGACGAGTAAGCGATAGCCGGCACTTGATCGCTGCGAATACGGTACAACCGCTTCATTTGCATCAAAGCCAACCGCTTTAAGTTGAGTTTTAGAAAGGTACTTTATTCCCTCATCACCATTATCAAAAGCAATACCAATAGCGTGCTTAAACAATAATTCATACACTTTAAGCGTATGATGCCATTGACCATTTATAAATAATCGTAATTTTTCCAGCCCGGTTTCAGCCAGTGATACACCCGGATATTCACCGGTTAGCTCAAGTTTGAAAATTGACTTTGCTTTTTCATGCCAACGTGGTTTTGGTGCCACGAAAGGACTGTTATCAAATTGCGCACTGGTAATTTCAACAGGCCATAAGTAAGTTTCATAACAGGTTTGAAACTTACATTGCTTCATTGACTCAACATTGGTTTCAACTTCACTCGCTCTTGGAATGACCACGCCCGTTGTTGAGAGGTTTTCAGCCTCTAATTTAACCACCGACATTGAAGGAATAGGCGCTTGATAGTCAGGTAACATTTGCCCTAATAGAGCATCAGTAAGCTCAGGAAAGCTATCATCTAACTTTTGCCTAATATTAGCCGTTAAAAATGCGAACGATTCAATTAACCTTGATACATGAGGGTCTTCAATATGATCATCGCTTAGCTTTAATCGCCCGGCAACTTTAGGGTATTTTTCAGAGAAGTCTTTACCCATATGACGAACAAACGCCAATTCACGATTGTAATATTTTAATAATTCATCGTTCATAAAGAAGCCTCAATAATCTTCATCCCTAAGTTCACAGGCTCAACTTCTGAGTCAAAGCTAATAAACTCAGGCTCTGGATCTGCATATAGTAAAGCGTTTATTCGCAAGTTTAATACTCTATTTACGGGTACTTCATCGTCAGTAAATACCTCAACTTCAATGAACCTAGGCTCAAATTTCAAAATTGTATTTCTAACGGTTTCACATAGCAGTGCCCGCCCTTCGTGAGAGCTCACCGACATACTCGAAAAGTCAGGTAAACCATACGATAAGCAGGATGTTGCTAACTCTGCATATTGTGCTGGCCACGTGTGCCATTGAATTCGCGCATTTAGCAGCGCTTCTATGTCTCTGCGCACATTTTTTCTCAGCTCACTAATGCTGATCCCCTCAGTACGAGATGGGGCATCCTGAAAGTCTGGTTCATCGTCAATGAGCCTATCTAAAATGGATGCTTGAAGCTGCTGCTTATGCTCTATCATAATTATTTACTATGCTTACTCAGCTGTTTCTAGGGCGTTTATTTTAAGGTTTGGAACAGTGATGGCTTCATCGTTAACAAACAACATTTTCATTCCTTTGCCTATGATAAATTCGTCTTGCAGCTCTTCCCAATCAGATACCTGGCCTAGCTTTTCAAGATCTGTATTTGAGTTTGCGTAAACTAGTGGCAAGTGAGCCGTACCTGATGGACCGTCTTTGATGGTAATGTCAACGCGTAACCAAATACCCTCTAATAATGATGTTACAGGTTCTACTTTTAATGTTTCAATTTCATTAAAGTTAGCCAGGTAAAATTCGCCATTCGTGCCTAGCACTTCTAAATAAGGACTTAAGCTATCATCTAAATCTCGAATTGCTGATTGCTCGTCTTCAACACTCTCCAAACGAAGCGCTTCCATTTGTTGAGCAAGACTAGCTGCTTCTGATGTTTCACCTTCAAGCAAAGCAACATGCATTTTTAAAAACAAGGTATCTAGCTCATTAGCTTCATGAAAAAGTTTAGGAATACCTTTACCTTGATAAAAATCTACGCGTGATTGCTGGGCACGAATTAAATGCCTAAGGTTAACTGCACCTACAGCAAACTCTGGGTTCTTTTGCACCATAAAGTCGAGTTGTTTGTCTGCTTTTTCAAGCTCGCCATTAATGCAAAGTAATTCAGAATAAATACTTCTAATGTCAAAATTTAAAGGCTCATCTTGCAACTCGGTAGCGCAGCATAATAAAGCATCAGCAAGTTTTCCCTCGCGAATTAAACTGTGTATTTTTTTCATGATTATTCCTTTATTTTATGATGAGGACTGAGCTCTGTTATTAACTTAATACTCGAGACCATTTGGTCTAGCTGAAAGTGGGGCTGTAACTGCAAAACCGAAAAGTAATGCCCCGGATTTGCTTTATTTTCACTAACTTTTATTTTTGCATTACTCAGTGGATATTTGCTTCTAATATGCTCAGACGCGGAGTCTGACGCAGTTGTATAGTTATTTATCCACGCCTGTAAGTCTCTTTCACAGGCCTGTGCTGTGCTGTAAGACCCGACACGATCTCGGGCTAATAATTTTAAATAGTGCGCAAAGCGCGATACACATAAAATGTATTGCAACATAGACGATAAGCGCGCATTGATATTGGCAGCACTTGAGTCGTAATTTTTTGTTTTTTGAACTGATGCATTACTGTAAAAAACGATATGTTCCGTATTTGTAACCGAAGAAGCTGGGATAAAACCGAGCTCAGAAAATTGCTTTTCAAACTTACTGGTTACTAATAAATCAAGTGGCGGTTTTGCCTCTTTTTGATAGGTATCGTTCGCAAAGCTATCACGAGCAAGCCCTGTTACTAATCCCTTAGAGACTTTACCTGGCTCTATACCACGAATGTGACCAAACCAACCGCTGTCGCAGTAAGCTCTAATTATTGTTGATACAAACTGATACGCTGCACTGCCCCACAACATGTCTGTTTCTGGATTTTTTATTTGTTCTTTGAAGTAAAAATCTTGATGGCGCTTGCCATCATTAACATAAGGCGGCCTAACTAACACATGAGGCAACGTAAACCCCATGAAGCGCGCTTCTTCCATTTTTCTAAAACTTTGCCATTTTATATATTCAGGTTGTTCAAACTGATTAAATAAATCAGAGTAATAACCTAAATCTGAAAAACTATCAGCACCAAATAAATTAGCCGATGCCGAACATATAAAAGGAGAAAATGCTGCCGCTGCCGTTCTTGATACTTCTTTTATGGTATCAATATCATTGTAAATAGTGCCTGCTGAGCAACCATTACTAATTTCGTAATCACCAATTACAATACCAAAAGGCTCGCCTCCGGCACTGTCAAACTCGTTTTGATAAAGTAACTGAAAAAACATACTTTGATCAAAATCAATCGCTTTATTCACATCTTTAGAGAGCGTTGACCAATCACAATTGAGCAATTTAACTTTTACTTTTTTTCTTTGTCTTGTTGCTCTGTTTGTAACAATAACCACCATAGATTACGCCAGCTAGCTTCTAAGCGTTGAAAGCTATCTGCATGAATTATATGATTAAGTTGCGATGAAATAAGCTGATCGAGTTCAATAATTACACGTTGTAAATAAGGACTTAAAGACTCCTTATTCCAAGAAAGGGGAGAATCAGAAGAGCCTTCAAGCCATAACAATAACGCTTTATCTAGGTTTTTTTCATTTAAAAACCTATCGAGCAAAGCGTCATTATCACTAATTCGAGACTGTGACTTTTGTTGAAAAGTGAAGTCTTGATTTATAAATGAAAACTCTTCGTGATTCATTCTATTGCATCATCCTTAATGCGAGATAGCGGTATTATTAACCGATCTCTGGGATTTTAGCTACAAGACGTAAAGAAGACGTTAATTCTTCCATTTGTAACCAAGGTTTCAACCAAGCAACAGCGTTGTAGGCACCAGGTTGACCTGGGATCTCTTTTACAGATACTTTTGCATCTGCAAGAGGGTAACGTGCTCTGATGTCTTGACCACCGCCCTCTGTCGCATTTACATATGACAGAATCCAACGGTTTAACCATGATTCAACGTCTTCAGCTTCCATAAAGCTACCAATCTTATCGCGTGCCATTACTTTTAAGTAATGCGCAAAGCGAGAAGTTGCCATTAAGTATGGTAAACGAGCTGAAATAGCAGCGTTAGCCGTAGCATCAGGTGTTGAGTAAATTTTTGGTTTTTGACAGCTTTGACCGCCAAAGAAAACAGCATAATCAGTATTTTTATAGTGACATAGAGGTAAGAAGCCTAACTGACTTAACTCTGCCTCACGACGATCTGTAATGCCAATTTCTGTTGGACACTTAAGATCTGGATCACCATCATCACTAGTGAATATGTGAGTCGGTAAGCCTTCCACTTTACCGCCACCCTCTGCACCACGAATAGCAGTACAGAAACCGTATTGAGAAAACGCAGCGGTCATGTTAGTTGCCATAGCGTATGCTGCATTACTCCAACAGTAATCACCATTATCAGTGCTCACTGAACGACCGTCTTTTGGCTCAACTTCAAACTCTTCGTAGTTGAACTCTTCAACAGGTTTAGAAGCAGCACCATAAGGTAAACGCGAAAGGAAACGCGGCATAGTAAGTGATACAAAGCGTGAATCATCGCTGTCTCTAAATGAGCGCCATTTAGTGTATTCTAATGATTCAAATACTTTTTCTAAATCGCGTGGCTTAGTAAGCTCTTCCCAATTATCAAAACCGAATAAAGACGGTGAAGAGGCAGCAATAAATGGACAGAATCCAGCTGCAGCCACATTAGACATTAAGCTCAATGTTTCAACATCTTCAGGGTGATTAGTAAATTCAAAGTCACCTACGATAGTGCCATATGGTTCACCACCTGGGGTACCAAATTCAGACTCGTAAATTTTCTTGAAGGTTTGGCTTTGATCAAACTCAACGGCTTTACTTAAATCTTTATGAAGCTCTTTTTTCTTCATGTTTAAAACACGAATTTTTAATGTAGAACTTGTTTCAGAGTTCATCACTAAGTGATGCAAACCGCGCCATGAGCCTTCAAGCTTTTGAAACTCATCCGAGTGCATTACCACACTTAGCTGTTTTGAAATTTTTTGATCGATTAACTGAATAGCTTCATTAAACGTCACAGTCATGTTTTTATTCCATTGAACTGTGCCTTTTAACGCTTCTTCTGTTAATGTTTTTAGTAATTCTTCAGCACGGCTCGACTCTGTTTGTTTAGTCGCGCCAATTGCTTGCTCTAATAGTGAAGAACTTACTTCTGATACCGATTCTGATTCTGTTGCTAATTGTTCAGTGCTCATTTATCAGTCTCCTCTAAGTTAAGTTCTTTAGCCATCGAGTCTAAGCTTGCTGTATTACTTAATACTTCTTCGAGTACATTTTCAAGCTCTTCTGAGCGGTCAATCTTGGTCATCAAGTCACGCAGCTTGTTGCGCGTTTCCATCAATTTGCGTAAAGGCTCTACTTGATTTACAACCGCAGCAGGCTCGAAATCGTCAATCGACTTAAAGTTCAAGTTAACTTCAAACTGAGAACCATCATCCGTTAATGTATTGTCTACTTTTAAACGCAGAGAAGGACTCATACGTTTTAAAACATCATTAAAGTTATCACGATCAATTTGAATAAAACGTCTATCTTTTAGTGGTTTAAGTGCTTCTGTGTTATCACCAGAAAAATCACCCATTACACCTACTACAAAGGGTAATTCTTTTTTTACTGCCGCGCCCTCAGTTTCCACATCATAAGTGATATGTACTCTTGGTTTACGAACTCGTTTTAACTTATCATGGATACTCATTGAGAACTCCTTTTACTATGTTTCAGTTTCGCTGATCTTAATGCCAGACAACTTAAAGTATCCAGTCCTAGCATCACTATCTGTAATTAACTCATTTAATAACTCAGGTAGCGATAATTCGCTCCATCGAATAACTTGTTCTATCGTGTAAGACATTGGTGAATGAGGTTCAGTCTTTCTGAAAAATGTCGCAATTTCTTGAAGTTTTTTTATTGCGTTTTCTCTCGAATCAATCTCATCACTGACACGCTTTTTAGGTTGCGCTGAGTCTACTTCTATCTCATCCTCAACCACTTCTTCTTCAGGCTCAGCATTTGCCTTATCTAATGCAATTTGTGCTGCTTCAAGTTTATCTGCTGCAACATGATTTACCGCAGCTAAGCTCACTTCTAATGCTTGTTTAATATTAGATGTAGGTTGTGGCTCACCCGTCACCTTATCCATAACCTCACTCAAAGCGGCAAACTTTTCTATCGCATCTTCAATATCATTTTTTAAAGATACAAAAAACTCGGTACTGGTTTCGGCTGCACTTTTTTCAAGCTGTTCAAAATCAACGGCACCTTGGGTTATCTTCTTTTCGCGTTTTTCATCACTTAAACGTGAAATGTCATAACCTTGCTGATATTCCCAAAAAGAAAAAGGATCCATACTGACACTGTCTGTCATGTATATACTTTTAATTGGAATAATTAACGTACCTTCACCAGCACTGCCATTTAAGCCAACTAATGCAGATACTTTGTCTGAAATTTCATCACCGTCATCAAGTGTTGGATAAAGTGACTCAAAATGATGTTCCAAAAGGTGCTTAGCAACACTAAAACCAAACGCAATGCCTTTAAAGCCATGAACGCGGCATAAGCCTTCAATTAGCCAAGCTAGGTATTCTATATCTTTACTTTCGGTTTTAATTGCCTCACTACATTGCTCAAGTAGCGGAATCCAATCTCGAGAAAGCGAAGCAATTCCTTCTTCATCGACTAGCGCATTTCTTTCAGCCGCACGAAGTTGGTTTCTTAAATCTTTTAAGGCGTAGTAAGTAGACGTTGGAGAGACATCTGAGCGCGGATCAATACCTGCAAACTCAGTATCTGAAATAGGGGAAATATACTCTTCAAATAAAAACATTCCATTGTCCTAAATATTATCCATATTCTCTAAAGCTTAGAGCGGAGATAATATTACATTCTTTAAATTAAATTACAAGCTTCAGCACCATTGTGCCGATAAGCTGGCTAATGTTATTTTGTAAATAATTGAAATAACAGTTTTTTGTTCCTGATATATTTACAACTTTTTTCTCAAATATACTAAAACAGGCTTAATCAGCTACTTAGTGAACAATGGAATCGTTGCCTCGTCTTGTAAATTACAAGATTGTATCGATTGATTGGCATCTACATCATCATATTTTACTAATATACAAGTTACGTTATCTTTAGCACCTCTGACTAACGAGGAGTGCATTAAAGCCATTCCTGAATCAATTATGCTACTTGGCTCTAATGACAAACATATGTCTTCATCTGATAATTCACCGGTAAGACCATCTGAACATAATAAAAAGATATCGCCCTTGTTTATATCACCCTCAATTACATCCACCTTCACTTCATCCATTACGCCAACAGCACGAGTAATAACGTTAGATAATGGGTGGTTTTTAGCTTCTTCAACAGAAATCATTCCCTCGTCGATTAAGTCATTAACTTGACTATGATCTCGAGAAACTTGCGTTAGTTTACCATTGCGTAATAAGTAAGCTCTGCTGTCACCAGCCCATAATATGTAATAGCGCTCATTCTTAACAAACAAAGCGGTTACCGTACTGCCTGCTGTTTTATTGCTTAAGTATTCAGCGCTATATTGAGTTAGTTGCTTATTTGCATCTTCTATGGCGCTAATAATGTGGTTTACGGTCAAGTCTTCTAGCCTTAGCTTTTCAACGGTAGTTCTAATCACATCAACCACTAATTGACTAGCAACTTCACCCGCTTCATGCCCACCCATTCCGTCAGCCACGACCCATAAGTTATGGCTGTTAATTTCCACGTGCGCATCTTCATTAAGCTGCCTCACTGCACCTCTATGAGTAATGGCATAACTTGTACTTAAATTACTAATCACTATTCTTTACCTGTGTGTAATTCCATTCCCAATGCTTCCAACGTCCATCCAGCATAGCGGCTACTTGATTAACCGGCGGCAAAGCTGACGTGATCAGTACCATAGGCTTAATATTGCAAGAACCATGAGTCCACCAAACACTGTAATCACCATACTTTTTATGTAAAATCGCATGCATGGCATCTTGTAAAATATGGTCGCTTAACTCAGTGCCTGAAAACTCTAGAGCGATTGCTTGTTTGTTTTTATCTTTTGAATTGGCATAACTTACTTGCTTTTTATTTGCAGCAACGTCACTTAGTGTACTAGCCAGTTCTTTTCGCCAAGAAAACAAATCCACGGAGCCATCAAGTACTTTAAGAACAGCATCTTCGTATTCTAGAGAAAAAACACCAGAATGAAGCACATCAACCGGAGCAATATGAGTTGCACGAGTAACAGTGAGTGGATAGTGCCTTCCTACTGCATCCATACTGGGTAATAACGTACCCATAATGCCAGTATCACCAACAATGTTTGGGCTCAATGCAAAGTGCCAAACCGGGCCAGTAAGGTAGCTTTCTTGCCAAACATCACCAAGTTGCTCTTTACTCACAGCGATGGCAGCTTGCAGCCATTGCTCCCAATGCTCTGAGAACTCTTTAGTTACATTATCTTGAACAAAGTCGCCTAAACAAGGAACCTTGCCAAGATAACCAATATCTACAATCGGGTCGGACATGAAAACTTCTCTACACTGCTGTTCCAAAACGGATGCCTGATTGAGCTAGGCAGTAATTCTACTTTTGCGTTGTTACCCATCAAGGAGAAATGTAACTCTAGATCTTGACGTGTTTTGCTGCGCTTTTCGCTTAGCTCATCTAGCATTCGATAAAGTGACCACTCACCTTGATAAGTTGTATTAATTGAACGTCCACCGTTTGGTGGTGTAAACACAACGCGGGTTTTACTTTGACCACTAGCGCCAGGCCATACAAAATTTGTAACCTTAAGGGGACCATGGCGATAAATCATTGACTGGCCATCAATTTCAATCATTAAACTAGATACCGTTTTATCTAAATTAAAAGTACGTAAGCCAAACTCAATTCGAGGGGTATCACTACCACGTTCAAAAAATGCGGTTTGAATTTTGAAAGCATGCTCAAACATTTTTAAGGTGTTATTGCTAATACCAATATCTTTTTCAAATTTCCACGGGCTAGAGCTCATATCCACACTCGGAGCTACATAGCTATTAAAAAAGTTATCTATGGTGCCATTAGGGCCAAAGAAGCGAGTAAAGTCTTTAATGCTTACCTCTTTTTCAGCCTGCGGAGCAAATGGGTAACGCCCCACAATTGCCGCGTTATACTCGCGCAACACTTTGCTTTTCCAAATTTCATTTAAATGTCTGTTGGCACTATTTTTGGTGATGTTGCTAGTATCTCTACTTATATCAAGTAACCAACTATTGAACGGATATGGCAAATCACTACTTTGGTACTCTAATTGACGAATAAAACTCGGTTTACTCTTACCACTTATTTGATCTTTAATTGAGTATTTAAGCTGGTCGCCTCTATCAAGTTTAGTTAGATAAATATTCAACTCTCTTAAGTTTTTCTGAATATTATCAAGCTGCTGAATGTCTATATCGATAATGTCTTCAAACGCCTCTTCGACTTGATAGCCCGGTAGCTCTACCTCAAACTTAGGCGCCTCGTCAGGTAAAAAGCGTTTAATTCGATTTGCTTTCGTTTGCATCGCAACCTTAGCTGCATTCGCGGCAATATCCCCTGCGACCTTTTGGTTTTCAGAGATAGGTAGCTTAGTTAATTGAACATTCTTTTTAACTGCATTGATGATATTTTTTATTGGCGCTTCTGAGCCTGCTAAAACATCAGTAATGTTCACACCCTCAGCAGGTGAGCTGTACTGATTAAGACTCAAGTCATCTAAAAACGACTGCCAATAATAAATATAATCTTGAAAATAACGTTGCTCTAGCTTCTTTTCTATCTCTGCTTTAGAAATATCATACGTGCCTGAGGCTTCTTGGCCATACACCCAGCTACTGGCCATTAAGTTGCCAAGCATTTTCCCTTTTTCAATATTAAAAATGCCATGGAAACCGTTAAAAGTGTATAAACCTGGAATACTGCGCGTTAGATCACCATTATTACGAAACGTAAACTTTTGCGCACTTTCAAAGCTAATAATATCGGTTAATCTAAAAGGCGGAATACTGCTATCAAGAAAATCAGCTTGAAGTCGTTGGTATGCTCTTTCTGCAATCGGTAGTTTCGTAAGTTCTGCACGAGCTACTCGAACCGCCTGATTATCTATTTCAGTTTGTGTTACGCCCTCTTTTAACAACGCAGCAATATGGTTCATCAGCTCATTACGCGTCTGCATGTTCAAATCACCAGGCAAATTTCTATCTAAATATGCACTAAACCAAACGTAAATATCTTCACTTTCAAAATATTCAGGTTTAAATAACATTAAGTAGCATCTGAGCGTTTCATATAGATAGCTCAGATGTTCTGAATGAGCCTCCATTTCCTTTATTAACGTGTTTGCAATGAAGGGCTCTAAATAGGTTTGTAAGGAACGTTTATAAGCATTAGTAGAAGATTCTTTAATTTCAGTAAGCTTATTAAAGCCAACTGAAGATGCATCTTCAGGATCAATTAACTGAGCATTGGTTGCTGGCAAGTTTCTCAATGCATTTAATCGGTCATTTAGTACCAGTAGATTATTTCTATCAAAAGAGGATGCATCTAATTCTTGGTAGGTGGTAATTGCTTCATCTGTGGCATCAATTAAGTTGCTATTCCAAGCAAAGCTAAAATACCAAGAAATTGAAAAACCGAACAAAGCAATACACGCAAGTGACACACTAGCAACTCGAAGCCACTTATTTTGTTTGTCATGGTGTTTGTTAGTACTTGCTAAGTTTTGCTCAGGAAAAATAACGCTCTCTAAAACATTTTTAATAAAAAAACTTTTAGATTGGTTTATATAATCGGTTTTACCTGCACTAGCATCATTTAAAAAGCTTGAAGGGGTACCCTCTTGAGTGGCGCTGGTTAAATACACGCCTCTGAACATAGGTAACTCTTCATAAGCGTTAGGAGTAAAAATCTCTTTTAAGAAGTCATCAGCTACCCCTTGTAGCACACGTAGCTGTCTGGGGAATTCAAAGATTTTAGCTCGAATAGCTTCATTGCGCTCGTTGATCAGTCGGCGGTTCAACATCTCTGTAAGTTTAGAAATTAAAGCATGGAATTCTTTGTTGAATGCATCGACTTGAGTATCTTTATCTAAATCAAGCTCAAAGGTGATCCCCCAGACTTGTTCACATTCTTCCTCTGTAAGTTCGCCAAAGAACTCCCTGAATCCTTCAATTAAATCTACTTTAGAAAAAATAACATAGACAGGAAATGTCATACCAAGCTGGTTTTGTAGTTCTTGAAGGCGTTGTTTTATAGCTCGTGCATGAAGGTTTCGCTCAGTTTTGGTCTGACTCATAAGTTCAGAAATACCCATACTGATCATTACCCCATTTATAGGGCGTAATGGGCGATGTTTTCTTAGTAACCCGAGAAAGCCTTCCCATGCTCTAGAGTCGTGTTTAGCGTGGCTACTTTGCGTTGTGTAACGACCAGCTGTATCGATTAATACCGCTTTATTGGTAAACCACCAATCACAATTGCGCGTACCACCAACACCATGCACTAAATCAACTCCAAGCTTATCCTTTAATGGGTAATCTAGGCCTGAATTATGAATAACCGTTGTTTTACCTGCGCCAGGTGGACCAATCATGATATACCAAGGTAATTGGTATATATTTTTACCTTTAAATAGTTTTACGTCTTTGAGTAAATCTATGGCTTCATTCATTCTGGTTTTTAAGGTGGTTATTTCTTCGTTAACTTCACTACTATTTGCATCGTTGTTATCTATTAACTCATCTGCCATTTTTTCATCACGTTTGCTTTGCTGCATAAGGCGATAAATTTTAGTCACAGAAAAAACAAGTAGTATCAATAAAATAGTTAGTAGTCTTGCTGCAACACCGGCTAGCGGTACATAATCTGCAATCGCAATTAGGGGACCACCGAACCAAATTAATAATGATAAGGCTAAAAAACCGATAATTAAAATAGCGGTTCGAGACGTTAGTGCGTAGGTTATTTTTTTAAATTTTTGTGAGAAACTCATTACAGCCTCATTAAAATAATAGATCGATTTCAATTCTGCGGTTTAACGACCGAGAAGCTGAATCTGAATTGCTGGCGATAGGCTCTGCTGCGCCCTTTCCTTCTGGCCATAGACGACCGCTCAAATTGGTGCTTTTAGCCATTAAATTAGCAACTTGTGTTGCTCTAGCTAAAGATAGATGCCAATTAGAAGGGTACTTATCAGTACTAATTGGTAAGTCATCTGTATGACCTGTTATGAGGACTCGCCCTTTAGTTCCTTCTAGGCTTAACGCTAACTTTTCTAAAATAGGCTGGAATGAAGGGAGAAGTTGTGCGTCTCCTTGCTTAAACAAGTTTTCACTATTAATTGTAATGCGGATCCCATCGGAGGTTTTAGCAACGGCGACAATCCCCATTTTAATCTCTGTTTGCAACAACTGTTCAAGTACTCGTAATTGCTGATCTTTTTTATCAACAGTTTGGTTAACTGCTAAGGGGTGAATACCTGCTAGCTTTTCATTAATAGCTACAACATCGTTATTCAGCTTCATATTTATTGATAAATAGATCATCAATAATATGAGCCCCAATACCGAAAATATGACCCAAAGTGGAACTTGATTTCTCAGTTCAACACCCGCTGCTACTCTTTGCTTCCAGTTTGGAGACAGCTTATTGTTAATTGGCCCATTAAGTTGGTTTAATAAATGATAGAGTTGTGAACGGTATTCTTCGATTTTTGTATCACCACCAGCACCTAGGCGATATTTACCTTTAAAACCTAAATTCAAGCAGTGATATTGCAACTCTAAAAATTGTTGATTTCTCTCTGGTTGAGCTAAGCCTGAATCAAGTAGCGTGTAAAAATATTCACCGCCAAAGGTTTCTTTATGAAAGGTAGAAAGTAGGCTTTCATCCGCCCACTCCATTGAACTCCATTTTGAGTTCAATACAGACTCATCAAGAATGGCGCACAAACAATAGCGCGAATTATTGATCACTTCTTTTGATAAGTGCTGATTGCGAACTTCTACTTCAAATCGCTTGATAGCCTCAACACAACGATGTTTAAGCGCTGCAAGGTTGCTCATTTCAAGCGATTGATTGATTGAAATTACAAGAGAAAAACAATCGGTTGCCGCTTCTAACAAAGGGTTTTTAAATATCGATACTTTGTTACTACCTAATGATTTTGCAGAAGGCGGCTCGACCGACATCACTGTTTTATCAGCATCATTTTGTGCCGGGTTGCTACTTGGCGTATTTCGCCCTAATCGACCTGGGCGAGGTTTGATAATGGTTTCGTCCATTGAAACTCTTCCTTTTAAAAAGTTAAGTTCTTATCGCCCAAAGGCTTAATTGTAGCTCTGGGTAGTTTCCTGAGAGGTGAATAGCAATTCCCCCACTAGAACGTAATTTATCCCAATGTTCACCATGCCTATTTAATTCAAAATAATGAAAGCCAGCATGATAAGGAATTTGTCTTGGTGCTGTTGGTAAATTACTAATCGTAATACCTGGAATTTGGTTATTTACCAGATCTCGAATAGTTTCTACACTGCCAATTTTAATTTGCGAAGGTAGAATTTTTCTTAATTCTTCATGGGGCACACTTGCTTTAATTGCTAATACAAATTGAGCTGAATTGAGAATAGACTTATCTTTTAACGCACCAAAAGAAATACCAAATTTACTTTGCTCAAGTTTAATTTCAGTTGCTGTTTGCTCAATAACATGGCTCAACGACTGGTATAAAAAGTTAACCACTTCATTAAATACCTGCCCTAAATTAGTATGGTCATAATTGGGTAATTTAGGCACTCTCTTATTAGCAGTGCTGAAGGTTGATAACTCGCCCGCAAGCTCAATTAAACGACTGTAAAATACATTAGGGTGTAAACTATTGACACTAAGTAAGTTATTAAATATCGCATCATACTTATTTAATGTTTGTAGCATGATAAAATCTGCAACTGAAGAACTTCCTGCATAGCCCTGACTGAGCCTTGCGGCGATGCTTTCAGCGCGTTGCTTTATCATTGAGCCTATTTCTCTAACTAGCCCTGATAAAGGTTTACATTGCCCTACTTTTAAAGATGGAGGAATATACTTTGCATCTAACTTTATTTGCCCTTCACTACTTACATCTATAATTCTAGCTAAAGGTAATACGATATAGCCTGAGTGATCATCAGACGACAGCATCAATTTGCTATACACTTTCGCAACTTGAATAATTTCTTGAGATTGCGCTCCTAATAAATCATCGCTCACAGACAGGTCATTGAGTTTATAACGAGTCACTGTATTATCGTCGGCTGAAGATATATTAATCCCGCTATTTTTTAGCGCAGGGATGGCAAGATAAACAACTTCATCAAAAACATCTTTATTAACCACCAACGGTTCAGGTAGCGACGTTGATTGAGGCATATCTATTGGTAATAAGTCTGGAGTGATTGCTGATAATGCGTCCACGGCAAACTGCCCGCTGTTAAGTAATTCATTATCAATACTTATATCAATTATCCCCCATGGATCAGCAAGGTTGCCACTGCAAACTTGCTTGATAACATTGGAAATATATTTGTCTGCTTGTTGGAAGTGCTGAGGTCTTAAAAACATTCCTTCAGTCCAAGCAACACGAGTGTTATCACCCATTTTAAAAATCCTTTTTTATTGCTCTCTCATGTATGTCGCAATTGCTTCTACATTAATATTGATATCGTCATAGCCGGTAGGGTCAACTTCTATAACCGCTCTCCACCTTGCTTGGTCTATATTTCTATAAGCAACAACAACCCCAACGTAACGAGTATTACGATTAAGGCTCATTTTATATTGCTGCACAGAATCAGGCTGAAGTTCTAATTCATCTTTTTTTAATAAGTCAGGTCCGAGGATCTTTTCTGGTGTGTCGTACAAGCTAAAAAAGTCCTGCGTGTCAAAAATAGTTCTTGAGCTGAGCTCAAAAATTTTCATTACCACTGGAGAAGGACGTTCTGATGTATCTGGATTAACATTTTTAGATACATTAATGATCAGATCGGTAGAAGGGGGTACGATTTTATTCATCGTAGAACATCCCATTACCAAAAATAGTAAACTAAAACTCAATAAGTAGAGCTTAACTTTGTACATTATTTACTTTCCTTTCTAGTGCGTTTCTTTGATTCGATCGTTGTATGCCTTTAAGAAATCATCTGACATTGCCATGGCGCCTTTAGTGTTCACTTCCTGAGAAATATCATCATATAAACTTTGATATAATTTCCAGCATTTAGACTCTATTTGACCAGGGATAATTTTTAACACGTTAGAATTATCGTTTGCCTGTTGATTAATTTGCATGGGAGAAACCTGCGACAACATCCCTTTTAACACGCCATCTGCACCAGCGAGTAATGCATGCTCATGCTTACGTGTGTCTATAAAACTTTCTTTAATAGATTCATTCGAAGACAGAAAGCTTGCACTATTTTTTATGAACAAGTTCTGAATAACGTCATCAATGTTGGCAGAAAATTTTAATGGATTGTTTTGCTCAGCCTGAAACATCGTATGATTCAATCTTAATTTGTTTTTTACAATCGCGCGTTGACGTAAAGATTCCATAAGCTCAGTGAGCAATAAATTAAGCCCTTGGCCCATTTCAAACCACAGCTTTTCATTATCTAACGAATTTTTAAGTTCCTCTTTAATTCCCAACCCTTTTAAAAACGCATCTGATAACGCCTTGTCACTTTGAACCACGTTTTTTACTGGTGCAGACTGTATCTCAGGCTTGTGCTCATTAGCGTGGCTATTTGAACGGGGGGTTCTTGAATAGGCGCAGGAGTATCAACAGGTGCTGATGAATTGCTAACATTATTGCCAATGTCAAAATCATCGGTATTCATAAGTCGCGTTAATTCATCCCAGTCTTCAGGAATATGATTATCAGTTTGTTGCTGCGCAGTCACTGATATCTCAGGCATCGACTCATTCATAATCGAGTCATCGAATGAAGGTATAGACTGCTCAGCCGGTTGAGAATTTTGCGCAGCGAAAGTATCTACTGATTGAAAATGACTTGGAGCAGAATTACTCACATCGGCTTGTTGAGCTGATGTTAGCACCACATTGACTTGAAAATCGCCAATGGTTAACACGTCACTGTCTGATAAACGTTGTTTGTTGCCTTGACCAAGCGGCGCTACGGCAAAATTGATAAATAATCCATTGGTTGAATTATCGTATACGTAAAAAGAGTCACCTTCTTTTTCTATTATGCCGTGTTTACTTGAGATTATTTTTTCGGGATCAGGTAAGTGCCAATCGCACGCTTCAGAGCGACCAAAAGTTAATGAATCTGTTACAGTTTTAGTGGCTTCTATTTCAGGTGAAAGTCTGTGATAACTAGTGATGTTTAGTATCAGTTCCATTTGATAAGTCAGTCCCTTATATCATTATTGTGAACAGGATAAAGTAGAAGCGAAACTATTGTCAACATTGAAATTAACACAAGAAAATATTGCGCTATTGATTTTGTCTCTAAAACAAGACGTTTGATAAACAAATTATACAGCGATGAAATATTTTACCGTAATGCTTTATAACTAGACCGAAAATAGCCTTCTTAGAGACTCCTTCTAGCTTTAAACCGACTTTTTCAATTTACAGTAAGGGAAATTTACCAACGATAATATGTCATTCAGGCATTGCTATAATTGTATATTTTTGTAAAATACATGCTCATATCAGAGGGAAAATTGATAGATAAGCAGAGAATATTTACCTTTGTAATTATTTAACTTAACACAATAAAAGGATTTTTTATGAGCAGTACTAATGATCACAACGATAAAACTCAGATTGCTTCCCTAGACTCAAACACAAAAAAAACGTCAAACATTCGCAAGCAAAATCTACTTGGCAAAAAAATATCTGGCCGCTATTTAATTGAAGAGCTGATTGGCCAAGGCGGTATGTGTTATATCTATCGGGCGCGCGATACTTTTTTAGAAAACGGTAATCGCTCAGAAGCATCGGTAGCAATTAAAGTACTTCAAGAAGAATTCTCAAGCTCTGAAGAAGCTATCTCACTACTAAAAGATGAAACAGCAAAAACGCAACAGCTTTCCCACCCAAGTATTGTCAAAGTGTACTCAGCGGACTCTGACGGCGATCTATATTATGTCACTATGGAGTTAATTGAAGGGGAAACACTAGAACAAATTATTAAACGAAACAAACCCTCTGGCTTAGCGTTTAAAAAAGCAAAAACTATTTTAAAGCAATTAACTGACGCTCTTGTATATGCCCACTCGCGTGGCGTCATTCATAACGACCTCAAGCCTTCAAATATTATTTTTGATTCTAACGGTAACCTTAAGGTACTTGACTTTGGTATTGCCAAACATAAAAGCTTAGACGATCAATACGCTGTAAGAAATGACAGTGAGCTGGCGACAATTGGGGGCTATACACCAACATATGCAAGCCCGGAGCAATTAAAGGGTGGTGAAGCTGCCGTTAAAGATGATGTATTTTCATTTGCATGCATTGCTTATGAACTTCTCAGCAGTAAACACCCATTTAACCGTATTGCTGCAGATAAAGTTCCTAAAAATACAACAATCAAAAAACCAAGCAATTGCCCTCTTCTTTTGTGGAACAATTTGAATAAGGCGTTATCTTTGAGCTCTAGTCAAAGACTTGAATCATTAGAGCCAATATCAAAAACACTTACAACAAACTTAAACCCCGCTATTTTTGCTACAGCAGCGAGCATAGCCATTATTGCTTTGATTACGCAAAACTATTACTCAAATTCAGATAATACCAAACAATTACAGGCACAACTTGATAATGCCAAAGCAATTAATCAGCAAGTAGAAGCGTGGATGTCTTGGCAAGGGCCAACAATTTTAAACAAACTTGAACAAATCCCGCCACAATATGAAGTGCTTAAACAAGGGTTACTAAGATCAAACCAGCAAAGCATATTAGAGAGCTTTAACGATGAAGCTAATCAGTTTAATAATATCGCTGGTCGTAAATTTAAAGATTTCGATAAAATTATAGCCGTTTACTCTGATGCATTAAATTATTACCCTGATTCAGAAAAACTATCAATGCAATTAGAAAGTGTGCTTAGGGAACGCCAATCAATTATTTTTGATATTACAGCCAGAATCGATTTATTACTCGAACAGTCACGTTATAACGAAGAGCAGCCAAATAGTATTGCCCACTTGATTTTTGACTTAAAAGAAGTTGATAAAACTTACCGTTATCAGCCTACAGATCTTCACCTTGATAATTTTACAGTTGCGTTAAATACCGCGATAGAAAGTGACGATGTGATCACCCAAAAAGTCCTTTTAAATGTAGGTAAAATCGTTTTTACAAACAACAAAAAAGCGGATGAGTTACTAGCAAATTTAATGCAGCGAGAGTCTGCTATTAATGCATTAACTGCGTATCAGCAAAAGATTAATTTAGGCGAACAGGCAGACTTTCCTCGTGCCGATGCCGTGGTGTTTTATGGTCCTAAGTTTCAACGATTCTCTGCTCAGTTAGAAACAATAGAAGATCATAAAGCGTTAATGGAATTCGAAGAATTTATTAAATCTGAATCAACAGCATTACCGGATGACTTCTCACTTTTAATTTCGTTGAGAAAAGAATTGTCGAGACGTTACATCAGTACAGCAAACGATTTAATGAAAAAAAGAATGTATAAAGCCGCTGAACGTTTAGTTGAAAAAAGTGAAGCGATTACTCAGTCGTTAGACAAGATTCTCTAAAAATGCGTTTGTTTATTGTTCAAAAATAACACAGCGGTGATTGAATAACGATTGCATAGCTATTAGACTAAAATCAAAATACAGACAACAAAGTCAAGGACGACGAGTGCATTCATATCATCATACACTCCGCCAAGATTTTACATATTTAGACTTTTTATAATTTATGGAGTACCTATGAAAAATTTAAGCTTGCTAGCTGCAGCACTCATACTCACTGGCTGTTCAGCAACATCTAAAACAAACAAAACTGAAGATGTTGTTATTGAGCCAACTCCTCAAATGAGCGAAGAAAATGCACCAATATCACTTACGGTTATCACTAACCCAGCCGACTCTAGAGTTCGTATAATGAATATAGTGCCTGTGTATCAAGATGCTATTGAACTAGATGCAGGTAAATATGATATTGAAGTAAGCAAGGCAGGTTATATTACTTATAGAAAATGGATAACGGTTGATAAAAAAACTATCTTAACCATAGAGCTCGATGAAAAACAATCAAGTCAATCTGCGCAATAGACTGTTTAATGCAGTAAAATGCCTTTTTAAATAAAGGCATTTTAACATTAATAATAAACATACCAAATATAACCGCCCAAGCTTAAATTCACCGCTATACACAACCACAATACCACTATAAATACGCGCTTTTTTGACTTATGCCGTAAAGTTTGCTGCGCGATAAGTGCGCCTGGCCATCCTCCTAATAAAGCACAGAGATGTAAATGTCGCTCAGGTATACGACTTACTTGTTTACGATTCGACTGCACTGCTTTTCGTTTATCCCAGGCATAATATAAAAAAGTAATACCACTGAGTAATGAAATATATATCGGTATGAACATCTCAATTTTATGATTTAAATAAGCAAGCCATATTGCAGCTATAAACATACTCGAAAATATAATTAAGGTACTTTTTATCAAAAATAATCGCCTATAATGAAAATAATAAAAAAACACTTAGGTTAAATTATGACATATTTTAAGGCCGCGATGCTGCTGTTATCTCTATCTATATTTAGTATTCAAGCAAATAATGAAGCAGACTTACTAGCGCCAGAACTTGCGATATTTACGCCTTACTTAGGCACATGGCAAGCGGATTTCAATACCGAAACAGGTCAGCCAAGCATTCAAGATGTCAGTAATTGGCAGCGCGCACTTAATGGTAAAGCCATTCGTACTTCACACTCGATTAATGAGGGTGAGTATGGAGGGGAGTCAATGATTTTCTATGATCGTAAAAAACAATCACTGGTTTTCTATTACTTCACAACAGCTGGTTTTTATACTAAAGGCGTCATGAAAGTGCTGAGCCCAACGCAATTTGTGGCTTATGAAGATGTTACTGGTAGCAAAGAAGGGATCACTAAAGTTAAATCAACCAGTGAATTTAAAGATCAACAGTTTGTTGTTTCTACCTCTTATTTAAAAAAAGGAGAGTGGACTAAACCGGAACAGCGTATTTATACTCGCAGTACAAAAACCGTTAAATTTAAGTAACTTTGGACTTAAAGCTCAAAAGACAGCCTAGGCTGCCTTTATTATTTATAAAACCGATATTATTTTGCGAATTTTTTAAATGGTTCGTCAACTGGTGTATCAGCTAGGTGATTGGTGTAATTGCTCATTACTTTTTGCGATAAACCAACAATTATTTCTAGCAGTTGCTGTTTACCGTAACCTACTGCAAAAAATTTCTCAATTTGCTCATTGCTAATTACGCCACGATTGCGTGTCATTGCAAGCGTTGTTTCACGCAGCGTTTCAAGTTTTGCATCTGCAAGTGGTGTTTCATTAACCAGTGCATCAACAATACCTTGATCAACTTTCATTGAAGCGGCAATTGCGCTGTGTGCTGGTACACAGTAATGGCATTCGTGCTCAACATTAATTGACTGCCATACCACTGTTAGCTCTTCTGCGTTAAACGATGTTTTTTGAAATAAGTCGTGCAGTACTTGGTAGCCTTTAAGTAGCGTAGGTGCTTCTGCCATTACTGCATGAAGGTTTGGCACCATACCAAATGCTGCTACTGAATCAGCCATAAGCGATTTTGATTCTTCAGGTGCGTTGTCTTGAGTATATAACGTAAATTCTGCCATGTTCTGCTCCAATAAATTAATGTAATTAACTAACTTCGAAACACATACTATTTGATTTTGAGCGACTGCTCAAGTTAAAATTGAACAGTCGCTCAATTTAATAGAAACTATTATGGCCAATAAAGTTAAATTTGAACGCGAGCAAGTTGTTCGTGCCGCTAGTCAATTATTCTGGGAGAAGGGCTTTCATGCTACATCCACTCGCGATTTACAAGATGCAATTAACATGCGTCCTGGCAGCATTTATGCAGCATTTGGCTCTAAAGAAGGTTTATATTGTGAAGCGATAAAAAACTATGCCAAGCAAATGCAAAGCTTAATAAATGAGCGTTTAGTATCATGCAGCAGTATTCTTGACGCACTTCAAGATTTTGTAGAGTATGTTGTTATTTCCTCAAAAAGTAATACTCCAAGTGCTATCTGCATGTTAGTAAAAGCTAATAATGAGTTTATTGAGAAAGACAGTTATCTTTACCAAATCAGTGTAGAGCTAATGATAGACTTTGAACATTACCTTACTGAACTATTTACACTCGCCATAGCTGCTAAAGAGCTAAGCGGAAAAATTGCCGCTATAGATTATGCTCGTTTTTTCCAAATACAATTTACTGGCTTACGTAATTATTTTAATCGACCAAATGTAGAGCATTTAGCCGAACCAATGATCGAAAACATGTTTTCACTCATGAAGAGTCTTTAGCCGAAAATAAAAAAGCAGCTAATCTAAATTAGCTGCCTTTTTAATTTAAAAACAAAGTTCCACGATTAGGTTTTTAATTTATTAAGCTCAGAGTCTTGCTGCGCAACCAGTTTATTCAGTTCTTCACTGCTGTCGCCTGCCTGAGCAGATAAATCTGAAAGCTGTGAGGCGGCATCAGAAATTATTGTCAAATTGCGATTTATTTCTTCGGTGACTAGGCTTTGTTCTTCTGCAGCCGTTGCAATATGGGTAATTTGATTGGTTATTTCATCTACTTTCACAACCACACTGTGCAGTGCATCAAAAGCCGTTGAGGTTTCATCTACTGCAGTTTCGGCGCGTACTACACCTTTTTCAATAACAGTTGATGCATTACCTACTTCTGAAAGTAAGCTGTCGATTAAACTACTAATGTCATCGGTTGATGAACGTGTTTTAGATGCTAAAGCTCTAACCTCATCAGCAACAACGGCAAAACCACGTCCGTGCTCCCCTGCTCGCGCAGCCTCAATAGCTGCGTTTAGCGCTAGTAAGTTAGTTTGTTCAGAGATAGTTCGGATCACATCAAGTATTTGGGTAATATCATTACTACGCGATGCTACTTTCTCTACCGCCTGGTTAGCTTCTTTAATTTCCTCTGACATAGTTTTAACTTGCGTCATAGCTGATGATAAGCTCGATTCGCTACTTACCACTAGGGTATTAATTTCATCTGCTTGTTGCGCCGATTGCTCTGAAGCTTTTGCCACTTCAAGTGCTGTCGCGCTCATTTCGTTCATTGCAGTAACCACACTTTCAATTTCTTTAAACTGTGCTTGCACATTGTGCTTGGTTTCTACCGCAATGTTCGAAGTAACCTCACCTTGGTGTTTGGTTTGATCTGAGACCGCTTTTAGCTCACTGATCAATTCACGAAGTTTTGATAAAAACTTATTAAACCCTCCCGCTAGTGCAATCAATTCAGCGTGAGTATCTACATGAAGAGTTTGAGTTAAATCGCCTTCAGAGCTTGCTAAGTTGTCAACGCGTTCCTGAATTTGCTGCAGTGGCGCTACAACACTACCTACAACGAGCTTCATTACTATAAATGCCAATACCGCAATCACAGTACCGGTGATCAAAATAATCACACCCAGCTCTTTTGCTGCCTCAGACATGCCTGCAGTTAATTGAATTGGCCCCTCAAAAGCAAGCTCCGCGGGTACTTCAATTAGCAGCATCCATTTCACATCGGCAAGCTTAATTTCAATTGGGTAAGACACCATTATTTCTGCGGCTTGCTTGTTAATTCCTTTAGTGCCTTTTAGTACTTTGTAACTTTCATAACTTTTAGCGCTAACAGCTTCTTTCAGTGGGCGCCCTAATTTTTCTTTATAATGACTGGTACCAACAATTAAGCCCAAATGGCTAAGTAACGTTACTTTTGCTTTGCCATCGTAAAGCGCATTTGAAAGCTCTTCTGTTAACTTTTGAAATACAGGTAAGGTAATATCAGCCCCAGTTACACCAACAAACTTGCCTGATTTAATAACGGGTACAACAAGTGAAGTCATCATTTCTGAGTAACCCGGTGTTATCTCATATAAGTAGGGTTCCATAATGCATGGTTTTAACTTGTCTTTAGCACACAAGTACCACTCTGCCTCACGTAAACCAAATTCATTTATTTTATCCGCGTATTTTTCTGCCGCGTCTTCAACGACCTGTTGTTCAACCAAGCCATTACTGCTTTTAGTGAAATAAATTTCTAATGTTCCAGCACCGGCAACAGAGTGATCATAGCCTTGAGTAAATTCGCTATCTTTACCATCAAAGCCGTTTTTTTCAAACTGAGAATATATAGAAGAAATAACATCGTTACTTTCTAATAACGAGCGATTTAAAGAAACAACTGAGTCACGTTCTATTGAGGCTTTGTCGGCATCTTCTAAAATGCTACCAAGCGAAAAGGGTATTCGGTAAGCTTCATTAATAAAGGCAGCGATTTTCTCACCATAGGCGGCTGCATTTGCTGTTAATCGACCATCCACCTCATTTACAATTAAAGTTTCGGCCTCAGCAGAAGTATTGGCATTACTCGATGAGAGTTTAGACCAGAGTATGCCTGAAAATAGTACCACCGTTAAAAGTATACTTCCGACGCTTATCCACAATAACTTTTTTGCTAACGCTATTTCCCGCATTTATAACTACCTTGCTTTACTTATTTATTTTTTAGTTTAGACCAATTTAAATAACATTTTATTAAATGTTTTAAATTAGCCTGAATAACGTAACCTCATTACCAACTACCATTTAACTTTGCTCATTTCGCCGCTGGGTTATTAGCACAACAACAAGCAAACACCTATCCACAGGCAAGGCTTTAGTCCATATAGTTTATACACTAATCATGAGAATACTGTTCCAACCTGTCGGCCAGTTACATCATCTATATAATATAAAATGTTACTGTATCACTTTTACAGATTTATCAATTAAGATAGCTATCCAAAGAGATATTGATTACCAATGTCACAAAAATCAGTAAACTCTGCGATAACAGCTAATCTATCGGCCGACTTTCTTGTTACTTTAGGGTTTTTTGTGTATGAATCAACAAGCTATTCCTGAGCGAGCCATAACACCGCTTATACACTCATGATAGCAATGGTAAATTTCATGACTAGGGCCTGTTAACCTTTCAGGGTTTAATTTTCAGTCATTTGGGTATTAGTAGAATGTTAAGCATTGAGTCGCACTCAATAGCAGCCTTTTCCTGCAACACTTTCACTACAGTTACTAAACTTCTAGGCCGAGAGCCAAATTACAATAAGTGTGGATGTGTTTTTAGCACCGCTGGTAACGTCGTTATTTTAATAAATTCAATTTTAGGTTAATCGAGTACAGTACTCACTGTTGTAAAGTGGAATTATCTATTTTTTCAATTCATGTTGAGCTTTATCGATATAGTAGCAAATAAAAAACACGCGATGATCACTCATGACGTGTTTTTATAAACCATATAAAGGGATAGATTAAATAACTGAAAGTTCTACCTCAATATTGCCGCGTGTTGCATTTGAATATGGACATACTTGATGTGCTTTATTTACCAGCTCTTGGGCGGCTGTTTTATCCATACTACCTAATGACACGGCCAGTTTTACCGCAATTCCAAAACCGCCGTCAATGGCACCAATAGATACCTCTGAGTTAATGTATGTATCGCTTGGTAATGCGATTTTTTCGCTACCGGCTACAAATTTAAGTGCGCCAATAAAACACGCTGCATACCCTGCTGCAAATAATTGCTCTGGATTAGTGCCTTGCCCATCGTCACCACCTAACCCTTTAGGCGTTGATAAGTTAACATCTAAACGACCATCATCCGATTTAGCAACGCCTTCACGTCCGCCTGTGGCCGTTGCTTTTGCTGTATAGGCTACATTTTGTAATACATTCATAGTGAACTCCTAACTTTAAAATTTTTACATTAATTATTTTGCATGCAAAATAATAAGACAGCTAAATTCTGATTGCAAATACTTTGTATGCAAATTAAAATAAAATATCTTGGAATGAAAGGTAATGAGATGTCATTTGAACAGTTAAAATTAAAAAATCAGTTATGCCATCGGTTATATATGGCATCTAACAGCATAGCCCGTGCCTATCGAGAGCCTCTAGCAGAGCTTAATCTTACTTATCCTCAGTATGTTGTAATGATGGCGCTGTGGGAGCAAGATGAAATAACCATCGCCGAGTTAATAGATAAAACCGCAATTGATGGTAGCGCGCTTACTCAAATATTAAAAAAAATGACCGGCAAGTCACTGCTGAATGTAATAAAAGACGAGCTCGATAAGCGCAAGCGATTGGTGAAATTGACTCATACGGGTCAATCTTTAAAACTTAAAGCTGCCGATATTCCAAAAACAATTTTTTGTAAATTTGACAGCATCGACACTAACCAAGCACAGCAATTAATGCAGTTACTCGATTTAATCGTTAGCGACTTAAACACTCAGACTGAAGATGAAAATTTCGATAGCTAAAGGCCATCCCAAGTTAGTGCAAACCTAGCGTAAATATATCCAATTTGGTGCTTACGCTTTTTTATAGTTTTGTTATAAAAAACTAACCTATTGATTATCATTCATAAAATATTCAAATAACAATTGGCATACTTCTTCCTTCTCTCTTATTGACGTTAGTAACATCAAGGAAAAAATCATGTCTAATTTATACAATACTCTTTATTTTTTATGGCGCTTAGATATAAGTGTATGGCAAGTAAATGAGCCTACAAATACGCATACCACCAGCGAAAAAGAGCGTATCTACTCGCGTTAAACTATTTTTGAACAGACTTTGCAAGCTACCTCATAGCGTTGTATTGTAAAAGACTATTTAATTGGTTAGTGGAACGTGTATGCATGCTTTAGAAGTTAATTTTGACGGCTTAGTCGGCCCTACTCACAACTACGCAGGTTTGTCGTATGGCAATGTTGCCTCGTTAAATAACGCGGCGAGTTTTTCAAATCCGCAAGAAGCTGTGTTGCAAGGCCTAGCTAAAATGAAAGCCATGCACGATAAAGGCTTAACCCAAGGGGTATTTGCTCCCCATGCACGCCCTGATTTAAATGTATTACGCCGCTTAGGGTTTACCGGCAACGATGCGCAAGTGATCAATAAAGCCTTTAAAGCCGACCCTATTTTGTTACGCGCCTGTTACTCTGCCTCTGCCATGTGGACAGCTAATGCTGCCACAGTATCACCATCACCTGATACCAACGATGGCAAAGTACATTTTACTGCGGCAAATCTTAATAATAAATTTCATCGTTCATTAGAGCCAAATACGACAACACGTTTGCTTAAAGCAATGTTCAGTAACGAACAATACTTTGCACATCATACACACTTACCTGAGCAAGGTTTTTTTGGTGATGAAGGTGCTGCAAACCATACTCGTTTATGCGACAGTCACGGTGAAACAGGTTTAGAACTATTTGTGTTTGGTGCAAGTGCCTTTAACAGTCAACTTGTTAAGCCAGCTAAATTCCCAGCAAGGCAAACATTGGAGGCGTCTGAGGCTATTTGTCGATTGCATAATATAAAAGATACCAGTCAAATATTATTGCAACAAAACCCTGATGTGATTGACCAAGGGGTGTTCCATAATGATGTAATTGCTGTAGGTAACGCCAATGTTTTACTTTGCCACCAGCAGGCGTTTTTAAATCAAACGCAAGCACTAGACGATATTCGCGAAGCCTACGTAGGTAACAAACAGCTGTATATTATTGAAGTGCCAACTAGCAAAGTGAGTATTCAAGATGCTGTTAGTAGTTATTTATTTAATAGCCAACTGGTTAGCATGAATGACGATGCAATGCTGCTCGTTGCCCCACAAGAGTGTCAGCGTAATCCTGCTGTAAAAGCCTACATTGAAGAGCTTATTATTGCCGATAACCCCATAAACCAAGTGCAGTTTTTTGATTTACGCCAAAGTATGCAAAATGGTGGTGGGCCCGCTTGTTTACGTCTACGCGTGGCGCTTAATAGCCATGAATTAGCGGCAGTAAACCCTGATGTTATTTTAAATGACGAAAAATATACTCAATTATGTGACTGGGCTACTCGCCATTACCGCGATAAACTCGGCGCTAACGACTTTGCAGACCCAGCTTTACTAACCGAAAGCTATCAAGCGCTTGATGAGTTAACCCAATTACTTAGTTTAGGATCTGTATACCCATTCCAATTAGAAGCTTAAGTGGTTTATTCTTTAAGGGTTTGAGCGCACGCTCAAACTCTTGACCTAATTTTCTTAAATTCAATTAAGGTTAAGTTTTTCACCTTATACTTGTACCTATACTCAATTATTCAAATACATATAACTCTATTTGCTAGATCCTGACAGTGCGTTTAAGCGATATCTAATCCTAAAACACTTACTAGAATGGGTCTTTACAATCAAGCTTGGCAGAATTCCATATAAGGAGACAAACCATGACAACACATAAAGTTATTTTAATTACCGGCGCATCAAGCGGCATTGGCGAGGCGACCGCCAAAACATTAGTTAATAATGGTCACAAAGTGATATTAACTGCGCGCAGTGAAGATAAACTCAATAAACTAGTTGACGAGTTAGGCCATGAAAACGCATTTAGCGTTTCAGCCGATGCCACTGAATTTAATGAACTTGAAAATGTGGTGAGTAAAGGCGTTGAAAAATTTGGCCGATTAGACGCGGCATTTGCTAACGCAGGCATGGGTGTGTCATCAGCTGGCACAGAAAACGGCGACCCTGAACAGTGGTCAGCCATGGTTGACCTTAACATTAAAGCGTTGTTGTGGACCGCAAAACTCACTTTGCCTCATTTACGTGAAAACCAAGGGCATTTTATTTTAACAAGCTCTGCAGCAGGAAGAAGACCCATTGATGGCTCTATATATGGTGCCACTAAATGGTTTGCTCATGGCTTTGGTCAAAACCTCGCAGAGGAAATGAAACCATGGCATGGTCGCTGTACCACTATTGCTCCAGGCATGGTGAATACGCCTTTTTTTGATGAAGCAAAACCCGATAAGCTCGACCCACAAGATGTGGCCGATGCGGTATTATTTGCTATTGAAGCTAATCAGCGTAATAGCGTACGCGAAATCTATTTAATGCCCACCAACTAATAAGTTAATCCAAAAGGCCAATACTTATTGGCCTTTTCTCTAAAAGTGCTTAATTTTGCTTTTGAGAATCGCTGTTAACTAAATCAATGAAAAGTCACGTATTGAAACCTCCCTTACCATGCTAAATCTCAACTTTATGTCTATTATATAAATAAAGTAATTCAATAATCGGAACCCATTTAATGGCTCCTCATAAAGCTAATAATATGCCATCCCATCAATATGTTACTAATGATCCGTTGCACCAACTATTCGATGCAGTCGATTCTGTATCAGTACAAGGTTATGATGAGCAACGACGTGTAATTTATTGGAATAAAGGCAGTGAATTGCTTTATGGGTATTCACAGCAAGAAGCCATTGGCAAAAAGCTTGAAGATTTAATTATACCCGCACCAATGCGAGAGCCTGTTATTGAAGCACATAGTAATTGGATTAAGCATGATATTGAAATTCCTGCCTCAGAACTAACCCTCAAACATAAAAAGGGTAATGATGTGGCTGTATTTTCAAGCCATGTCATGTTTACTAATCAATATAATACCAAACAAATGTATTGTATTGATATTGACCTTTCAGAAGTCCACAAGGCACAAGCAGAAGCCACATTTAATGCCAATATGTTGAAGACTATCTTTGAAGCCATTCCCGACTTATTTTTTGTACTAGAACAAAATGGCACTATTACAGACTATCACGCAGGCAATAACAACGATCTTTATATTCCACCCCAGCAGTTTATTGGTAAAAAAATGATTGATGTACTGCCCAAAAAGGTAGCGAAAAAGTTTCAGATTCATATTGAAAAAACAATAGCACAAGACAATATTGTTAGCTTTGAATACGAATTAAGCATGCCTGAAGGCGTAATTTATTATGAGGCAAGGTTGCGCTTACTGCCCAGAAAAAATCAAATCATGGTGATTATCCGTGATATTAGCGAACCACACCGCTCAGCAGAATTGATCCGCCATCAGGCTCACTTTGATAGCTTAACCGATTTGCCTAATCGCTTTTTATCTTTAGATCGTTTGTCACAAATATTAATAGAAGTACAAAAAAATCATGAAAAAGCCGCGGTATTTTTCTTGGACCTTGATGATTTTAAAAAGGTAAATGACTCTTTGGGTCACGAAATCGGAGATAAATTATTAATCGAAGCCGCACATAGATTACAGCAAACACTGAAACAAAATGACACCGTTGGTCGACTAGGCGGCGATGAATTTATTGTTTTAATATCTAGTTTAAACGATGAAAACGACGCTTTAGCGATTGCTGAGCGATTACTTCAAGCATTTAGAAAGCCCTTTAAATTGGCAGGCAGAGACTTAATATTAACATTAAGTATTGGTATTGCTATTTCCCCTAAAGATGGCACATGTTCTTCGGTATTGTTACGTAATGCCGACACCGCTATGTACCAAGCAAAAGCGATGGGCCGCAATACCTCCTCTTTTTTCACCCCGCAAATGAATGTTGCAATGCGCCGGCGTTTTGAAATAGAAGAGCAAATGCATGGAGCACTGGAGCGAAACGAATTTGAGCTTTATTACCAACCGCAAATAGATGTAAAAACAAACACCATCATTGGCGCTGAAGCTTTGCTACGTTGGCATAATATTGTGTTAGGGGAAATTACCCCTGATGAGTTTATTCCCATTGCAGAGCAAACAGGCTTGATTGCGCCTATTGGTGTATTTGTACTGCAACAAGCCCTACGCTTTTTAAATGAATGGCAATCAATTAATAAGCAAAACTATACCATGGCGATTAATTTATCACCGCGGCAATTCAGAGACCCAGAATTAGTAAATATAATAAAGCGTACTCTGCATAAAAACAGTATTAGCAATGCTTGCTTAGAGCTGGAAATTACTGAAGGAGTACTGATGAATAGTCAAACCTCAATTCGTGACGCCTTATTACAAATTGATGAACTGGGCATTAAACTGTCAATGGACGACTTTGGCACAGGGTATTCATCATTAAGTTACTTAAGAGAGTACCCCTTTGATGTGCTAAAAATTGACCGAAGCTTTATCACTGGGATAACACATAATAAAGCAGACTGTAATTTGGTAAAAGCAGCCATCGCTATGTCACACAGCCTAGAAATAAAGGTAGTTGCGGAGGGGGTAGAAACCAAAGAACAGCTAGATTTACTTAACGAGCTAAACTGCGATATTGCTCAAGGATTTTATTTAAGTAAGCCCTTGCCCGGCGCCAAGCTACTCAATTTTTCATCGCGTTACTGCAAAGCGACTTAAAAGCACTTTAGTTAAAAAGTGCTTTTACAGTTGCGAGTTAGCTCATAATTTTAAAAAGTAGATCGCGTACAGTTGCAGGTTCAAATGGTTTGTCACAAATGGCATCCACACCAGCTTGAGCAATATTAGCCAAATGAGTATCGTTGGCCTCTGAGCTCACCATCAGAACTGGAATATGTGAGTACGTATTAGACTTTCGAACGGTTTCAGTTAATTCTTTACCATCCATTTCTGGCATATTGTAATCTGTAACAATTAAATCAAAAGATTGATTATTAAGCATTTCAATCGCTTGTTTACCGTCTTCTGCCTCTACAGGTTCAGGAATACCCATCCCCGCGAGCACACGTATAATATGTTTTCGCGCAAAACGACTGTCATCAACCACCAATACGCGAAGTAAAGTGACATCAAAGTGCTCTAGCTCCACCTCTTGCTCGCTAATTATATCCAGAGTCGCTTTAAGCGCACGGGTAATTTCGTCGGCATTAAACGGTTTAGGTAGAATAGCTAATACGCCCGATTGCCTAAGTTGCTCTAGATGGCGCTTATTACGCTCGCTCGACACTAGCATAAACGCCTGTTGCTCAGTATTACTGTTACTGCGTATTGCCTGTAATAAAGAGTCTGCAGTACCGTCGCTAAAATACATACTGCTGATCACTAAGTCAGGGTGGTACTTTGATAAAGCGGCCAGCGCATTCTCTTGAGTGCTGGCCGTTTCAATTTGTGTCACTCCACACTGAGCCAGTGATTTTTTTATTAGCTTTTGCTGCACTTCAGAAGGCTCAACTAATAAAATAGATAAGTTAGCTATTGCCGTTAAATCACTCATTTCAATCCTGTTAATATTAATTAAATAATTTTTATAATGCTCATTATAAAGTAATAACTTACAAGAAAAAGCTAAAACCGCAACAACAGGGCATGTTTACCCTAATCTACTCTTAAAAACGGTAGTTTATGCCCGCATAATAACGTCTTCCCGAATAGCTTGAGTTTAATAACCGAGACTCTGTATCGTTACCTAGGCGCTTTACCGACTCAGATTTAGTTAAATTAATCACCGCGGCTGTCAAGCTTAAGCCCTCTAATAAAGTAATTGATGCATTTACATCAACTTGCTCATATGGGTCTTGATACACGTTTAAACCACTATTTAAACCCAACACGGTTTCACCGCGTTTGTTATAAGAAGCACGAATATTAAAAGCATCTCCCTCATAATATATCGAGGTATTGTATTGATATTTAGCACTGCCAATTAACGGTGATTTACCAAACTCTTTACCATCTACTTCTACATCGGCCTTATTGGTTTTGTTATAAGTATAGTTTGCGTAAAAACCAAAACCACTATCAAAGGCATGCTGTATAAATACTTCAGCCCCTTTAGATACAGCATCGGTGCCATTGCCTACGGTGTTATATGGCGACACAGTAATATTTCCCGAATCAACTATGCCCTCTTTACCTGCAAAATCTTGCTGTACGTCAATAATTAAGGGAACAACAAAATTATCAACCGTTTTATGAAACAGCGCTAAACCAATGGCAGAGCCTTCGCTGTAATAATATTCAATAGATAAATCCCCTTGCACCGACTCAAAAGGTTTTAAGTTTTTATTACCGCCACTGCCACTAAAACCCGGAATTTCATTAAATTCAGCTCTGTCGTCGGCCCACTCATCTGAGACAAAAGTAATGCGTTGTTGCGCACCTAAATCGGCATAATCAGGGCGAGACATTACTTTTGCAATCGCGCCGCGCACAACAATATCGTCGCTGGCATCCCATGCAATATTAAAGCTAGGTAAAATTTGGGTATCGGTATTCTCTTGAGTAATGAGTTGATAGTCTTCAACAAATCTATCATCTCCCGTTACCGGCTCGCCGGTGTCATCATTGGTATGATCCAATAAATAAGTATATAGATCGGTTGATGATGTCATGGTTTTTGTGCGCACAACCCGTACGCCTAAATTACCGCGCACGCTATCAAATTCAAAATCACCTTGTAAATAAAATGCCGCTATTTGTTCTTCTATATCATAAATGAAGTTATCTTCTTTACGCGTATACGGCACATAATTACTGGTCACAATATCGCGGTATTTATCCCAATCAATACCTGGCATTTGGTTTATATTAAAACCACCAGCAATATTAGCTTCGTTGATAAATACATCTTGTGCTAGTGGCATGCCGTTGTTCCACTGATAACTGTCAAAACGAGTGATCCCACCCTCACTGGCTTCTGCTGCGGCAATATCAAAATTAGGATCCAAAAAGAATGTATTGCCGGTTTCACGGTGAAGCCTAGCCTCTCGATACTTAACCCCAGTTTTAATTGTTCTTAAAATGCCCCAATCGGTATAAATATCAAAGTCAGCTTGGTAGTAATCTTCTTCAAGTTCACTACGCACAAAACTTGAATTTGACGAGCCCGGATCGCGACCGCCTCCCACACCATTGAGTAAGTTAGCTAACGTATTTGAATCTATATTTAAACTAATATCGTTTTCATTAATTTTCCAACCCGCTGTTTGCGATGCATTTTCTATGCGGTTTTCATTTTCACCCGCGTTTGAGCTTTTATAGGCCGCTTCCCAGCTCTCTTTCGGGCCACCTTCGGAACGCGTATTACCTGCTACAAAACGGGCTTTAAAATAATTGCCCTCGTAGGTTAAATTGAGATCAAAAGTGTCAGAGGTTGACTTTTCACGCACATAGCTACCTCGCATCCAAGGCAATTGCATGTCATTTTCTATGCCACTTGCAGCTGCATCAAATTGCATTACATTAACTATCGTGCCCGACTCATCCAAACTTACATCGGTTAAAAAGTCAGGATTTAAAGACCACTCAGGTATATCAATCACCGACTCAGTTCTATTTTTATCAAGTGAAAATCCAAAGTAGTTAAAACCTATTTCTACTCGACTAGTTGGGCGCCACTGCGTACTAAATTGTACTCCTTCTCGCTCACGTAATTCGTTTACAATTGAACCGCGAACCACTTGCGGGAACCAAACAGTGTTATAATTATTGCCCTGAGCATCGCTTATTGACCCCCACTGATTATTGTTTTCAACCGGTGCACCATTGGCATCTATCGGTTTTTCACCAATAAAACGCCACACATTTGCATCGGTGCCACCCGAAAGAGTTCGGTTAGTGCGTTTTTGTGAGGTGTAACCAAACAATACACCAAAAGTATCAGCATCGTTCTTCCAAGAATAAAGTGCGGTTACTTGCGGCTCAGACTCTTCAGTTACATCAGCATAGGTGCTTTCAATATTAATCACTCCTGAGTTTGCATCCATACTCAGCGGTTTGCGACTATGCATTAGTACCGTGCCGCCCACACCACCTTCATCTAAACGTGCTTCTGGTGATTTATACACTTCCACGCTTTCAATCATGGCTGAAGGGAGTAATGCATAATCAAACGAACGAGATGGCTCGCCAGGTGATGACGCAATAAAATTACCATTTAGCTGAGAAAAGGTAAGCTCAGATGATAGCCCCCTAATACTAACTGATGAGCCCTCGCCTCCGTCACGATCGATGACCACTCCGGGTACACGTTGTAATGAGTCAGCGACGTTCTTATCAGGAAACTTACCAATATCTTCAGCTGTAATCGCATCAACCACAGAGCTCGACAACCGCTTTATATCTAAATTAGCCGCCATACTGGAACGAATACCACGCACCTCTATTACTTCCATATCTTTGCTTTTTAGTGCTTTATTTTCTGCTTCATCTGCATATGCGTGATTAAACACAGATAAAATTGAGATGCACAGCGTTGATTTAACAAAACGAGGAAGTGAGTGAGCAGAGGTTTGAGTTATCCGATGAGCGGTCATAGTTTTAACAGTTCCATTTAAAATACAGTTAATACTTAAAGATGAGCGTACCAAGGAAAGCTGATACGAAAAAAGTAGCTGTATTCTACACAACCAAACTTAATAGTTTGTTAATGCAAACTGATAAGTAACTGAATATTTTATCAATAAATAGTCAATTCAAATAAAGGCAGGAATTTAAGCCGCAAAATGGCTATTTAGCTGCTTATAAAGGGACATAAAAAAAGAATGACGCGATTAAACAGCAATACGCCGTTATTTTTTAGCGCTAATCGCCTGAATATAATAGCCTAAACTCGCATGAGAAAGCTCACCCATATGGCTGGTAACTAACTCTCCTTGGCTATTATAAAACAAGGTGGTTGGAAGGCCTGCAGCACCGGATTCGCGACTCACATTAAATAACCAGCACATAGCGCGAATTAAATGCCAACAATAACATCACCTCAGCTGTACTGATTATTAATAAAACGGATTATGTAGTACATGAGTACCTTTAACCTTGTTGCTGTATGTACTCCAATGCAGTCATTTTTTTATAACTTACATTTGAGTGCAGTACATGAGTAGGCTCAGGGTCAACAACTTCAATGGGAATAGCATAATTACGTGCAATATCTAATGCCATTTGGGTAATGTTTACACTAAAAGAGGTCCCCATAAATACCATTTTATCAGCAGCAAGCATCCGCGATTGTGCTTCACTAATACGATAAAGCTCAGTGTAGTATTCATCAAATAACAACACATAAGGTTTTAACGATTGATTAAGCATAGGCTGCTGATTTTCAATTTTAAACAACGCCAGTAGTGAAGCATGTAAACTGCTTTCGTCTACGTTATCCCAAAGTCGCCCTGATGATGAAATACAGTCATTTGATCAAGCCGACCATGAATCGCAATAAAATTTTTATTACCCGCCTTACCATCTAACCCATCAATATTTTGAGTTATTAGGTTTTTGTCGCTAAGCCAATGATGCACCTCGTTAGGGCCATGATGACGATAAGTTGCAAAGCGATGATAATACCAAGCTAAAAACTCACTCGGGTTATTTTCATACATTGCGCGAGTGGCCATTTCCATAGGCGTATAATTTTTACTACCAATGGTCCAAAAACCATCTTCACCACGAAAAGTTGGAATACCACTAGCAGCACTCACACCAGCCCCAGTAATGTATAACGTATTCATAAAGCCACCTCTTATATTCAATAAACCTATAATACTTTATAACATTGTAAATTTGAGACTTTTACTCTTTTGCTATTAAATTATTTAGACTACGATTAGCTGAAAATAAGTTAGGGTACAAAAAAGCTCTTTATATTTTTAGTCCCGCTCAAGTGCACTCCGAATCCTTCATTGATTATTGGTATGTTAGGAACTATGGCACCAATCAGCAACAACTAATAAGTTGTAATGCACTTAACTTTCTAATAAAAACAAATAGATAAACTTTTTTAAAACAACTACCCCGTCAATCTCACATACTTCTCTGCCAGCTCATCTATACTTTCGTGATGATTAGGGTCGGGCTTTATGCAATCAATGGGGCATACACTGACGCACGTTGGCTTGTCGTAGTGGCCCACACATTCAGTGCATTTTTCAGGGTCTATTTGGTAAATTTTAGCGCCCATATAAATTGCTTCATTTGGGCACTCTGGGTCACACATATCACAGTTAATGCATTTGCTGTTTATGAGTAAAGCCATGATTAAACTCTCTATTATGAAACAGCTTGTTTGAAAGGATTGCGGGTATCTTGGTTTTCATCCAAATTGCGCATCAGTATGGCGTGCTCTAAATCGATGCGCTCAGGTACGGGAATTTTTACAATGTGGCCTGAACCTTTGGCATCGGTAATGCTTTCGCCTTTTTTGTTTTCCATACTTTCAAGGGTAAAGCTAACATTACCGTTCGGCGTCATTAGCTCTAATGAATGGCCAACACAAAACTTATTTTTTACATCTATTTCAACCAAACCATTAGCATTTCGCCCTAATATCTCACCTACAAATTGCTGTTGAGTTGATACAGAGTGACCATATTCGTAATTTTGATAATCTTGATGAGCATGGCGCTTTAAAAACCCTTCGGTATAACCACGATGTGCTAGGTTCTCAAGGGTTTTAAATAAGTCTGCATCAAATGGTTTACCTGCAACGGCATCGTCAATCGCTTTACGGTATACCTGTGCGGTACGGGCTACATAATAAAATGACTTAGTACGCCCTTCTATTTTAAGACTGTGCACCCCCATTTTTGTTAGCTGCTCTACATATTGCACGGCGCGTAAGTCTTTTGAGTTCATGATATAAGTACCATGCTCGTCTTCAAATGCGGGCATATATTCACCCGGGCGGCCTTGCTCTTCTAGCATAAATACATCGTCGCTTGGTGCGCCTTCACCTAACGTAGGTATAACTGCTTTAGGGTCAATTTTATGCACCATTTCACCGGTTTCGTTCTCAGTACCGGGTTTAACATCGTACTCCCAACGACACGCATTAGTGCACGTGCCTTGGTTAGGATCGCGTTTATTAATATAGCCTGAGAGTAAACAGCGCCCTGAATAGGCCATACATAGTGCACCATGAACAAATACTTCTAGCTCGGTTTCAGGGCACAGTGTGCGTATTTCACTTATTTCTTCAAGCGATAACTCGCGAGACAAAATTACCCGCTCAATCCCCTGCTTTGCCCAAAACAATACGCTGGCATAGTTTACCGCATTTGCTTGCACTGAAAGGTGAATGGGCATATCGGGCCACTTTTCACGTACTAGCATTATTAAACCTGGGTCGGACATGATCAACGCATCCGGTTTCATAGCAATTACCGGCTCTATATCACGTAAATACGACTTAACTTTTGCGTTATGGGGTGCAATATTCGACACTACATAAAACTTTTTATTCAGCGCATGCGCTTCGTTAATCCCTGTTTGTAATGTATCTAAATCAAACTCGTTGTTGCGAACCCTTAAACTGTAACGAGGTTGGCCGGCATACACAGCGTCGGCCCCATAGGCAAAGGCATAACGCATATTTTTTAAGCTACCAGCAGGACAAAGTAGCTCAGGAATAAACGGGGTTGAGGAAGTAACAGCTGACATGTGCGCTCCATACATCGAACCGGGGTCAAGCCGGTTGCATGAATAATTATACCAACTCGCAATAATACTTAATCATTTTACGGGGCTAAACATGTCGCTACCTGCGTTAAAAAATTCTCATTTAGAGCAACTAAATAGCAAGTTTTTTGCCTAGCTATCAACACGTTTTCCAGCCTCAAAATAGACCACTTAATTAAGCGAATTGGTATTAAGGAAAATAAACCGCGCAAGTATAATGAGGTGGCAAAAGAGAAACTTTGATCGAGATCATCAAAATTTCTCTTCTGTGCTAAAAATGAAGAGCAGCAAATTTAAGTTATTTTTTACTACTTAATTGATTAGAAAACTGGCTAACGGCATCAACAACTTGTTGTGCCCCTTTTTTAATGTCACTCATTACAACACCAGATTCTTTCGAGAGTTCGAGTCCTTGTTGCGCTTTATTTCTACCTTGCTCTATTACAGCAACAGTGGCTTGAGTTAAGTTTTGATTTTGCTGTACAACATCCACAATTTCTTCGGTAGCTTTACTGGTTCTTGAAGCAAGCAAACGGACTTCATCTGCTACTACAGCGAAACCGCGGCCTTGCTCACCAGCTCTTGCAGCCTCAATAGCTGCATTAAGTGCTAGCAAGTTGGTTTGGTCAGCAATACTGCTAATGCTTTGCACTATGCTCGCTATCAGTTGCGATTGTTTATCTAACGCTGAAATTTCTTGAGCTGTTTGCTCCATTTGCACCGACAGTTCGTTCATAACCTGTGCGGTTTTTTGTACCACTTCTGCGCCTTTATCCGCGTTATTATCAGTTTCAATTGAAGTGCCATGCGCAATATTCGCCGCTTGTTCTGTGGCCAGTTCTTTTTCTACTTGGTCTGTGATCACAGTAGCAAATTTAACTACTTTATAAAGCTCATTTGCTTCATTAAAAATCGGATTATACGACGCTTCTAACCACACTTCATTACCGTGCTTATCAATACGTTTAAACCTGCCGGCAATAAACTCACCACTTCGCAGGCGTTGCCAAAAGGCTTGGTACTCTTTACTACTTGCCTCTTGTTCAGTACAAAACATACCATGGTGTTTACCTAAAACCTCTTGCTTTGAATAACCCATCCCTTTTAAAAAGTTGTCATTAACACGCAGAACTATACCTTTGGTATCAAACTCAATCACTGCTGTAGAGCGGTGTAATGCTTTAATTAAATCTTCATTTTCTCTTGAGCTTTCAATTATTTTTGTAAGCACAGTGCAATGCAGGGTTAAATACTCAAGCTGACCTTGTTCATTTTTTATCGGGTGTAAAATGCAGCGTAACCAATCTCGTTGTCCGTTTTGATGGGATACTTGAATAGCGCCAGCAAAATGTTCTGCTTTACTTATTGCTTTTTTAAAGGCATAGAAATCCGCGTTATTTCTAGCATTTTCTGGAATAAAATCTAAAATATTTTTATTGAGTATTTGGCTACTTGAGTAATTAAATTCCCGTTCAAAGTTTTTATTTTGTCTTAATATTGCACCTTGCTTATCAAGCTCCAATACCAACATCTCACTATCTAAACTTTGCTTAACCTGCTCTCCTATAGAAAGCTTACTTTGTAAATCAGCAATTTGATTTTTTAAAGATTGGTTAAAAAACATATATTTACCTTAATTTTTGCATGTACTCGACCTGCATTTGGATCCATATAAAAGTGTATATTCAACAAAAGTCACACCATTTAGATAAAAAAGTATAGTTCATGTTTATGAACATATAATAAATGTGAAAACATTGTTTTTAGTTCATAAATACCAGTTAGCAAATTTAAAAAGTTGGAAAAGTAGAATAAATTAGGTTTTTTTAACTAAAACGCGTATAATTCGCGCCCGTTAATATTCAACCTTTTATTTAAATTATTGGAGCACAAAGATGGCTTTAGAGCGTACTTTTTCAATCGTAAAACCTGATGCAGTTGCTAAAAACCACATCGGCGCAATCTACAACCGTTTCGAAACTGCGGGTCTTAAAATCGTTGCAGCCAAAATGGTTCACCTTTCACAAGAGAAAGCTGAAGGTTTCTACGCTGAACACAGCGAACGTCCTTTCTTTGGCGCTTTAGTATCTTTCATGACTTCTGGCCCAGTAATGGTTACCGTTCTTGAAGGCGAAAACGCTGTTCTTAAAAACCGTGAAATCATGGGTGCTACTAACCCTGCTGAAGCACTAGCTGGTACTTTACGTGCAGACTACGCTGATAGCATCGACGAAAATGCGGTTCACGGTTCTGATGCTGTTGAATCTGCTGCTCGCGAAATCGCGTACTTCTTCGCTGACGAAGAGCTTTGCCCACGTACTCGTTAATTCGAGTTCACAGCTAACCCTGTGATGCAAAGTATGAAAAGGGCTTTCGAGCCCTTTTTTAGTCATTACGTAAAGTATTCGTAAGCACACTTTTGATGTTTTACTTAATGATTAAACTGGGTGAATTGTGTACAATTCGCTCTCGTATATTTTTATCTCCACCGTCACCGATTGAGGTTGTTACATGACCGAGCAAAAAAAGATTAACTTATTAGATTTAAACCGAGATGCAATGCGAGAGCTATTCGTATCATTCGGTGAAAAGCCATTTCGTGGCGATCAGGTGATGAAATGGATTTATCATTTTGGCGTAGATAATTTCGACGAAATGAGTAACGTAAACAAAAAGCTAAAAGAAAAGCTTAAAAATGAATGCGAAATTGTAGCGCCAGAAATATCAGTTCGCCAACAAGCCAGCGACGGTACCATTAAATACGCACTCGTATTAGAAGGCGGTCAAGAAGTTGAAGCCGTGTGGATCCCAGAAAAAGATCGCGCCACGCTATGTGTATCGTCTCAAGTGGGCTGTGCACTAGAATGTACTTTTTGCTCGACGGCACAACAAGGCTTTAACCGTAACTTAAAAGTGTCTGAAATTATCGGCCAAGTATGGCGTGTAGCAAAAGACATTGGCCTTGATGGCAACAGCGAAAAGCGCCCTGTCACTAACGTAGTGATGATGGGTATGGGCGAGCCGTTACTTAACGTTAAAAACGTGGTACCGGCAATGGAACTAATGATGGACGACTGGGGCTTTGGTTTATCTAAACGCCGCGTTACATTAAGCACCTCAGGTGTGGTACCTGCCCTTGATTTATTGAAAGAAAAAATAGACGTAGCACTGGCAATTTCACTGCATGCCCCAGATAACGCCCTGCGTGATATTTTAGTACCGATCAATAAAAAATACCCAATTGAAGAGTTTTTAGCTGCGTGTCGTCGTTACATTGACGGTTCAAAAGCCAACAAAGATGTGACTATTGAATATGTAATGCTTAACGGCGTTAACGATAGTACCGATCAAGCTCATGAACTGGTTAAAACGTTAAAAGGAACGCCTTCGAAGGTAAACCTTATTCCATTTAATCCATTCCCAGGTAATGAATATACTCGTTCAAGCAACAGTCGAATTGATCGCTTCTCTAAAGTATTACAAGCTGCGGGGATTACCTGTATTGTTCGCCGTACTCGTGGAGATGACATTGACGCTGCCTGTGGTCAACTAGCTGGCGATGTTGTAGACCGTACGAAGCGTATGGCGAAAAAGAAAATGCGTGATGACAATGCAATTGCAGTGAATATTCATCAAGCCTAATTTTTTGAGTAATCAAAAGCCTTTGTGATATGTCGTTTATTTTTAAATAAATGATGCAACACAAAGGCTTTGAGGTAAGATAGAGGTTATGGATATAAATAAAGAGACAAAGTAATGCGATCTTTACTTACGTTAGCACTATCAACACTGTTTATAAGCGGTTGTGTTACCGAAAATAGTTACAACGGCAGCGATAAACCGGTCCTCGAGAATAAAATTAATAACGATGGTGCAGCTCGCACGCGCATAGCATTGGCATTACAGTATTTAAATACAGGCAATAACTCTCAAGCTAAATATAATCTAGAACGTGCTAACGAGTACGCCCCAAACTTACCTGAAGTACACTACTCTTTAGCATACTATTACCAACAAGTTGGCGAGAACGGATTAGCCGACAAAGCCTATCAAAAAGCACTGGCTATCAAGCCAAACGACCCTAACACCTTAAACAACTACGGCACGTTTTTGTGCAGTATTAATGAGTATGATCGCGCCACCGATCAGTTTTTAAAAGCGATTGAAATACCCAGTTATATTCGTGTAGCGCAAAGCTATGAAAATTTGGCCCTGTGCGCTATTGAATTTAACGATTTCACAAACGCCGAGAGCTATTTTCAACAAGCACTAAACCATAGCTCACAACGCGCATCTACATTAATAAGTTTAGCGGCTCTATATTATGCAAAAAGCGACTTGTACAAAGCCAGTAACTTAATAAAACGTTATGACGATACCGCACAAGTTTCTTCTCGCGCTTTGTTGCTTGGCTATTTGGTTAAACAACGAATGGGTAAAATTGAAGAAGCAGAAAAAATTGCGACAACCTTACTACAAACCTACCCAAGTAGTATGCAAGCTAACGCCATTCGCGATAATCAGTTAAGACGAACAGAATTTGAAGTACTACGTGAAAAATATCGCCAAGCCCAGCTAGATGAATTACAAGAAAGTAGTAATAACAATCAAATTATTGCTGAGCCGAAAATAAAAATTATTCGTAAAAAAAGCCCAGTATCGGTTTCAAATGACAAAGCGTCAGATGAGCAAACTAAAAAAATACGCTAGATAATTACACTCCTTTTAACTGTAAACTAAAATAAAGCACAAAGGGTGATGTGCAAATGCTTGTTTTAGGGGAAAGCAATTTAGCATTTCAGTGTGATACAATGCTAAACTGCTACAAATAAGGTGTATTAAAGGACTTAAAAACACATAAACTTTATCAAAACACGGTATAGTTTTTAAAATATTAAATGTAGTGCCTTTTTTATAGTGCGCCTTAGCAACAAGAATTAACAAATACTAAAAAATAAAAACGAAGTCTTACTCTGGTTGTTAAGCCAAAACTTAAACTTTTACTAGTGGATCCAAACTGATACACATTATGAATGAAGATAATACACAACCGCAGAGCGATGAACCCTCTGTAGGTCAAATACTAAAAACACATAGAGAAAAAGCAAACATTAGCCTTGCTAATATTGCCTCGTTATTAAAGTTAACTGAATTACAAGTTCAGCATATTGAAAATGATGAATATCATTTACTGGGCGCAAAAACATTTGTTAAAGGCTACATAAAAAATTATTGCCGCACACTAAACATAGATAGCAGCGCTATTTTAGCGATGTTGCCTGCCTTTAGTGCTTCAGATAAGCCTGTAGATATGCAAAGCTTTTCAAGGCGTACAGAAAAAGAAGCGCATGACAGTCGACTAATGACGGTAAGTTACTTAATTTTAGCCATTGTTATTGGCTCATCAGCCGTATGGTGGTGGCAAAATGCAACGCCTATTGATGAACAAACTAATACTATAAAAGCGAGTAACTCATTCATCACTGTGCAACAAGAAAATACAAAACGACTCGCTGATGAGGCCAATGAAGCTGTCGATGAAGCACAATCAAATGATATTGAGCCTGCACCACAAGCAAACCCAGCCGTAATCAATGAACAACAAACAATTCAGGCTGCGCCCCTTAACGATGCACAAAGCCAAAGTGAACCAACAAGCAGTGATTTAAGCACCATTATTATGATGTTTAATGACGAAAGCTGGGTTGAAATCCACGATGCCAACGATGAGAAAATTGCATTTGGTGTAAAAAAAGCAGGCTATGAAATGACCTTAACTGGTGTAGCGCCTTTTTCAGTGGTATTAGGCAAGCACGATGTTGTTCGTATTACCCTAAATGGTGAGCCAGTTGATATTTCGGCTTTTCCTAAAAACCGTTTAGCTAAATTTAAATTACCCTTAGCAGAGTAGTCGCTATGTTTTCAGAATCTCCTATAAAACGCAGAAAATCCACCCGCATTAATGTGGGTAATGTTCCAATTGGTGATGGTGCACCAATTGCCGTGCAGTCAATGACCAACACAGACACAATGGACATTGATGCCACTGTAGCTCAAATTCAAGCGATTCAAGATGCCGGTGCTGACATAGTACGTGTATCCGTTCCAACTATGGATGCAGCTGAAGCATTTAAAAGCATTAAAGAGCAGGTATCGATACCGCTGGTTGCTGATATTCACTTTGACTACCGCATTGCATTAAAAGTAGCAAAGTATGGTGTTGATTGTTTACGTATTAACCCAGGAAACATTGGCAGTGAAGAACGTATTAGAGCCGTTGTTGATTCGGCCCGTGAGCATAACATTCCAATTCGTATTGGCGTAAATGGCGGCTCACTTGAGCGCGACCTACAAGAAAAATACGGCGAGCCAACACCTGAAGCTCTACTTGAATCTGCTATGCGTCATGTAGATATATTACGTCGCTTAGACTTTGACCAATTTAAAATTTCAGTGAAAGCATCAGACGTATTTTTAGCGGTTGGCGCGTATCGTCTACTTGCAAAAGAAATCGACCAGCCACTGCATTTAGGTATTACCGAAGCAGGCGGCATGCGCTCTGGTTCAGTTAAATCGGCCGTTGGTTTAGGCATGTTATTAGCTGAAGGTATTGGTGACACGCTGCGTGTGTCACTAGCAGCGGATCCAGTTCAAGAAATAAAAGTAGGCTTTGATATATTAAAATCATTGCGTATTCGTTCTCGCGGCATTAATTTTATTGCTTGCCCTAGCTGTTCGCGCCAAGAGTTTGATGTAGTAAGCACCATGAATCAGCTTGAAGAGCGTTTAGAAGATATTATTGAGCCAGTTTCAGTGTCAGTCATTGGCTGTGTGGTTAACGGACCAGGCGAAGCATTAGTGAGTGATATTGGCCTTGCCGGCGCAAACCGTCGCTCAGGTTTATACATTAACGGCGAGCGCCAAAAAGCGCGTATTGATAACAATAATATTGTTGATCAACTTGAAGGCTATGTACGTGATTTCATTGATCAGAAACAACAGCAAACTCCAATCGATATAAAAATCGTAGAGTGATACGTTGTTACAGCACTATGTATTTAATTGACCTTTTTTAGCCGCGGCATTCAAACGTAGTATAAATTACGTACGCCCCGCTGCGCTCGCAATTACCTTATAGTTAGGGTTATAATGCAGGGTCGATTTTTTAGTTTTACGTGGTTGCAGCCCAGAGCTGCACATAAACAGATTTAGGATTTATCAGTGGCAAAACAAATTCAGGCAGTTCGCGGTATGAACGATTGCCTGCCAGGCGATACGCAAGTTTGGCAGAAAGTAGAACACATTTTACGCGAGACCGTATCATCGTTTGGTTATCAAGAAATTCGTTTTCCAATTGTAGAATCAACCGACCTATTTAAACGCTCTATTGGTGAAGTAACCGATATAGTAGAAAAAGAAATGTACACCTTTGCCGATCGTAACGGCGACAATTTAACTCTGCGCCCAGAAGGGACTGCAGTGTGTGTCCGTGCAGGTAACGAAAATGGCCTGTTATACAATCAAGAACAACGCCTTTGGTACATGGGCCCTATGTTTCGCCATGAACGCCCACAAAAAGGTCGTTACCGTCAATTTCATCAGTTTGGTTTAGAGACTTTTGGTATTGCCAGCGCCGATATTGACGCCGAAGTTATTTTACTCACGGCGCAACTTTGGGAAGCATTTGGCATTACTGACCATGTGCGTTTAGAACTTAATTCATTAGGTTCAAACGAAGCACGTGCACAGTACCGCGATGCCTTAATCGCCTTTTTAGAACAACATACCGATATACTAGATGAAGATTCTAAGCGTCGTATGTACTCTAACCCACTGCGCGTTTTGGATACTAAAAATCCAGATATTCAGGCAATCTTAGTCGATGCACCAAAGCTATCTGAACATTTAGATGCTGAATCAAAAGAACATTTTGAAAATTTATGTGAACGATTAGATGCCGCAGGCGTCAAATACACGGTTAATGAAAAGCTGGTACGTGGCTTAGATTATTACAACCGCACTGTATTTGAATGGGTAACCGACAGCTTAGGTGCACAAGGTACTGTATGTGCTGGTGGTCGTTATGATGGCTTAGTAGAGCAATTAGGCGGTAAATCAACCCCTGCGGTAGGTTTCGCGATGGGTTTAGAGCGCTTGGTTTTACTACTTCAAGCACTTGAATGTGTAGGTGACATACGCCGTAGTGCTGATGTATATTTAGCAGCTATGGGCGACAAAGCCAGTATTCAAGCGCCTATAATTGCATCTACCTTACGTCGTGATGTACCTGGATTACGGGTTATGGTGCACGCTGGCGCTGGTAACTTTAAAAAACAACTCAAACGTGCTGATAAAAGCGATGCGCTCGTCGCAATTATTATCGGTGAAGATGAATTAGAGCAAGGCGTTGTGACTATTAAATACTTACGTGAGCGTAAGGAACAAGTCACACTAGAACTAGAACAAGCTAAAACGTTACTTGCAGAACTAATTAATAGCTAAATTATATAAAGCGTAAGTAGTGAAGCGCTTTAACAGAGGTAAGCATGGAAATTTATTCAACAGAAGAACAACAAGCAGAAGCAATTAAACGCTTTTTTCGTGAAAACGGCCTTTCACTAGCGTTAGGCGTTATTGTTGGTTTAGGTGGTTTATATGGCTGGAAAGCATACAACCAAAATCAAATAACGACTGCAGAGCAAGCATCTGATGCATACACTAAGCTTGTTGAAAGCGACAGCGTATTAGCATCTGCTGATGCATTTATCACTGAAAACAAAGACACTCAGTACGCAACTCTAGCGGCATTTGTTGCTGCAAAAGAAGCAGTAGATGCCCAAAACTTAGATGTAGCAAATGAAAAGTTAAGCTGGATCGTAACTAACGTTGATAACGCAGAGCTTAAAGCCATTGCAACAACACGTTTAGCGCGTGTGCAAATTGCTCAGCAGCAATACGATGATGCATTAAGTACGTTAAATGCTCCTCTTCCTGAAGCATTTAACGCAAATGTGGCTGAATTAAAAGGTGACATTTACACTCAGCAAGGCAATAAAGAACAAGCACGCGTAGCCTACCAAGCTGCTGTTGATGCCGGCGGATTAACGAGTAATCCTCTTTTACAAATTAAGTTAGATGACCTAGCAGTAACTAGCCCAGCGGCATAAGGTTTTAGGCATGAGAAAAATAACAACAGCAACGCTTGCCCTATGTATGGCAACCCTAATGGGGTGTTCTTCAAGTGATGACGAAGAAGAACTGGTGCTTCCAGAAATAGCCAATCAGTTTGAAACTGATGTGGTATGGCAAGAATCTATTGGTAACGGTGTAGAGCATTACTTTTCACGCCTATCACCTGCTGTTTATAAAGAGACAGTGTATGTTGCTAGCCGTGAAGGCCAAGTAGAAGCCTTATCACTTGCCAATGGCGATACCCAATGGGAAACCGACATTCGCCAAGATTTATCGTTTTGGCCTTGGAGCGATAACGATAGTGCAAAATTATCAGGCGGAATATTACAAGCTTATGGTAAAATCTATTTAGGCTCTGAACATGGTTATGTAATTGCACTTGACCGTGAGACTGGTAAAGAAGTTTGGCGTAAAAAAGTACCTGGCGAATCACTCTCTAAACCCGCTGCAGGCGATGGCTTAATCTTTGTCAATTTAGCCTCAGGTAAGTTACTTGCGCTTCACCCAGATACTGGTGAAGAACGCTGGAGCTTTGAGCAAGAAGTGCCACCGCTGACTTTACGCGGTCAAAGTTCACCTACTGTGGCTAACGGTGGTGTGTTACTAGGCCTAGAAACAGGTAAGTTAAGTGTTTTAATTTCTGAGAGTGGCTACTCGGCATGGAGTGCAGAAATTGCAGTGCCAAAAGGCGCATCAGAGTTTGAACGTTTAGTTGATGTAGATACGCAGCCGATCATTAGCGGTCCATTTGCTTACGCTATTGCATACAATGGTAACTTATCAGCAGTAGATATTCGTTCAGGTAATGTTGTATGGAAACGTGAATACAGCAGCTACCGTGAAATTAGCATGGATTTGCAAACAATTTACGTTGTTGATAGTAACGGCGTTGTTTATGCACTTGATAAAGATTCAGGCATTGAACGTTGGAGCCAACCCGCTCTACGTGGCTGGTACTTAACAGGTCCAGCGGTTGCCGGTAATTATTTAGCGTTAGGTGACCAAGAAGGCAATTTGCATTGGTTAAATAAAGAAACTGGCGAGCTAGTATCTCGTGAAGACTTTGACAGCTCAGGTTTTTTTGTTGAGCCCGTTGTCGCTGACGATAAATTGATTTTATACACCCGCGATGGTGAAGTTAGCGCGGTAAAAATACCGAACTAACTGTCTACTATTAGTGTAAGGCACTAATAGTTAATTATTTTTTGTAAGGCTTCGCACTGCGAAGCCTTTTGTTGTTTTTTAAAGAGGTAGTTTATGCTTCCCGTGATCGCTCTTGTAGGGCGACCCAATGTGGGCAAATCCACATTATTTAACCGTTTAACACGTACTCGTGATGCACTCGTTGCCGACTTTCCTGGCTTAACGCGTGATAGAAAATATGGCCAAGCAAATTACGATGGCTTTGAATTTATCGTGGTAGATACGGGCGGTATTGATGGCTCAGAAGAAGGTATCGAAACCGAAATGGCTGATCAGTCATTACTAGCCATTGAAGAAGCGGATATTGTTTTATTTTTAGTTGATGCTCGTGTGGGCATGACAGTGGCTGACCAAGCTATTGCTAATCACTTACGTAAGCAAGAGAAAAAGTGTTTTGTTGTTGCCAATAAAACAGACGGCATTGATGCCGATTCAAATTGTGCTGAGTTTTATCAACTTTCACTTGGTGAAGTTCATCATATCGCTGCCGCACATGGCCGTGGTATTACTTTACTGCTTGAGCAAACTCTTCAGCCTGTTATTGCTGAACTTGCCGCTCTTGATGAAGATGTAGCCGATGACGATGAAGAACTTATCGACTTATATCAAGAAGGTGAAGAAGATGACACCGATCACCAAGCGTTTGCCGACAAGCCGGTAAAGCTGGCAATTATTGGTCGTCCAAATGTAGGTAAGTCAACCCTTACTAACCGTATACTAGGTGAAGACCGTGTTATTGTATACGATATGCCAGGTACAACCCGCGACTCAATTTACATTCCGATGACCCGTAACGACAAAGAATATATTCTTATCGATACCGCTGGTGTGCGTAAACGTAAAAAAGTAAGTGACGTGGTTGAGAAATTCTCAGTCATTAAAACGCTACAAGCAATCGAAGATTGTAACGTCGTGTTACTAGTGGTTGATGCCCGCGATGGTATTTCTGATCAAGACTTAAGCCTGTTAGGTTTTGCGCTTAACTCAGGGCGCTCATTAGTTATTGCCGTGAACAAGTGGGATGGTCTAGATAATTACGTTAAAGACCGTATTAAGACTGAGCTTGATCGTCGTTTAGGCTTTATTGATTTTGCCCGCCTACACTTTATCTCTGCTCTGCATGGTACTGGTGTTGGTCATTTATTTGAATCAGTTGACGAAGCGTATGAGTCGGCAACTAAGCGGATTAGTACTGCTATGTTGCGTCGTATTATGGACATGGCACAGGCCGACCATCAGCCGCCACTTGTTCGTGGACGTCGTGTTAAGCTTAAGTATGCGCATGCCGGGGGCTATAACCCGCCACGTATCGTAATTCATGGTAACCAAGTACATGACTTACCTGATAGCTACAAACGCTACTTAATGAACTACTACCGTAAAGCACTTAAAATTATGGGCACCCCAATCAAAATTGAATTTAGAGAAGGTGATAACCCATTTGCAGGGCGTACTAATAAAGTAACCCTGTCGCAAAAACGTAAAATTCGCGCGTTTAGTAAAGAAAACCGCAATAAATCATAACGACTTTAATTCAGTCAGTTTAATAAAACGGCGTACTTTATAGTACGCCGTTTTTATGATTCAAAATTAAGTCATGCTAATTACACCAATTCACTTAATTACGTGAGCTATTTTGAGGTAAGAAAACCATCTCGATAACATGGCACGATTTTCTTATTTAAGCTGAACTCTGGCTGAGATAGGTTTATTATCCAAAGGTTCAGGTTATTTAATTTTTCTCGGCATTTGCTCCTGCATCCATGCCGTCGTAGATAAAAACTCTTAACGCGGTTAGCATCTGATTTTATCCAGTAAATTAATTAAGTATTATTGCAGACAAGTACGCTTATAATCCTTCATATTCAGTTTCCCTTGGTTTTAAAATTTGCTTTCTACAGTCAACCATATCCCAACAATCCGTTTCAGGTACGCCGTAATACCAGGCTCTAAAAATCGGTTGATATTTTTCAATAACCCGTTGCTGCATACGTTTTGAAAAATGAGGTAAGTAAAAAGTTTTGATCACCGTAATGTGCCTTTTAATCGTCTTTCCTAAATTAAAACGCGCTTGGCGATACCGAATGTCTGCTTTTTTATATTCTCTGCTATCAGGTGTAAAGTTTTGCATGTCTTGTTTAGGGCCAGTCGCCCACCCAGCTACTTTATTCATTTGTTCAGCAAACGGCTTAACGGTAAACGTGATATGAATAGGATCATCAGCATCAGTTGGCCCAAAGCCTCGCGGAAATCCGCCTTGGTGATAATTAGGATGGGTAACCGTAAACTCAATCGATGCATAGGCATTGGGCTGTAATAAATCCAAACGCTCGCGTGGGAAGGTAATTGGCTTATTAGCATAGGCAGTTTTAAAATATTTATAGCCAAAATCAATACCACAACTACTGTGACCACACGACTCTGAATAGGCCGACTTTATCAAAAAAGGATACTCTGGCACTGAGCCATCCTCTGTTTCAATCGTCACAACAATGGGCCCACGATAACCATGCGCTTTATCAAATAAAAAATCACAGCCTGATGTCAAAAAGCATGCCAGTAGCACACAGAAAAATTGCAGTGCTACTTTACGCTTATAGTCCTTCATATTCAGCTTTCCTTGGTTTTAGAATTTGTTCTTGCAAGTCATGCTTTAATTGGCAGCACTTGCGAATTTAAAATTAATGTAGCGAACGAGACTAATTTATTACTCAAAGTTAAGTAATGCTAATTGCACCAGCCGTTCAACAGTGGTGCCTTGAACATTTTTAGGCGCTTTAGGGTAATATTTTGATTTTGGCGGCTTAATAGTTATAAACCCATGATTGGTGGCCATTTCATGGGCTAGCAGTTTTCGTTCTTTGGGTGTTAAATGGTTTTCGTGTATTTTGCTTAATTCGCCACTATCAAGCCATATTCCTGCACAGCTTGGGCACTCATCTATTTCAACCACTTTGAGCGGTGAAAAAAACCGGCGCATCATCACAACATTTTTGCACTTTGGGCAATTAATTCGTAGCGATACATCATATTCACCCTCGGCATAATTACTCAAATACTTAAGTAAAACCTGACCATGCTTTAACTCCGGCGAGCTAAATTTAAAAATTTGGCTGTTATCAAAAAATACGCCGCCTAAAAACGATGTATAAACAGTGATGCCGCCAACTAATATAGGCTCCAATGGTGTATTTGTACGAGGGCACAACATTTTCAAAAATCCTTTTTATTTTAATACCTAAAGTTAAATAGTTATTCTAATGCTTTGTGTATCAGGCCAATTAATGGTGGTAGCAATGTAGTGTGACCTGCCAATACAAACTCATGTGCATCATCTGGCATTTTTTGTCACGTGTGGCGAATAATCCCAATCCATTTTTCTTCATCATAATCAGGTTTTGAACCTGCAAAGCTAAACAAGTAAAGCTCAATAAATATATGGGTGTTGGCTATTCACCTGTTCGATTAGCAAAATACGTTATTAAATATCGCTACTCCAATATGTTTTATTTTAAACACCAGTAAAACAATAAGCTAGGCTGTTGTTAAAAACCAACGCATTAATTGAGTGAACTTGTTATTATCATAAAATCAGCGCACATAAATAATAATTAAAATTTTAAAAAGTGAAATTCAACATGCTAAAAAAACAATCTTAGCTATTGCCTTAGCAGCCACCTCGCTGCCAAGCTTAGCCGACAGTAACAGCGATTTAAAAACCATTATTGATAATCACTGGCAAAACGCCAAAGCTGAAAAAATATTTTTTAGAACCGATCCAGACGGTTGGAAACCAAACGGCACATTACCAAATTGGAGCGAGCAAGCCATTGCTAAGCGCCAAGCTTATAACAACAGCGTACTAAAAAGCTTAGCCAGCATTGACCCAAAAACACTCAACAACGAGCAGCTAATGAACTACCGCTTATTTAAATATGAGCGAGAAACAGAGCAACAAAGCTACCTTTATCAAGATAAGTATTTTCCGGTTAATTTTTTAAGTGGCTGGCATACTTACTTTGCAGAAGCGCCGGCTAACATGGCCTTTTTAACCGCTGATGATTACAACGCATTTTTAATCAGCCTTGGTGATTACCCGCGCTTTAATCAGCAAAATATTGATTTAATGAAACAAGGTATTAAAACAGGGTTTACTCATTATTGTAAAACCTTTGAAAATTATAGCCAAAGCATTAGCGCTCATATAGTTAAACAACCTGAGAATAGCGCCTTATATGAGCCATTTACTCGCATCCCTAATACATTTACTGCAGCGCAAAAAGAAACTTACCAAAATAAAGCTAAAACAATAATTGCCTCAAAAGTTGTGCCTGCTTACGAGCACTTTTACGACTTTTTTGAAAACGAATATATGCCGCACTGTAGAACGCAGCCGGGTATTGCAAGCATCAAAGGTGGCCTTGATTATTACAAGTACACGGTTAATTACTACACCACCACTAATGCTACTCCTAAACAAATTCATGAACTTGGTCTAAAAGAAGTGGCGCGCATTAAAGCACAAATGCAAGCCATTATTGATAACGTTGGTTTTGAAGGCAGCTACAGCGACTTTTTAAAATTTTTAGCAACCGATGAGCAATTTTACGCAAAAGACGCCCAAGATTTATTAGAAAAGACCGCTTTTATAACGCAAAAAATGTATGGCAAACTCCCCACTTACTTTGGCCATTTACCGCGTAACACCTTTACTATAAAAGGCTCAGCGAGTCGTGGGGCGTTTTATATGCCACCTGCTGATAACCGCTCGCCTGGTACTTACTTTTTAGCCTCAACTCCAAAACTGCAGCCTTTATATAATTTAGAAGCACTTAGCCTACACGAAGCCATACCTGGGCATCATTTACAAAACGCCATTGCGATGGAGTTAGACGTTCCTGAGTTTAGACGCACACTGAGCCACTCTGCTTTTGGCGAGGGCTGGGCACTTTATACAGAGCGTTTAGGTAAAGAAGCGGGCTTTTACCAAAGCCCGTACAGCGATTTTGGCCGTTTAGGCTACGAAATGTGGCGCGCAGTGCGCTTAGTGGTTGATACCGGTATTCATGCTTTTGGTTGGAGCCGCCAAAAGGCGATTGATTATTTGGCTGATCATACCGCCTTGCCACAAAGCGCCGTGGAAGATCAAATAGACCGCTATATTTCATGGCCAGGCCAAGCGCTCTCATACAAAATGGGCGAAATTAAAATACGCGAACTGCGTGCAAAAGCCGAAAAACAGCTAGGCGCACAATTTGATATACGCAGCTTTCACGACACCGTTATTGGTCAAGGTTCACTTCCTATGGCGGTACTTGAAGATGTAATTAACGACTGGATAGCACAGCAAAAATTAGCTATCTAAGATACAACGGAAACAAATTGAGAGGCGGTATTGTTATCGCCTCTTTTTAAAGCCCTATTAAACACCTCAAAACTAATCCCTGCTCGCTTTTGCTTCGTAAAATAAATGATTTTAAAAAACCAGAGCATAAGTATGAAAAAGCGTATTCTGTATTGGCTGCAAAATGATTTGCGCATTGACGACAACCCTATACTCAATGATTTATCACAACAACAATGTGAGTTGGACCTGGTCTTTGTGATTAACCCTGCTTGGTTTAAAAGCAATAACTATCAACAAAAACCCTATGGTGTCCACAAACAACGCTTTTTAATGCAAAGCCTATATGAGCTACAGGAGTCTATTTTAGAGCTTGGCCAAACCTTACATATTATTGAAGGCGATCCAGTTGAGGTATTAACACAGCGTATTAATGAGCTTAGCATTGACGAAGTTGTATATAGCCAGCAAATAGGTGTATATGAACAGCGCCAAATGAGTGCTCTTAAGTCAAAATGCACGACTGTGGTATTTAAATCTGTGATGCAAGATACTTTATATCAACAACAGCAACTGCCCTTTGAACTAGCTAATTTACCAACCGGCTTTACACCTTTTAGAAAAAAGATCGAAGCGGCAGAAATTAGTTTAGCCACACATACATTTTCAGCGGCAAGATTGCCTCCACCTATTATACTTTGCGCAAAACAACCGATAGAAAAGCCAGCAACAGGGAATACACAATTACTTGGTGGGCATCAGGCTGCGCTTGAGCACTGCCAGCAGTACTTTTCATCGGCTTTACCGAGTAGCTATAAAATCACTCGCAATGAGCTGGATGGCTTTGATAACTCAACAAAATTTAGTAGTTGGCTGGCTTTTGGCTGTATTAGTGCCAAGCAAGTTTTTTGTGCTGTAGATGCTTATGAAGCGCAGTATGGAGCAAACGAGTCAACTTACTGGATCAAGTTTGAATTGCTCTGGCGTGAGTATTTCAAGTGGCATGCAATTAATGTTAAGCATCAGTTATTTACCTTTAAAGGTAAGAAACAAAGCTCGCCACTTACCACGTTTAGCCCGAATCGTTTTGCTAAATGGTGCCAAGGCAGTACACCTTACCCGTTAGTTAATGCCATTATGAAAGAGCTAAATGCAACAGGCTTTATTAGCAATCGCTCAAGACAAATCGTTGCTAGTTGTTTAGTAAACGAACTACAACTAGACTGGCGCTATGGTGCGGCTTACTTTGAGCAACAGTTAATCGATTACGATGTGGCGTCGAATTGGGGTAATTGGCAATATATTGCTGGAGTTGGGGTCGATCCGCGCGGCGGACGTCACTTTAATTTGCAAAAACAAACCCAGCAATATGATCCGCACGGTGAATACATTGCTAAGTGGCAAGGAAATGAGCACTGCGATGCACAATTAGATGACTTAGACGCCGCTGATTGGCCAGTGTAAAAATAAAACCTCAAACATAATACTGGCTAGCTGACTCTCGTTATAAGCCCAAGGTTAAATCTTGGGCGAGAGTGCCGCTGGGTTTTTCTACTACGCGGTTAACTTCAACCCCGTTATGCTTAATAATAAAAGTGGGGGTATATTGTAAGTCATGCGCCAGGGCAATACCTGCCTCATCACGTTTGTCATAACCGACTGTAACAAAGGTTATTTTCGAAAGTTTAACCTTAGACTCATCGAGTAACTTTATTAATCGGGGGACTTCACGGGCACTGTCATGACACCACGTTCCTAAAAGCACTAACACCTCTTTACCTGCTAATTTTTGCATCAATACAACGTCTTGCGGTGTGGGCGAAAATGTTTGGTATTGCTTAGCAAATTTATCGTGCTCGCTTAATAAACGCTTAGCAGTCATAGCGTCCGAGTGTGGTTTGAGCGTTGCATTCACTGCCAGTGGTAAACTCAACATTAAAAGTAAAATTAATTGTTTAAACATAATCTTATACTTAAATAGTGTTTTAGTTACTATACCCACAATCGAGCTTAAGTAAATAAAAGTTACTTGCTTTTATCCATAAAATCATCCACTTGTGATAAAACGGCTAAGTACTCACGTTTGGCTTCTTTGTTTTGTTCTAATTTATCTAAATCACCGATTAACGTTACTAATTGCGTATGTGAATAACTCGATGTTGTTCTAAACTCGTTCGACGCCCCCACACCACTGAGTCGTTTTCTTTCATCCATACTATGACTATCTTCATTTTTCTCGAGCCAAATATCATTAATAAGACGAATATTACTCTCACTGGTGGTGGTTTCTTTCAATTCTTTTTTTAGCTCGTATTGAGATATTTCGGGATTAAACTGATACACTTTTTTATCTACATCCACCTCATGAGCCTGATCAAGGGCAACCAATTCGTTATTTTTTACAGCGGTACCAATAGTGTAATTTTCTTGTTTGTCATAATAATCAGGAGGGATGTCAGAGCGGTTACCTTCTTCATAATTAAAACGCGTGCTCGCCGTTTTATCTTGAGTAACCCCAGTTAACCCTGCTGATTTTTGGTGTTCTGTATTTTGACTCAGCTTTGTGGTGCTTGTTGCTATGTAATCCCCCTGATCCATTGCAAAAGAGAATTTTGCATCAAAATCAGCTAACTTAGAAATACCATCGCCTAAGGAATTTTTATTACTACTTCCTAGTCCTTGGTAGCGTGGATCTTTGGTGATCATGTTGTCAACTAAATTAGCGACAAGCTCGCGTCCATTAGTAAACTGCTTTGTAGCAACCGACTCAATTTCACTGTAGCGCTCAGCGGCTGATGACATACTACTAAACGCACTTTTAAATACAGCCAACCCTTGTTTCATTACTTCATCACTTTTTTGGCCAAACGCCGAACGTGTACTTTTCTCAGAGCTATTGAGCTGGCTATCTTCTAAGCTTTTATCGAGCGCTTTTATGTATTGTTGCATTTGGCTTTTATCTTGAGCGCCAATGGTTGACATATCAAGCGAAAAATCAATATTGTTTTGTCCGTTTACCGATTCAAACTCCAGTATTTGCTGCTCAGAATCCTCATCAAGGGTATAACTTAAATTAAGCTCATTATCTATTCCAAGGAGCGCTCCATCAGCATCGCCAGTATTTCCCTCTGACGTTGAAAAGTACAAATCAAAACCCGAAAGTTCTTTGTTATCAAAATTGCTTAGAAAGCTTAAATCTAAATCAGCTTGGTTTGCGGGTACGTAACGACTGTAAGTGCTTTGTTTAGCCTTAAAAAATTCATCCGCCATTTCACCAACACCAGAAAGTACTTGCGTTAATGCTTGGTGTTCAGTCTCAGATAAGTCGCCATCTACTTCATAACTTATGCTAAATTCGTCAGTGGTTTCGCCTGTTTCCTCATCATAACCTTGCGCAGAATGAAAGGCGATATTGATAACATCACCTTCTTTGGTTTTTACCGAAAGCTCAAACCCATAGTTATCATCGTCTTCAAATCGCTCGCGATTAAAGCTTTCCATGAAAGGATTAAGTGAGCGTTCAACACGCTGTTGGCTAGATGCTAAAAATGTTTTTTGATTAAATCCCAGTTGCCCCAAGTTTGATAAAATATCGCTAGTGTTGGCATAAGCACCTTGGATATTTTTTACCGAAGAATTTAAGCGCTCAATTAACTGATCGCTACGTTCGTTTTTTAATAAGCCCTCTTGCTGAGAGCTTATTACCGTACGTAGTGCAACCTCTTCACTAGAGAGCTTATAATTTGAGCCACTGGGTGCACTGGAAATCGTGAGTAACGAGGATAATTGCTGATTAAGTATTTCATCGACTTGTTGGTCACTAAACTGACTAAGCATTTCATCAGTGATTGTTGCCGAACTTGGCGCTAAGTGAGCACGCGATTGCAAACCTGTGGGCATACTGGTTTGGTTTGAATTATTGACCGATTGGGCAAGCAACGCATTTAAGTTAGTATAATTGCCTTGTAGTTTATTAACCATGATTATCCTTAATCTGCAGTACAATATAAATACGGTATCGGCCAACGAATTAAAAGCTTTAATTATTTTTTTATTATTTAAAAATAAAGTATTTACGCAAAAACATACTTTAAAAGTAATTAGCAGGTTTTGGCAAGCAGCGACTTTAATATGTCTGGTACAAACTTGAGCTGCGCGGTAATGGCATAGAAGTGCTCAAACGCATCGGGTAAACGCTGATATTCAACTAGTAGGCCTTGTTCTATTTCATCCTTTACTACAACTGATGGCAATACCGATAGTGCACCACTATCGCGGGCAAGTAATCGCAGCATAGCCATATCATCAGCCTCTGCTTTTATTTTTGGCTGATACTGCCAACGAGCACACAAAGCATTAAATGAGTCTCTAATAGCAGAAGTTTTAGCGGGTAACACCCACTGTGCATCCGTGTAACCTGTTGGAAATTGGCCACGTGTTTTTTTATCAGCGGGGCCAACTATAGCTAATGGCTGACGAGATACCAACTGACTTTGCCAAAGCTGATCGTAGTGCTCAAGCCCGATGGGTTTATTAGTTAAAACTAAATCCAATTCATGCTCTGCTAAGCCATTTAACAGACCATCCATACGCCCTGCAGTCAGCGAAAAGCGAACTTCGTTATTGCTCATTAAGGGATTAATAAACTCTTCGATAAAGTTACGAGAGAGCGTATTGAGCACTCCGATTGATAAATGCTGGGTTTGCGAAATCACCCCTTTATGAATAAAAGAAGACAGTTCCTCCCCTTTGGTGAATATATCGTTGGCGTACATTTGCACCCGTTTTCCCATATCGGTTAATGCGAGTGTGCGGCCTTTACGTTCAAATAACTCAATATTAATAGTGTGCTCTAATTGTTTTATTTGCGTAGAGAGCGCTGACTGTGACAAATGCAGCTCTTTCGCGGCTTGGGTTAAGTTACCAATGCGAGCAACAGACCAAAAATAATATAAGTGATGATAATTTAAACGGCTCATTATTGTTCTCTTTTATAGAACGTTTACATGCATTATATCTATTTTTATTTAGTTATCTAGTTTGCCATACTTTGCTCACTAAATAAGGAGCACTGAATGAGTGAGTATATTATTTCGTTGTTACTGCTAATAATGCCTTTAAGCACATTTATAGCAGCCTGGTTAATTGGCCAACAATCGCGCGCTTCAAATGGTCATGTGCTGTTTAAAGTAATGGTGTTTAATAGCCTTGCATTTATAACAGCTATTACGCTTCATCAAATTTATGCTTTTAATTTACTCAGTTTCTTATCGCTGACCATGACCCGAATTATTATGCTGGGGCTTATATTATTTATCACGCTAATATTAATTCGCTTTTGTAAGCACTATATGCAAGGTGAGCCACGTGTAAACTACTTTTGGCGATGGCTACTACTTACCATCACTGCCGTATTAGTTGTGGTTATGAGTAACCACTTAGCGCTATTTTGGCTAGGCTGGGTGGCGATAAGTTTAGCACTACATAAACTTTTAATGTTTTACCCTGAGCGCCCACGAGCGGTGCTTGCCGCCCATAAAAAATTTATTGTGGCACGTGTTGCCGAATCCTTATTACTAATTGCATTTGGTATTTTGTGGTTCACTCACAATAGCCTGTACATAAGTGATATAACCGCCTTTTATAACACCACCACACTACCACTGTCTTTTGCAGAGCAAGTCGCCGCTTTTTTAATTGCCTTTGCGGCTTTAATAAAATGCGCTCAACTCCCAATACACGGCTGGCTAATTAAAGTGGTTGAAGTACCGACACCGGTGAGCGCGTTATTACATGCGGGAGTCATTAATTTAGGAGGCTTTTTATTAATTTTATTTGCGCCTTTGTTTATTCAAGCTAGCGCAGCACAATGGTTAATTTTAATTGTTGCTGGCTTAACTACGGTGATCAGCGCATTAATAATGACCACCCGAATAAGCGTTAAAGTTCGGCTTGCTTGGTCTACCAGTGCGCAAATGGGCTTAATGCTGGTAGAGTGTGCGCTGGGGTTATTTGAACTGGCTTTACTTCACCTTGTTACCCACTCAACTTATAAAGCTTTCGCATTTTTAAACTCAGGTAATGGCGTAAATGAAGATCTTATCCGCCGCCATATGCCAAAACAATCACCCGTATGCTTTGACTGGTTAGCCGGTGCGCTTATTTCAATAATAATCGTTGGCGCAGCATGGTTTATCAGCTCTTATCAGGGAGCGGTAAGTATTTGGTTGCTTTTAGCATCAGCGTTAACCATTTTGCTTGCAAATCAGCATGGTACAGCTACGGCTAAAACACGCAGTAAAAAACTGTTAATTGCACTATTAGTGGTCTTTAGCTATGTAGCGGCTAAAAATATCTTTGCGTTTGCACTTCCCCTTGAGCAGTGGCGTGAACCTGCATTTAGCCTGGCCGACAGTTGGGTAATAGCCCTTATTTTAACCTTAATGATAGCAAGCTACTGTTTGCGCTATCAATCTTGGCGCCCTCAGGTTAAATCGTTATCTACTTTATTATTTGCAGGCTTGTATTTAGATGAGTGGTTTACACGATTAACACTAAAAATATGGCCGATAAATTTGCCTAATAATGGCCACACTGATTTAAAAAATCATGCCGCTGGGATCACTATTGAGGAATCAAAATGAGCACTCTAACGCCTTCAGATAATAGAGCACTCTCGCTAAGCGACAGTCAAAATAGCCTACTTAATAAAGTATGCGGTTACATAGCACCAAACTGGCCGTTAGATCAGATGATTGCAGTTAACCCATTTTGGGAAATGCGCCATATGCCAATTGAAGATGTAAGCGCACGACTGGATACCTTATGTAATACCAACATGCTAATGCCTAGTGATTTTTATCTGCAAAAATATAACACCGGCATAATTACCGACAAATACTTAGCCGATGCCGCAACGCTACTTAATAGTGACTTTAATAAAGAGCAACTATTACAAGCGCTTAAGATTGATGTGCCATTAGTGGACTGGCACAACATTGCTGATTTACTCGACCAGCAACGTAATAAGCATAAAATGGCTTGGCATGATGAAATTACTCATCAATTAAGTCAGTTTTGTGCGGCGCATTATCAACAACTCGGTCCTATGCTGCATCGTAATGATACTCAAGCCCCATCTGAATTATATCGCCATTGGCTAACTGTTATTCAAGCGGATAAAGGCATTAGCATTGTTATGGATGAGCGGCATTTAAATGGCTACTTTAAGCAATTACCTACATGCGCAGATGAACTGATTGCACTGACCCTTAAAACGCTTAATATAGACAATGATTCGTTAGAGTTATACGCTCACTCACTGCTTTTAGATATTAACGGCTGGGCATCTTGGCTTGCGTATTTGCGTTTTCAAGGTCAGCTTTACGACACGCCAACAAATGAGATGAAGCAACTTCTGGCCATGCGCATGGCATGGGACCTAGTGATTTGGCAGTACCTAGCCAATCACGATAGTGCTACATTTAAGCAACTACAAAGTCAGTGGCAACAAGAAAAAGCGCTTGTCATTGAGCGCTTACATGCACATAAACTAGCGCAAAAACCATTATGGGTGTGGGCAAAAGCGCTAGAACTCAGTTTTCAATATCCACTTAATGATGCGCTGCAAACCGCGACTAAAGCCCCCGTGAAAAACGCTCAATTACAAGCGGTGTTTTGTATTGATGTTCGCTCGGAAGTGATTCGCCGTGCGCTAGAGTCTCAAAGTCAACATATTGAAACTTTTGGCTTTGCTGGTTTTTTTGGTTTACCGCTGGAATATCAAGAAAATGGCAGTGCTATTACTCGCCCACAGCTCCCTGGGCTACTTAAACCAGCTATACATGCCACACAAACTCACAAAGATGCGACGCTTGAAGCTTCACGCCAAAATAGTGCCACATGGCAAAGCTGGTCAAAATCGGCCCCTTCATCGTTTTCTATGGTTGAATCAGCAGGTTGGCTATACGCATTTAAACTAATAAAAAATACCTTTTTATCTAAAGGCAATGCTAAAAAGTGCACTCCGACTGACTGGCAATTAACACAAAACCAGCAGCAACTTACCCTAAAAGACAAAACCGATTTAGCCCAAAAAGTGCTTACAACCCTAGGTATAAAAGCGTTGGCACCACAGGTAATGTTAGTGGGTCACGCTAGCCATACAACCAATAACTTACACAGTGCAGGCCTAGATTGCGGCGCCTGTGGCGGGCAAAGTGGTGAAGTAAATGTGAGAGTGCTCGCAAGCCTACTTAACGATACTCAAGTACGCCAAGCACTTAAAACTCGCGGACTCACACTGTCAGAAAACACCCAGTTTATTGCAGCCATTCATAATACAACCACAGATGCGATCACCATCTATGATGCTCAATTGGATGATAATCTAAAAAAATGGCTCAGTGTGGCAACACAAACAGCTCAGCAAGAGCGCTTAGTTAATATAGAGCCAAAGCTGGTTGATAAATCAGCGGATAAAATTAATCACGCTTATCATCAACGTGCCCGCGATTGGTCGCAGGTCCGCCCTGAATGGGGGCTTGCAAATAATGCCGCCTTTATTGTCGCGCCGCGCGCATGGACGCGAAATATTAACTTACAGGGACGCTGTTTCTTACACGATTATGAGTGGGAAAGCGATAACGACTTTGCAATATTAGAGCTTATTATGACCGCGCCTATGATAGTCACCCATTGGATCAATAGCCAATATAATGCCTCGGTTAACGACAATCACAAATACGGCAGTGGTAATAAAATACTTCACAATGCTGTGGGCGGTAATATTGGCTTATTTGAAGGTAATGGCGGCGATCTGTGCATTGGCTTGGCCATGCAATCGCTACACAATGGCGATAAATGGATGCACGAACCTATTCGCCTTAATGTATATATTGCTGCGCCACAATCAGCAATCTCAGCAATTTATAACAAGCATACGATGGTGAAGGAACTAATTGATAACCATTGGCTAACACTCATTCGTTGGGGCGATGACAATACGCTAGAGCGCTTTGAAAATGGACACTTCATTGCAATTGCCCCCTCCACAGAGCAGATATAATTAATGTTAAACGCCGTCATTGCCACTAAACATAAAAAGGCACCTTTGATCGCACCCGAATTGAAGCCACTTGGCTATAATGTGGTAACAACCAGTCTATTTGATACCGATACGCTTGGGATGTTTACTAATGAAGTGCAGCGTGATTGCAGTGCCCAAATAGCGGCACTAATAAAAGCTCAACAAGCGTGTGAACTCACTGGCGAGCAATATGGGCTTGGTAGTGAAGGCAGCTTTGGAGGTGGCCCATACCCTGGGTTAATGAACTGGGATGAAGAAGTAATTTGTTTTTACGATAAACGCACAGACATCGCTATTTATGGACATGCAGGCGGGCCATTTTCACCCAGCAGCTTAACCATTAACAGCGAGACTAATGTTGAATCAATCACGGTCGCATGCCAGCGCTTTAAAGAGCAGCACTGGATACTTGATGACACTCAAACACTTTTTAAAGGGCTAAGCTTTGAAGGCTTGGTTGCTTTATTTAAAGAAAAAGTGCCCAAAGCCGGCATAATCACGCCTGATTTAAGAGCTATGTATAGCCCGCAACGCCAAGCTATTATTCGCCTCGCTGCCGAGGACTTAGCAAGGCGGTTGGCATCAAAATGTCCACAATGCCAGTGTGCTAACTTTGTTGCCAAACAACTCACTAAAGGCTTGCCCTGTGAGCTGTGTAACATGCCCACACAACAAGTAAAATCAACAACCTCTTTGTGTGATAGCTGCGGCTATAACCATATTGAAGCGAATGAGAAACACGTTGCCGATGCAACATATTGCCATTTTTGTAATCCTTAAGAGTTATTATGACATCAATACAACCGACTCAATTATTAAATACTGAAGAGCGTATTAACCAAGCCGTTGCATTATTAAAAGCTGGCGAATGCGTCGCTTTACCCACAGAAACCGTATATGGCTTAGCCGCAGATGCGACTAATAGTGATGCTGTAGCGAAAATATTTGCAGCGAAAGGACGCCCAACAAATCACCCGCTCATTGTGCATATTCCCAATCAGTCACATGTGCATCACTGGGCAAAAAATGTAAATAAGGCAGCCATCACGCTTGCTGATGCATTTTGGCCTGGCCCACTCACCCTAATTTTAAATGCTAAAGATGATTTAAATAGTCCGGTAACAGGCGGCTTGCCCACCATTGGACTTCGCGTGCCTGCGCATCCTGAGTTTTTAGCGGTACTAAAACAATTAAATACTGGTCTTGCAGCTCCCTCGGCTAATCGATACAAGCAATTGAGCCCAATCAACGCAGCTCATGTTATGCGCGATTTGAATGGTAGTATTAGTGCGGTATTACAAGGAGGCGAATGCAATGTAGGTATTGAATCGACTATTGTCGATGCCAGCTCAGAGCAGTTACGCATATTACGCCCAGGACCAATTTCAGCATCTGATATTTTGCAAAAAACTGGACTGCATGTCAGCACGCCACATTCACATAACGAAGTGGTGCCGGGTAATGTAAAAGCGCATTATCAGCCTCATGCACCAGCCATGTTGGCTAATACTGAAGATTTCGCTAAAATTTTGAGTGAAAACTCTCAGGGTAAAAGTCACTATTTAATCTATTCGACTCAAGTGCAACAGCAATTATTAGCGGGCGACATTCCATCAGAACGTATTACTAAGCTCAGTAGTTGCCCTATTGAATACGCTAAAAATATGTATAAAGCACTGCATCTTATTGATGAGACGACCCCATTGAATATTTATATCGAAAAGCCGCCAGTAATCAGTGAGTGGGCTGCAGTGAATGATCGCCTTAGTCGCGCGGCTACTAGTTAGCTTGCAGGTATTCAATTACAGAAGTGGCGTTCACAGGTTTGTAAAAGTAATACCCCTGAAAACGTTTACAGCCAATATCCACTAACATATCAAATTGTGCCTGCTCTTCCACGCCTTCAGCGATAACGCTTATGTTATGGCTGTTGGCAATGGCAATAATACTTTGCACCATGCTGATAGACTTAGGATCTATTAAAATATCATCTACAAAGCTTTTATCTATTTTAAGTTCATCTATGGGCAGGCGTCTTAATAAACTCAGTGATGAATAGCCTGTACCAAAATCATCCATCGAGAAACGTATTCCACGCGATTTTAAGCTCAGTATAGTTTCAATCACATGTTCAAGGTTATCCATAAACAGTGACTCTGTAATTTCTAAAATGATACTGCGCGGAGCAACATTGTGCGCCTCTATACTTTGCAATAACTTAGGAATAAAAGCACTGCTTTGAAATTGCATCACAGAAATGTTGATTGCTAGTTCAAGAGGCGTATCGTTATGTTGTTGCATCGTTGCAAATTCACTAATAGAGCGCGACAAAACAAAGTCACCGATTTTAAAAATTAAATCACTTTGCTCCGCAATAGCAATAAACTCAGCAGGTGAAACCATACCCAACTCGCTATCATGCCAACGAATTAGTGCTTCCATAGCATGAATTTTACCCTGTTCATTTACTTGGCACTGATAGGCCATAGAGAATGATTGCTCACTTAGCGCTACATTCAACCGCTCTTCTACTTTTAAACGGCGTAAATAAGCTTGTTTTATACCTGCATGGTAATGGCACAGCCACTGTCCTGTATCTTTTGCCCATTGATTAGCCAAATGTGCGCTGCGCACTAGTTTACTTTTGTTTGTGCCATGCTCTGGGTAGTTGGCCACACCGACACTAATATTTAAAAGACGTTCAGAGTTATTAACTTCGTAATGTTGAATGCTGGACGCTAGGCTTTGTTCAAACACATGCCTGTTTTGTTCATCCAATAAATGCGGTGTAATAATGCAAAATTCATTGCCACTGTTTCTAAAAACCAAATATGGAGCTGCAAATGTCGCTTGCAACATTGCAGCATAGGTTTTAATTGCCTTATCACTGTACTCCATACCGAAGCGATTATTCATCGAACGTAAATTGGTAATGTTTATAATTGCTAAGCTAAACGATGTCTCTTTTTTCGCTTCAAAACTATCACGCAGTGCTTTTCGATTAGGTAACTTAGTTAAATCATCATTACGAGAAAGATAAAATAGCTCATCAATCCGTTTTTGCTCAGCACGAGCAATAAACCTAAAACCAAAATATAAGAGCGTACAAATCAGTAAATAAATGAAAGAATACCAACAGACCTTCCAATAAAATACACTTTTTATTGGCTGCATCGCTCTGTTTGAGAGTGTCCATAACTGATAGCGATTATCAAATTTTGCAGATGTGATATAAGGTTTATCTCCTATATGTGTATCAATACTAAACACCTCTCCTGAGGATTTAAATATTTCTTTATCCTTGCCCGTTTGCTTTATCAAAGAATTATCAGATAACCCTAACGCCTGCTTAATTTTGGTTTTTGTATAGCTAGCTATGTCTGCATCTTTTACGGAAGTGTATTGAATAAAACCATCAATCTCTCTTGCTATGATAATGTAATCGTCACTATTACTTTGCAAAATATTGAGGTACTTAGCGCCTCTTGATACAGCCAATCCTGCAGTCATTACAGCAATCACAGAGCCACTTTTGTCGCGTAATGACTTCCTTATTGGAATAACCCATTCTTGTAACGACTGATTAAAATAAGTTTGCCCTACCACCATTTTGTCTGAACTAAGAGTTTGTGCAAAACTTTGACGGGTTTTTTCATTTTTCTTAAGGTTGATCATTGTTGAGGCATTTAAATTTGAACTGTAGTAAATAATTTCCCCTTGGGGATTAAACAGTCCAAAGCCTAATAACACAGGGTTTTCTAGTAAAATATTGTCGAGGAGTTTTATTGTTGATGTTTTCTCGGGTAAGTTATTGTTTGAAAGAATATCTCTGCCAATTAGATCCAGCATAAGCTCTTTATTTCTGAGGGTGCTTTTAAGTGCTTGCGCAGAGAAATCCACACGATTTTGGGAGCTTGTGCGGTATTCTTTTTCGATATTTCGCCATTCATAAGCCAACAAAACGCTTAATAGGACTAGACCGCCCAATAGCAAAAAACAAAAGAGTTTCCATAAATTATTTTTTATTAGTGCCATCTAATTTCTCACAACCCGTTTGGTAGTGTGTTATGTATTTGGGCCCTTAACTGCACTTTATGGCTAGCTTGGTTTTTTTTCAAGCTATTTTGTTGCAAAATTGAAACAAAAACAAAAAAGCACCCATTATTTAACAATAAAAAACTGGCGCAATTAACAAAAAATTCAGTAAGAGTATTGTTTTTTATCGCTGAGGTAAGACGTTAATCCATTCTTAAATTGTATATACGTTTATCGCAGTGGTTATTGAGCGGCTATTATAATTTATTCCGTAAATATAATACTGATTTAAAACAATACCTTTAGTTCAAAATTACAATTAAAACTAGCATTTGTATTAAGCGCTTTAGCTTAGTCATAATTATGCAATAATCATCAGCGATAATAGCTGCATTATTAGTCAATATAGTTTTATAAGCCCCCATGAGTGAATCCATGGTGCAATTAACCTTTGCACTACCGTCATTTGAAGATCCTATCTCTGCGGCACTGAGCCACAGCATGGAATTTGAAACGCTGTCACAGCAGGCCAATAGCCAGCATCAAATTGCTTTGCAATGCGTTTTGCCTGAGGCTGCCCATGAAGGTGATATTATTTCACTTAGCGCAACGTTGCCAAACGCACGTGAAGCTCAGTACTACACAGAAAAAAAGCTCAGCCAACTTGATTTAGAGCAAGGACGAGTCACGCTTAGGTTAAGTCAAATAGCGCACCGTCGTGGTTTTGTAATGCAAATGATTTTGCATGGTAAACACGGTACGTTAAAAAATAGCTTGCAGTTTGATATGCACATTAACCAATTTGGTAATGGATATACTGTACCAATAAATACGATTACGCCGCCAAAGCCTCATCGCGTTCGTCAGTACCTTGCCAGTGTGGGAACAGCTTTAATCTCACTTTTTTAGCTCTTGTTATAAACTTTTCCATTAAGCTTTAATTAGTTAATCAGCAAAGCTCACTTTACCCATAGTAATATCTAAAATTCCACCCCTTTTATTTTTTGCACTTTGTCGCTGCCCTGCTAAACATTCGTTTGCCAAAATAGCAAACAGCACCGCCTCTTTGGCATCGGGGTGAACACCTAAATCATCAGTATTCTTAAACGCCTTAATATTTGGGCAGTGTATTAGTAATTGCTCCATCAATAATGGATTATGAATTCCTCCACCACTGGCATATACCACACAGTTTTGAACCCCTTCAGCACAGTCATTTAACGCCCTAGCAATCGTAGTCGCAGAAAGCGCATTTAATGTCGCCAACACATCTTCATGGATTAAATCTTGGGTTGCGGTTTGGGCTTGGGCTGCGCGTAATAAGGCTAAATTAAACACCTCAGGCCCTGTTGTTTTTGGCAGTGGTAATTTAAAAAACGCATTATCGCTGAGCGCTTTTAGCAGTTTTGCATTCACCTTGCCTGCTTTGGCAAGCTTTGCGCCCTCATCATAATGCAGCCCTTTAAAATAAGACTGTACGTAGGCATCCATAATGGTGTTACCTGGGCCTATGTCGCTACTAAACACGCTACTAGTATCACCGTTTTTAGGTAAAAACGTTAAATTTGCAATGCCACCCATGTTTAATAAAATGCGGTTTTCATCAGGGCTGGCAAAAAATAAATAATCGCCATATACCGCTAAAGGTGCGCCTTCACCTCCTGCGGCTATGTGCTTTTGCCTAAAATCGCCAACAGTGGTAATGCCTGTCGTAACTGCTATTTGGTCACTATCACCTATTTGCAAGGTGCCATGTTTAAAGTCATGATGGTTATGCTGCGACTGCGGACAGTGATAAATAGTTTGCCCGTGGCTTGCGATGGCATCAATACTCGCAGGGTCAATACCCCATGCAGTCAAGCACTGATTAACCATAGCACCATGGAGTTTCCCCACCCAAGGGTGTAATAAAGTCAGCACTTCTAAATCGCATTCGCGCTTAGCAAATACCTGCTTTATTTTAGTTTTATATTCGTCGCTGTATTCAACCGTAGTAAAATTTTTAACCTCTATTTGTGTATGTAAACCCGCACCGGTTATTTTACATAGCGCCACATCTAAACCATCTAAAGAGGTGCCACTCATTAAACCAATAATTAAACGACTGGGCTTTTTAGCGCTATTATAAAGGGCTTCGATATGAGGATGCATAGAGACTCTGTCTGGGTGTTTTTTACATTTTAAAAGAGTTTTACACAAAGTTATACCTGTATACACTTTAATTTTAATGAATTGTTTTTCATTGTTTAAGCGTTTAAAGCTTGCTAAGTTATTGGCTGATAATAACAAACTCATTTGTAGCATGATCACTTTACGAGCATTTAAACAACACGATACCTGCCAAATAGTCACCATTTTGAACGATCAACAAGTAGCTCGCTATTTGTCCTCTAAAATTCCATTTCCTTATACCCAAGCAGATGCAAGCTGGTGGGTAAATGAGGGAGCAAAATTTGGCATCATTAAAGCCATTGAAGTTGATGGCCTGTGTGTTGGTTGTATTGGTGTTATTCCTGGTGAATTTGAGTATAGCCGCAGTGGCGAAATAGGTTATTGGCTTAGTCAGCAGTATTGGGGGCAAGGTATTATTACCCAAGCCATAGAGTTGATTACTAAAGAAGTGTTTGAAAGTACTAACTTAAACCGTATTCATGCGGCTGTATTTGCTGGTAATGTTGGCTCAATGAGCGCGTTGCTTAAAAATGGCTTTAATAACGAAGCTATTTTAAAGAAAGCAATTTATAAAAATGGTCACTATTTTGATAGCTATGTATTTAGCGTGCTAAAACAGAGTAATTGTTCTAATTAAATCCTTTCGACGGTTGAATTAACCACCTCTCGCCCAAAGCTCGTGTATTAAGGTACATATTTTTTCTACCTATCCGCGCATTATTGTTGAGCAATGTATAGTTTTAAAGCTTAAACATTCGGTAGTAGGTGGTTTTTCACTTTATTTGGAGGTTTTTATGTCTATAACCAGTCGTCAATTTACTTTAGCATCACGCCCACATGGCGCCCCTACTAATGAAAATTTTGACCTTAAAAATGTAGAGTTACCATCATTAAAGGACGGTGAAGTATTGCTGCGTACTATTTATTTATCATTGGACCCCTACATGCGCGGCCGCATGAGCGATGCTAAATCATATGCCGATCCGGTAGAAATTGGTGATGTAATGGTTGGCGCAACGGTTTGCCAAGTCGAATCATCTAAAAACGATAAGTTTAGCGAAGGCGAATGGGTATTAGCGTATACAGGCTGGCAAACTTACGCTATCTCAAATGGCGAGGGCTTAATGTCATTAGGTAAAAAGCCAACAAATCCGTCTTATGCCTTAGGAATTATGGGTATGCCTGGGTTTACCGCCTACATGGGCTTACTAGATATTGGCGCACCTAAAGCAGGTGAAACCGTGGTTGTTGCAGCAGCTACCGGGCCTGTGGGTGCTACGGTTGGTCAAATAGCTAAAATTAAAGGCTGTAAAGTAGTTGGGGTTGCCGGTGGCAGCGAAAAATGTGCTCATGCTGTTGAAACTCTTGGCTTTGACGCGTGTATAGATCATAAAGCCAAAGATTTTGCTGAACAATTAGAAAAGGCATGTGATCAAGGCATTGATGTTTATTATGAAAATGTGGGCGGAAAAGTATTTGATGCCGTATTACCTTTGCTTAATACCTCAGCACGCGTGCCTATCTGTGGTTTGGTATCGCAATATAATGCCACCAGCTTGCCTGAAGGTCCTGATAGATTAGGTATGCTAATGGGACAATTGTTAACTAAGCGTATTAAAATGCAGGGCTTTATCATTTTTGATGACTATGGTCACCGTTATGACGAATTTGCACAAGACATGCAAAAGTGGCTGCAAGACGGAAAAGTTCAGTACCGCGAACATCTTGTAGATGGTTTTGAAAAAACCATCAGCGCATTTAACGACATGATCAGCGGGAAGAACTTTGGTAAAACCGTAGTAAAGATTAACAGCCCACTATAATAACATTCAGGCTGTGTTGTAATTCAACACAGCTCAATAAGGAAGAAAATGATTAAACTACACCACTTAAACAAGTCTCGTTCTAAACGTATTATTTGGTTATTAGAAGAGCTTGAGGTTGATTACGAAATTGTTGCTTATCAGCGCAATACTGAAACTTTTTTAGCCCCTGATGAGCTTAAAAGTGTGCATCCGCTGGGTAAATCGCCGGTTATAGAAGATGATGGCTTAGTGATTGCCGAGTCTGGCGCTATCACAGATTATTTGATCACTAAATATGGCAAAGGTAAATTTGCACCAGCCACAGGTACTGCAGAATTTATAGACTATCAACAATGGCTTCACTTTGCAGAAAGCTCTGCAATTTTACCATTATTGTTGAAAATGTTTGTGCAAAAAGACGGTGCTAAAACGCAATTTTTAGAGGGCTATGCCGATGCTGAAACCGCAAAAGTAATTAGCTATTTTAACAGCCGCCTTGAAGGCAAACGTTATTTAGTGGGCGATACTCTCACTGGTGCCGATTTTATGATGTCGTTTATTGTTGAAATCGTTAAAAACGCTGGCCAACTAGGGCACTTTAAAAACCTAGTTAAATACGATGAGCAATTACAATCTCACGAAAAGTTTCATACTGCCAACGAACTTGAAGCTAAATACGATTAATCTTATGTTCGCTTTGATTGTGGCTAACGCAATCGGAGCGACAATCTCGTTACTCAGGCCTGTCTAAATAAATTTGTTTAAACGCATTAAAATTCAATTCAAATAATTCAACCAACGTCGGATCGAAATGATTACCTGCGCCTTTAATTATCTCAGCTTTTGCTTCATCCATGCTCCAAGGCTCTTTATAACAACGACGACAACATAACGCATCGAACACATCAGCAATCGCAGTAATTCGGCCCTCTAAACTTATATCTTGCTGTTTTTTAGCGTGCGGATAACCCGCTCCATCCCATCGTTCATGATGATCAATCGCAATATTAGCCGCCATATCAATGACAGGATTTCCCGTACCTTTGAGTATTTCCCAGCCTTTGGTGGTGTGCTGTTTCATAATTTCCCATTCATCAGGGTCTAATTTAGCAGGTTTGTTTAAAATCAAGTCTGGAACGCCAACCTTTCCTACATCGTGCAACTGCGCTGCTAAACTAATTCTATCGCAATATGCTCTATTTTGATCATGTAACTCAGCTAACAATTTGGCATATAAACCTACCCTGATCACGTGGGAACCTGTCTCTTTAGAGCGTGACTCCATCGCTCCACCCATTAACGATATAGCAAGCTGTTGTGTTTCTTCAACTGAATTGGCTAATAATAGGCTTTCAAATGTTAAGACCACATTACCTAAAAATAAATCGACTAGTTGCTGAGCTTCTTTTTTAACCGGTTGTAATGATTGGAATGCTAAAATAGAATCGAGCCCTTTTTGGGAGTGATGAAAATAAACATAATGATCATCTGCTATAAAATTCTGCTTAGTTTGCTTTGCTCTTAAAAAATACTCTTGATGTTTTTGTGGAATACTGTCAATTCCATTGCCTGTGAATAAATGTATGCCAGAAATCTCTCCTTCAATCATTTGTAATCTTTGATCTAGCTGGCAAATGCCAAATACTTTAGGCGCATCAATATAGAGGTTTGCCTCACTCATATTCAGCACTAACTTAAGCTCTTCCATAACAACAGAGGTAAACTCAAATAAATCACCAATTTGGGTAATAGTAGATATTGCTTTTATTAGTCGCTTTAAATTATGGCGGTGGGTTTGTAACATGCAAATATCGCGATACGCTCGCAAAGAAGTATAAAAAATTAATTCAAGGTCATGGCTTTGCAGTTGGCTCTTTGCTTTATAGCCATCAATATCATAATCGCGGATAACACTGCGCTCTGGCGCAACCCCTGGCTGTCCGGTTCTTAAAATAATTCGGCTGTACACATTTTGTAAGTCTTGGCGTATGTAACGAGCAAGCTCTAAGCCTGCATGCTCTGTCTCCATAACAACATCGAGCAAAATTAAAGCATAGCGTTCTGAGCTTTGTAGTTTTTCTTTTGCTTGAGCTGCACTATAAACACTGTGCAGCTCGATAGGGCGTTGCTCAAATTCAAAGCGCTTCATTGCAAGTTGAGTTACTTGGTGCACCGAATCATCGTCATCCACCACTAAAATTTTCCATGGTTCAACGTTTTCAATATCCAAAGCCTGCTTTAAAACGTCATCATCTTGTAACCAATCCATAAACACACCCTGCTAATTATTGAGTTGATAGCGTTAAGGGAAATTGAATGAAAAAATAAACACCTGGTGTTTGTTTTTTCTTTACAAATATTTGCCCTTTCAAGCGGTGTACAACAAGGTTATACACAATATTCATGCCTAAACCGCTACCGCCACCCGCTCTATTTGTGGTGTAAAAGGGATCAAACACTCTTTTTCGAGCTTCTTCAGTCAAGCCGCATCCATCATCTTGATAATGAATTTGAACATATTCTGAGTATTCTATATGAACCGTGATTAGCCCTTTTCGATTGCCATTACCATAGCCGTGGACAATAGAATTCATGACTAAGTTTGTAAAAATTTGCGCTAAAGCCCCCGGATCAGAGTAGACCTCTGGTTCAAGCTCGGTTGCTGTAACCTTAATATCAATCTCTGTCGTTTTTACTGTGTGATACAGGCTTCTGAGCACTTCATTAAAATATTGGCTAATATATAAGCTACGGAGCTCTTCTGTGGTTTGATCAACCGCAACACGTTTAAAGCTGCTGATTAAACCAGCGGCGCGTTGCATATTTTTCAGTAAAATGTCACAACTTAAATCAACTTCAGTAATAAACTCGCTAAACTGCGTTTTACTCAAGGAGCCAGAAGCAACTTTGTTTTTAGTTTCAATTAGTATTTCTCTCAAATGCGACGTCGCAGTTACACAAACACCTAATGGCGTATTCACTTCATGTGCGACGCCACTAACTAAACTGCCAAGTGATGACATTTTTTCTGCTTCAACAAGCTCTTGTTGAGTGCGGCGAAGCTTTATGGTTTGTTCAAGTAAAGCTTGTTCTGCCTCATAGCGTTTACTCGACATTAAATTAATAGAATCACTTAGACGGTCATGAGGGCCGCGCTTAGATACAGTTTGAGAAAAGTCGCCACTGGCTATAGCTGAGCAAACCTGATCAATATCTTTACTGGCTTTAATTAAACGCTCAAAACTTCTAAACATAGTGCCAAGCTCATCTTTTTGAGCCATATATTTTTGAGCATGAATGGATAAATCTCCATTAGCTAGCTGTTCAACAGATTTAATCGCAATATTAATTCGCTTAGTTGTTCTGTTAATAAAATACCAAAAGAGTAAAAAAATCAGTAATACACTTGCAAAAGCGGCTGCCAATAATGGTTTAAATTGCGCTTGAATAGGCCCAATAATATCGGCTTCAGAGCGACGCACTATCACTGTCCAATTACCAGTGGCAACCTTGGCCTTATCAAAATAGAAAACCCCAGAATCAAAAGGATCGTTAGCAGATAGCACCTCTCTTTCTTGTCCCTGTGATTTTAGCTGCTTGGCTATACTTGCATAATTAGTATCTAAAATTGCTTTCGTTTTTAATCCTGAGTAATTCAATGTCGTTGCAATAACGTTGTCGCGTTGACTGAGTAGCAAAACATCAATTTTTAATTGCTGCTTTATGGTTTGTAAAAATTCAGTGATGTCAGCAAGTGCTCTATCTACGCTTGCCATACCAACAAATTCATCGTTAATGATAATGGGCGAGCTTTGTTCAACCAGCATTCTTCCCTCGTAAACATAAGGCTCAGTGATCATCGTCTCGGTATTGCCATCACGTAAAAACTGTTGACGTACTCCCTCATAATAAAGACTAGATTCCATGTCCACCAAGGGCTCAAGTAGCAAGCGTTCAGAGTCACTAAAATCACGATGCCAATAAGGTAAAAAACGACCGGTTTGGTCTACATAAACGCCCTCTTTTAATGGCGAAGCATTCACATAGGCTTGATCTTGATCATCGGCATTAGGCTCATAACCAAAAGAAGCCCCTACGAATGAAGGGTTCATTTTAAGCACTGCTCGAACAAAGTTAATACTTGCCTCTCTATCACCAAACAATCCATTTTGTTGTGCTAAGGCCATAATTTCGGTAGTACGTACTGCTAACTGCGTTTCTTCATTTACTTTTGCAGCAATAGTATCGGCGGTCTGGCTCAAGTTAAGCTTTGCTTGCATAACGGCCTGATTAAGGCTGGTTGAATACCAGTAACTCAAGATACCAGTAATAATGAGCATTACGGGAAATGCCAAATAAAGCAGCATTTTTCCTTGCAATGAATGTATCAGTGTTAGTCGCATAATGAGGCTTTAAAAGAAAAAACCACTACCTTAAAATTTTTAGGATGAGTTTAAAAATTAGACTATAAAAGTAGGGTAGGCAAATGAATTGTGTAGAAATTTATTTATATGTCAGGCTTTAGCAAATACTAAAATTAACAGCAATTTTGCATTAGAGCTAACTGCTAACTTGTTAACGGAGTAATAGCGCAGTAATTTATTCTACTCCTGCAATCTCGCGTTCGGTAATACATTCATCTGACGCCATTTCGAATTCTCGACACGTTAATGGGCGATTTTCGTAAATAGTACACATTAGTGTATTACGATCGAGTGCTTGGCACCAACCATCGTCGCCGCGCTTCATTACTTCACTGCCCCACTTGTCGTAATCAATATACTGAAAAGGGACACCAGTATCGCTAACAATACGCACTTCTAATTGGCAACAACACGCTTGGCAATTAGCACAAGTGACGGCGGTTGTATCGATATTTTCAACAGCAATGATTGAGTTTGACATACAGACTTATGAGAAATGATATACAACCTATAGGATACACGAGCAGAGCAATGGTGACAGTAAAATAACTGTCAGATTTTATAAACATCGTCATATGTAATTAACCAATTACAAAAAAAGCGTGCTGATTAACCAGCACGCTTTTTAGTTGCAGATTAAAAGGTAAAAACCACTTTAACGTTATCCGATACAGCCGATGAAGAGACAAAGCCAATGGTGTTAGGGTTAGCCGCGATCATTTTGATCACTTCACTGTCACTTTCTAACTCTTTAGGCGGTGTGCCCTTTCCTGTAAAAATCAGTTTTGACCAGTACGCTTTTAACTGAGAAGACGTTTTATTGAGTAATTTACTATTAAATTGCTCGGTTGCAGCACTGCTTGATTCTTGAGATATTGGAATGATCTTATTACCATTGCTAAATGACTTTTCTTTTCCTGTATAAATTCGGCTAATAACAGACTCATCAAAACTACTTTCATTTGAGGGATGCACAATAATAGCAAAATCTGCATAGGCGAAGTTAGTAAACAAGAACAATACACATAATATTAATTTTTTCATCTTACTTCTCCTTAAAATACAACATCAACACCAAGCGTGATTGCTTTACTATCACCAGCCACAGCTAAATCAAACGAATCATCTTTAACCCTATCGTATTGCACTTTAAATGCCGCTGACGGATGAAAATCCCACCTCACACCAACAGCAAATGTATTATGCTGCTCTGTATCGCCCTCACCTTCTTGTTCAAAGTCTGAAAACATGACATAGGGGGTAATTGAGTCAAAACGATAACCCGCACTGATCATATAAGTATCGAGATTACCATCTAGGTCTAAGCGGTTAAGTTCACTTAAAACAAAAAAATCACCAAAATCAAGATTTGCAGCTAAGCCATAAAATTTACCATCTCTGCTGTCTTTACCGTCCCACAAAACGGGTTCACCCGCGCGAAAACGCTTGTTGGTATATTGCATGTGGGTCACTCTAAGTTCAAGCCAGTCACGATTAAGTAACATTACGCCGCCTAGCATATCTTCCCAAATTTCTCTTGTCGGCTCTTGAAAGAAGAAGTCTGATAACAGTTTGTTATCGTCATCATCTTCTTTACCGGTATAAACATTTGCAGATACTCCCCAGTCACCTACAGAGCCTGAGTAAAGTAAATTAACCCCCTCGTAGTTAAATACTTGCCATGTATAGTTGTCAGCAGGGGCCCGCATCCACACATATGCATAACCTACATCGAAGAAGTCTGAATAATAAAATAGTGGTAAACGCTTCTTACCGGCTTGAATAGTCCAATTATCGTTAATATCGTAAGAAATATAAGCCCATTCAAAATTTGCCTCAAAGTCGTTAACTCCTCTGGCAACTAGCTGACCAGTTACAGAAAGGCCTTCACCTAAGTCGCCTGATACCTGTAATCCAATCAAAGACTCTGGCGAAAAGGATAAATCTTCAGTGTAGGCACTTACATTTGGATAGTCCGCTAGAAAGGTTGGTTCAACGCCATACTGCGGTACACCGGTGCCGCTTAGCACTTTACCCGCATTAATACTCGCAAAACCTGAAATATTAATTTCAGCATAACTACTTGCTGATACAAATACCCCCAATAGTATAATTTTTTGCAGTTTCATTGATCACCTCATTATTATAATGGCCGTCATAGCCAGCTTGAGTATAGTAAAGCGAGGAAAAGAAACAAAAAATTAACACATTTTATTTTTTATACTGATTTTTAATATTAATTAGGCGCCGCTCTTGATAGTAATATTGCTTTAATTTCGCTGTAACGCTGTTGCTCGCAAAGTGCAAACCCACTTAATTGCCGTACTTTATTGCGTGCAAATAGCGGCACACTCATTCCCGCTAAAAACCGACATTGGGTTTCGATGCCCACATCATGCACGCCTTTCGTTGCCATATGTGCCAAAAACTCATTCACCTTTTGATATATAAGCGCTGTATCAATTTTTGCAGGGGTGATTGAGTATTCAAGCTTGACCGCATGTCCACGGCACACACTACAATGCCCACATTGCTGTGGCGCATTCGCATCATCAAAGTAACGGGCTAAGTTATAGCTTAAGCAAGATTGCAGCTCAAAAAAGCGCACCAAAGCAGCAATCCGTTTTATTTCAGCTTGCTCTTTATCGGTAAAATAATCATGTAACTGCTGGGCAAGTGCAGGGTTATTAATCACCTCGCTATGCACTTTGTACACTTGAGTAATACGTTTGGTTTCAAGGGTGATAAGGTTTTTTTCTGCTAGGTAATCAAGTGCGGCTACCACACGTTTACGGTCAACTTGTGCGGCTTGCGTTAGGGAGTCAAAGTTAAGTGTGCCCCATATTTTTTTAAAGTCGGTATGGCTAAATATTTGCGTTAAAAAAGCTTGGCGCTGCTGATCAAACTGATTAAGCAACTCATTTTTATCAACTAAAAATTTATACTTAAAATCGGCGTAATACGCATATTGCGGGGTTATTGCGCCTTGCATTTCCAGTTGTACCAACAAGGTTTTAAGGGCAAGCTGACGAATATTACTTTCGCTCGATAAGCTATACTCTTGCATTTCCCATTGCTGCTGGGCTTGGCGAATATCGTTAATAACATATTCAATACCGCTTAGCTCTGGGGTATCGCCGTACACAAAATTTTCTACTGTATTTAAGCCATCTAAATTAGCCAGCGTATAACAATTTGAAGGGTTGCCATCACGCCCTGCACGGCCAATTTCTTGGCTGTAGTTTTCAATTGATTTAGGTAAATCGTAGTGAATCACAAAACGAATGTCTGATTTATCAACCCCCATGCCAAAGGCAATAGTGGCGACCACTACATTTATTTTTCCCGCCATAAAATCATCTTGAATTTGCCCGCGTAGGGTATCTTCAAGCCCAGCATGATACGCCATCGCTTGCAGGCCCTGTGCGCTTAACATATTGGCCACTTGCTCAGCACTTTGCTGCAGCGTGACATACACAATACCGGGGCCGGTTTGCGCACGGACAATGTTAGTAAGCTCAGTATTTTTATCCGCGGTTTTAACACTCAATACGCTTAAATCTAAATTAGCGCGATAAAACCCTGTTTGCACAATGCATTGTGTCTCAATAGCAAAACGCTCTGCCATATCGCGTTTAACTTTTTTAGTTGCAGTGGCGGTTAATAGCAGCACTAACGGGATATTTAGCTCTTCACGGTAACGAGGTAGTTTTAAGTAATCGGGTCGAAAGTTATGACCCCATTCAGAAATACAATGCGCTTCGTCTACCACCAACATAGAAAGCGCCACTTGGCTAATAAACTCTCTAAAGCGTTCGTTTTTAAAGCGCTCAACTGACACCATTAACACTTTAATTTTACCACTGCGCACGTCGTTCATTACCGTACTGCTTTGCATTTGATCTTGGCTTGAATCAAGGCTAGCGGCATAAATGCCTTTACTGTTTAAAAAACTTATTTGGTCTTTCATCAGCGCTAATAATGGCGACACCACTAAAGTTAAATGCGGTAAATGCAACGCAGTAAGTTGATAACACAAGGATTTACCCGACCCTGTAGGAAATATAGCCAGTGACGATTGACCATTTAGCAGTTGCTCTATGGTTTGTTGTTGCCCTGCTCTAAACTGACTAAAACCAAAATGTTGCTCAAGAGACTGAACTAGCGAGGTACTCATAAAAGCGTCCTTTTTATGTCGGTGCCCATAAATGCTATAAATGCGCAGTAGATTAAATATTTGTATATAAGATATAAGTATACAGTAAATCACGTGATTTATTGCTGACATGCGCGTTATTTAGGCGCACAATATTACCTAAGTGATGTATTGCCAAAATAATTTTTTTGATACCCAAGTCATTTTAAAAATCAACGTACAGAAATTGCTTCGGTATATTATTTTTAAGGGCATAGTCATGGACAAAACCATACCAAAAATCGTCATCATCGGCGGTGGCGCTGGTGGGCTGGAGCTAGCAACTCAATTAGGGCACAAATTAGGAAAGAAACAACACGCAAATATATTACTCATTGATAAAAACCGCACTCATATATGGAAACCGTTATTGCATGAAGTAGCAACCGGCTCTATTGATGCCGATTTAGATGGCGTTGTATACTCAGCGCATGCCGCCAAGCACCACTATAACTTCCAACTTGGTACCTTTTGTAACCTCGATAACAATAATAAAACCATTACCTTAAGCCCTCTTTATGACGAGCTAGGGCATCAGATTTTACCTAAACGAACCGTTCACTACGATCATTTAGTTATTGCCATTGGCAGTGTCAGTAATGACTTCAATACCCCTGGTATTAAAGAGCATTGCTTTTACCTCGATTCAAACCAACAAGCCGAGCGTTTTCAACACGCCTTACTAGATAACTTTACTCGCCTTCATCAAGACGACGACCCATTGCACTCATTAGACATTGCTATTGTTGGCGGTGGGGCAACTGGCGTTGAGCTTTCAGCTGAGCTGTATCATGTTTCTGATTTACTCAAAATATACGGTTTAACTAATATGTCGGCCAAACGTTTGCACATACATTTGATTGAAGCGGGCCCCAGAATTTTACCGGTGCTGTCTGAGCGAATTGCCAGCTCAGCCAAACGAGAGCTATTAAGATTAGGGGTTACCGTACGGGAAAATACCCAAGTTAAACAAGCAACCGAGCATGGCTTTATCACAAACGGTGACGAGCAAATAAATGCGGACATTATGGTATGGGCAGCAGGAGTAAAAGCACCCGATTTCATTAAAGAGCTAGACATATTTGAGCTGACACGTAACAACCAAATAAAAGTGAATGATTACTTACAAAGTAACTTAGACCCAAAAATCTATGTACTTGGTGATTGCTGCGCGTTTACTCAAGACGATGGGTCTCAAGTCCCCCCACGCGCACAATCGGCTCATCAAATGGCACAATGCGTTGAAAAAAACCTGATTGCTACACTGCGTGAGCAGCCCCTTAAGAAGTTTGAATATAACGACCATGGCTCACTGGTAAATTTATCGCGCTACAGCACGGTGGGCAGCTTAATGGGCAACCTAACCAGTAGTAGTTTTTTTATTGAAGGTAAAATTGCCCGCTTTATGTATATTTCATTATACAGAATGCATCAGCGCGCGATTCATGGCAGTGCCAAAACCTTCGCTTTGTGGATCAGCGAAAAAGTACTGCGTGTTGTTCGCCCAAAAATGAAATTGCACTAAATAACCTGAACTCCAGATAATAAATCCATCTCAAGCAAATTTCAGGTTAAATAGTTACATCAGTCGCGGTAATAAATACAATTAAACAAATATTTATTACCGCCGTCTTTAATTTTTCATAATTCACATATAGATTTACATAAACCATTCACGGAATTTAGTAATGACCTTTAAAACGCTTATTTTTAATTTTGATGGTACCGGCAGTGACCCCCGCGACGCAGACCAGTTTAGTACAGAGCATTTTAAAGAAGACGCCAGTATTTCTAATATTTTAAAGCTACATTTATTGCTCGGCGGTAAACTTGATGATTCACCCACTACCCCATTTTCACAGCAATTAAGTTTTTATTACCAAGGTATAGGCACCAAAGGCAGTCGTTTAAAACGAATTTTAAATAAAACACTTGCCCCACGCTCTGAAGACGTAGCTAGTATTTTGACTCAAGCGTTCACAGATTTTAAGCAAAATTATCAAAGTGGCGATACTGTTCTACTTACCGGTTTTAGCAGAGGCGCTGCATTAGCACGGCGTTTTGCTAAATGCTTAGAGCCACTAATAAATGAGCAAGTATATTTGTGTGTGTTTGACACCGTGGCCTCAATAGGCCTATCAAAGATAAGTAAAGCTGCCCGTGGCGCAGAGCATGTGGTTTTTGAAAATCATACTATTGCCAATAATGTAGCTGGAGCACTACATTGTGTTGCGCTCGATGAAAAACGACGGGCCTTTGAGCCCACATTAATGAATCAACAAGCTAACATTACCGAGCTGTGGTTTGCAGGAGCCCACTCCGATGTAGGGGGCGGCTACTATCGCGATGGACTTGCCGATATTTGCTTGCGTTATGCGCTTGAATGGCTCATTGCTCAACCGCTATCGGTCTCGTTATTAACCAGCCATGACATAGACTATGAAAACCTTTTACCAGAGAGTAACTTGGTTGCCCAAGATGATGTGACAGTTATTCCCGATCCACTGGCGCTAAGTCATCAACAAAATTACTTTTGGTTAAACCCATTTTTTAAACTCGTTGATAGGCAGTGCTGTGTATTAGTCAACGATGAAATCAGCCACAACGCTCCATTAATACATCACAGTGTTGCCCAGCGAATTAATAAACTAACCAGCTACCGACCTGAATCGTTAAAAAATATACATTATAAAATGATTTACAGCGATGACAGTACACTAAACTTTATGGGGCTTAGTAGTCATATAATGCTCGCCAATCAAAATATGAGCTTACTGAGTGTTAATCAAAGCCAAGATGTGATGGTGTACGCCAGTGAAGCCTACAACGCTACCGGCTTAATGCTTGCCCAGGGTGCAACCTATCGCTTTACTCCTTACCCTAACCAATTTTGGTATGACGATGGTGTAAAGTGCCCTCCCTCTGGCTGGCATCGCGATAATGTGCAACTCGGCGTTAAAGAAATCCCTATGGCATTACTTGAGCCATTTAGGCGTTTAGCTGCGGCGCAGTGGTTTAGTTTAATAGGTACAATTGGCCAAAGCGATGAGCACGCATTTGAAATTGCCGAAGGCGTTGAAGTTACAATTAAAAAATCGGGAGAATTTTGCCCATTTGCTAATGATTTAAATCGTTTTTATGGGGCGAATGCTGGCAGAATAAAGCTCAAGGTAACACGCTTAAGCTGATAAAGTGCCCTAATAATCAGTGCACTTTATACTGCAAAGTGCACTGAGCTAGGGATAGCTGGTGGATGTTATTGCTTTTTCATTTTATGCCCTTTCACGGCATAAAATAATATAAATAAGTAACAAGGTAACAATACAGAATAGCCAGTTTGTAACGAGGTAAAACCACTTAGTAAACCCCACAGCACTGGACCAAATGCACCACCTGCAATACCCATTACTAACAGTGCTGAGCCTGTGCTGGTTAGTTTACCTAACCCTGATAACGCTAGTGGGAAAACCGCTGGCCAAACAATGGCGTTTGCTAAGCCTAAAAAGGCAATTAGTAGTAAAGCGTCTGGTAAATTAGCGCCTCCTAAAGGCACCAGTATGGCATTGGCAATAACAAACGACTGCGCATCAATAAACAAAATACACAGGGTGATCACAATACCCAATACTGCCGATGCTGTTAAGGCCGCTTGCTGAGTGATGAATTTAGGGATAAGCATAATACCTAAAATATAACCAAACACCATAAACATCATAGTGTATGAGGTCATTACCCCATAGTTTTCAATACCCAGCGATAGTGCAAAAGTACCTATGGTATCGCCAGCAATAACCTCTACCGCAACATATAAAAAGATAGCAATAGCACCTAACACTAAGTTTGGATGAGAGAGTGTTTCACGAATTTCACTTTTATCGTTTATTGATTCAACTTCATCATTGATAAGCTCTGGCAGCGGTGATTTTTTAACTGCAAAAGCTAATACACCAATGAATAGAGCCATGCCTAAGTAAGGTAAAATAAGGCCATTTGCCATATCATCAACTTGCCGTTGGCTTAGCTCTGTGCCTACCGTACCGGTAAAGTTACTTAAAATTAAGGCGGTAAATACCATCGGTGAGATAACTCCCGCGCCTTTATTTAAAATCCCCATAATACTAATACGTACAGCCGCCGATTCTTCTGGCCCTAAACGAACTACATATGGGTTAACCGCGGTTTGTAATAAGGTTTGTCCTGCGCCCATCACCAACTGCGCTAATAAAAATAAGGGGAAAAACTGCGACATAGCAGCAGGAATAAACATTAAGCCTGCTACCATCATACAGCCCATACCCAATGCCATACCGTTTTTATAGCCGACTTTTTTGATCAATACTGCCGAGGGCAGCGCAGTAAATGTAACAGCGATATAAAAGGAAAATAAAATTAACGACCCTTGAAATGGGGTTAACTGTAAAATTTGACTTAAGTAAGGCATTAACGAGCCATTAAGCCAAGTAGCAAAGCCCAGTATAAAAAATAATACCGCAACAATGGCCATTGGGACCACGCTACTATTTTTGGACGTATCCATAACATTGGTTGTCATGTTATTTTCCTTTATTTATATTTATTATGTTGTTAACAAACCTGAGCGCCGCCAATCCACGTGCTAATGACTTGTTGTTGTGTGTTTAATTGTACAAAATCTGCTGGACTACCCAATATTAATCGTCCGTGTGTGGCAGGCAACTTTAAATACTGAGCAGGATATAAACTCGCCATTTTAAGCGCTTGCGCTAATGGCTGTTTTAAATGAGTTACAGTGTTTCTAACTGCGGTTGCCATATCAAGCGCAGAGCCGGCCAACTCACCAGTTGTAGACGTGAGCTTACCATTCTCTAAGCTGACAGTTCGGTCAAAAAAAGCAAACTGAGTATCATCTGTTCCCACAGGTGGCATCGCATCAGTAACTAAAAATACGCGCCCCAGTGGTTTTGCTTTTAATGCCAGTTGGCATGCTGCGTAATCAACATGATGGCCATCAACAATTAAGCCACAATAAGTATCATCATTTAATAATGCACAGCCAACCACTCCCGGCTCACGACCTTGTAATGGTGACATAGCATTATACAAATGCGTAAATCCGGTTGCCCCAGCATCAACACCTTGTTGAGCCTGTTCAAAGCTTGCATTGGTGTGGCCTAAGCAAACCTGAATTCCTAAATCGCGCATTTTAGTAATATCGCTTGGCAAAACATTTTCAGGCGCTAAGGTTACAACGACTTTACCTAAATCTTGGCGAGATAACACCTGCCATTCTTGTTCAGAAATAGGACGAATAAAATCAGCGCTGTGAGCCCCCTTTTTTGCCACTGACAAATGCGGGCCTTCAAAGTGAATACCAATAATACCAGGCGTTTGCTGGGCTATCGCCTGCGCAATTACATCGGCTGCTTGGCGCATTACTTCTACAGTGTCAGTAATTAACGTTGGCAGCATGGCGGTTGTACCGTATTTAGCATGCGCTAGCAGTATTTTTTTAACCCCTGCGACACTGCTAGTACGGTTAAATAATTCACCGCCGCCGCCATTCACTTGTAGGTCAATAAAGCCGGGGGCAACTAGCCCAATTAAGTGCTCATCTGCCTGCTGCACGTTATCATCTATAGCTGTAATAATACCCGCATCAACGCTTAGCACTTTGTCATTAACAAAGTGCTCGCCATCAAAAAACTGGGCTACATAAATTCGTTTAACTGACATTTATAATGTCCTTGTTACTTTTTTAAGCCCCTTTGGCTCATCAGGATTAAAACCACGGCTTAATGCCACTTTTGCCACATCAAGGTAAAAACGCTGTAACACTAAAAATGGCGCTAATCGCGGGTGTACTTTAATACCTTGTTGATTAAGGCTAATCACTTGTGCACCGCGTTTTTTTACTTCAGCAATTTGCTGCTGATGTGACTCTTTGGTTTCATCATCAACCGAACAATCTAAAATCACCAGTCCTTGCTCAACTAAGGTCACCGGACCATGTAAAAACTCCGCACTACTAAATGACTCAGCATGAATAGCACACACCTCTTTAAGCTTAAGTGCCATTTCTTTTGAGATAGAAAACCCTAAACCACGTGCCAATACCACCATATTCTTAATATTTGCAAACTCAGTAGGTTGTAACTGAATTGGCGAATCTATAATGGCATTAAGCGCGCTAGGTAACTCGTTAAGCGATTGTAATAATGACTCATTTTGCGTCCAATTAGCAACAATATGTACTAATGCCGACAGCGTTGCCAAATAGCTTTTTGTTGCCGCCACCGAAATTTCATCGCCGGCTTTAAGGGGAACAAAATCATCGACTATGTCTTGCAGGGGGGACGCTTCATCGTTAACCAGCGCAATACAATAAGCGCCCGCCTCTTTCGCCATTTTTGCCTGAGCCAAAATATCTGGGCTGCGTCCTGATTGAGAAATGACAATCACAACAGCGCCTTCCAGCTTTAGTGTTTTACCATATACACTCGCCACTGATGGCGCTGCTGAACTGACCGGTACACCCGCTTCAATTTCAATTAAATACTTACCAAAAACGCCAGCATGATCTGAAGAACCACGACCAATCATCATAACCACCTTAGGGGCCATATCGCGAAGCTTATGACCAATTTTTTCCACTAAAGGTTGGTTGGCAATAATTTGCTTTTCAATAACATTTGGCGTTTGCGCCGCTTCTTTTTCCATTAGTGTGTTAAACATCATAACTCCTGACTGCTGTAATTAACGTGCTGTTGTTTAGCGTAAAGTACAGACCCCATTTCTGGTGACGATAATGGGGCTGATAAAATAGCTTGTATCTCTGAGTCTAACCATGTTGTCATCACGGTTGATAAGCCACCAATAAACGAAAGCCTTGGTGGGTTTTTATCTAATAATTGTCGTGCAATGTCGCTTAAATAAGCGCCACCTTCTTTTAAAATAGCAATTGCTGTGGCATCGTTCGCTTGTGCGGATTGAAAAACACAACCTGCAAGTTGCGCAAAAAAAGCGGCAGGTTTATTGGCAATTACTTCAACAAGTTGCATTGCATCACTGACTTCTAAATACTTCATTAACAAATTAGTAAGCGTACCACTTGGGATTAATTTATCTAGGCTAAGCAGCACATACTGACAAGCAGTAAAACCAATCCATGCACCACTGCCTTTATCACCGTGTGGGAAACCATGACCACCAATCATAAACGATTGGCCATTAACGTATGAGAATCCACACGAGCCCGTACCAGCAATCATCACTGTGCCATCGCCGCCCTGATGAGCGCCCATACAAGCAATGAGTAAATCAGTAGTTAAGTGCATAGTTTTAAATGGGTGTTGCCACTGCATCATTTGGTTATGCAAACTTGGTAAGTTAACCCCTGCTAAACCAACCCCTGCAATAAGCTCAGATAAAGGCGTATCTTTGAGCCCTGCATCTTGTAATGCTAAACGCGCTGATTGCTCAATAGAATGAGTTGCTTGGTTGAAACCATGTAACGGGTTACCAGGGCCTGCCACGCCAGTGCCGACTATGTCATTACAGCTATTGACGATAATTGCTTTACATTTAGTGCCGCCGCCATCGATCCCCACAAAGAGTTGATTGTTTTTAATATTGTTGGTGATCATTTTTGCCTCTTAAGTTGTTCGACCGTTTTGCAAAACACTAAAATAAAACCGGACTGTCATACTGTATGAATCTCATACTAGCACAAATGACAGCGTTGTCATTATTTTATTTACAAATAAATAACTTCTTTAATCGTCATTAATTTGATGGAAAAACGCACCTTAACGGTGCGTTACTTTAAGCTTTCTACTAACACGACTAGTTGATGGAGTCTTAGAGCGAACCCATACATCTTGTGTTACTTTGACCGGTTTTGTGTAGGTTTGCCATTGCTCAGATCCTTGTTTGTATTCAATCACTAAACCAGGGTAAGCAATATTGGCGAACAGCATCCCGTTATCAATTTTAGCCCCTGCATTTGCAAGGCGATAATGCACATCTGCACGTTCTAACTTGGCAAATTCTTTTAGTCCCATGGTGGCAGCAAACGTTTGCCATTGTTCATCGCGCTGCTGCTTTAATTCAGGGCTAAAGCGATTTGTTTGTTGGCTATAAACAAAGCCATTATGATCATACGGTACCGCCCAATCCGCTTTATGCCATGCACGCTGGGCCAGAGATAATAACCGTGGGAACAGCTTATATTCAGCCATATTATTGGTACGCGTATTTTCGCTCCATAACTGCCCTTGAATACCCACAAAACGTTTGTCTTTTGCTAAAGGCGCGGATACCACATTGCCTTGCTCATCATGCTGTAATGTGTCATCAGCTACATAAGGCTTATCTTCTCGATCGAGCCAAAATTCAGCATGAATAGGCAAATTATCTGGCATAAACTGAAATATCTTTTCAGTATTTATATGCCTTGAAGCCCAGTAATAACCATGCTCTTGTGGGTCTGCTTCATACGGAAAGTCAAAATACAGTACATCTGGCGACGAAAGCACTGCTTGCCAATTTCTATTAGCAAATTCATGTGCACGCTGATGGCCATTCCACATTAATAAATCCCAAACATTACCTTGCACAATCTCTGGCATATTCTCTGGGTTAGTGTGCGATAAACCATCGCTCCATGCTGCGGTTTCAATATCCATATCAGCCAACATGTTGGCAATACGTTCAATAAAATAGCTGCCCAGCTGACCTGCTTCGGTAATTTCTAACTTATTTTGTTTAATAAAATCGGCACAAGCAGGTGAATCAACCCATGCTCCTGCAGTTTCATCTGCGCCTATGTGATAACGAGTTAGCGGATGTTGTGCCTCACTATGAATACTTTTTACTTGCTCCATTACCTCACGGATAAACGCATAGGATGAGTCTAAACACACATTGATAGTATTATCGTTATAGTGTTGTACCGACGAATAGAGCGTTTTATCAAGCGGGTCATAGAGTAAAAACTGTTCGGCTTTTTGTTTATCGCCTTGTTTTATGTACTTATTATAACGCGCTTGCATGGCTTTAATTGCAGCGCGAGAATGCCCTGGCATGTCAAGCGATGGGATCACTTGAATGTGGCGCGCACTCGCCGCTTTAAGTATTTCTTGGTAGTCAGCTACCGAATAATAGCCGTTTGCTGCACTTGAAGTATCAAGTCCTGCGCCTAATTGTGGCATTAAACATTGCTGCTCACTTTGATCAAAACAACGCTTTGCACCTACATCGGTTAGCTCAGGAAGTGATGGAATTTCTAAACGCCAGCCTTCATCATCACCTAAGTGTAAATGTAGCTTGTTAAGTTTATAAGCCGCCATTTGATCAAGTAACTTTAAAATAAAGCCCTTATCACGAAAGTTTCGCGCTACATCAACCAACACACCTCTAAACTGATAATGCGGTGCATCAACAACCTCTCCCACAGGTAATATATTACTGTTAACCTGATATAAGCTCGCTAAACTTTGCAGGGCATAAAAAACACCCGTTTCGTCAACTGCATCGATTACAACCTCATCGGCTTTAATTGCTAATTTATAACTACCATTAAGCTGATCTTTTTTAACAGTGGAATTAAGTGTTACTTTAATTGCCGCTGCATCATCGCTTATATTAATACCTAATAGTGCCAAGCGCTCAATTGCAGCTAATACACTTGATTTATCAACTTCTGCATAGTTAATATTAAGCCCTTGGCTAATATCAAGCGTTTGAGTTTGACTAAACTCGCTAACGCGTGGGGTGGGTATAATTTGCTGAGCAATGACATTACTCACTTGATTTTGCGAGGTTAAATAAGCTGAAAAGTCATACTTTTCATTTCGCTCAAATAAGCGCTCGGCTGTTAGCCACTGTGTTTTGTCGCCCGCAGTACGTTTAAACTGACGAGTGTAATCGGTATAAGGCTCTACATGTGGTAATAGCTCTAAGCCGGTCTCTGGATCAATTTTAGGCTTTGTACTTTCAATCACTTTAGCGGTGTCATTGTTATTCACCACGATATAGTTAGGAATGGCATCACTTTGCGATAATGACCAAAAATGCGCATAAAAAGTAATCGTTTTAGTCTCACCGGCTTTAAAGCCAGTAAACCCGTCTTTAAGCTCAATGACATGAATATCGCCATTAACGTGTTTAATAGTAAATTCATCGCTAACCGACTTTTGTATTGGCGTAATTTGGCTAAAGTAAATTTTCCATTGGTCAACATTAATCGCCGAGTTGGCAGTTAAATGTAAATTCGCTTTAAAACAGTGACCGTTTTCAATCTTTGGATCGCACTGTGCTGATGGGCGGTTATCAACTTGCTGATATTTTATTTGTAATGTGTTAGCAAGTAACTCCACCGCACTGTCGTTTGCAGGGCTTAATTGAACCGATACTGTATTTTGCTTATCAACTTTGCCCTGACACGCACTCAAACCTATTGCTAAGCAGCATGCTGTCAGTAATGATTTAATCTTCATTCGCTACTTTCCTCTATTGTATTAACTTAGTCACTCAAGCACCTCTTTCAAATGCTAAAATTGATCCTGCTTTTAAATCAACCACTATTCATATCTAGCAATTGCCAGCTTAGCGTGCGCCACTCATGACAACGCTGTCATTTAACTGTTAATGTATCCTTTTTTTCTTTTATAGCTACATAGGGGGCAAAAAAGATACAAAAATTTTACATGCATACGTCTTTTTTTATTTTAAACCATTGTATTTAAATTAAATTTAAATATTACTAAATTATTACCTAAAACTTTATCTACCATTCTCACAAGAAAGGCGTATAAATTAACTGTTAAAATTCAATGATGTCTTTATAATTTAGTCGTCAAATAATAAAAACCGAGTACTGTTAACCGCTTTTGCTGTAGTCGTTAACCGATAAAGATAAATTAGTATAGTACCCAAAATGATATGTAAAGGTCTATTAAGCCGATGAGAACAACAATAAACGACGTGGCAAAAGATGCCGGAGTATCAATAAAAACGGTATCAAGAGTAATAAATAACGAAACCTCGGTCCGTGACAATACCCGTGAAAAAGTCATGGCGTCGGTCGAAAAGTTGAACTTTCAGCCAAATTTAGCTGCAAGAAGTCTTGCAGGAACAAAAGCTTACAGCATAGCTTACATATACGACAACCCTAATGCGTACTACATTATCGACATGCAAAATGGTATTTTAGATGCGTGCAAAAAGCAGGGATTTGAACTACTTATTCACCCATGTGATGCCAAAGAAGCGCATATTTTTGATGAAATTACGAATATGATTAAACGCACTCGTATCGCGGGAATTTTACTCACACCGCCCTTTTCTGAAATGCCGGAGTTTGTTGAAAAGCTGACTCAATTAGACCTAAAAGTTGTGCGTATTTTATCGGGGCACAACGCGCCTGACTCATTAACACCCTGTATTATGATTGATGATAATCTCGCCTCAAAGTCAATTACTGAGCATCTAATTAATAACGGCCACACGCGCATTGGCTTTTTAGCCGGTGGCAGCGAGCATAACTCGACCAAAGAGCGCTTGGAAGGTTACAAAGCAGCGTTAACGCAATACGACATTACTATAGATCCAAGTTTAATTATTGACGGCGAATATTCATTTGAGTCGGGGGTTGAGGGCGCTAAAACACTCATTAGCCAAACAAACAGACCAACCGCTATCGTCTCATGTAATGATGAAATAGCTGCCGGTGCGTTATTTGCAGCCAGATTAATGAACATTGACATACCCAGTGAACTTTCTATAACAGGGTTTGAGGATAGCCCATTCTCGCGTCAAACATGGCCAAAACTCACCACGGCTCATCAGCCTAATAATAAAATTGCCGAAGATGCGGCCAGCTTGTTAATAGCACAAATTCGTAATGGCAATGACCGCGATATTATAAAACTATACACTCCTGAGCTCGTCGTTAGAGACTCTACCGCACGTCCTAGTTAGCTTTTATTAGGTTAACCATATAATTGACTTCTGCGCTGTAACAAACGTTCAGCGCAGTGTTGTATTAAAAACGGCCTACTTTTTGAATATACCTTCTGTATTACTGAGTTTATTTACAATAAAAAGCGCGGTAAGTTAAAACTTACCGCGCCATTACAAACTCTTCGAAGATTAAAGCCACATGAGTTATTTTGGTAAATGAAAATTACCCCTCACTTATCGCTGTATTTAAACCAGCCTCAGCATCGGCTAGCATAGCAAACTCCTCATCGGCACTTTTGGCCACTAAATGTTTAGAGCTAAAGCCAAAGTAATACGCCGCACCGACTATAAATAACACCATAGTGTATAAAAAAGCGCGGGGATCAAAGGCGTACACACCGGTCAGTGCAATCAAGGATAAGCACAATGCAATACTTGAAGTGACAATGCCGCCAGGCGTTTTATAAGGTCGAGGTAAATCAGGTTGTTTTACGCGTAACATTATATGACTCAGTGCCATTAATGCATACGATACCGTTGCCCCCACTACCGCCATAGCTAACATTAAATCGCCCTCACCACTTAGTGAGGCTAAAAAACCAAATACAGCAGGTACAATAAGCGCTCGTGCTGGCACTTTTCGCGCTGTGGTAATTGATAACGAACGCGGTAAATACCCAGCACGCGATAACGCAAAAACCAAACGGCTATAGCCGTAAATAATAGAGAAAAACGATGCAACCAATCCTGCTAACCCTAATATATTAACCACGGTAGCTAAATCGCTATTGCCCGTCGCATTTAACGCATCCACCAGCGGAACTGCACTCGCGCCCATTGCTTTTGCACCTGCTGCGCCAGGTACTAACACAACCACTAATAACGCGGTAAACAATAAAAATACCATAGCGCCAATAATACCTTTAGGTACATCGTTAGCTGGATCTTTTGCCTCTTCAGCCGCCAATGGCACGCCTTCAACCGCTAAAAACAACCACATAGCAAAAGGTAAAGCTGCCCATACCCCATACCAACCCAAAGGTAAAAATTCATTCGCACCTGCGGCATCAGTTACTGCAACATCAAATAAGTTGGTAGCGTCAAAGTTTGTAATTAAAACCACTGCCGTTGCAACAATAGCCAGTACCGCTAAACCGCTTATTACCATCATTACTTTCAGCGCTTCACCTACACCCGCTAAATGAATACCTACAAACACCAAATAAAATAGTGCATAAACCCATGGGCCATTAAACCCCGTTAACGCCTCCACTGCAGATCCAATAAATATCACAATGGCAGCCGGTGCTAACGCATATTCAATTAACACCGCAAGGCCAGTTAAATAACCACCCGTTGGCCCCATTGCTTGGCGAGCAAAGCTATAACCTCCTCCAGCAGCAGGAATAGCAGCTGACATTTCAGCCAGCGATAACACTAAGGTAAGATACATAATCGCCATTAACACTGCCGCTATCGCGAAGCCGCCCCAGCCAGCTTCTGCAATACCAAAGTTCCACCCAGCAAAGTCTCCTGAAATCACATACGATACCCCTAACCCTGCCAGCAATAACCAACCTGCAGTGCCACCTTTGAGCTGCCTTTTTGCTAAGTACTCTGAATTATTAGTAGACATAACATCCTCTTTATCGATATTTCATTTTTATTGTTAATTACCGTTATTCCGCATTTAAAAAATGACGGCTCGATTGTTGATGCTCAATCACATCATCCTGTGTCCGATCTTTTAAGTTCACTCCTGTTAGTTTTAATGTTTTAGCTTCATTTAATAAGTAAGCTGCCCGTCTTGCCGCATCAATATAGGGCAAACCGGCAGGACGGATATTAGATATACAATTACGCAGCGAATCATTAAGTCCTGTTTTAGGCTCCCAGGTTAAATAAAGCCCCAAGCTATCTGGTGAGCTAAGCCCCGGGCGTTCACCAATGAGCACCATTACAATTTGGGCATTTAATAGCTCACCAATATCATCACCAATGGCTACTCGCCCTTGTTCAACTAAGGTGATTGGTGCAAGAGTAAGTGAAATATTAACGCTCAACTGTGAAAGTAATTCAGTTATAAAAGGAGCTGCATTTTTTTGAACCGCCAACGATGACAAACCATCAACGACCACAATGGCTAAGTCGTATTTTTCTTGAGTACTTTGCTGTTGCTCAGCAACAAAATTGAGTAATGATTGACGACTATTCTCATTTAGCTTTCGACCTAAGTCCGGTCGTTGTAAATAAGTGACTCTATCAACCGCTTGGCTGTGTAAATGCAATACACGGGCATTGGCTTTAGTAATAGCGGTTAACTTTGCTTTCATTTCATTGATATCAAGTGGAAAATTGACTGCGTCGCGTGCTTGCGCATGCGACAGTTGAAACGCCAGCATTTCAGAAGTAGGTAAACTAATACCTGCTCGACCAAGCCCTATGCGAGCATCAGTAAACTGGCGTAAGTCACGCCATGGGTTATGCACCACATTGCCATTATTTTTATGATCAGTGTTAGCCAGGTCATTTGATTTAATATCAGCAGTCATGAACGACCTCCTGCCAGCGCATTTAACGGTTTAGCAAATGCAGCGGGGAGACTGTGCGATAAAGTAACATCGCTACTGTTTTTCATAATGTTCATGTTCGTAAGCCACTTTTCAAATTCTGGCGCGGGACGAGAGCCTAGAACTCGGCGCACGTATAACGCATCATGAAATGAGGTAGTTTGGTAATTGAGCATAATGTCATCGGAGCCCGGAATCCCCATCACAAACGAGCACCCAGCTACACCAAGCAGCGTAAGTAAATTATCCATATCATTTTGGTCAGCCTCGGCATGATTGGTGTAACACACGTCACATCCCATCGGAATACCCAGTAATTTGGCACAAAAATGATCCTCAAGCCCCGCGCGGGTAATTTCTTTGCCATCAAATAAATACTCCGGGCCTATAAATCCCACCACCGTATTAACCAACAATGGATTAAATTTTCGTGCAACGGCATACGCGCGAGTTTCGCAGGTTTGCTGATCAAGCCCGTGATGCGCATTAGCCGAAAGCGAGCTGCCCTGCCCTGTTTCAAAATACATCACATTATCGCCTACCGTGCCGCGCTTTAAGCTCAGCGCAGCTTCTTGTGCCTCAGCTAAAGTATTTAAATTAAACCCAAAGCTCGAATTGGTGGCTTCTGTTCCACCAATAGACTGAAACACTAAATCAACCGGTGCCGCCGCTTCTATGCATTCAATCGTATTAGTGACATGGGTAAGCACACAGCTTTGGGTAGGAATTTCATATTTTTGAATCACCTCATCCATCAATGTCATCAACTTAATAGCCTGCGCTACATTGTCGGTTGCGGGGTTTATACCTATTACCGCATCACCATTACCGTACAGCAACCCATCTAAAATACAGGCCGCAATACCGTTAATATCATCCGTAGGATGGTTAGGTTGCAAACGAGTAGATAAATGGCCAGGTAAACCAATGGTATTTCTAAATGCACTGGTTACATGGCATTTTTTAGCAATAAGAATAAGATCCTGATTACGCATTATTTTGCTAACAGCCGCAGCCATTTCCGGGGTGATCCCTTGTCTCACACTTGCAAGTACCGAGGGAGTTGCAAAGTCACTTAATAACCAATTACGAAAATCTCCCACGGTTAAATGAGCAATCGCCATAAATGCATTAGCATCGTGATCGTCCATAATTAAGCGGGTTATTTCATCGTCTTCATAAGCAATCAGTGCCTCATTTAAAAATGTCTTCAACGGAATATCCGCTAAGGTCATTTGCGCCACCGCTCGCTCTTGCGCTGATTGAGCAATAACACCCGCTAACCTGTCACCTGAGCGATGAGGAGTGGCTTTTGCCATTACTTGCGCCAAATTTTTAAAATTATACACCTGCGTGCCCAGTGTATATCGGTACCTTTGCCCCATGATCTACTCCACATAACAACTAGTTCAAACCTTGGTACAGGTTTTGCTGACCTATAAGCTATAAATCAATTTTGTTTAGTTTCAAGAGAGCTTAATTCGTACCAAGACACTATCGAATTTTGGCAAATCATCATTTTTAGCTTTATTTCATATAGTTAACTATAGTTACTGGTGGTAACTTAATCTTAATAAAAATAAAAAAACAAAGAGTAACTCCAATATGACGCAGCAAGATTTAGCTAGCGCACCACAAAAGAGCATGGTGTATACCCAAGATATAGATGAGCAGGCTCATAACTTAACGCAGTGGCAGCAAAAATATGATCAGCTCAGTGATGGGCGATTTTTTGGATGTATTGAGAGCGTGGATTACCCTCATATTCATGCATTTGAAGAATACACAGAGCGTGCTCTTCACCAACAATGCGCAATAGCGCCGCGATCTATTTGGCTTGGGATCCCAAAGCAATCACAGCAAAGCAAAATTAATGGCTTAAATGTGGCAAGTAATCAATTTATGTGTCGAACCAGTGAGAGTAACTTTGAGCTTATTACACCTGAGCAGTTTAATATTTATGGTTTAGTAATAGACACGCAATCGTTAGAACATATGGCTCAGATACAAGGGGTATACTTAAAAAATATAACCTCTTCAGGTACTGAGCGACACACAACAAGCAACGCCATGCTAAAAAGTGCCAGGGGTATAATAAACAGTATGGTTAGCAGCAACGCTTTTGGCCTAAGTGCCGATTTACAGCAAGATATGCTTAATATGTTGGCATTACATTTACTAAACGAACAGACTCCGTGTCAACGTATCGCTCCCAGTTATAAACACCGCAAAGCGGTTGTTGATAAAGTTAAAGATTATATAAAAGCGCATCCACAAAATACGGTAACAATTACTCAATTATGCGAACTTACCTTTGTGAGCAGACGTACCTTACAATATAGTTTTGAGAGTATTTTAGGGATAAACCCACTGCGGTTTTTACGTTTAACCCGATTAAACAATGTCAGAAGAGAGCTGAAACTAGCAAAGCAAGATAAACCTATTTCTGTGATTGCTGCCAATTGGGGGTTTTGGCATGCAGGACAATTTACCAAAGACTACACGCAATTATTTGGTGAGAACCCTTCGCAAACAGTGATCAACCATGGTTCTTATTTGGCAAATTCTAAATCGATAATACATGGATAACGAGGATACGGCTTCGAGCGTCGGGCTAAGAGCAGCGGGAGGCGCTGCGCTGAAAGAATAGATTTAAGGGCTGATATGACTAGATGCTAGACTGTTTGCACAAGCTCGCTACTCGTCACTCGAAGCCCGTTGCCTTCTCATTTACTCCTCATTCACTTCTCTTTGTGCAAACATGTTTTAAGTGATTAATTCACAAAGAGATCATGAGGCGCTGCGCGGAAAGAAAAGGCTAAAGGTGCTAGGTTGTGTTCGCTGCTCGTGACTCGAAACCCGTCGCTCGAAGCCCGCCTTATTTCAGCAAACACTTAGCCAACTCGCAACAAAAGTCCTATTTGATCGGTGCTAATTAAGCCGCGATTAAATAGGACTCTTGTCCTGCATGTTTGTTGTTACGTTTAAACGAACCTTTGCCTTTTTTAGCTTTAACCACTTGCGGTTTAAATACTTTAGAAGTTACCAGTGCTGCTAATGCGTTGTGCTTTATCACTCCGCGCCCGGTGTCTACTGCGGATTTGTTAACCGCTTTTGCTTTGCTTTTTTTAGCCATTTTTTTCCTATTAGTAAAATGCGAGGGATACATATCCCACTGTGTTATTGGTGGCGATTGTAGGCTTAATTTTCAAGCATGCAATCATTTTTAATGTCTTTTTCAATGTTTTTTAAGCATAAAAAAAGCGCCGTACAAAACGGCGCCTTTGCTGGTTTAACTTAACCTAAAAACTAAAAACTAAAAACTAAAAACTAAAACTTAGTTTTGCATAGTAACTACGGCCATCAAAACCGTATGGTACTGCACGTAACGGGTATTTAAATGCCCCATTTGAAATAGCATTTAGTACTTCATCATCACCTAATTCATCCGGTGTTTCATCAAATACGTTGTCTGCTCCAACCGATAGCGAAAACATCTCATTAATTTCATAGCTTACGTTTAAATCTACGAGTACTGCCGTTTCTACGGTACTCGTCGCTTTAAATGAGCCATCTGTTGCAAGCTCAATATGGTCATTACCAAAGTACTTCACATCGGTTTCGCCAAAGTAATTGAAGCGGATCATTGAGCTGTAGGCATCACGCTCATAATCAAAGGTAAGCGTCGCACGCTCACCCGGTTGTCCGTCGGTTAAAAAGCTACTTTGAATGTCATCAAGCGCTACACTTTCTGGAATACCCGGTGCTGCATTCACACTATCAATTTTGGTTTCATTTAAGTTACCCGCAAACGTAGCTGAAAAATTACCGTCATATAAATCAGTGCGGTATGACGCAATAATATCCACACCTTGGGTGGTTGAATTCACTGAATTTGAAAAATAATTCGCTTGCACTGCACCCGTTGCTTGAAGAGCGGCAACTGCCTCAGCGCTAAATGAGACATCATCAGCCGACAACAAGCTGCCTAACGTAATACGGTCTTCAATTTCTACACGGTAAAAATCCACCGTTAATGATAAATCACGGGTCACATCGTAAACAAAACCGGCACTGTAGTTAGTTGATGTTTCAAGCTTTAAAGTATCAACGCCTAAAGCTGCAGGAAATGCAGAGCCCGTTGTCGCAGTAAACGACTGACTTAACGTGCCATCAGACCCTAAGTTAGTGGTAAAAGCAGTGTAACCACTTTGCTGTAATGATGGCGCTCTAAAGCCCGTTGATAACGCACCACGTACTGCAAAGTCATCATTAAATTCATAGCGTGTTGCCACTTTACCTATGATGTCGTCACCCGCATTCGAAAAATCTTCATAGCGAAGTGCGCCGCTCACATTCCATGCATCGCTTAACATGGTTTCTGCATCTACATATACTGCGTAGCTATCACGATCGCTTTTGTTCGAAGCTTCAGGACGAAGGCCGTTATAAGCTTGAAAACCACATTGTGCAAATTGACTCGGATCGTTCACCGATGGATATGAGGTATCCGTGTTGGCTGCTCCACACGCGTATGATGCCACCTCACCTGGTACAATTTCATAGTTTTCTTTACGGTATTCAGCGCCAATTGAAACATAAACAGGCTCACTACGACCAATATCAACAATTCCGTTTATATCTGCATTAAACGTTGTTTGATCAAATCTAAAACCACCCGAATAACCCTCTGTAGGGCCAGCATTCGCGGCTATATCGGCATCGCTTGCACCCGGGTTATTAAATAAATACTCCGCCGCGTATGACGCATTTAAAGTATTTCGTGAGGTAAAATCGTATTGATTTTCACCATAAACAGCAGAAACATCGTAGGTCCAATCAGGGTTAATTTCACCTTTAAAACCAACCGATACCGAAATATCTTGTGCTTCATTGTCGATTTGCGGTAAAAAACCATCGCTGTAAACTTGCGTTACGTTTTTAGACGCTTCATTAAAGTTACGGTAAAAGCCGTTGCCTAGTGCCGTGCGCTCAGAGTAACCACCAAATGAGTAAAGCTCTCCTTCACCCATTGGCAGGGCCATATTGTAAAATACCGAAGTGAACTCACTCTCTGCATTACCTTGTCCCCAGCGAACTTTGTCTGATAAAGTACCTGGTGCGACATTAAGTGAACCACCGGTATCTCGCTCTGCGCGGTTAGTTTTATCTGCATCACGGTACTCAAGCGATAAATTAATAAAACCGCCTTCATTACCTAATTCAAAGCCACGGTTTAAACCGGCTGAAATTGTTTCTCCATCACCTTCTGCCGTCTCACCATATTGAACGTAACCGGTGGTTAAATCTGTTGAGTCATTAAGTGATAAGTTGATAACCCCTGCAATTGCATCAGAGCCATACTGAGCCGCCGCACCATCACGTAACACTTCAACACCTTTTAAAGCAATTAGTGGAATCGCATTCATATCAGTACCGGCAGAGCCACCGCCCACAGTGCTTGTTAAACCAAAAATAGATTGATTATGGCGGCGTTTACCGTTTACTAGAACCAGCGTTTGGTCTGGTTGTAAGCCGCGTAATGTAGCAGGGCGAAATAAATCAGAGCCATCAGAAACCTGTGTTCGTGAGAAGTTAAATGACGGCGCCGTTGCCTGTAAGCTTTGCCCAAGTTCGGTAAAGCCGCCTTTGTTTAAATCATCTGCGTCAATTAAATCAATAGGTGATGATGACTCAGTGGCTGTACGGTTTGAAACTCGCGATCCTAAAACAGATATTTGTTCGATATTTTTTTCAGCTTTAGTTGGCACTACTTGTGCATTAACCATACTCGGCGCACTGAAAGCAAAAGCAACTGCTACAGCCAAGGTGTTTAAACGATATGTTGACATAATGATGACCCTGTTTTGTGTATTCTTATAATGTGTGTAGGGTATATTCGTGTATCCCCTTGCCAACATCCTAGCAACATACACAAACAAAAAGAAACAAAAAACTTGATAAAATTGGCATAAGAATGCAAATAACTTTAAAAACAGGAGAATAACACCTTTAAAAGCTCAAAATTCGCCCAAATTAGCAATTTAATATCTCACCCACAAAGGTTAATACAATGTTAAACATAAGGGTTTTCTTTATAATTATTAAAAACATCAACGTTGTATGTTTTTCATACCGCAATGAGCGTAAAGCGTACATACAATGACGTTTCATACGGTTTTTATTAGACTAAAGTAGATAATAAAAAATAAGAAAGGGAACTCAGAAGAGATTATAAATAGATGGTTGTGTAATACAGCCCGTTTATTATACGTTATTTTATATAGGGCCTATTTAAGATGTATAACTATGCCAATCAAATTCGCTAATAACATGGCAAAGTAAAGGGTCTACGCCTTTTGAGTCACAGTATGCACGTAATTGCATGGGGGGTTGCTCGTCAAAAATAATTTGCCAAACTATATACAACATGTGATTAAACAGAGTTAACTCATTATCATCAGTGCCATCTAAATCATGGCAACTCATCAACAAGTTACATATTTTTGTGTCGTATCCCCATAACTTTAAAACATAGGCAGAAATAAAATTGGCACTTACGTATCCATCGCTGATGGTTTGCGCATGCTGATCTGACACATCGCTTTGAGCTTGAGATAATAAAATGATCTTGCCGACAAAACTCAATAACGCCACTGAAAATAACAATTCTTGATCATGCAAGTTAAAACCAGCCAGCTTTGCAAAATCCTTAACACAACTAGCGTAATTCGCCGCTATATTCAATTGCTTTTCATGGACGTCAACAGGAATAGACGATTCAAAGTTTTTAACAACCAATAAAGAAGTGGTGATAGCCATTAATATCGTGGTACCGAGCCTCGACACAGCTTCATCTATTGACGATGTTGGCCTTACAAAACCAAGATAAGCGGAGTTTGCAAGTTGTAACAATTTAGCCGTTATTATTGGCTCTTGAGAAACAACATGGGCAATATCATGTAAATCAAATTCATCGCTTTGTACTAAGTCTATGAGTTCTTTTAAAATGAGAGGGTAAACAGGAAAACTGATCATAGCCCCTAACTGCCTGCGCACATTAAATGCAAAAGGTAACGACTTTAACGCCGCTACATTGTCAAAAAGCGCGGTTATATCTGCTTCATTAAACGGCTTAGCAAGGTAAGCATGCACAACATTAGGTTGTCGCATCATGGTGCTCAATGTCATATCACCAGTAAGTAATGCTCTAACTGGGTAGGGGTTTTGTGAAGAGCATTGCTCTAAAACATCCAATCCATTCATTTGCGGCATTAAATAATCACTTATTACTAAATCTAAGTCTTGCTTAGTGTTTAGCAGCTGCCAAAATTCATCAATATCAGAGGTTGTCATTATATCAACCTCTGGATAGGCTCGATGAATAGTCCTTTGTAATACTTTTAATAAAAAAGCATCATCGTCTAATATGACAACCGCTATCGAACTCATTGCGCACCTTGAGAATTAAAATGGTTTAAATAATTACAAAAATCATCCTGTTCTAAAGGCTCACTAAAGTAATAGCCCTGTATGTAGTCACAGCCTAATTTTTTAATCACTTCGCATTCAAAGGCAGTCTCTACCCCCTCTGCTATCACTATAAGACTGAGATCGTGAGACATACGTGTAATGTTACGAATCATACTTTGCATTGCTAAAGACGATTCAATATCAGTAATCAGCGCTTTATCCAATTTAACGCCATCTACTGGCAGTTTAGAAAGGTAGCCAAGTGATGAATAACCCACGCCAAAGTCATCAATTAATAGCCTAAACCCCAAAGCCCTTAGTCTTATTAATTGCTGTTCGCAGGTAGCAAAATCTTCGATTAAATAGGTTTCTGTTAGCTCAAAAACCAACTGTGATGGCTCTAAAGTATTGCGACTTAAGCACTCGAGCATGTAGTCAACCCAATCGGGATCATCTTTTAACTGCCTCGCAGATATGTTGACAGCCAACACGTTCACACCTATATTGTTATCCCCCCAATATTTTAGTGTTTTACAACTTTGAGAAATAACCCAGCGCCCTATTGATATAATTTGACCATCGCATTCAGCAATCGGGATAAAATGTGCAGGGGGAACCCAGCCATATTTACTTGGCTCATACCAGCGAATGAGCGCCTCAGCACTGAGTACTTGTCCTGTTTCAATGTTAACTTTTGGTTGAAAACGTAATGACAGCTCATCTTTATTTACCGCAGTTAATAGTAAACGGCTTAATTCAAAGTTCTTTTTATAATCGGCTACCAACTGAGGATCAAAGCGAGAAAAAATATGCTGCTGTTCATCTAATTGATAATTCAACGTCAACTGCATTTGATTAACGAGTTCTTTTCCCTCTAAACTATCCTCAGGAAACAAACCATACACACCATAAAGCTGCACTTGGGCATCGATATATTTACTAGGGAGTGCTTTTTTCAGATCATTCATCGCCTTATTTAGAACGGTTAAAATTTCACTATCAGATTTAATTTCAGGAACAAATAATACAAACCGATCGGCGCTCTTATGAAGAACTTTCACCGGCTTCTTTGATACGCCTTTTAGCACCTCCAAAACCAATTTTACAAGGTGGCTGCCATCTTCGCCCCCTAGCAAATTATTAATTAATTGAAACTGCGCAATACCTATATAAACGAGGGCATAACATTCTTTATTCGCTTCACACAGAGCTAAATGATGATAAAAGTTAGACTCGTTAGTCACCACTGACTGTGTTCTTGTAAGTTGAAAAATATTACTCATGCTGTTTGAGTTAATTGATAACTTTAAAAGCTGGCAAAAATCGTCATGTAAACAACGTTCAATCATAACTTCTTCGCTTTTAACTAGATCAAAAGTGCAAGCATAATTAATAAAAAGTGTACTGCTTTGTTTGTCAACAAAAGACTGGCTTACCGCTTTATTTTGAGCTGTATCTAAATGGGCGAGGTGTTTGTTTTCGTATAAATGAATATCTGAAATTATTTCAGCAGCAGGCGCATTGAAACGATTAATAATGCCATTATTGTCTATTTCTATTAGGCCAGACATGCTGCCCATTAATAACTGATCTCTTACTCTTTTTGCTCGGCGCTGTTCATATTTTACTTGCGCCTCACTAATGTTCTCAAGTAGCTCACTATCGACCCATGGCTTTTCTAAAAAACGAAATACCAATCCCTGATTTAATAACTCAACCACAGACTTAAAATCAGCATACCCACTTAGCACTAAGTTTACGCAATCGGGCCAATTAATTTTAACTTGGCGTAATAAATCAGCGCCGTTCATTTCTGGCATTCTAAAATCAGTAATGACTATCTCAATTTGATTAGCCGCTAATATTTCAAGTGCCTCAAAACCAGAGCATGCCGTCAGCACATCATAACCAGAACGAACAAGGACTCGTTTTAAAGATTTCAATACATTGAGTTCATCGTCTACTAATAAAATTCGCAAAGCCACTATCTACACCTCAAAATGGGGTTGTACTCTTGCTAACTTGATTGTTCTTCTAAGTACCCTTTGCTAAGCAACCAAATATGTTCACATCAGCAAAAGTATGTTGTATCTAACTATATACGCAATAATGCCACTTAGCTGTAACTGCCTATCTAACTGATACCTTATTTAGATCATCTATATTGATTTAAAGTTTCTATCATTAATAAGTGATTGCAATCACTAGATACAACTTAAACAAAAATGATACCGTCTAAAAATAAGCCATCCAGTTCACTTTATATAATAATAGTCTAAAATAAATTCTAAGTGATTATTTTTAGTTAAAAACATCCAGCGTTGTGGCTATTATTACCAAGGGGCATCTATGTTCGCCATTGAAACTTTTCACACTCACGGCAGCGATATAAATAAATTTATCAAACCTGTAAGTCAGTTTACAAACAACAACCCAGATTTACTGCTCGGCTTTGCTACAACCGATACCATTAAATATCTTTATAATAGCCAGCCCAACTTGATAAAAAACACTCAAAATTGCTTAATCATCTCTTCCTGCCTTGGCTCATCAACCGAAAAAAACTTATCGTTAAATGAGCAAAGCATTAGTTTATTCTCTATCAAAGACTCAACGGGTCATTATGGAATTGCCTGTTGCAATACAACTAATAACCTAAGAGAAAATGCAGCTAACACTGTACTCAAAGCCATTGCTAATGCAGGCCAAATTGGACTCGCGCCCAAAATGGTCTGGTGCTTTCAAATTCCAGGTAATGAGGAGCTAGTTTTGCAGGGAATTCAAGATGCAATCGGCCAGCGTATCCCTGTTTTTGGAGGAAGTTGCGCCGACAACGATATTTCGGCAAAGTGGTGTTTTAGCGATACTGAAAATGTATACCAACAAGGTTTTATTATTGCGGTGTTATATCCGTCAGTAGAAACATACGGCTTTTATAGTTCAGGGTATGATAAAACTGACCAGCAGGGTACAGTGACAGACGTTGACGGGCGCATATTAAAAACAATCGATAACAAGCCCGCCTTTGATGTTTATAATCAATGGAGAAAAAACATAGGGTTAAACTCCTTAACTTCAGGAAATATTCTTGCACAATCAACGATGGCCCCACTGGCAAGAGCCCTTTCCTCTGATGATGAGATTCCTAGGCTGTTGCTAAGCCACCCAGCTATAGCAAAAAATGGATCGCTAGAATTATTTTCTAACCTACATGTTGGCGATACGATTTACCTTGCCTCAGGAAGCCCAGAGCAATTAATAAAGCGAGCTGATATGGTTGTCACCTCATTAACTAAATTGGCAAAACTCCACGCTATAAAAAATATTACCGGTGCTGTTATTATTTTTTGCGGTGGTTGTATGCTATCAATTAAAGAGGCAATGCAAGAAGTAAAGCAATCTATTGCAGCACAATTACCCAACACACCGCTTATTATGGGCTTTACCTTTGGAGAACTCGGTACATTTAGCGACTCAATTAGTAAACATGGTAACTTAATGATCTCATGTGAAATTTTTGGTGACCCAGTATGAGCAACAACGAAATACTATTAGAAAAACTGCATTTATTACAGGTTCATAATTTAGCACTTGAAGAAAACCGTGCTTTTAATAGCTTGATCTTAAACGGCTTAGATGCCATTTTAAAGAACGACAGAACTGAAACCTTGCTAACTGAGTTTTTTGATATTTTGCAACAAGCGATCTCTTTTTCTGCGGCTATTTTAATTAAAATAAACCCCAGCAATGAATTATCTACATTAGTTACAGCATCGCACCCACAAAGTGATGAAATAATTACCCAACTCAAAGCACTAAATAAACCCAATAGAGACATTAAAAATGTATTTAACTTACACCAACTTTCTGATTGGCAAGTAACTGATCCTTTTTGGCATTCACAGCATGCAATGCTCACCACCCCAGTAAGTACCAGTACAGAAAGCTACCAGCTCTATATTTTTTCAGAAACAATTGGGGCGTTCAATCAGCACGATATTACTTTAATGCAGCGCTTTGTCAGTTTTGCGGGTAATACAATTTCACAATTTGAAAAACGAAACTTACTTGTTAAACAAAAAGAAATGGAGGAAAAACAAAGTAACATTGAGCAAGTGTTAATCAACTCTGAAAAAATGGCTTCGTTAGGGCAAATGGCGGCAGGCGTTGCGCACGAAATAAATAACCCTTTAAGCTACATTGTTAGTAATATCCAAAATTTGGCTTACAACCTTGAGCAATTTAGTCATTTAATTAACACGCTCAAAGCAGAAAAAGCCATAACGCAGCAAACATTAGTAGATACACTACAACATTATCAATTTGATGAATTACAAACAGACTCAAGAGATATCATTGCTGAAATGACTGAAGGGGCTGATCGAGTTAAGGAGATTGTTCAAGGGTTAAGGCAATTTGCTCATCCGGATCAAACCCAAATTGGCGATATTGATATAACCGAGCTCATTGATAACACATTACGTGTTGCCTGGAACGAAATTAAATACAACGCCAACGTTGAAAAACACTACAATACAGAACCCGTTATCATCACAGGGCGTTCAACCCAGCTCTCTCAGGTATTTTTAAATTTATTTTTTAACGCCGCTCAAGCCATTTGCGACAAGGTCGGTGTCATCAGTATCACCACTAAAGCCGATAAAAAAAATGCCTATATAACTATTGCCGATAATGGCAGTGGAATTGAGGAGGACAAATTAAATAAAATTTTTGACCCTTTCTATACTACAAAACCAATAGGCCAAGGCACAGGGTTAGGCCTGGCTATAAGCAAAGCAATTATAGAGCAACATAGTGGTCAAATTCGAGTTGAAAGCCAGCTAAACCAAGGTACTGTTTTTTATATTACTTTACCGAAGAAGCCTATTTTAACTGATGGCACGCTAAAGATATTAAATACCAAACAATAAGAACCTAACCTTGTATTTTAAAATAGTAAAGCGAGTTTAATTTTTAAATCTATTTAACCTGAACTCTGGTTAAGAGACTTCCTAACATATTGAATAATAATATTTAAATTAATTTTTTTAGCCAGAGATTTTCAATGAAAACAAGGCGAATTTACGCGTAAATAGCTGGCCTATTGTAAGTAAATTCAACGCAGTTAGCGCTGAAAATAGCTGCTAGAAATAGGTTTATTATCCAGAGTTCAGGTTATTTATACAAATCGGCCTTAAAAGTAAATTCAAAGCATGTGCCTTTACCTAGCTCACTTGTAACATTTACAGCGCCTTGGTGCTCTTGCACAGTTGCATACACTTCAGATAAACCAAGTCCAGTACCTTTACCCACTTCTTTTGTGGTAAAAAAGGGATCAAAAATACGTGCCAAATTATCAGGTTCTATACCACAGCCCGTATCAGATATAGCCAGAAAAATGTCTTTATCGTTATTGTAATCACACCTAATACTTAATATTCCCATAGGTTGCATCGCATGTAATGCATTAATTAGCGTATTAAATAATAACTGCCTAATCGCGCTAGGTTTTGCCCAAAAAATAATGTCTTTCTCTGGTACAGTGACCTCGGTTGTCGCTATATATTTTATTTCGTTTTCGAGCACAATTAATGCCGAGCTTATTTCTGCAGACAAATTCATTTCGCACCAATCTTCATTGTCTTGTGATGCAAAATCACGAAGCCCGTTTACAATTTTACGTACCCGTTCAGTCCCTCCTAATGACTCTTCAACTAATTCCGGTAAATCCTCGTAGATAAAAGCAATACCGTTTTTTTCGTAAACATCATCAAGTAATGCTACAAATCGCGGCTCGGCTTGCTTTAAGATTATTTTTTTCTGTGTTTCATTGGTTTTTATTAATTTATCCATGTAATCGCTAAGTGTTTCTAAATTAGAACGTACAAAGCCAATAGGATTATTAATTTCATGTGCGACACCCGCGGCTAATTGGCCAATGGAAGCCATTTTTTCAGACTGTAGCATTTGCTTTTGAGCGGTTTTAAGTTCGTCATGTAATTGCTTGAGCTTATTGTGGTCACGTTCAAGCTCATTTTTTAATTCCGTTTGCTGCATAAAATAGCTCGCCTCTGCGGTAACGTCTGTTACCACAATACACACATGGCCTACATCGCCATTCTGGTTGATAATCGGCATAAACTGTACATTTTGATACATTTGTGACTCATCACCAGTAATTGGCCGAGTACTGCGCATTGGAAATACATGAGGGCGTTGTTGCCAATAACTAAAACTAGGATTTTTTAATACAAAAACACTGTCGATTTTACGCTTTAAAAATCTTGCTTGTTCAGCAAAAGCCGTGAGTAAGTTTTGTCCCGTTAAATGATCGTTTCGGGTCGTTAAACCACCAAAAAAAGCAGAATTAATAAAAGTGATAATACAATTTTCATCTATAATACAAGCACCAATGGGGATTTGCTGGATAACGCGCTTAAATTCTGCCTCGTCCATCACCCCTCCAGCAAGGCACGAATTGGAATAAGCGCTTGTTCGATTGACCCTTCACTGAGACCTATAAGCACACGCGCATCAAACTTCATATGCTCTATTTTAAAATCAACTTCAATAACTAATATCGATGACCAATCTATATTCTGTGCCGCATTTTCAGGATAATAAAAAGAGGGCATATTTAATTGAGTGGTTAACTCTAATTGACTTGTAAAACCTTGCAAACAAGCCCCAGATAAAATGTTAGTTACTTCTAACACCAGTTCTTCTGTAGCCGCTTTATCTAGAGGTAAATCAAAATCCATGATATCGGCGAGTGCTTCACATCCCTCCTTTTGAATACTTGTAATTACTTCTCCACGAATTGAACCAACAAATGACTGCCTCGCAGACCAACTGCTTTTTAACCCCTCAAGTATCCCTTGAAACGCTACTGGCGACAAAGATTCAATAGCGGGCACAGACAGCGCCACCTTTGTTTGAATTAAACGAGCAAGTGCATCAGCCGCTTGTCCCATAGAAATATTCATTATTTCTTGCAGTGCATCTTGCTCCTCTTCACTTATTGAAATCATAACAATCCAACCTCGTGTAACGTATTACTAAGCTCCTCAGCTGAAATAGGCTTTTTCAAAAACCTAAAGGCGCCTAAGGAGTTAACCAATGCCTGTGCCTCGGGTTGAATGTCAGCGCTAATTACAATAACAATGGTTTTTTTATGTTTATTATGCAGTTCATCAAGCACCTCATAACCATTCATTTGTGGCATTTGTAAATCTAAAAATAACACCTCAGCTAAACCATTATTAACTGCCTCCAGAGCCTCAACGCCATTCTTAGCCTCGTGCACGATTACATCCCAATCAACAGGGAGCACCCTGCGAATGGTTTTTCTAGACAACATTGAATCATCTGCAATTGTTATTGGTATTGCCATTGAGCTCTCACATAGACTAAGAAAATTACTTTAAAATATAGATGCTCTTTATATTTTGCGCAAAAGTGTAGCTGTGTAATAGTTAAATTGTAACAACGTAAATTGCATTGATTAGCGAATATTTTTATTCAAAAAACCTATTAAAATAAAGGATTTCTATTAAAAGAGTTGTTTACTTACTACCCTTAGACTAAATTTAAATATAAACTTTTTACTGGCATTTCGTGATGCAAGAATTAGATGAAATAAAAAAACTCAATCAACTGCCGCCAAGCATCTTATGCTTGGACGATGAAGCTAATGTACTCAAATCTTTAGTACGACTGTTGCGCCAATATAAATTTGATGTGACTGTTTCAACCAATGGCCAAGATGCACTTGATAAAATGCACGCAAAGCAATTTGATGTCGTCATTAGTGACATGCGCATGCCAAAAATGAGTGGGGCTGAGTTTTTAGCTAAAGCAAGACAAATCGCTCCCGATAGCCAGCGTATTTTGTTAACTGGTTTTTCCGATTTAGAGTCAACAGTCAGTGCCGTTAACGAAGGAGGCATTCATGCTTATGTGCAAAAACCTTGGCAAAATGATCACTTAATTAGTGTTATCCAGTCAGGCGTTGAAAAGTTTAGACTAAAAAAACACAATGAAATTTTACAACGCCATGTAAATCAGCAAAATGAACAATTAAAAGAGCTTAATAGTAATTTAGAGCAACTTGTCGACAAGCGAACAAAGCAAATTAGAAGTGTACTAAAAAAACTAGAAGTCGCTAATGAAAGTGAAAAAAGAGAGCATCAATCGACTGTTGAACTGCTTTATAATTTTATCAATGCAAACCCTTATCTCGATGGTAAAAGAGCAGAAAATATAGCCGGCACATGCACCCAAATAGCGCGTTATCTTAATGTATCGCAAAAAAGTATTACGCTTGCGCCTATTGCCGGGTACTTAGCTCAAATTGGTTTACTTGCAATGGATCCTGAGCTTTACAACAAACCTATTAATGAACTTAATGAAGTACAGCGCAAAACGTTTTATACCCACCCAAGTATTTCACAATTAATGCTCATGCCAGCGACTCACTTGAGCGATGTTTCTGATGCAATTTATCACCAGTTCGAACGATACAACGGCCAAGGTATCCCCAAAGGACTTGCTAAAAACGATATTCCAATTGGTGCTATGGTGCTCAGCGTAGCTCGCGATTACTGGGAGCATTATGAGCAAAGCGATCCATTACTTACAACAAAACAACGCCATGAGGCTGCGCTCGGTAATATTAAGGCCAACAGTGGTAGCTTATATCACCCGCGTATTGTCGATGCACTTGAAGCAAGCCATACTAAATTAATTACCTCTGATAGTTCTATTGGCTCAATTAAAATAATTTGCGCTCAAGAGCTTGAAGAAAATATGACACTGGCAAACTCACTACACAGCCATACAGGCATTATGCTTTTACCCAAAGAGCATGTTTTCAATTCAAAATCGATTGTTAAGCTACAACAACTCGAAGCCAAAAAGCCGACTCCGTTTAGAATTATGGTTAAAACGGCTAAATGATTGATCTAAATTGCTCTTTTATTCGTTACAATGGGCTTAAATAAATTAATAACTTTGCTTGAAGGAGCACAACGTGTCGCGATTTTCTGCCGTTACCGATAATCCCCACGACGGGCGTTTTAACCAAAAAACGGGAATATTACTGACCAACTTAGGCAGCCCAGATGCCCCCACAGCAAGCGCATTACGTGTTTACTTGCGTGAGTTTTTATCTGATCCACGCATTGTAGAAATTCCACGCATTGTGTGGATGATAATTCTCCATGGCATTATCTTACGCATTCGTCCAAAACGCTCAGCTAAGTTATATAAAAGTATATGGACCGAAAATGGCTCGCCGCTAACTCATATTACGCGCCAGCAAAGCCTTAAATTAAATGCCTTATTAAAACAGCATGGCTATACCAACACCGAAGTGGTTATGGCGATGCGCTATGGTAACCCATCAATCGAAGCGGGCCTTGAAGAGCTTAGAGACAAAGGTTTAACCCGTATTATTGTGCTGCCACTTTATCCGCAGTATTCAAGCCCAACTACAGGCTCCACATTTGATGCAGTTGTCAATGTATTAAAAAAATGGCGCTGGGTACCAGAGCTGCACTTTGTAAACGGGTATCACAAAAATACTGTGTACCTTGAGTCACTCGCTAATAGTATTAGTGAAGATTTAGAAAAACATGGAATGCCACAAAAAATGGTGTTTTCATACCACGGTATGCCTAAACAGTTTTTAGATAATGGCGACCCTTATCATTGCCTATGTCAACAAACAACACGATTAGTGGTTGAAAAACTAGGGCTAGACAAAGATAAAGTGATCACTACTTTTCAAAGTCGCTTTGGTAAAGCTGAATGGTTAAAACCATATACAGATGCAACTCTTGAGAGCTTACCTGGCGAAGGAATTAAAGATATCGCAATTATCAGCCCTGCATTTAGCGCCGACTGCCTAGAAACACTTGAAGAATTAGAAGGTGAAAACCGCGAAATTTTTGAAGAAGCTGGCGGCGAAAAATACCGATACATTGCAGCCCTTAACGATCGTGACGATCATATAGACGCCATGTTCGATGTATTAAAGCCAATGCTATAAAAAAAGAGAGCAGCGGTTAGGTTTTAGCTCTCAGCGTTCAGCTGGAGATTAGCCAAGTGCGGTGAAAGCTTGTAGGCGCGAGTATATCTCGCGCTTTCTCTTGTATCACTTTCTGATAGCTGACAACTTATAACTCAAAGCTGCGCTTAGCGCTTACGTGTCACTATTAATGTGATTGCCCCGGCTATTATTCCCCAGCAGGCAGAGCCTACCGACCATAAAGTTAAATCTGAGGCAGTGACTAAAAAAGTAATGATAGCCGCTTCAGTATATTCAGCACTATGCAAAGACTGCTGCAAACTATTGGCAATAGTGCCAAACAAAGCAATACCCGCCAACGCTAACACTAATGCTTGTGGCAAGCTTGCCACAATTGCCACTAACATAGCCGCACATAGCGCCATAATTATATAAAACACGCCACCAGCAATACTTGCCCAATAACGTTTATCAGGGTCTTTATCAGCCTCTTCACTCATACAAATAGCCGCTGTTATAGCTGCTAAATTTATGGAATAAGTGCCAAAGGGAGCCGTCACACAATTTATTAACCCGGTCACAGTTAATGACGATGATATAGGCGCTTTATAATTATGTGCTTTCAAAATAGCGAAACCGGGTAAGTTTTGTGAGGTCATAGTTACTATGTATAAAGGAATGCTTATACTTACAAATGCCTGCAAACTAAAGCTTGGCGCTATATATGCAAAACTACTGGCTTGCCAATGCACGGTACTGGTATCGATATTACCCATATACCACGCTAAAAATATACCCGCTAGCAACACACTTAGCATCGCAAAACGGGCAAAAAAGCGCTTACCAATAAAGTACACCACCACCATTAAACCAATAACTAATGGCATATCGTTCATAAAGTTAAACACATCAATGCCAAATGTCACTAATACTCCCGCTAACATGGCACAAGCCAGTTCACTAGGAATACGGTTCATAATTTTTTCAAACCACCCGGTTACTCCCGACACCAGCACCAAAAAGGCCGATAACATAAATGCGCCTATCGCTTCATGTAAGCTATAGCCTTGAGCACTTGAAATTAGTAGTGCAGCCCCTGTGGTCGACCATGCAATTAAAATCGGTACTTTATAATAAAACGACAACACAATAGAGGTACTGCCCATTACCAAGCCCAGCATTAATATCCAGCTTGCCACTAGTTCAGGTGTGCCACCTAAAGTGATCACCACTTGGTAAATCAATGCTATCGAACTTGAAAAACCAATAATAACGGCAACAAGTCCCGCCATAGTGCGACTAAGTAATTGATCAGTCCCTGCCATAATTCCCTCATTTCATGCTTTAACGTTACAACATACTTTGCCTATTTTTACATTGCAATTTTGAATAATGAATATGAAAAAACATCACGTTAATAAATTTTTTTATTAATCAATTTTTGCCTATCAAAATCATTGCTATTTAAAAAATAAACGCGTACCTAAAAACAACCCGCAGAGCGCATTATTGCTGTAAAAAGCTGTAATTTTTAAGCTAAAAACATATCCCCCAAAAAGACAAACTAAATACTTACAATGAGTTATAAAAACCCCCATTAACACTTTATGGTTACAATTTAAATTTGATCTCATCCTATTTTTAATATAAAACTTAACAATTATTTCACCAATTACCCTAAAAGAGAAACAGATGAAACGTTACATTGTTTTAATTATCGCTATTCCTTTGTCTGTATTTGCCATTTATACACTGCTTGAGAATCAGAAAAAAATCGATAAGGAGGCAGTAGCCCCTATTGCCGTAGACATCGTCCCTGTTGATTCTGAGTTTGTAAAACAAACACGTAAGCCATTGCCAATTGATATGAGTAAAGACCCTATTACAGTCAAACCCTCAGAAGAAAAACTAGCCGACACTGAAGACTCGTTTGATGCAATAAATAAGCCTTCAACTAAGGCCAAAGAAATACTTAAAGCGGCAAAAGTACTGCCTACTGATTTACAAAATGAAGCCTATATAGAATTTGATTTAACAGCACTTAAAGCCCTTAAAGCAGGGGATAATTTTGATCTCGCTATACCGCAAACCGCAGAAACCTACAGCGCTGAAATAACTAACGTTACCAGTGCCAGCAACGGCGATAAAAGTATTGTTGGCCAAGTGATTGGTGCTAATGGAGCAATGCACACCACCATATTAACCGTTGGCAAGGATGCAGTATATGGTCAATTTACAGCCCCAAGTGGCAACTATGTTTTTGAAAGCAAAGGACAATATGGCTGGATTGCAGCAAAGCGTGATTTATACAAATCACATATAGAACACCAAGTAGGTGAACCCTCGCCAAAAAATACTGATGGTGGAGATCCGTTTGCACCCAGTGATGAAAAGTCACCCTCTATTTAATTTTTAATCTAAACAAAGACGACACAGCAGTAAAACTGCAATCATAAAAGAAAGGAAAGACGACTATGAAAAAAATAATATCAACAGCCGCTATTGCAACAGCATTATGTGCAGCAAGCACAGTATCAGCAGAAACAATTGATATCGGTATTTTATATACCGACCAATCAGCTGCCGCTACCAGTAATATTAACACTAAGATAAATCAGCTTATTGCTTTTAGTAATCAAGTATATAGCCAAAATGGCGTTGATATTACACTGCGTTTAGTCGGCTCTCAAAACTTAGGTAACCACGCAATAACCCCTTCAGAAGATTGGCTGGACGCTGTGACAAACAGCAGCTACGTAAATGGTTTACGTAATGACTGGAAAGCAGACATGGTAGCCGTACTAGGTACTGGTCAAAGTGCGGGTAGCGGTTTAATTTCATGTGGTATTGCTTGGGTTGGCCAAGGCACGAATGGCAATTTATACAGCTCAATGAGCGATCGTATGTACTCAATTACAGCTGTTGATTGTGGTGCTACAACATTCGTACATGAACTAGGTCATAATCAAGGCCTTACACATTCTCGTAAACAAGGCGCAACTAGTGGCGGTGTATATGTTGATGGCATGGGCCACGGTGTACAAAATGAATTTGCCAGTATTATGGCTTACCCACATGTGTTTGGTAGTGCGACTCAGTACGATTATTTCTCAAACCCAAATTGGAGCGTAAACGGTATTCCATTTGGTGTGACTAACCAAGCATATGCTATTCGTACCGTCACTGATACCAAAACCAGTATCGCCAACTTTAAATAATCTCAATTGTGAATAATGAGCTTATTCTAAGATTTAGCATTAGGGTCTGTTGATCTTTCAAGGTTAAATTTGCAGCAGTCTGTTTGGTATTTAGGCAAGGCAGAGCCTATGTGGTGTGGTTATTCCCCATAAATAGGCGATAACGCAGCATCAATGCCAAACAGGCGCTGCCCAAAGGGTTCTGCCTAAGGGCGATTTACTCTTTGTTGCTCGGTTTTTACTTAGCCCACTAGGTTACAAACCTCGCGCCGCGATTAAACCGCCCCTAGTTTGAACAAATATTAATCTGCAAAGATCAACAGACCCTAAATAAATGGGTAAATTATTACCCATTTACACCAATTAAGTTTCCCTTGCGGAGCGCCTCGGCGCTCTTTTTTGATGATTAATCATTACCTGCTTTTATTGCAGGAAGTAAAGTTTTGCCATCGCTATCTACTTCACTCATTAGCGTTAACCCCATTACTTTGGCAAGCACAGGATAAACATCTAAATTATTCACCAGCTCAATACTTACACCTTTTTTAAACGCAGGACCTGCTGCTATAAAGGAGGCAGCCATATCATCACTATAAGCATAGCCATGTGTACCTAAATAAGGCGCTTTAGTACCGTTACTAAATACCGCAGGCGCATTAGTTTGCACCACAATATCACCCACTCTACTACCGCTATTATAATGGTAGCCTGCAAGTTGTTCGCTACTTAAGACACTATAACGCCCCTTAGCCGCTTTTTGTAAACGTGCTTTATATGCATCAATATCCGCATTTTTAGCATCGCTTTTAGTATAAATAAGTAAACGAGGTCCGGTATTCACAATAATAAAATTATCATCTTTAGGTAAACTGCTAACAATAATGCTTTGCTCAGGATCAACCTTTGCCATGCCATGATCAGAAACAATGACTAAGTTTATATCCTGAGATAATTTGCTCAAGCGAGTACGTAATTGCCCCATTAAGGCATCTAACTTATGAACGGCGTCGCGTGTTTGTACTGCATCTGGGCCAAACTCATGCCCAATACTATCAACCAGCGAAAAGTAACTGGCTACAAAACGTGGACGCTGCGCCTTAGGTAAACTTAACCATTGTACAATTTGGTCAATTCTGTCTTGGTAGTCACCTTGTTTAGAATAATGAAAATAGTAATCAGGCGTCATGCCATTAAAGCGCGCATCCGACTCAGGCCAAAAATAAACTGCCGATTTAAGCCCATGCATTTTTACTAAATTCCATAAGGGAGTACCACGTACCCAAGTACTGTCTTTTTGGCCTTTACCCATGCTGTAGCATTCATTATTGCGCGCTTTGTCGCAGAACTTATTATCAACAATACCGTGGTTAACGGGCAGTAAACCGGTGATCACTGAAATATGGTTAGGAAACGTTTTAGTAGGGTAAACTGGCTGCATCTTTTGCGCCCTAACTCCTTGTTCAGCCATTGCTTTTAAATTTGGTGCACCGTGCTTTTCAATATAATCCCAACGCAAGCCATCAATTGAGATCATAACAACCGTTTGCTCTTTGGCTGCAAACGCATTATTCATCCCTAACAAAAGGCAAAAACAGACTGCCTTTGTGATCCATAATTTCATTTTAAACACCTATAGATGTATGCTAATTTTAAAAAATAATATTAAAGCAAGTTGTTACTTTATGATACATGCTGATAGATTAAAGATGGCTCACTAAAAAACATAACTCTGCATTAAATAAGAGCTTAACGTGAAAAATAAAAAGGATTGCCATGATCGACTTCAGTAGCAAAATCACCCCTGCGCGCATGCAGCGCACTACAGCCAATTTACAAATGGCGCTTGAGAGCGATCGTGGCCGCATTATCAACAGCGCAGCCATTCGTCGCCTGCAACAAAAAACCCAAGTATTTCCGCTTGAGCGTAACGCAGCAGTGCGCTCACGTCTTACTCACTCATTAGAAGTACAACAAGTTGGTCGATTTATCGTGCAGCGTGTTTTTGCCAATCTAAATTACCAACAGCAAAAAGAATATGGTTTATCCGGCTTAGAACGCCCTCTAGAAACCCTAGTAGAAATGGCCTGCCTAATGCACGATATTGGTAACCCGCCGTTTGGTCACTTTGGCGAGGCCGCCATTAATAATTGGTTTAATGCTAACTTGGCAAGTATTACGCCTGAGCGTTGCCAAACAGCCAATAGCAGTATAGGCATTATTTTTAAACATTTAGCACAAGATATTTGCAGCTTTGAAGGCAACGCCCAAGGCATACGTATTATTCACTCATTGCTCAGCCTAAATTTAACCTACAGCCAAAGTGCAGCAATTTTAAAGTATACCCGCCCTGCCAGTTTAGCAAAGCAAGATATTCCACAAAATAAAAACTACATTATGAAAAAAGTGGGCTACTACTACAGCGAAAAAAGCTTTATAGAAGCACTACAAACAGAGCTAAAAATGGAGCCGCATTGTCGCCATCCCGCCAGTTATATAATGGAAGCCGCAGACGATATTTCTTATTGCTTGGCTGACATAGAAGACGCGGTAGAAAAAGACATAATAAGCACTCAGCATTTGTGCGAGCAATTAAAAAAGCAGTATAACAAAGCGCTGATCAACTTAGCCTTAAACGATACCCAGCACCAAAGCTTTGTAGATGATGCAATTAATTACGCTATTGAACGCGCGCAAGCACAGCCCTTTAATTTTAATAGTGAATTTTTTATTTATTTACGCGTATCGTTACTGCATCCATTAGTGAATCATGCCGCAAAACGCTTTATTGAAAATATAGAGCCAATTTATCATGGTGATTTTAATCATGCATTATTAGAAGATCGCAGTTACTTACATGCTGCAACCCAAGCCCTTAAGCAAGTGGCGCTTGAACATGTGTTTTCTCATAAAGAGGTCGAAAAGCTTGAACTACAAGGCTATCGTATTATTAACGGCCTACTAGAATGCTATAAGCCATTACTACAATTAACTAGCGACGATTTTAAACGCGCATTACACGGCGACAACCGTTTATTAATAGAGTCACGATTAGTTAAAAAGCTCTCTAAAAAACATTTAAGTAGCTATCAGCACGCCATAAATGCCATGCAAGAAGAGCCCGACCACTTTGCGGCTTATGAGTTTTATTACAGATGTAGACTCATCCAAGATTACATAAGCGGCATGACCGACCAATTTGCTTACGACGAGTACCGCAGCTTAATGGTAATTGACTAAGCCACGCTCAGATCGTGAAATTGCTAAGCCCTAGATAATTTTTTACTTTGCGCTTAAAATTAGGGCATTGATGCTTAACCGCTTTTGAGTTTTATGAAACCGTTACTGAGTTGCTTATTTTTTTGTTTTGCTTTGTTTTATAGTGCTAGCAGTGGCGCTTACAACGAAGCGATGTGCATTCTTATAAAACAAGAAATGCAGCAATACAGCAATGACAAAACTAGCCGTAAGTACCGTAACGCCGCTCGCGACTACAAAAAAAACTGCAGCAACCCAGCTACACGTACTCAATCAACGGCAAAGACAAAACCACAACCTATTATTGAACAACCCAAACCTAAAATTACTAAACAGCAAGTAACTGAGCCTGTTTCATCAGTTGTAACCCCCATTGGCCAGGAGCAAGCTAAGTCACCGCTTATACAGCAACTAGTAACAGCGCCCAATCAAAGTACAGAGCGCACTCAGAACACAACTGAACCAGCAGCAACTACCGAGCCTAATGAGCCGCAAACCAATAAAACAACAGCAGAACAAAATGATGTTCTAAAAAATGATCAATTTAGCATTGATGCAACACCCCAAAGCAACACAACTTCAGCTGTCACAAAGACCACGGTAGAACCTTTACAAACTGCCATGCCGGTTACCGTAAAAGCAACAGAGCAAGTTAAAAGTGTTGCCCCATCACCCCTAAAAAATCAAACATGTTGTCGCTAGTGTTACCCAGTGTAGCGTTACTCTTAATAGTAATAATTGGGGTTGTTGTATTAATACGCCTGCGCCATGTTAAGCAAAACAACACGTCTGCTGATACCAGTATGCCACTAGCTGCTACTCCTACTAAGTGCGATGACAAGCAAACTAGTACCGCTATTGATGAATCTAAGACTCTTGATACCAGCAAAAACGAGCTACAAACAACAACCGAAAGTGTCGAGTTAAACGCAAGCGAAGTAAGCACCGTTAAAGTAAAGCAAGTACCGAATACCGCAGAGTTTGAAGCCGCCGCTAAAGCCACTTTAGAACGGATAAAAAATGCCACCGAGCATGCAGAGCCACAAGTAAGAGACTTTGACCCTGAAGCCAAACAAATCAAAAAACAGCGCAAGCCGGTTAATCAGCCTAGCGAGCCTGTACCAGCGACTAAAAAAGAAGCACCTATTGCAGCTGAGCCCATTTCGCCTCAACAGCCAAAGGCAGACTTACATTCGCCTAAACAACCGCGCTCACCGTTAACGCCATCTATCGAGCACGACTTTAAAGAGCCTGAAATACGCACCTTCGACCCCAATGCGCCCTTGCCCACTAAAAAAAGTGCGATAAAACCTGAGCAAGTAAAAGTATCGCCAGTTGAACCCACTAAGCCTGATATCCCGCCACAAAGCAGCAACCCATTTGCTAACTTATCGCTTGATGAAAGTTGGGATCCAAATTCTCCGCAAAAACCGAAAATAGAAGAAAAACAACGCGCCCCTAAATCACAAGCACTAATTGAAGCTGAAGAACGTGCAAAAAACATGCAAACAAAAGAATAATAGAGTACGCTGAACGTATTCAAAGGTGGCTTTAAATCTAACTTAAGCGTGCATTCAGTTTCACTCACTACAATAGCCTACTTTTTAAACAACACCACTCTCAACCTAATGGCTTAGAAGGAGTAAACTATACATATGCACGTGATGTTATCAGCTAAATTAAGATACCTTATTTTTACCGCATCTTTTTTTCTGATGGCTTTGGTGAGTGATTACAGTAACGCAATTCAAGCAATTCAACCTAAAGACGAGCAATCCACACACACCACTACTTTAAATATAAGTACCGGCGAATGGCCCCCTTTTATGAGTGAATCATTGCCCCACCAAGGTGTGATTGCCCATTTGATCACCGACTTATTTGCACAAGCCAATATTAAAGTTAACTTTACCTTTTTACCTTGGCCGCGTGCTTACCACGATACTATTAATGATAAATATGCAGCCACCGCCGTATGGATGTTTGAACAACAACGTACTGAGGATTATTTTTACAGTGAGCCCGTATTAAACGAGCGTTTTGTATTTTTTTATCACAAACAACGCCTTTTTGATTGGCAAAATCTAAACGATTTAAAAGGCTTATTACTCGGTGGTGGCCTTGCTTACAGCTACGGCGAAGAATTTGATAAAGCACTACAAGCTGGTTTATTTGATATCTCGCGAGTAAGTACCACAGAGCAAAACTTTAAACGCTTAGCTATGGGCAGAATTGACGCCTTTGCTGAGGAAAAAAGCGTCGGCTATTATATCTTGGCCAGTAAGTTACCTAACTTATTTAGCTCAATTAACCATCATCCCAAAGCTTTACTCATAAACCAAAGCTTTATGATGTTCCCTAAAAATAACAAATACAGTAAACAGCGGCTTGAAATTTTTAATCAGCAATTACTTAAATTTAAGCAAAACGGTCGCTACCAAGCCTACTTTGATGCGTTAGATAATGGCGCTTATCAGCCCACAAATAATGCCCTTGCCGACTGACCTGTAGGCGGGGCTTTATGCCGCGCGTTTTATGTTTGGAACGCGGGTTTCGGGCTACGGATTTCGGGTGATGGTATAAAACCTAACCCCTGTTTTTATATCTTCTCATTACATACACCACAGAGATTAAGAGGCGCTACGCTAAAAGAGTAGGTTTTAGGTTCTAGGTTTTAGCAAAAGCTCGCTGCTCGTCACTCGAAGCCCGAAGCTTTCTCATTACCCCTCATTCGCTTCTCTGTGGTCAAATAGTTTTTAAGTGATTTATGCACCATAGAGATTAAGAGACGCTGCGCTGAAAGAGTAGGTTTTAGAAAAAACTCGCTGCTCGAAGCCCGCGACCTTTATCAACGTAGGCGTTAAGCTTGCTGACGTGAAAAGCGTAGCTTTTAATAGCAAGCTGGAGTGCATATCCGGCTTTGATTTTATTTAAAGAGTAAGTGATGAATTTATAGTGTTGAACAAGCCTTAATTGCAGCAGCTATGGCCGAAGCGCTTTGTTTTGAGTAACCGCCTCCACCAGTAACTACTGTAGGTATCTCAAGACCTTTCAAATATGCAAGTATAGTTTTTTCACGCTTGGCAACATCTTCAATAGTAAGTTTAAAGCCACCTAATTTATCAACAGCCAATACATCAGTCCCAGCTACAACAAAAGCCAAAGCATAATTACCCGTTATTAACTCAAGCGCTTGGGTTAACTTTTCTAAATATTCGCAGCCTTCTACACCACTTTTTAACGGAACCGGGAAGTTTATTCTGTTACGAGTATATTGTGAGGTCGGGTAAATACCCTCATTATATACATCTAGTAAATGTACATTTTCGTTGTCTTTAAACGAGAAAGCATTGCCATTTCCATGATGGGCATCAACGTCGATAATTAAAACTTTATCAGTTTCACTTAAGTGGCCACTCTTTCGCAGTTGTTGATAACTAATGCCAATATCGTTATAAACACAAAAACCTTCCATATTTGCATAACTAGCATGGTGAAAGCCGCCTGATAAGTTCCACATAATCTCACCAGACTCCAAGGCATTTTCAGCACCCAATAAAGTACCTGAAACAGCCAAGCGCATAGGTCTTAAAATTTTTTTATCTATAAAACCAAAGCTAACAAAAGGAATACTGGGTACTTCAAGTGCACGTAAAACAAGTGTTTTACTCAAAACCAACTTTCTCATTAACTCATTGAGGTACTCATTAATTACTTTAGTTGGAACAGGTTCACTTGGATGGATTATTTCAATATCTGAGCCGTCAAGCTCTGAAATAACCTTAGCAAATTTTTCACCATCAAATGGGTGCAAGTATTTTAATAACCCTAACTGATAATTAAAATCTGGCTCATAAATAACTTTCATGTTTATGCATTTTCCGTTTCTGCAAGCTCTTTAGCGTAACGTAATACCTCATGAGGTGTCCAGATACCTGTTCCCAATGCTCTTGCTAATTTTCCATACGCACCAGCATTCGGCTTAAAACTAGGTTCTTTATTACAAGCTACCCTTAAACAATCTGCTACAACATTTGAACAGTTAAATTTAGCAAGTTGATATTGTGGTATGTTTTCCATCAAAGAAACAACATAATCTTCCAAGGCATCAGTGTTAGCATCTGCGATAGTGATAGTTAGTGGTCGTCGATTACCTTCGCTTTCAATATCAAGCTCCAAAGCCTGCATAAAATGGCCTGGTTGGCGTCGCTTTATCTTTAAATCTTTTTTACCCGCGCCATCAGCAGGCCAAAAGCTAATATAAGTTGTACCAAATGAAATTGAAGCATGCCCGACCATACTACCATGAGGTAACCAAACATGTACTTTTAACATAATAAAATCCTTTTTTTGTAATTCCCTAATTCAGGTTCAATTTATATATCTCAAGACTAAAAATCAATATAAAAATTAAAAGCCTTTATGCAGTTAATTACTCACCATTAATTCAATTTCGGGTGTGATCACGAGGAAGTTGTTTAGCAGAGGCATTCAAGTTTACCGTAGGGTTAAGCTTACTGACGTGAAAAGCGCAGCTTTTAATAACTCGAAACCCGATCCCCGCAACTCAGCGCTCATCGCCTTTATTTATAAATGTCGAATTGGCCAGTGCCGACCGCCCCGAGGATCAAACATTCTCTCAACTCTAATGAAGTACACACGATAAATTAAACTTGCTCAATCGCGACTAATTTATTTACTTCTACCGGTTTTGCTAACGCCGTTTCATAAAATGCAAACACCTCTTTTACATAAGGCTGTGAATAATGCGCATCCAAAGCGGCTTGCGACGTAAATTGTTCGACTAAAAACAAGCATGTTTTTTCACTATTGCTGTATAACTCAAATCGAATACAGCCAACCTCAGCCTGTGTAGGCTTTAAAATTTGCTGTAAACGCCCTTTACAGTCATCAAATAATGAAGCTTGAGGGGTTATTTTTGCCACTATATTAATCATCTTTAATCCTTATTAATTAATTTAATAACCACAGCACGAATTGGCGGTGCTACGGTAAAGGCCACTAAAAAAGCCGCAGGCCAGGCATTAATAAATGCAGTTAGCCAGCTTTGCACAAATGTATCGCTTAAACCTAAATTTACGTAGGTCACCCATGCAGATAGTAAAAACGACATCATGAACGAAAATGCCAATGTAAATATAAAATGAATTTTCATATTTCCTCCTTGGCGTTACTATATTCAAAAGCTTGAAGCTTCCATAGTCACAAAAATGCAAACTAAGATTGAGAAACAGAAATGCTTGATGACATTCATTTATTTATAGAGGTAGCTAGGCGTAAAAGTATGAGCCAAACGGCAAAAGACTTAGGCTTAAATTTATCGACGCTATCGCGACGTATTCAAGCACTTGAAACCAAATTAACAGAGCCATTATTGCAACGTACAGCACGAGGAATCGTGCTAACAGCAAAAGGAGAGCAGCTCTATACATCGCTTGCAGATTCAGTGTTAGCACTAAATAATCAAATAACCGCCCTTAATTGTGCTAGCAATAACAGCAATACTTTTTATTTATTATGCCCACAGAACATCATTGCAGATCTACTTATGCCTGCGCTAAATACATTTATAAAAGATAATCCTTCGCTCAATTTTCACATATCGCCAAGTAATGCCAATAGTCAGTTGAGCCAACAACGCTTTGACCTCGCTATTCGCATTGGTCAACAACAAGACTCAAGTTATTATCAAAAACGCTTAGGCGCTATTGCAGTTAAGTTGGTTAGCAAAAAAGATGCGCCGCAAACTCGCCTAATTTTACCTTATACTCAAGCGCAGCTACCAACAGGCATGCTTAACAAACTAACAGAGCTCTACAGCGATATAAGTTATTGCTTTGATATAACAATAGCCAGAAAAATGGTTGAGGAAGGAAATGGAGTTGGTTTATTACCTATGAGTGAAATTAGTTATATTACTGACAAACAGGCTTTTGACTATATTGAATTGCAGCCAGCTTTTGCAAACCGGCCTATTTATGCCCTATGGCATAACACACGCCAGCCAAGTAAAACGGCAAGTCAGTTAATTACTTTAATACAGGGCGTAATTGAACAAACGCCATGCTTACAGGGTGATATTGTTAAGTTAGGTTAAGGGATTATTTATGCTGTAAAGTGTAGCTTGCTGGTGCAAAAAGCGCAGCTTTTAATACTCGAAGCCCGATCCCCGCAGCTCGGTTCTCGACGCCTTTCAGCAAAGCTGTTCAAAAGTATTCCTGATATTTTTGCTGGTCATTCGTCACCTCGGCGCTCCGAGCTTTAGTGTGTAGTGATTATGAAAATACAGCACTTTTCAAATTTGACGGTTAAAGCTCGACATCATTTAAAACATCTTTGCAAAATGATTTAAATACACCAAATGCTTCTTGCCACACCAATTTATGACTACCGTAAATCATTGGAACAACATATTCATTAAAGCGCGTTTCATAGAGTGAATTAGTTTGTAACACGTTTAAAGCAAACTTAAGTTCAATAATCGGTTCTGCCATTAATTCTAAATGCTGATTACCGTAACGGGTAATATCTTCCGCAATGACTTTTTGCACTAAAGGCACTACATCTTGAACATTCGCCAATCCAGCGTGTTGAATATAATACGTATCATAAATATGGCGAATTAGCGCAGGATCATCGTCTCTTTTATTATCACGTGCAAAGCTCGCTGTGCGTCTAAGCATAGACACTAACTTTTCAGCTTGTGTACTCTTAATGCTAGAAAAATCCATCAGCGGCACTTCTGATGCCTGTTGAGTTACCTCGTTCACTAAAGAAGATATATTGCAGCTTTGTACATTATCAAAAAGTAATGTTTCTATAAGCTCTAATTTAATAAACGGTCGTAAGCATGGGGCTTTTGAATGGGCTTGAGGATAGCGAATATCAATTTGTTGATATCGATATTCATCAAAAACAGTTGGCGTATTTTCTACAGAAAAATAATTATCTGAATTAATTGCAGCAATTAACTGTAAGTGGAGCGCTTTTCTAGCCTTTCTTCTTTTAGTTTTAGACGTGTTAGCAGTTAAATCTTTAGGAATGATTTTTATATCAACATCTTCAGACATCCTGTGAGTTTTAATGCCTGACTTTGTTAATGCTGTACCGCCTGAAAAAACTAAAAAATGCGTCTCAAAAGATAACTCACAAAGTAGCTTAAGTAGTGCAACTACATAGTAATCTTTTTCAACAATGGCAGGGTTACCCATACCAAGAGCATCCGCTACATCTAAAAATAAATCGCTATCAACTCGCATTGATAGCGCTATTATTTACAACAATTTTACGCTTAAACCGGCTATTGGTCATTATTTTAAATGAAGCGGGTACTTGTAAACTTTCACCCTCAAGACTGCGTTGTGAAAATTCATCAAACTGGTACTCAACGCCCAGTTTTTCAATAGCTTCTAAAATGACACCATCTGCACCCGCAGGTGATGCTGGCATTAACTTACCAGTAATGCGATTTTCTCGCGCTTTAGTATAAAGCCCATAGCCAATGCGTAACAACTGGCCACTATCTACCAGCTTTTTTAAAACACGGCCAACTTGGTCGTAACCTGCAATATCAGCAAAATCAGCGCGCTCAAAAACATAACGCTTAGAGCGATTTATTCTTGTGGTTACTTTACTTGCTATTGTCATATTAATTACTCTCGTTGCTTAGATAAAATATAGCAAACATACGACATCTAAACAATGCAAACATACGACCTTAAAAGAGTAATAGCACACTGACCTTTAGGTAAAAAATCGATAACGGGCTCAAACGACGAGCTTCGGGTAACGAGCCGCGAGCGACAGGCAAAACAAAACCTAGCGCCTAGTTACTTCCCTTAAACCTAGCATCTTTACCACCATAGGCGTTAAGCTTGCTGACGCGAAAAGCGCCGCTTTAAATAGCTCGAAAGCCGTCACTCGTCGCTCGTCGCTCGTCGCTCGTCGCCTATATTTATACATGTCGCGTTGGCGACGGCAACCAAAAAAGTGCCATTATTTAACCCCTCCAGTCCTGCCTCATAATAATATATTTCTTACAACGCCTTCTGTTATTGCCTGCATGCTTGGCATTGACGGTTAAACTAAAAGGCGTTAGCATTTATGATACTGGACTAAAGTAAGGATACTGAACATGGCTCTAGAAATTAGAATCTGCTTGGATGCAGTTACTGCAGAAGTAGTAAAATGTAAAACTTATAAAAACAATGCTTTCTCACAAGATAACAATCACATAAAAAGTAAAGTAATCACCTCAGGCACACCTTATATTTGGCGCAAAGAATACACTGACTCTTTAAGCGCTCCCACAACAGAACAAAAAAATATAGTCAATCAATTTGCGTTTTTACCAGCACAATCAAGAAGAAACATAGCTGGAATGCTGCGAGATTTTGGCAGCGAGACACTACTTGCTATTTCTGACTTTCAAGCTCAAGTTATACCGTTTTTAGCAAACAACACTCATGGCCTTATCGGCTCTGGTGCTACATCAATAGAAGCCCGCAGTTCAAAATTTGTTACTTTAGCGGGTAAATATGAAGCATCTTTAAAAGATATACGAGCCGCACATAAGTCAGGCATGCCCAAATATCATATGATCGCTTTAGAGCAAAAAGCTCTTGAACTATTTAAAGAGCTTCAGCTTAAATATCAAGCTGAACTACAACGTTTTATGAATACTAACCGTGCAAGTCGTAGAGGGACGATCTGGTCTAACCCAAATCGTGGCGTTCACATAGCTAAAAGTGCCAGACACTCCACTAAATTAGATATAAGCAGCACCGCAGAATTTAAAAAAATTAAATATATTGAAAATACGGGCCGTTGGCTTGGTAATGGTATGATTTTACTCGATGGCGCCTTTAGAGCAAACTCGGTTTACAACGATTACAAAAATGGTGGCGACTGGCAAAGAAGTTTATCAACTGAGCTAGCCAGTTTTGGTGCATCTACCGCATCTGGTATTTATGTCGGTTCGATTACTACCACAGCACTCAGCTCTTTGCTTATGTTAACTCCTTATGGATGGGTTATTGCGATAGGTGTAGGGTTATATGTCGGTTTTACAGCAAGTATAAAAATGAATAAATTTATGAAAAAAACGTCTGAAAACATATACGACAGAAAACCTATACTTGAAGGGGTCTTTTAAATGCCCGTAGCGCATTTTGCTGGATATTCTCTGTTCGTATTTATGATAGGCACCTTTGCATCTGGTGTTTTATTTTCGAGAATTTCAGTCAAACATATTAATAAAAATATGGAAAAGGATGGAGTACTTCCCCCAAATTGGGATAAAGGTATTGGCGCTAGTGTGTCATTTTATATATTTGCGATGTTTTTTGAACGCTCCCGCATACCAACTCCGATGTTTGATGGGCGTTTTGTAGCAAAGTACTCTCGTCCAATTGACAAAGTGTTAGGCGCAGTCCACTTGATTTCAGTCACAGGAATGATGCTTTGTCTCTGCATTGTTACTTATTTTTCGAAGTAGCTTGTAGACGGGTGTTTACTTCGCGCTTTGGCTTTTGATTGAAAATTTTTAGTTTCGTCGCGTTGGCGACGGCAACCAAAGTGTGATTTGTCTTTAAATCAACTCTGCTGCAAATAATTCACCCGTGAAGCTGGGTTCCTGTCAGCATCCATGCTTCCACTTCCTCGCGCTGCGAGGATCACACTATTTCCTTAATTCAAATTAATGATATGAACGTAAACGCGGTGAAACACGTCCGTGTGTAAGCATCGCTTAACGCGCATTGCCTAAAAAGATTTAGGTACTTGGAATTTGTCGGGAACAAAATTCCGCCATGCTGCTATTACTCATCATTAATTCAATTTCGGGTGTGATTACGGGGGATTATCTTAACAGCGTCCTTTAAATTTTACCGTAGGCGTTAAGCTTGCTGACGCGAAAAGCGCCGCTTTTAATATCTTTTTAAAAACGGTGCTTTATAAATGGTTTGTTTAACCATGTTTTATAGTCTTTAGACAGCTGCGGAAAGTGCTGATACAACATACTTTCCAGTGTTTCAGCTGTGAGTTTACTACAAGGTGATTTTTGCTCGGCTAACATAACGCTTTTTAAAAACTGCTTGCCTTTGCTCGAGCCCATTAAAAAATATATCGCCGCCCAACTGCTCGCATAAAGCTTAGTATCATCCGCTGTTTGCCATTTGTTATCTAAACCTATCAACCAATTAATAGTAAAAACACTTTGCGCTATGTGTTTGTTACTTATCCAACTTAGGTTAGGTTCAATGCTGACTAATTGCATGCTGTTGTTGGTATATTCAAAATATTCAGCCAGCCCTTCATTAAGCCAACGAGGTGTTGTGCCTAGTATTGCTTTGTTTATAGCATGCACCGCTTCGTGTATTGCTGTGCGCATTGCGTTTTGCTCGCTTCGATAATATATAAACGCAGAGTTAGTAGCATGAAAATATATACCATCTGTATTAATTGGATCTGCTCCGCGCTGTTTAATCGCTTGTTCGTAACGACTCCGCGTTGCGAATACGGTCAGGTTTAACCTTACCTTTTTTAATGCATCTGCCCCTATAATTTGGCCATACACTTTAAATACAGTATTTAGTTTTATCCGTAATTTTTCTGTAAACGACGGCGGTAAATTAGCGGCCTGTAGCGTTAATTCAAAGTAATCGAGCGGCTCAACAAAGTCAGTATCAAGTGTTTCAACCGCAAAATCTGGCTTAGTATCACTAAAATGGGGCACACCATGGCTATCAGTCCAAGTGTAAATATTGCCATTACGCTTATATTTTACTTCACCTAATGAAACATCTGTACAACGCGTTGTATCGGCTTGTGGTAAATGGTTTTGTATTACTGTTTTAGTAGTAAACGAGCCTATAGAGGGTTTAATTAGGGTTTGCTCTGCTTCTTCAACTATTTCGATTTCGGCTTTTATATCTTCGTAAATAGCTCGTACACTGCCAATAGGATCATGGTAGTTGAATACCCGCCCAGTTAGGTGGTTAGCAATAAATGCCGCTGCAATTAACAGCACAATAAATACAAATAGCACGCGCCATTTTGTGCTCAACATCTTTATCGTCGCTTATTCCACTGGGCTTCAAATAAGCGCTTTTGTTCACCACGGTATTCACTGCACCACACGAAATCGGATGATTGCATTCCTTTTGAACGGCAACGCTTTGGTAAAGTATAAAATTCAGACCACGCAGCCAGCTTTTCAGGATCGCTATAGCTGTCACTATGCAATTTCATATTAGGCACCCGCGAGTGCAGTAATGCATTATTACTTGAGCTGTAAGCCGAAGAGCGTTGATGTGTTCGATTGGTTTGTTTGGGTTTATCACAATGCTTTGCAAGTTCTTCAAATAAAGATTTGAACCGTGCTTTTAACCGCTCACCTTCTTTTACCTTATAGCCTTGACGCAACCGTGAACGTATTGTTTCACGTTCTTTTACAATACTATCGCAATGTTCTTGCGAGTATTGCTCGTATGCTTGCGGGAGAGAAGTAAATAGGCAAAGTAGTATTAATAAAATCCATTTAATCATTATTTATCCCTAAATTGAGTGCTGTGTTCCTTTGAGCGCCTAGGCTGAATATAGAGGATTGAATCTAAAATAGAAACAGATAGTTTAAGCGAATTGTTAAATCATGTCTGAACGGGTGTTTGTATCCAGTTTTAATTTTTAATTGCAAATTTGAGTAGAAGTCGCGTTGGCGACGGCAACCAAGGGGCGGATACCGCCGACCGCCCCTTGGAACCCCACGGCGCCCCGAGCATTTTGCACTTTCCTCAAAGTCTAAATTGATATGAACGTAACCGCCGTGTATTCGCCATCCATGGCGAAGTCACGGCTTTAATTGCATCCATGCAATTAATTACTCATCAATTGAGTCTTTTCGGGCAACATGACGGGTAAATGTAATCCCTTTAATTATTAATTCGCACATTATTCCTACTTAAAACTAGAATATTAGCTTTAGGCACAACCTTTAGTTCCATCGAAAGACTTAACAAGTAAACAGACTCATTAGATGTCGCGATTAAAAAACCTTTGTGTACTTCTGTCTTAGTTTTTAAGGAATAACAACCTAATTGCCCACTACCATCATCACAAATTCCTTTTTGTTTAAATGCGGCAATCTTTTTTTCGCTATATCTGTAGCACTCTCATACACATGTAATGAGCCTAGAGAAAATGATAATAAAACGATTATAATTATTACAGTGAGGACATAAGACATCCTAGCAAAACCAAAAAATAATCCTCCCCGTTTTTCGACTCGTTTAATATAAATTTGCCCGAACCTCTTTTTTATAGTGATATTCGATAAGTTACTTAAACGTTTATTATTTATTTTAAGGCGTTTTATTAGTCTTCTAAGAGTAAAATAATTAATTATAAGGGGATGAATAACAGCAAAAATACATAATGAAAGAGTCAGCCCCATCAACCAGATCAAAGCAGAAGAAAGAACAGTAAACATATCAACCCAGAGCTGTTGAGCTTGAATAGCATTTCTTTGAATTGTTTCGTACGTTATTCCGAATGTTGAGAGGTAACCCAATTGAAATATCCAAAACGCTATTTGTAATGGAACAACGACCAGTAAACTAAGTAAAAATAAATTACTTAATAAGAACTTTGTGATTGGTAGTAATACTCCCGTATTTTTTTAAAGTCGTTTAGCATCTCCGTTGCAGCTTCTGATAAGTTCACTCTTTACTCCCTTAAATTAATTTTTCCTATATTTTAATCATATCTATGTTTCTAAAGTAATACACGTCTTAAATGTCGCGTTGGCGACGACAACCAAGGGGCGGATACCGCCGACCGCCCCTTGGAACCCCACGGCGCCCCGAGGATCAAACTAATTCCTCAATTTAAATTAATGATATGTACGTAACCAGCGTAGATAGGCCATCCGTGGCCAAATTACGCTTTTTAACAGCATCCATGCTGTAAATTACTCACCATTAATTCAATTTCGGGTGTGATCACGGGGGAATTTTCTTGGCGGCGGCCTTTAACTCAATAATGAGTTAATGCTTGTTTACATTGCATTTTCTAGTAAACTAAATGCTCGCAAACAGGGAGCGATTTAATGCAACAAATTGGTATTTACGAGCAGTTAATTACACAAGTAATTGAGCAGAACTTAAATCGTGACCAGTTTTATGTGGGCGAACGCCAACTAGAATCGGCTGAGGCGGCTACGTGGCTTTCGCGCTTTTTAGGGAAGCTGGTTGAACATGCCATCGATGCAATCCCTAGTTCAAACGAGCGTTTGCAGGAACAAATAAACCTCGCAAACAGCCTTGTGCTTTGGCTTAAAGATCATATTCGCGATGATGAACTCATCAATGAAAACCTTATCGACAGCCAAGGCCGTATTCTTACTGCATTGTTTAATACCCAAAACCCTATTGCGGCAAATCTTAAAGACTACTCTCACGATATTTTTCCGCTAACAGGGCTTACACAAAGCGAGTTATTTAGCGGTGCGAATGCGGGTATATCGCTCGAAACCGAGCTAAAACGCGAGATAAAATCGTCCGACACTATTTACTGGCTTGTCTCATTTATAAAATGGACGGGGTTACGTATTTTTAAAAATGAGCTTGAAGCGTTTACCAAAAGCGGCAATAAGCTCAAAGTTATTACCACCTCGTACATGGGCGCAACGGATGCTAAAGCGGTGGAGTTTTTAGCAAACCTACCAAACACTGAGGTAAAACTTAGTTACAACAACCAGCAAGAGCGCTTACACGCAAAGTCATACTTGTTTATGCGTAATACGGGTTTTCATACTGGTTATATTGGCTCGTCTAATTTATCGCATTCGGCGCTTACCAGCGGCCTTGAGTGGAACTTAAAAATTACCGCGCAAGAAATTCCGCACATCATAGCTAAAACTAAAAGCACTTTTGAGACCTACTGGCAATCGCCAGATTTCGAGTTGTTTACTGGCAAGGTTGAATGTAAAGAAAAGCTCATAAATTCACTTAACGAGCAACGTGGTGTTGGCCAAGCAAGCAGCCAGTTTTATTTTGATATAACACCAAAAACCCATCAGCTCGCTATTTTAGAAAAACTAAGCGTTGAGCGCAGCGTACATAATCGCTTTAAAAACTTAGTGGTTGCTGCAACGGGAACTGGTAAAACCATTATATCTGCGTTCGACTTTAAAACCGTTTACGATAAAAACCCAAACGCCCACTTTTTGTTTGTAGCCCACCGTGAAGAAATACTCAAACAAGCGCAAAGCGCTTACCGTGGCGTGCTTAAAAACAACGATTTTGGTGAGCTGTGGGTAGGTAATTATAAGCCACAACGCTATAACCAATTATTTGCGTCAATCCAAACATTAAACAGCCAAATTGAATCGCTTAATTTAACTCCTGACTATTACGATTACATAGTTATAGATGAAGTACATCACGTAAGCGCTGCAAGTTACCGCGCTATATTAAACCACTTTACACCGACTGTATTACTTGGCTTAACCGCCACACCAGAGCGACAAGATGGTGCCAATATACTCGATGATTTTTGCGGCGTAATAGCCGCTGAAATCCGCTTGCCAGAGGCAATCAATCAGCGCCATTTATGCCCGTTTCAATATTTTGGACTAGATGACGACACCGACCTAAGCCAAATAACTTGGCGAGGCGGCCGTTACGATATAAGCGAGCTAAGTAACCTTTATACAGGGGAGAACAGCCGCGCTAACAAAATTATATCCAGCCTTGCTGATATAGTTACCAATGTTCACGATATAAAAGCCTTGGCGTTTTGCGTAAGCCAAAAACACGCTGAATTTATGGCGTCTAAGTTTAACTTAGCAGGCATAAGCGCCGATGTGCTAACCAGTAAAAACAGTAATGAGCGCGCAACCAAACAACAAGCACTGCGACAAGGTGAAATACAAATATTGTGTGTGGTTGATATTTTTAACGAAGGGATCGATATTCCTGAGGTCGATACACTTTTATTTTTACGCCCAACGGAAAGTTTAACACTGTTTTTACAGCAACTCGGCCGTGGTCTGCGCCTGCCCGACAACAGCCAAAAGCAATGCTGTACCGTACTCGACTTTGTAGGCAACGCCCGCCCAGAATACGACTTTGCCAGTAAATTCCGCGCACTCATTGGTAAAAGTAACCAGCCAATAAAAACCGAAATTGAAAACAACTTCCCGCATTTACCACTGGGTTGTCGTATAGAACTACAAAAGCGAACGCAACAAACAATATTAAAAAATATACAGCAAGCCATAAACACTAAACGCCGTTTACAACAGCTTATAAATAGCTACTCGCAACACACCAATGACACGCTCACGCTAAGTAGCTTTTTACGCATAAACCCGCAAGTTACGCTTGAAGATATATACAAACCAAAAGATAAAAAACTCGGCGGCTGGCACTGGCTAAAAGGCGATGAAATACCAACACAGCAAGCCGATATTTACGCCGCGTATTACCGCGCAATCAACACCCAATTACTCGGCTGCGACTCGCTCAGTTACTTATGCTTTTTACGTGATTTATGTAACAACGACTTTAGCTTTACCCCAACGCCACAAAATCAACAGTACGCGCTTATGGCGCATTACAACTTTTGGGATAGCACTGGCACAAGTTTAGGATTTAAGACCCTTAAGCAGAGCTTACAGGCACTAAAACACAAAGAGTTACAACAGGAACTTGCCCAAGTAATTACGCTGTTAATAAACCGCATTCACCAGCAAGAAAGCGATTTAACGTGCCTACCTAATCACGCAATAAAATTACACAGCCGCTACACGCGTCAACAAATACTCGCCGCTTTTGGGGCGCACTCGTTTGATAAAAAATCGACCGCTCGCGAAGGTGTTTTAGAATTTAAAAACCAAAACTTAGAGTTATTATTTGTCACACTTAATAAGTGTGAAAAAAGCTACTCGCCCACCACGCTGTATCACGACTACGCAATCAGCCCTACCCTGTTCCATTGGCAAACGCAAAACAGCGCCCGCCCAGAACACGGCCGCGGCCTTAGCTATATTGAACATCAAAAAACAGGCAAAACCATCCTGTTATTTGTGCGCGAACAAGGAAAAGACGAAAACGGCCGAACCATGGGGTTTGTAAACTACGGCGAAGTTAAATACCAAAGCCACAACGGCAGCCAGCCGATGAATATAACGTGGGAATTAACCAACCCCATGCCAAGTGAAATGTGGCATGAGGCTGGAAAATTGGCGGTTGGGTGATAATTTAAAATAAGGATGTTTAATGAGCCATAACTATAAAATGACGAGGGCATACAATGAGCAAAACTGGATCACGAGTATTGATGATGTTCAAAGAGGCCTGAAATGTAATTGTACTTGCGTTGATTGCGGATCACAGTTAATTGCCAAAAAAGGAGCTGTACAAGCAAACCATTTCGCCCATGCTCCAGATGATCAAAAAGCAAAACACTGTAAATGGAGCTACGAAACAGAGCTTCACTTGTTAGCCAAAGAAGTACTCAACAACAATAAAAAACTAACAATACCAATTGGTAACTTTGATCCTTATAACTTTACACTTATTTTTGATAATGTTGATATTGAAACTCCCATTGATAATTCAAAACGAATTCCTGACGTGATTGGTTATTCAAAGGGTGAGCAAATTCTAATTGAAATAGCAGTATCACATTTCTGCGGGACTGAGAAAACTAGTGAATATAGAAGGTTAAATAAAAACGCTATCGAGTTCGACTTTAGTAATTTCGTTCCTACCTCTGAGGTAATAACATTAGAAGAAGTAAGTGACTTATTTGAAAACTCAAATGCAAAATGGCTGAGTATTGCTCCTGCTGGATTTATAGGTGAGCTATGTCATGCACATGAACGTCAATCAATTAAAGATTTAATGTTTGAAAGAAGGGAGTTTTTAAATAAATACGAACAAGAAAAGACAAGTTTAAATGCAGCCGTAACGTTTCTCAAAGAGCAATTACGAGATTTATCATATACCAAAAATAATCTTGAGGTGATTGTAAAAAACGACGAAGAAAAAATTCGTAATGCGTACAGAGTTGAATATAAAGCACTTGTGAAAAATATTAAATATGCTTCACAAAATCTATCTCAAATCAATGAAAACATAAGTCAGAGGTCAAATATAAAAAGTAGAATTGATGAGTATGAGGCTACGCTAAGAAACGAGCTGAATCTTAAAAACCAAGACTTAATAAGTAAGAAGAAAAAACTACTAGAAGATATTAATCAATTAAACAGTGTTAAAAGTTTTACTATTAAAGAAAATAAAGAAAATAAAGAAAATGCTATTAAGGCATTTCAAAAAGAAAAAAAGTTTTTAGTTGAACAATTTAATAAAAGCCTAGAGAGTGAAGTCAGTGAACTTTCTTTTAGGAAGTTAAAATTAGAATCCGAAATAATGCAGTTATATGAAAATAGAGATGCAGTTCAAAAATCAGTGAATGAGAAACAGTTGCTACTAGAATCAATCACAGTACAAAAATACGAAATCGAGAGTGAAAGAGAGCGATTAGAATTACTAGGAAAAAGTATCATAAAACAAAATCGGCTTTACCTAAATGCAGCAAAAAATATTGAAAGAATTACGCCCGATTTGAAAGAGTTAACACGCAAAGCCGGTATTCCTTGGCCATTCACACATGATTTAGTTGATGAGCTGAGCAAAGAAATCAAGCCATAGAAAATAGTACCGTAAAAATAAAATTATTACTAAGAAAAGCAATGAGCTAGTGATAACTGTTTGGCCACAGTTTTAGAATCTTGGTATCTAAACTCTGCTTCTTTTGGGGCTAAACCAGCATTATAATGATGTGGTCTAACGTTGTTGTAATATCCGTTGATATATAGCTATAAATACAAAAGCCCTCATGCAGATAAGAATGAAGGCTCTTAAGGTGTAATATAACAATATACTTTTCTATTTAGATAACTTTTCATTAACTTCATTCATATTAGTTTTTGTGTATAAATCATGTAAGAAGTTAATATTAGTTGCGATAACAAAGTAAAAAACTATTAGTTGTAATAATGAAGCACACCCTATTACAGAAAGAGCAAAGTTCTTTATTAACAATGCATTAGAAGCATAAAAGGGAGTTTTCACCAAAAACAAATAAGATAAATGAAACAGTAATGCAACCCCAATAATCAAAATGCAAAAACAGAGAACAATTAACATTCTTCTTATTCTAGCAACATCTTCAGACTTCAAAATGTCTTCAATACTAGGTCTTACTATCTTCACAATCGCATTTGGGTATACATATGCGATCCAAAGTCCCAATATTGTAAAAACCACACCAGAAGATGCTGTAAGATAATTCACTAACTCTTTCATTGAATCATAGCTATATGAAATATTGAGTTTTACAACTGAATAAAAAATAATAAAATATATACAAATACTACTCAGTATTAAGTAACGCATTATGCCGCCTTTTCTTGTGCCTTCGCAACAGTAGCTATCAAATCATCTCGTTTACTTAGAATTTTTATCATAAGCTGTTCAGCTGTAAGCACAGGTAAATTTTCACGCTTATAATCCAAAGCTATATACTCCCTAGCAGAAAACTCATTTAGCCAGATAATTCTATCAGAATCATCAACTCGAACACCAATATTCTCCCAGCTTCCAAAGTTTGACTGCTCGTAAATATGTAATAACTCTTTTAACTCTTGCAATGTTGGTTGTATTTCAGAAACAGTTTCAACCTTTCGATTATCTTTAGTTTTTGGGGCAGAAATCAAAGGTAATCCATTAGTCATTTTTGACCATAAATCACGACCTTGACTACCAGTAGCAGAAATATAATCTCTTTTAACAAGGTGTGTAATTCTTTTACGTAATGCCTCTAATCTATCTTCATTCATTTTCTGTTTAAACGTACTTGCATGAAACTTAAAATGTAAACCTTTGCCGTGTTCATTGCTAAAAGTAACTTTTTTGTAACTAAGTCCATCTTTCTCCTCCATCGAAACGTGACGCCCCTTGCACTCCATAAAATGTTCAACATAAGATCTAAAATACCTCTTTACTAAATTTGTATCAGCTACAGAATTTGCTAGTTTTATAGATGCGAATACATTAAGGGTAGGAATAAACCAGTAGTACATAGGCTCACCAAATACAACATCTTTAGATGACTTTTCTACTGTCTTTATGTAATTTTGATTAGGCGAAGCTGTTATATCAATTCCATTAACGGATCCACCATGCGAACCTATTGTTTTCCATAACACTAACACCACATCTCCTGTATTATGATCATAAGTTGAATTTAAACAGAATAGTGATTTGTTTGTAGTCCTCTTTTTTCCATCAAAAGGGCATGTATCCTCATATGAGGTACAGCCTTCTACCCAATCATGAAAGTTTGCGACCATCTCATGAAAATTACTATACTCTGGTATTTCTTTTCCTTTTTCATAAAATCCGAAATCATCAAGCTTAAAAAATGATATTGTGCCCTTAACCATTGAAAGTCCTTATTTAATAATCTAACTTTTGTTTAGTGAGTTCTCACAACTATGAAATTATGAGGTAACCCAGCTATAACTTCTAATATAAATCTACCAACATACTCTAACTCCCCGTGATCACACCCGAAAGTTATAAATTGATGAGTAATCACTTGCATGGATGCAAGTTAAGCCATGACTTCGCCATGGACGGCGAATACACGGCGCTTACGTTCACATCAATTTTTAACTTGAGGACACAGTGTGATCCTCGGGCGCGCCGTGGGATTCCAAAGGGCGGTCGGCGACAGCCGCCCTTTGGTTGCCATCGCCAACGCGATAAAACCTCGAATAGAGGTTATTAATCCCTTCATAATCCCTAATATTATCAGTCACATTGACGCGCTAAAGCACGACCTACAATTTAAGCGCGAGGTAAACTCCCGCCTACGCCACGACCTACAAACTTAAAAGCTGCGCTCTGCGCGCGACTACAAATTACTCTGCAACCACTTGTTTAAACCGTGCGAACGTTCGCATGCTTTCATCAGCAACCATTACCTCGTAATCTGGGTTTTGAGCAATTAGCTCATATTGCCCATTAGGTAATTTATTAACCTTACGCAGTAAATACTGCCCTTCCCCGCCTATATCATCTCGCTCTATCGCCACTATTTGGCCGCGTAGCGATCCCGCTTTATCGGACGTTATAAGTTCAAGTAGCAGTAAATCACCATCAAGTATTGGGTGTTTACCACCATTCATAGAGTTACCCGATGCGCGTGCTAAAAAATGCACTTGCGGGTCTAGCTTGCCCGCGCCAATTGGCGCGTTCATCAATTCCATATCGCTTTCATCCCCTGTTTTGAAATGCCCACAGGCAATTTTTATATTGGGGAAATACGGCAGCTTTAATGCGTTATTAATTGATTTTAAGCTAACTTCGGGCTTAGCAACTTGATCTAACTCAGGTTGTTTTGTTTGCGGGAAAGTCACTATGTCCGCAGTTGGTTTTGCCTGTTCAAAATGGTCTTTATTTCCAAGCCATAATTTTGCGTTGTTAGCTTGTGCCACCTGATACGCCCAATTGCTTACTGCGAGAGATTTATCTGCATCGCAGTGAAAATATGCACTTAGTTCGTTGCTAATAATTTGGCTGTTAACAACCAAATTTTGCTTTTGCCAGCGTTCGCGGTGCTGTTGCGCGGCTAAAAAGTCACGTTTATTGTTATTACATGTGCGGTGCGCTGCCACAAAATTATGGCCTAAGTCGTTAGCGTAGCGGGCAAATGGTATAAAGTGATCAACCTCAACATCGCTTTTCATTGGCTTTTGACAATAAAAACAATTGTTAGATTGCAGCTCTACCAAAACAGGTTTAGCTTTGATAAGTGCATTACGGTCAAAGCCAAATAAAAAGTCATGTAGTTGGCTTTGCGGGCCAATAAGTGCTTGGTTGTGTTTTATGCTTTGAATTTTTTGCAGCCATGCATTTTTAGCCAAATAAGTTACTAGATCGTAAAAGCGCCTAAAACAACTGGCAATGCCTGCATTTAAAGTAATGTATTTGGAACTTTTAGTGTGCGGATATAAAAAGCATTCTTCTTGCTTGGCAAGTATTTGTAAGCGCCAAAGCGGGCCGCTTTTTAATGTTGCCATAGCAGCATTAAAAGTCGACTTGTAAAAACCACTTTGCTTTAGCTGGCGTAAGTTACGAATATTGTTTTGTTGGCATTCAAACAATACGCTAATAACTTTTGATTGCGCACCGGTGTTTTGCAAAAGTAAGGCACTTTCATCTGTATGCTCTGACGAAAACGGCATAGCATGATGCCAATACAAAGTAATGAGTTTGTCAGCAAGCGTTGGCAGCTCTATGACCAATTCACTTTGCTCTGACTGAAGTGGCTGTTCAACACATACATCAGCCAAAGCATGCAGCAATGCAAATTTGTAGGTTGCACTAAAATCGCCCTCAACGAGCATGCGCTGAATATAGGCAATAAAGTCGAGTTGCAGCCTCAAACTATCACCTTAATGTTTTTAGCTTGCGGTTTACCATCAACACTAGTGCATGACTCAAACGAAACTTCAATACCAACTTTTAGCTTATCTTTAGAGCACGTTGAAACCTGCTCAAATCTAAAATAATAATCAATAGGTTGATTACTTTTAATGTGGCCAAAGTTCTTACCTTCATTTAAAAACTTAATAGTGGAAGTTTTAACTTTTGAATCACTATAGGTACTGACTTTTTCGTCTATTTCTTGCTCTGGTATTTTTAAAATTTTATCTGCAAAAGTTACGCTTTCACCTTTTAGTGGAACAAAGCTAACAAGCTCATTATCTTTGGGTATATAATTTTTATCTTCAATATTTTGCTCGTTGAAAGGAAAGTCCTTACCTGTTTCAGAAACTATATATCCATATGAATTTTTCTGATTCCAAAACTTAATTCTAGAGGTTTGTCGGTTTTCATTTCTCAGCTTATATTTTGTATGGAAGGACTTGAGTACATTATCTCGTATTTCACTAAAGCTCTGCTTTAACTTTTCTTCTAACTGCCTCATAAACTCGTTTTCAAAAAATTCGTTATGAGATGAAGTAATAGGTATACGTGGTACTGAAATTGCCCCTCTGTCTAGTTGAATAGCTTGAGAGCCACTCTTTCGCTTTATTTTCCTACCACTCCCCATGTTCATAGAGAATAAATCTACATAGCGACTTGGTCCCACTCCTGAGTAAGGCTCAAATACAAGCTTTAGCTTATTTTTAATAACATTATCGTTGACAATTGCCGATGATTTATTGGAAGTTTCATTGCGCTTAACATTAATATCTAAATAGGCTTCAGTAATATTATTAATTGCTTCCTGTTTGTTTTCCTCATCCAAAGCGATTGTGAGTTTTTCTGGATCAAAGATTGAATCATCATGAGAGTCCGCAGCCCTACTTTTTGGATAAGGTTCTATATATTGAACCTTATCTATTCCTGCTGCTACTAAGTGTTTTGCACAATTGTGACATGGGTATGTAGTGCAGAACATATGCATGCCTTTCACTCCAGTACCATTTCTAGCAGCGCTCATTAATGCCGACATTTCAGCATGCACTACTCGGCCATACTCAGTAATATCTTTTAAAGTTGATTTTTGGAGTATTAACTCTGCTTCAGCTCTGTTACTTTCAGAAATTAGAGCTTTATCGACAAATAATTGTATTAATTCATCTGTTAACTTATCTTTAACTACTGCATTAGTATCATAGCCTATAACATAGTCCCTTTGGTCAACAGATTGTTTTAATTTGGCTTCATCCTCTGCTGTATTAGCAATATATAAATTGTCTGCCCAATATTGTCCGCCGCCAGACTTAGGGACTTCATTGGCACCTAAAGCTATAACATCATTAAGCTCATTAACTATAGCACTACCAACTTGACGAGAAAGGTCACCAGATCTTAAAGCACTAGTATAGGCAAGGAACATACTATGTTCGGACTGGGTTGGAGTAACAATAGGCGCGCCAAAAATCAAATCAACATAGCGCTCAATAGATTGGCTTAATAATTCATCCAATCCTTGAATATTACATTTAAAACTTTCTGAATTTAGGTTGATAAAAAAATCAGAGAGAAGATAGGTTTTACCTAAATCATTCGAAACATCAATACATTTACCATCGATTTCAATAGTCTCTTTAAGCTGACTATAGTCATCATAAATATACTTAGCTGCTTGTGTTAAGGCTTCACTATCTGAATAACCTTCAAGTTTAAACTGTTCTTTTTTCAAATTAACCCGGTCTAATAAAGGCCCTGTAATCCCTATAGTAAACAATGAGTCTTTGTAAACTGCTTTTAACGCATTAAGCTCTTTTGGGTGCGTAACATTATCAATTATATAAACCGTATACTTTTCATTATCATTTCTGAGCTCCTGCACTCTTTTAATTATAAGTGAGCTAATTAAATCATGTGGTTCATACAGTTTCGGGGCATCTTCATTTACTTCATTTAGGACTAGTTCTCTGAGACCGGATAAATACCTGCTCTCTATATCAACTCTATTTTGAATGTTTAAGCTCTGTTCAACTTGTGAAGTTGAGTTGATGTCTAGTAGGTTAACTCTTTTTATTTTATAACCATAATTACCCACCGAGGCTTCCAGTTTTTGGATAATTTTTTCTACGCTTATTCCTCTTGGTGCGACTAGGGCGATGAATATTTCATAATTGGTCATTTTAGTTCCTTTAATTATTATTAATATATTTGATTACAGATCAATCAACGCATTTAGCCACACTTCACTTTCGCGCTCTGGTCGTTGGTCAACCGTTTGCCATTGCTTTATTATTTTAAGCTCAGTGTGATGCGTAATTAGCGCGGTTAGGCCATCTTCATTTAAATCGGTAAATTCACGGCCATTATGCACGCGTTCTTGCGTGCCATATTTAAACGACACATACAAAACACCGTTTGGCTTTAGGGCATTTTGCAGCTTTAAAAACACCTGTGGCAACTCTACTTTTGGCACGTGCAATAAGCTGGCACAACACCAAATGCCATCGTACATATTGGTACAATTAAACTGCTGAAAGGTTTTAACCTCTACGGCTTGTTGTAAGTAATTACTGGCTAACTTTGCAATGTTTTCGCTTGCATCAAACGCGCTAACAGTAAAACCTTGCTGTTTAAAATACATGGCATCGCGGGCACTGCCACAGCCTGCATCTAAAATATGACCGTGTTTAGGGATAAGCGGTAAAAATTCAGCGTAAAGCGCCGACATATCAACATTAAGCGTTGAGTCGCTAAAAGCTTGTGCATGTTGATTGTAGTAATTGAGTGTTTTAGTGGGCACTAAATTCACCGCTCCTTGGTTTATTTATTAATCTGGCATTCATTTATAACTAATCTACAGGATCATAATTAATAAATACAGAGATAAGAGCAACATTACGCCCTAAGTAGTATGTTTTCATTACAAAAAAGCATTGTTTAACTGTACTAAACTCATGCTGTTTACACTTTTACCCAATTTTTCTACACCATTGAAAGTATTAAAGTTATATAAAACATGGCTGTTATTTACCCTGCAGTATAACGGCTTGAATAAACGCTTATTCAAGCCGTTATAAGCTTACCAAGCGTTTAAAAGTTAGTGTCGCCCCCTCAAGTCCCAGCTCTGTTTTTACTGAGCTACCTACGAACTAGTCATTTATTGCTGCACTGCGCGCCCTATATTTATTACAAACGGGATAAATCTGCCAGCTAGTGTATACTTAGCTGTAGTCATTTTTTAGAGTAATGAAATGCTAAAAATCGCTTTTGTAGTATTACTAGTAATTGGTAGTTTTAACGTATTAGCCTGTGCCAAAACACTTAAAGTAGGTACTAATGAACGCAACTGGCCGCCTTATGTGGTGGCAGTTAATAACAATTTAACAGGCGTTGAAATTGATGTGGTAAATACGATTTTTAACAGCTCACCTTTTTGTTTAAAGTTTATGTTGCTGCCTACTTCTGCTCGTGCTTTTGAAGAGTTAAAAGAAGGCCGTATTGATATTGTTTTTGCAGCCAGCATAACCCCTGATAGACAAAGTTATGCCTATTTTAGCGATACTTATCGCGATGAAATAATGCGCCTTTATAAATATAGCGACTCTCCTGATATAAATAACCTAAGCGATATTTTTTATAGAGATTTAACGCTCGCTATTGGCCGTGGTGGTTATTATGGCGCTGCATTTGCGCAATTTAAACAAGACCACCCCGCTCACGTTATTATGATGCCCACAGCCGATAAGCGCTTTGCTATGCTCAATAAAAACAGGGTAGATTACGCAATCGAAGACGAAGTAGCTGCACAATATTTTATAAACCAACATCCAAGCGTTGAGCCTGTTCCTAATATGGCGGCCATTAATAAGAGTTCGATTCATTTAATGTTGAGTAAAAAGTCTATTAACCAAGCAGAGTTACAAGCTATAAATGAGTTAATTAAGCAAAATAAAAGCAACATACACGCTATTTATCAGCTGTTATAGCTTTTAAGCTTTATTCTTTTACCTTTCATCTTTGGGCGTGGATCTGTATAATTCGCGGCCTATTATTTACTCTATCGCTTGTTTATTTATGCGGCACCTTGCTGCAGCTTAACCCTGCCATTAATTTTCTAGGATTACTTTTTTTGATCTCCACCGCAAATATTACGATGCAGTTTGGCGCAGAGCCGTTGTTTGAAAACATTTCAGCTAAATTTGGTAACGGTAACCGTTACGGTTTAATTGGCGCAAACGGCTGCGGCAAGTCGACATTTATGAAAATTTTAAGCGGTGCGCTTACGCCTAGTGCGGGTAATGTGTCTATTACGCCGGGGCTAAAGTTAGGTAACCTAAGCCAAGATCAGTTTGCGTTTGAACAATACAGTGTAGTTGATGCGGTAATTATGGGCGACGTTGAGCTTTGGAAAGTAAAACAAGAACGCGACCGTATTTACTCGTTGCCTGAAATGAGCGAAGAAGACGGCATGAAAGTGGCAGAGCTTGAAAGCATCTTTGCTGAAATGGACGGTTACACCGCAGAAAGCCGCGCAGAAGAAATACTACTTGATGCGGGTATCGATAAAGAATTTCATTATGGTTTAATGGCAAACGTAGCCCCTGGTTGGAAATTGCGTGTGCTGTTAGCACAGGCACTATTTGCTAACCCTGACATTTTGCTACTAGATGAGCCAACCAATAACTTAGATATTCATACTATTACGTGGCTTGCGAATGAGCTTAACCAACGTAAATGTACCATGATCATTATTTCCCATGACCGTCACTTTTTAAACTCGGTATGTACGCACATGGCCGATATTGATTACGGCGAGCTGCGTATTTACCCAGGTAACTACGAAAAGTACCTTGAAGCCTCTGGCTTGCAACGCGAACAGTTATTAGCTGAAAACGCGAAAAAAAGCGCTGAAATAGACGAGCTGCAAGACTTTGTTAACCGTTTTGGTGCTAACGCTTCTAAAGCGAAACAAGCCAGCTCGCGCGCTAAAAAAATGGACAAAATTAAACTTGATGAAGTTAAAGCATCGAGTCGAATGACTCCGTCGTTAAGCTTTGACGAGGGCAAAAAAATGTATCGCCAAGCGCTTGAGCTAACCAAACTTGGCCATGGGTTTGACGGTGAAACGTTATTTACCGGCGGCGACTTATTGCTAGAAGCGGGTGCAAAGCTTGCGGTAATTGGCGAAAACGGTGTAGGTAAAACCACTTTTTTACGCTGTTTAGTTAACGAGCTTGAAAGTTTACACGGTGAAGTTAAATGGTCAGAAAACGCGACCTTTGGTTACTGCCCACAAGACAGCAGCAAAGACTTTGATAACGATTTAACGTTATTTGATTGGATGTCGCAGTGGCGCACCGCTAAGCACAACGATTTAATGGTTCGTGGCATGTTAGGGCGTTTATTATTTACTGCTGACGACTCAAATAAGAAAGCCCGTAACTGTTCTGGTGGTGAGAAAAACCGTTTGTTATTCGGTAAGTTAATGATGCAAGACGTTAATGTACTGATAATGGATGAACCAACAAACCACATGGATATGGAAGCCATTGAAGCACTTAACAATGCGCTAAAAGATTTTAAAGGCACGCTTATTTTTGTAAGCCACGACCGTGAGTTTGTATCGTCACTAGCAACCCGTATTGTTGATATTAAAGACAAGCAAGTGATTGACTTTCAAGGTACCTTTGACGAATACCTAGCAAGCTGCGAAGAAAATAAAGTAGCTTAAGAGCTAGGTTAAAGGTTAAAGGTTAAAGGTTAAAGGTTAAAGAAATAGCCTAAACCATTTAAAAGCGGTGCTTATTTAAGCGCCGTTTTTTTGTGTCTGTATTTCGGGGTTCGGGGTTCGGGGTTCGGGGTTCGGGGTTCGGGGTTCGGGGTTCGGGGTTCGGGGTTCGGGGTTCGGGGTTCGGGGTTCGGGGTTCGGGGTTCGGGGTTCGGGGTTCGGGGTTCGGGGTTCGGGGTTCGGGGTTCGGGGTTCGGGGTTCGGGGTTCGGGGTTCGGGGTTCGGGGTTCGGGGTTCGGGGTTCGGGGTTCGGGGTTCGGGGTTCGGGGTTCGGGGTTCGGGGTTCGGGGTTCGGGGTTCGGGGTTCGGGGTTCGGGGTTCGGGGTTCGGGGTTCGGGGTTCGGGGTTCGGGGTTCGGGGTTCGGGGTTCGGGGTTCGGGGTTCGGGGTTCGCCAAAATTATGCTTGGTATTAATTAAAACGCAATTAGTAATTTATTTATAAAAAAGCAAAGAAAGGCTGTGTTTTTTTGCTCATTTGTACTCGCTCTTTGCTCTTTGTGCAAATAGATTTTAAGTGATTTATTCACCACAGAGATTATGAGACGCTGCGCTCTTAGAGGAGAAAAGCAACAAACAGGGTGTAGCAGCTATTGTATAGGCATTTGCATTTTACCCGCGCCTCGCAGCCCGCAGCTCGAAGCCCGTTGTCTTCTCATTTACTCTCATTCGCTTCTCTGTGTTCAAATAGCTTTTAATTAATTATGCACAAGGAGGGCTATGAGGCGCTGCGCTGAAAGAGTAGGTTAAAGGATAAAGGTTTCAGGTTTTAGCACTAGCTCGCGCCTCGCAGCCCGTTGCCCGTTGCTCGTTGCCCGTTACCCGAAGCTCGTAACCTTTAACCTTTAAGTAATAAAAAAGGAGCATTGCTGCTCCTTTTTTAAATATTACTCAGATTTATTTAATATCAAACCTATCGGCGTTCATTACTTTTACCCATGCGTTTATAAAGTCATGTACAAAACGGGTTTTGTTGTCGTCTTGCGCATAAAACTCTGCCAATGCACGGAGGATTGAGTTTGAACCAAACACTAAATCAACCCGCGTTGCCGTGTATTTAGTTTTACCGCTTGCACGGTCAACTATGTTGTACTCGCCTTTAGCTGCAGGTTCCCAGCGGTTGTTCATGTCGGTTAAATTAACAAAGAAATCGTTACTCAGTACGCCTACCTTATCAGTAAAAACGCCATGGTCACTATTGCCATAGTTAGTGCCCAGTACGCGCATACCACCAAGTAACACGCTCATTTCTGGTGCGGTTAAGCCCATTAATTGGCTGCGCTCCAGTAATAGCTCCTCGGCGGATACAGCGTAGTCTTTTTTCAACCAGTTTCTAAAGCCATCATGAATTGGCTCTAATGGCTCGAATGACACTGCGTCGGTCATATCATCAGTTGCATCGCCACGCCCTGGGGAAAATGGTACGGTTACATCAACCCCGGCCTTTTTAGCGGCTTGCTCTACTGCAGCGGTGCCGCCAAGTACAATTAAATCAGCCATACTAACAGGCTTAGTTAAGCTCGCTTGCAGTGTTTCAAGTGCGCTAAGTACCTTGGCTAAACGCGCAGGTTCGTTACCTTGCCAGTTATTTTGCGGAGCTAGGCGAATACGGGCGCCATTAGCACCACCACGGTGATCGGAGCCTCTATAAGTACGTGCACTGTCCCATGCGGTATTAATTAAGTCGGTTTCACTTAATCCACAATTAAGTAGCTTCGCTTTTAAGTCGGTTATTTCAGCGTCGCTTAGGGTGTAATCAACCGTTGGAATTGGATCTTGCCAGATTAAATCTTCGCTTGGTACATCGGCACCTAAATAGCGCGATTTTGGCCCTAAATCACGGTGGGTTAACTTAAACCATGCGCGAGCAAATACGTCAGTAAAGTACTCAAAATCGTCATTAAAACGCTCAATAATTTTACGATATGCGGGATCGAGCTTCATTGCCATGTCGGCATCGGTCATTATTGGGTTTAAACGAATTGATGAGTCTTCCACATCAACGGGTTTATCTTCTTCTTTAATATTAACCGGCTCCCACTGATGAGCACCGGCAGGGCTTTTTGTTAGCTCCCATTCGTAATTGAGTAGCAATTTACAATAGCCGTTATCCCATTTAGTTGGGTAGGTTGTCCATGCGCCCTCAATACCTGAGGTCATGGTATCGCGGCCAATGCCACGGGTTTTATGGTTATTCCAACCAAGGCCTTGCTCATGTACGTCGGCAGCTTCTGGCTCTGGGCCTAAGTTTTCTTCTTTACCATTACCGTGAGTTTTACCAACAGTGTGGCCACCAACGGTGAGTGCTGCGGTTTCTTCGTCGTTCATGGCCATGCGGGCAAAGGTTTCGCGGACTTGATCTGCGGTTTTAAGTGGATCGGGCTTGCCATTAACCCCTTCTGGGTTTACATAAATTAAGCCCATTTGTACTGCTGCTAATGGGTTTTCCATGGTATCGGGTTTATCAACCTGGGTATAACGCTCATCACTAGGCGCAAGCCATTCTTTTTCTGCGCCCCAGTAAACGTCTTTTTCTGGGTGCCAAATATCTTCTCGTCCGCCAGCAAAGCCAAAGGTTTTAAGTCCCATTGATTCATACGCCATATTACCGGCTAAAATCATCAGATCAGCCCATGAAAGCTTATTGCCGTATTTCTTTTTAATTGGCCACAGCAAACGGCGAGCTTTGTCGAGGTTAGCATTATCAGGCCATGAGTTAAGTGGAGCAAAACGTTGATTACCCGTACCGCCACCGCCTCGGCCATCCGCTAAACGGTATGAGCCCGCAACATGCCATGCCATACGGATCATCAGGCCACCATAGTGCCCCCAATCAGCTGGCCACCACGGTTGGCTTTGGGTCATTAAGTTTTTTAGGTCGGTTTTAAGCGCCTCTAAATCCAATGAGTTAAAAGCGTCGGCATAATTAAAGTCGTTATCGTAAGGGCTGGTTTTACTATCGTGCTGATGAAGAATGTCTAAATTCAGTGAGTTTGGCCACCAATCTGTATTGGTGTTTTCAGTTGTGGTATTACTGCCATGCATAACTGGGCATTTACCCGCTTTATGATTATCCATATTGAGCTCCTTTTTAAGTATAAATAAAAACGCCCATGCTTACCGCTTTTGGTATTCACCAATTGGGAGCGCTGTTATTTTTTTGCCATTATATTAATGACGTGTACGGTCTCTGCTTATTCAATATACGTGTAGACGCTTTGATACGCTAGCGCAAGGCGATGCTTTAAAACGATTACAATCATTTATAAATATGATGATGCTGCCAGCAAATGAATATTAAAACTTTTTATAAATTAGATGATCGTTATTAAAAATAGCCACGTAATGTATGCTGAAGGGTTTGAAAGTGACTTAGGTTATCTTAAGTGCACAGTGGAATACCCCCTTCGCCATGAAATTATAGTTATAAAAGGTGTATAAATTATTTATGCACCTTTATTTCTTCCCTATTTTTAACTATTTGAATTTAGTTAAGTAAAAATTCAGGTAGTGACACATACACTAGGCCCTATCTCCTATTGTTCCCTGAGATGTTGATGTAGTTTTTTCCAGCCCACCTTGGGCTGGTTTTTTTTGCCTATAATTACTCCCACCCAAGTTAATGCCAGCTTCCCTATACTCACCCTAGTACCAATGATGTGCGCATGTTAAAGTTAGCGAAGCGATTAATTAATTTTTTAACTAGGCATATCAATGCGTTTTTATTTTTTACTATTTATTGTTTTTATAGGTGCTTCATCTGCAGTGCAAGCTGCTGATAAAAACACCGCGACCTTGGATGAGCAACAGCAACGTGAATTAGCGCAGCTAAAAGAGCCAATGTATAAGCCATTACTTGAGCGTTATATTCTCGACGAATTAAAGTCGGTACGCCAAGATCAACAAAAACTGCGTGAAGACTTAACCAAACAGGTCACTCATGCTCAGTTAGATACCGCTGATAGGGCGCTAACTTACACAACCGACACGATTAACAATGTATTTTTTATTATCACCGCCACCGCTTCTATTTTAGTATTGGTAGGCTGGAATTCACTACGTGATGTAAAAAATAAAGTAGAAGATATAGTAAATACACGAGTTAGTGTTATTACTGACGAGTACGAAGACCGCTTGAAAATTTTAGAAGAAAAACTGCGAGTTCGCTCTGAAGAAATACTCAGTAACCAAGAACGTATATCGATCACCAACGAAGTTCATTCGTTATGGATGCGAGCCAACTTAGAAAGTGATATTGCCAATAAAATTGAAATATTCGATGAAATTTTAAAACGTAAACCAGAAGATGTAGAAGCCATAGCCTATAAAGCGGATGCGTTATTAGAGCTAAATGAGACTGAGCAAGCTATTGAGCTTTGTAATCAAGCTATTGATATAGATAGTGATTATGGTTATGCCTACTGGCAAAGAGCCTGTGCATATGCTTTAACCCATGAACATGCAGATGCCCTAGCTGATATAAAAATGTCGCTTGAGTACTCGCCTAACTTGCGAAACGAGCTACTTCACGAAAGTGCTTTTGCCAGCCTACATGATAACGAAAGCTTTAATGCTATTGTTTCAAATGAAGCCTAGCGTTTAAAGTATAAATCTATTGATTTAGAGAGCAGCTCGTCGAGCTGCTCTTCAAAATCTTCTATATCAATTTCAAAATGATTTAAGTACGCTTTAGCCTGCACCTGAGATAAATTGCGGTTTTTAACGCTATATTGGCGCTCATCTTTTTGCTTGTCGTATCGGGGTAAAAATAATAACTGCGCATAATAAGGCGATTTAATGTGCTTGTTCGCAAAGCGACAAAAATCTTCAATGTGGTCTACGCCATCAGGGCCTAAACAGCCTGGCTCTACTCGATACATTACGCGAATTTTTTTCTCGTCACTTAGCTGCATAATTAATAATTACCTAAAAAATAAAACTCTAACCACTTTACCATCTTTGATCTGATAACTTGAAATAAGCTCTGAACGTTTATCTATAACGTTCGCATCCGTTGAACAGGTTTCTGATAGCTCATGGTCTATTACAATGTCACCATGCACAATACGCTTAATTGGTGATGAGCGCAGACACTTAAGTTTTTTAAACATAATGCCATAACGCGCTATTAGTTTTTCTTTGCCTTTAAATAATAGCTCATTCGGGAAAATATAAAACTCAACATCTTCATCATACATGCGAATAAATTCTTCAATGTTACGCGCGTTGTAAGCGTTTACTAATTGCTCAACAACAGCCAGTGACTCGCGAGACTGTTTTGCTTTGGCTTGTTGCCTTGCTGTGAGTGCTTCTTTTGCTTGTGTTACTGCTTGCTCAGCTTGCGCAACAGCCTGTGCTTTATCAGCTTTACTATTAGGCTGCTGTGCGGGCTTTGTTGATTCACTGCCCAGTACTTGAGAGTCATCTGCTTTTACTTTCTCAACAACCGGCTTTTTTGGTGTATTAGCCTCTTGGCTTAATGTATCAAGCGCATCTTGTTGCTGCGGTGCGTTTTTTTGCTGTGTTTGTTTAGTCTCGTCCAGCTGTGTTGATTGCTCTATAGCATGACTATTTAACGTGAAAGCGGCCAATAAACAGGCACAAATAATAAATAAAGATTTCATGGATTTCCTAAGTACAAAGACTAAATGCAATTAAAGCGCAACATAGCAAATTTTAGGCCTCTGAGATAGTTATTATAACGTTATAACTCACTACCAATACTGCTCAACAGTGATATGCCCCGGCTCTTTTCGGCGATTACGCTTATAGTTTTGAGCCAATAATAATTCTGTGGTGTCTTTAACCATTTGCGGATTACCACACAACATAAATTGCGCGTTATTTGGTGTGGCGCATAATCCAACGTGCTCATATAAAGCGTTGTTTTCAATCACTGTGGTAATTCTACCAGCTAAGCCCTGTAAAGGCGCCTCACGGCTAACAACCGGAATATAGTTGAGTTGACTAGGGTATAATCTTTTTAGTTTGCCAATAAGCTCCTGATAGCTTAAATCGCTATTTTTCCGTACCCCATGCACTAAATTTATGTGTTGATATTTTTGCCATACTTCGCTGTGCTGTAGCATTGATAAAAATGGCCCAATTGCTGTGCCTGTACTCAGCATCCACAATTGCTCACTTGCTGGCACTTCATCTAGAGTAAAAAAACCAGTTGCTCGGCGCTCTATTAATACGGTGTCACCTGGTTTGAGAGTGGCTAAATGAGAGGATAGTAAACCATCAACCACGTTAATGAGGTAAAACTCTAAATCAGGACTTTGAGGGGCGTTAACATAAGAGTAGGCGCGAGCTATACGTTTATCACCGTCCATAATAGAAAGCTTTGTAAATTGCCCTGCTTTAAACGGCTCTACATCAGCGTGAACGGTTATGCTAAATAACGATTCATTCCACCATTTGACTGACTTTACTGTCGCATCAATCCAATTAGACATAGTTACTCCAGAGTTTAAGACGTTTTTCAGCTATCAGCTAAAACTTTAAAATTGTTCACTTTAAAGGCAAGCTTTATAACTTAAACATTAGCATTAAGTTATAAATACTGACAGGGAAATAAATGGGAACACAACGGGCTACGGTTTTCGAGTATCGAGCAACGAGCTAGTGCTAAAACCTGAGATCTTTAATCTACTCTTTCAGCGCAGCGTCTCTTTGCCCTCTTTGTGAATAATGACCTTGCGCGGCATAAAGCTCCGCCTACAGTAAATTTAGAAGTTAACCATATCAGTAGGCGGGAGTTTACCTCGCGCATTTGTGTTTAATATCCTAGACCTGACGCGATATAAAATCGCTGCTACGAAAGGCACTTACTGCTAAAAACAATTTTTCACCACAGAGGGTTCCGAGGCGCTTTGCGCTACACAGAGGTGGATTGGTATTTTTTAAGCATTTCTCTGTAAACTCAGTGTTCTCGATGGTAAATATTTTTTAATTAATGACCTTGCACGGCATAAAGCCCCGCCTAAAGTAAATTTAGAAGGTAACCATATCAGTAGGCGAAAGTTTACCTCGCGTATTTTAATCTGACATCTAAAGTCTAATTTCTTGTTTAAACACAGAGAAGTGAATGAGAGTAAATGAGAAAACAACGGGCTTCGAGTGACGAGCTGCGAGCTAGTGCTAAAACCTAGGAACATAAAGCTCGAAGCCCTTGGCCCGAAGCTCGCATCAAAATCTCAGGCATAAAAAAAGCCGCATAAAATGCGGCTTTGGGGGTTTAGTCTCACTTCACTTTGGGCGTGTCTCCAAAACTTAGTGAATACGTTACCAAGGAACTGTTATATTTAACCTGAACTCTGGATAGTAAATCTCTTAACCAAAGTTCAGGTTATTTAGTTAATTAAATTGACTCTAGGGCAATTTTAACCATTTCGTTGAACGTGGTTTGACGCTCATCGGCAGGTGTTGCTTCGCCGGTGATCACGTGATCGCTTACGGTAAATAAAGCCATTGCTTTTGCGCCATACTCTGCTGCTACGCCGTATAGGCCAGCTGTTTCCATATCTACAGCAAGTACACCTAATTTATCTAAGTCTTTATAGAAAGTGTCATCAGCTTGATAGAAAGTATCGGTAGTAAATACGTTACCTACTTTTGCATCAATGCCTAAATCTTTAGCCGCATTAACGCCGTTTAAAAGTAAATCAAAGTTAGCAATCGCTGCAAAGTCAGTACCACGAACGCGGGCACGGTTCACGTTAGAATCTGTGCTTGCACCTTGTGCAAAGATTACGTCGCGAATTTTAATATCGCTGCCAATACCACCACAGGTACCAATACGGATAATATTTTTAACGCCAAAACTAACAATAAGCTCACGAGCATAAATTGACATTGAAGGAATGCCCATGCCAGAACCCATAATGCTCACTGGCTTACCTTTGTAAGTTCCAGTAAAGCCGTACATGTTACGTACGCCAGTTACTTGCACTGCATCATCTAAAAAGTTTTCAGCAATATATTGTGCGCGTAGCGGATCGCCTGGCATTAATACTGTTTCGGCAAAATCACCTACGTTTGCACTGATATGCGGAGTACTCATTGATTGTTTTCCTTTTGTTTGGCTAAAAGCCCTATTACTTTAAAAATATAGTAGCGTATTTTTAAATTACTTAACTGTATTTAGCTTATCGACAAAGCCATCACCATACTCTAACGCTTTTAGGTTAAACCATTGCGCAAGTGTTTGACCGATATCAGCAAAGCTATTGCGCTCACCCAGTGGCGTGTTGTTCATTCCTGGCTGATAAGCAATAACTGGCACATACTCACGAGTGTGCTCTGACCCTGGAAAGGTAGGGTCACAGCCATGATCGGCGGTGATCATTAATAAATCATCTGGCTTTAATTGCTCTAAAATAGTTGGTAAGTAATCATCAAACTCTTTTAGCGCTTTAGCATAGCCAACAGGATTTCTGCGATGGCCAAACTTTTCATCAAAATCAACTAAATTGGTAAAAATCAAACTGTGATCCTGCGCAGTTGCCATCACTTCACTAGTTTTTTCTAGCAAGTTCATTAACCCTGGTGCTTTATGCTTTTGGGTAATGCCTTGGTGCGCATAAATATCTGAAATTTTACCAATACTAATTACTTCGCCACCGTCTTTTGCAAGTACATCAAGCAATGTTGGCGAAGGTGGTAATACTGAATAATCACGACGATTACCGGTTCTGGCAAAGTCTTGACTATTTGAACCCAAAAATGGCCGCGCAATCACTCGTCCTATATTCATTTCATCAAGCAGCGCCCGTGCGATTTCGCATACTTGATAAAGCTTCTCTAGGCCGAATGATTCTTCATGCGCGGCTATTTGAAACACACTGTCAGCTGAGGTGTAACAGATTGGTTTACCTGTTTTTACGTGCTCTTCACCTAGCTGCTCTAAAATGGTGGTTCCCGATGCATGGCAATTGCCTAAAATGCCCGGAATACCTGTACGAGCAATAAACTCGTCTACAAATTCTTGTGGGAAACTCGGTTGTGTTTTTGGGAAATATCCCCAATCAAATAACACCGGCACGCCAGCCATTTCCCAATGTCCCGATGGCGTGTCTTTTCCGCTTGAAAGCTCTTTTGCATAACCCCACGCGCCTTGTGGCTCATTGCGATCAGCAATTAAACAGGGTTCTTTACCAGCGGCTTCACATGCATCTACTAACCCTAATTTTGAAAGGTTAGGAAGCGAAAGCTTGCTGCCAGTTTCGTCATAATATGCCTTGAGTAAATGTGCGAATGTATTAGCACCTACATCACCGAATTTATCTGCATCGGGTGCTGCGCCAATTCCTAAACTATCCGCCATTAAGATAATTGCTCTTGCCATTGTGACCTCACATCTGTTCTAGGTGGTTACTTTATCCGCTCTTCGATTTTTCCGTACAGGACATAAGTCCTGTTTCATAAAACCTAAACATTATAAATTTGCACTCTTAAGCGAAGCAAAAGAGATTAATCGTGTCTTTTTTGCTATTGTGATCTACCAACAATATATCCTTCTGTGTGGGTGAGAACTTTAGTGACACGAACTATTATAGCTATTGCAGGCGCATCGGCGTCCGGCAAATCTCTATTTAGCCAAACAATATACAATGAATTGGTGAATGAGCTTGAACCAGGCGCTATCGCCATTATTGAAGAAGATGCTTATTACAAGGATCAATCGCATTTGCCGATGGCACACCGTACGCAAACGAATTACGACCATCCTGATGCATTTGAACACGAATTAATGCTTGAGCATTTAACACAACTTCGTAATGGCCACTCAGTTGAAGTACCAACTTATGATTATGCCCAACATACACGCAGCGATAAAACACGCCGTGTGGCTTCGGCTAAAATACTCATTGTAGAAGGTATTTTATTACTGAGCGATAAAGCACTTAATAAAGAATTTGATATTAAGGTGTTTATAGATACACCGCTAGATATTTGTTTAATGCGCCGAATGCAGCGCGACATGGAACAAAGAGGCAGAACATTACAATCTGTTGTTGAGCAATATCAAGCAACTGTTAGACCGATGTTTTATCAATTTATTGAGCCTTCAAAGCATAACGCTGATTTAGTTGTGACTCGAGGCGGTATGAATCGCGTTGCGATTGATATTATAAAAAGTAAAATAAAATACATTTTACAAGAATAACAACGGGAAACGTTTGTATGACAACATTTATGAGCTTAGTAGGCATGATGGTGCTACTAGGCATTGCCTTTGCGGCTTCAACTAACCGCAAAGCAATTAGTTTAAGAACCGTTGGTATAGCGTTTGCTATGCAAGTCGTTATTGGCGGTTTTGTTCTGTTTTTTGAAGCAGGCAAAAATGTATTAACAAGCATGTCAGCAGCTGTTTCATCGGTTATTGGTTATGCAAATGACGGTATTGGGTTTTTATTTGGTCCGCTAGCGTCGCAAGATACGCTTGGTTTTATATTCGCAATTCAAGTATTGCCGGTTATTGTGTTTTTCTCAGCGCTTGTAGCTGTTTTATATCACCTTGGCATTATGGATTGGATAATTAGAATTTTAGGCGGTGGTTTACAAAAGCTTTTGAAAACCTCGCGTACAGAATCGCTTTCAGCAACGGCCAATATTTTTGTGGGCCAAACTGAAGCACCGCTAATAGTTAAGCCATTTATAGCAACAATGACTAAGTCTGAATTGTTTGCAGTAATGGTAGGTGGTTTAGCCACTGTAGCAGGCTCTGTAATGGCCGGTTACGTAATTATTGGTGTAGACCTTAAGTATCTTATTGCGGCAAGCTTTATGGCGGCGCCAGGTGGTTTTTTAATGGCAAAAATGATTGTGCCAGAAACAGAAACTCCTAAAGATAACTTAGCAGATTTAGATTTAAGTGATGATGATAAACCAGTTAATGTAATTGATGCAGCAGCATCAGGCGCAGCTAACGGCATGCATCTAGCACTTAACGTAGGTGCAATGCTACTTGCCTTCGTGGCGTTAATTGCTCTACTAAACGGTTTATTAGGCGGCGTTGGTGGGTGGTTCGATTACCCAACATTGACGCTTCAAGAAATATTAGGCTATTTATTTGCTCCTGTTGCATGGTTACTCGGTGTACCGTGGGATGAAGCAATTATAGCCGGCAGCTTTATTGGTCAAAAGATAGTAGTAAACGAGTTTGTTGCTTACTTAGACTTTATAAATTATCGCGATACGTTAAGTGCTCACACGCAAGCAATTGTTACTTTTGCATTGTGTGGATTTGCTAACTTATCATCGATAGCCATTTTACTAGGTGGATTAGGCGGTATGGCGCCTAGTCGGCGAAAGGATATCGCACGCTTAGGGCTCAGAGCAGTGTTAGCAGGATCTATGGCTAACCTTATGAGCGCAGCAATTGCTGGGTTTTTCCTCTCGCTAGCTTAGAAACTTAAAGAGATGATCCATCTGTTGCAAAACAATAGGATAGCGCTTTAAGGGGTTAAAGCACTATCTGACTTGAACGATACTTCACCAAGGGCCGCAAGGCCCTTTTATCGTTTTTATAGCCTCTACTTTCTAAATCCTCAACAACTCGCCCCCCAAAATTATGCTTTGCTAAACCTTCATTCACGCACTCCTTACGCCATAAAAAGCCATCATTGCACTCACTAAAAAATATGAACAACTGTGTAACTGCAGAAGCATTTAATTGTCAGCCCTTTACAAAAGGCGCTTAAGAGTGCGAAGTTAACAAGGATGAATGGCTGTGAAGAGGTAATATAGGCATTATTAAGCGGGAACTTTTTGAGCTTTTCTGCGCTTGGCCGACCTAAGCTTTAATTTTTTACATAACGGTTAATGTAAGGTTCATAGCCAGACTCTGCTTTAAGTTGCTTTAGAGCTTGATTAAAACGTTCTACGATCACAGGTGAAGCGGCTTTATTAAAACCAATATGATTGCCTTTAAGTTCATCTACATGAATTTGTTCGAGCTTTACTAAATCATCTCTAGAGTATCCAAACGGCTCAGTTTGATGGTCAATGGTAAAGTTAGATCCAATAATTAAATCGATGCGTTTTTTAAAAAACAGTCGCATAAACGAGTCAGTGTCGCTAAATAGCAATAAGTTTTTATCAGCTACAAACCCAAGTCGGCGCACCAGCATTTCATAAATATCACCACGCACTATGCCTAACGAATAGTTTTTAGCTTGGGTGATATCGTCCATCACAATATGTTCGCTGGTTTTTAATTTATAAAAATAGGTTTGATTTGACACCAAGGGTCCAACCCATTGAAAAAGAGGTTCTCGCTCTTGCGTTTTTGCCAAAGAAATAATGGCTGACTGTGGGTTATTTTGCACTAAGTGGTAAGCGCGCTTCCAGGGTAGCATAATAAACTCGCACTCTAGTGCGGCACGGACACAGGCATCTTTTACTATATCATGATTAATACCCGCCAATTGGCCAGCACTACTTTGAAAGTTATACGGAGGAAAACTTTCGGTATAAATAACCAGCTTAGGCTCAGCAGCCTGAATTTTTTGGCTAAATAACAGCACAAAAGCTAATAATATAAATTTATAGATACACACCCCCTGTGGTTTAAGTAATAACTTTAACCTAGAAAACTCGTAGAGACTATTAATTTATAACGCTGTTTGTAATGTTAAAATAGCAGATGACGTAAATAGCAATAAAATGACGAGAATGCTAAAGCGGTGGTGGGATGTTCTTAAATTTTGGGCACAAAAAAAGCGCCTTAAGCGCTTTTTTTCATTTTACTTAAAAAGTAAAATTATAGAGCTGTGATGTTATCAGCTTGAGGACCTTTTTGACCTTGTGAAAGAGTGAACTCTACACGTTGGCCTTCAGCTAAAGTTTTGAAACCTTCGCTTTTGATTGCTGAGAAATGTGCGAAAACGTCTGGACCGTTTTCTTGCTCGATGAAACCAAAACCTTTAGACTCGTTGAACCACTTAACTGTACCTGATACGATGTTAGACATAGTATTATTCCTGATATAAAAAATTAAATTGTGCCCTAATGGGCGGTGTAGCAAAAAATGAGATGGTACTTAAAAACTTCAGGACGGTACTACAAGTATTACTTATACAACAACGAAATGGAGATTTATAAATTATCATGCTTTCTTTCTAGCTGAGGCCTACTATATAGAGTTACAGGGGTAAGTCAACCCTTTATGTGATTTAATTAATAAAATAACCTTCGCAGCTCACTTTACATGTTAAGCACTTGTTTAAGCAGCTTAAAATTCAAATTCTAACGCCATTCTAAAGCTATGATTCTTCTCTGACTGGCTGATTTCAGTAATAAAACCGGCTTCCCACTTTAATTGTTTTTGTCCATCAAAGCGATGCAAGCCTATAAACCCAGGGCCAATACCCACAAAGTCTTCACCAAGATACACCTCAACCGCGGGCTGAAAAGCAGACAAGTATCGGTAGCGATACTGCGCTCTAAACTCGCTTTCCCATTCGTTCTCTATATCTTGCCCCCATTCGTATACTAAAAAAGCATTCATGGTGAGGCTTGCACGACCAAACTCTTTTTCAATTACAAAGCCGGTGGTTGCTTCGTATGCGTCGGCGTCATGCTGTTTTTCAAATTCAAATAATGCGCCCCAATCAGCCCATAACCGGCCTTGCTCTATTAACTGCCAACGAAGCTCCAATTCATACGCTTGCAAGCCAAAGTCACCGTTATCATCGCGCTCACCCACGATGTAGCCTTCCAATGCCATGGTGTCGTTTATTGCGCCGCCTAAGCCAACGCGCTGCGCTAAAATATTACCACTGTCGGTTTGATGCGACACAAGCCGCCATTCTAACTCGCGCTCAAACGGCAACACATACGGATGATAAACTTTATCTACTACTATGCCATCAGCATAAGCCAGCTTAGGTATTAATAAACAAAAACCAATTAATACAGTGGCTGCAAATAGGTTTATTGCTTTCATGATTTTTCCTTAGTGATTAATTTAGGAATAAAATAACAAACAGATAAAAATAACACGCTGCTCAACGCATAGCTTAAAACACTGGTTAAATTAGGCGTAGCCTCATAACCAATCAGAGCGCGCAATACTCGTCCAAACTCTGAGTTTTCGGTTAAAATGGCACGTAAATCCCATACGGTTACCGTTGTTGCTATCAAATCAATTTGGCTCGCCAAATCAAGCGCCACAACTAGTTTTGCCGCACTATTTAATGCTAACAATACCAATAAAGGGGTAAGTCCAAAGCGCTGTTTGATTGCACTCAATAAAAAATACAACAACACGCTAAAGCTGCTGCATATTCCCAAACCTAAAAAAGTGCCAATAAATAAACTTTGTGCCGCTTCGTTGTTTTGCCAAAAGCCAATCAGGTAAATAATGTAGTGACTTAAATAAAGTGTCATTACGCTGATAATCGCAATCATAAAAGCAGCTGTTGCTTGTTTAATGGCGTAGTACAGTGCACTAATAAAAATTAAAATACACAAACCAATTTGGGCATATTCTAAACCCTGATAGTCAAACAAGGGGCTAATTAACGGCGCACTTTTTACAAACAAAAATGAAAGCCCGATCCCTAAAATAAGCCCTCCCAGCAATTTCATTAAACTTTGCTTGGCTACAACTTGGAGTAAAATAAGTAAAATGGCCACCGGCAGTAACTGGTTTAGACTCATCACTAGACTAGTTATTAGCATTAGAGCGCTCCTTTTCAGTCACTATGACAGCACCACGTGCCGTATTGGGCGAAAACTCGCCAAAAAATTCATAACGCCCAGGTATTAACGGCCCGATATAAATAACGCTTTTGCGCTTAGGGTAAAGTACTTTCTCTCGATTGAGATCGAAACTGTCGAACTCTTCAGGCGTACTATCTTGGTTTTCGATTAACAAGCGTACCTTTTTATTAGCTGGCACGACGATTTCTGCGGGGTAAAACAAATGATCTTTAAGTACAATAAGATAGTCTTTACTGGCGGCGTTAAATGATAAAAATACACAACAATATAAGTAAGGCCTAATAAGTCGTTTAATCACATTTAGCTCCTGCAAAAACTACCTGTACTTTTAAGCCACCCAAATCACTATCCGTTAAGTGAATTTCAGCGCGATAAATAGCAATAATATGCTGCACTATTGCCATGCCCAAACCCGCACCTTGTTCACCCGAAGGGTGTTGGTCACCGCCAACACGATAAAAACGGTTAAATATCCGTTGTTTTTGATCGTCCGTCATACCTGGGCCACTGTCTTCTATTTGCCAAATACGCTGCTTGTGCATCTGCTTTAGCGTTATTTTTATTTGTCCATTGGCTGGTGCGTACTTTATGGCATTACTAAGTAGGTTTGAAATCAACGTCACTAAGGTAAATTCATCACCGTTAATGATAAAGTCATCTCCCTCAAGACTAATAGTGTGGTTTTTAGCCTCTATTTTTTCATACAACTGGCTAACACCTTCTTGCGTGATCGCTAATAATGACAGCTCCTTAAACTGTTTTTGCCACTGCTCTGGCTGAGTACGCCCTAATATTAGCATTTGCTCTACTATATTGGATAGTCGGTTAATACCTTGAGTCATGGCCTGTAATTCTTGGTTATCGCCTTGTTGAGCAGCCAAATTATGCACATTAATTTTTAAACTGCTCAGGGGAGTACGTAATTCATGTGCCGCATCAGAGGCAAAAAAACGCTCTCGTAAATAGGCGGTTTCTACGCGTTTAAATAAATCGTTTAAGCGGCTGATCACCGGTTTTATCTCTTCATCAGTCACCTGCCAATTGATCGCAGTAAAATCATTTGCTTGGCGCAGAGCTAACTGTTTTGATAAACGGGTTAATGGTGCCAGGGCATATTTAACAAAAAAGCTAATAAATAGCGCAAGCAAAGGAACCGCCCAAAGCATAGGCAACATGGCTGATAAAATCACTGCCTCGGCAAGTTCAAACCGCTTAGCAATCGGCTCGGCAACAATCACGGTGCGTAAAGAAGTGACAAAAACGAATACCCGCATTCGCTGCCCTGCAATATTAAGCGTTTGAAAACCCGCTTGATACTGGCTCAAATCAAGATTTAATTCGTCAGAGCCACTAAGGAGCTCACCAGCTTGCCAAATTTGATACAGTAACTGGGCGCTTTCTTGCATTTTTGGCGCCATGGCGTTTATAGATAAAGGCTGTTGCATCAACACTCCAGCGACTACTTTTAGCTCACTATCGAGTAATTGCTCACCATGGCTCATACTTTTTTGGTAGCCTTTGACTAAAGCTAAAAAGCACGTTAACACCATCATTGATAGTAAAATAAGAGTTAAACGCTTACGAATTGACATAGAGTATGGTTACCTTAGTAAATTCAAGTTTGTGCAATCTAGGGGCGTTTTAATCACGTGAACTATCTCTTTCCTATGACATAACCAATACCACGGAGAGTTTTAATAAAATCGCTGGGGAATTTTTTTCGTAGGTGATGAATATGCACTTCAATGGTGTTAGAGCCAACCTCTTCACCCCACTGATACAGCTTGTTTTCTAACTGCTGTTTAGATTGCACGCGACCTTGGTTTTCCAATAGTGCCTTTAGCAGCATGTATTCTTTTCGTGGCAGAGAAAGCAGCTCATTGCTGAGTGTGACACTATGCGCTGACGTGTCCATAGTCACTTCACCACACTGTAATAAACTCGACTGAGCTTGATTTACTCGTCGGCTCGCTACGCGCAAACGAGCAAATAATTCGGCTGGTTCAAATGGCTTAGCTAAATAATCATCAGCGCCCATATCAAGCCCTTGCACCTTGTCATCTATGCTACTTCGTGCAGTTAGTATAACCACCGGAATCACTTTTTTTGCGCTTTTATGTGCTTTAGAATTTGTGAACCATCACCATCGGGTAAACCTAGGTCAAGTATAACCAACTCTATTTCACCACTGCCTAAGCATTGCAATGCATGCTTAACCGTTGCGCTATGCTCTACACTGTAGCCTTCTTGGCGCAATGAGCGGCAAAGCCCTTGCGCCACAAGATGATCATCTTCAACTAATAATAAATGCATTGTTTATTTTGTTATCTCTGTAGTTTTTTATCTACTTTAGCTAATAAAGAGCTAATTGCTTGTTGACGATATTTATCAGCTTTAGCACGAGTATCACGAATACCTGCTGCTTGCGCAACTAACAAATGGGCTTTAGCTTGCTCATATTCACGTTCGTCATATAAAAACTCACCATACAAGTAGTTAGTATCAATGCCTTTTTTGTTAAAAGTGAGCGCTTGCTTAAAAAACTTGTCGGCGGTGTCATCATCACCAAAACCAATAGGCCAACCGGGCACCTTACTGTATAAGGTTGCAAGGCTTGCATACGCTGAGCCACCTAAAGCACTGTCGTCTATTTTAAGGGCTTGCTCTAATGACGCTTTTGCATCTTTAGCATAGCCCAGCGCCCCTAACCCGCCCTTTGCGCCAGCAAAACTGGCCAGTACAATGCCGTTCCACGTATAGCTATTTGCTGAATCAGGGTAGCTTTCAATAAATTGAGCACTTTGCTCACTTAGTTGAGTAAAGGCTTTGATTTGTGCATCATCTTTAAGCTCATAATTAGCAACCGCCCACTGCTGTTGAATAGCGAGTAAATCGCTTTGTTCGTCTGCAAATACCGGCGATGAAAACACACTAACAATGCTTAAATAAGCTACTAAAGTAAATTTTTTCATAATAAATCCTCTATTAACCTAAAAACTGTTTTATTTTAGGGAGCTGTTTAGCAATTGCGTTATCCACAATACGTGGAAAAACACCATTGATACGTACAAAAAGCTTCTCAGGAAAACCAATAAATCGTCTGGTTTTATTTGAGTTTAATAACGCAACTAACTCATCAGCCACCGTCTGCGGGGAGTCCATTTGATTACCAAGCGCCTTATTCATTGCTCGTGTTTGTGCATCATTAATATCTGTATCGGTTGCTCTTGGTGCTAAATAACTAACTTTAACGGGTGTATCTGAAAGCTCTCGTGATAGCGCTTCGCTAAAACCACGTAAACCGAACTTACTAGCACAGTAAAGTGTTTGATATGGGTAACCTATACTGCCAAATGACGACCCAACATTAACTATGGAGCCTTTATTCGCATGCAACTGCGCTAAAAACAGCTGACATAATTTCATAGGGACGGCTAAATTAGTGCTCAGTAGATTATCAATTTGCTCACTACTCGATGCACTTAAGCTTTGCATTACATTAATACCTGCATTGTTTATGAGCAACTTAGCGCCCCCTAATTTTTTGGCTTTAATGGCGAGTGCCAACATGTTTTCGGCAACCTTTAAATCCCCCACAAAAACCATACTACCGGGACATTGGCTACTTAGCGTATTGAGGGCATCACTATTTCGCCCCACCAAGAGTAGTTGCCAACCTTGGCCGTGTAGTGTTTTGGCAATGGCTTGACCAATTCCACCTGTCGCACCAGTTAATACACATAAGCCGGTATTCATGCGTGTTGCTCTTGTGCTGATGCTTTAAAAAACGGCTCGTCGTCTAAAGCGCGAAAAATATCGCCGTACAAACGGTAAAAACATTTTGCGCCATGTAAAATAGCCTGCTGATCCGCCTCGTCGGTAATTTGATTCATTAAGTTTTCAAAAAACTTAACATGCTCTATATCAAGCGCGCCGTGAGAGGTTAAATAGCTAAACGCTTTTTTAGGAAGCCCTATTGCATTCGCTATGTTTGATGCGGCACCGTCGGCTAGCGCAATTGAGGTCCCCTCTAATACGTGAACCATGCCAAAAAAGCTAAGCGGATTTTTACGTGCAATACTATCGTAGGCATACGACACCATCATTTCAGTGGCGAATTGTGGCTGACTATGACGCACACTTTCTTTATCAAACCCACAGGCTGCAATGTCGTTTAGCACCCACTCTTGATGACCAATTTCTTCTTCAATATATTCAGCTACCGCTTCACGTAACCATTCTTGCTCATCAGTTAAACGTGCGCCAAGTGACATCATTAAAGGAACAGTGTGTTTTACATGATGATAAGCCTGCGCTAAAAACGAGGCGTACTCTTCAAGCGTGGCTTGTCCGTTAAATACACGCTGTATAATTGGCGCAGCTAATAAGTACTCACGCTCGTTTTGAGTTTGTGCTTTTAATGTATTAAAAAAATCACTCATGGATCACTTCTCCAAGTCGGTAAAACTGTTCAAAAATAGGGCTGTAGTGCTGGCTAATTGCCGCTCGTTTAGGGCGATTATTAGCGGTTAATAACCCTTGCTGCTCGTTTAAAGGTTGGGCCAAACGATGCCACTTTTTAATCTGTGCGTAGTCAGGAAGTTGCTGGTTTACTGTTTTTAAATGTGCTGTTAATTGCGCATCACTAAACTTGGGAGCCGCATAAATAAGCGCGCTTAAAAATGGCTGGCTTTCACCAAACACCATCGCTTGCTGTATCGCACTTTGGCTTAAAATTAATGATTCAGGCCATTCAGCGCTAACATTACGCCCCATACTGGTGATGATCAGATTTTTTACTCGCCCTTTTATGTACAGCTTATTATTACGCTTAGATACTAAGTCGCCAGTGGCGTACCAGGTATTTGGGTTATGCGGCGCTTGATTTAAATACCCTAAAAATAACGATCCTTTAATAAATAACTCACCATTTTCAACTTTCGTTTCAACGTGCCCTAGTACTTCACCAGCACTATTTACATCGTCATAATTTGGGGTGTTTAAACTCACTACTGAGGCCGCCTCAGACAGACCATAACCTTGATAAACCGGTAGGTTATATTCTCGTGCAGTTAAAATTAAAGACTCACTAACCCGCGCCCCGCCAACAGCAATAAACTTAAGTGACTTTGGTGGTTGCCAGCCTTGTTTTGCAAAGGCAATTAAACACGTTAATAACTCAGGCACTAAAATAAGGGTGTTAGGTTTTACACTATCGATTGCGCTAATGAGTTTGTTAGGGTTTTTTATCCCTGAGCCAACAAAACCTAATTCGTTTAATGGCATTAAATGTACACAACCGCCACTTAACAAAGGCGCATAAATACCTGCAATATTTTCTAGCAATACAGGTAGTGGCAGTAAACATAAGTGAGTTGGTTTACTTATATTTATTTGCTCACATAATGACTGAGCTACCTGCATCTGGCTTTGTGTTGATAAACACACCCCTTTTGGCTCGCCAGTAGAACCTGAAGTAAATGTGATTTTTTGAGTGCCAGTAAAATAGTCCACAGGCTCAATCGCATCGAGCTGATAAATATAAAGGGTATAATGCTCAAATAATGTTACTGACAGCGAATGCTTACCTAGCGAATGACGAGGCATATCACTAATAAAAAACTGCGCACCGCATTGAGCTAACACATACTGTGTTTGCTGCTGACTAAAAAAATGGGCAATAGGCACCGCAACCTTGTTGGCAGCGCTGGTTGCGGCATCCACAACCAGCCAAGCGGGTGTATTATCAAGCTGAAAGGCCATTGCACCAGAGTCTAAAGCGGTAAAAATAGCTGTCAGCTTATTGGTTTCTTGTTGTAACTCCAAAGCGCTTATAGGCAGTACCTGATTGGCTAAGTAGCTAACAACCACGGGTTCATTCGCTACCTTATTAATATTATTTAATAGGCTCATAAGCGCTCCAACGCAGTCATCAATGCATTAACTTGTTGTGTGTTTTGTTGTTTAATATTTAACAGCATGGGTGTGTTTAGCACTTGCTGATGTGCCTGCGCTAAATTAACAATGCACACCGTAGGCTGATTCTCATAATAGCTACCCCAGCTCTTTGGCTGATCAACTACAGTGCTATTAGCCAGTGCAATTTCGTTGCAGGTAACACCTAGTAGGCGCAGTAAGGCGCGTACTTTTTTGGTAGCGCAAAACACTAAGTAGCTCGCGCCAAAGCCGCGCAAAGCTTCATTTACAATAATAAAGTGAGATAACGTGGCTTTACGATGTGTTGAGCAAAGGTTACCTAGCTCAAACACCGTATTTCGCGGTGTGCCTGGTGGTAAAAATTGTTCAATGGCCGCAGCTAAATATTGCTCAATAAATAAAGCAGAGGTTGCACTTCTTAAACCTAAAGTGCACTGACCTTGCACAGTTTGGTACTGGCATAGTAACGGCATAAATGAAGTAAGGTGAGCATTGTACGCCGTTAAAAACCCTTGTTTAACGGTGTTTTCAAGGCGCTGGCGGTGCTCATCATTTTGCGTAGCAGTAAAAAAATGAAAAGGCTGTTGAAACCGCACAGCGGGTGAATGATGTTGAGCTAGTTGCATAAAAGCATCGCCTGTATTAAATCTATAGATAGAATTTAATTGGCGAAACTTAAATAAAACTTAAGGTAAGTTAATTTTTTTAAAAATTGGCTATCACGGTTTTATTACGGCCCGTTTCCTTCGCGTGATAGAGCGCTTTGTCAGCGCATTTATATACTTGATCGATATCATCGCTATGCTGTGGCCAAGTAGCGATACCAATAGATGCATTTATGTAGCCTACTTTTGCCATTGATGTGGTGGCTACTTGGTTACGTAAACGCTCAGCGATAACAAACGCACTATCACTATTTTCGTTAGGTAATACCAGTAAAAACTCTTCTCCACCAGTGCGTGACACAATATCATGCTTGCGCGATAACGATTGTATAATACGAGTAAGGGTTTTTAATACTTCATCACCCGTATCATGGCCAAAGGTATCATTAACCCGTTTAAAGAAGTCGATATCAATTTCAAGCACTGCAAACGGGATCTGCTTATCCATCAAATTTTCAAGCAATATGTTTAAACCCCGCCGGTTATGCGCGCCGGTTAGCGGATCGGTAAGTGCATCTTGACGTAATTGTCCCATTTGCGATTGCAAAACATGAATGCCTTCTAACATCGCGTGTTTAAGCTGGTTACTTTCGAAGTACCAAGACTTAATACTTTTAAGATGATCCACGTTTTTCTTATCGGTCGATAAATTAGCGCTATCGGCTAATAATCTTAACGGCTTAGCAATATAGTGAGCTAACATAGCAATTAATAAAAAAGTAATGATTACTATGGGTAACATTCGCTTAAGCACCTGCCCTTGAAAAGTATCAAGCGTAGCAAGGGTTGCCGCTTCACTTCGCTGGGCAACAATCCCCCAATTAGCAAGTCCTACGTGGGAAAACCCGGCCAGCATAGCCACTCCCTGGCTATTTATAACCCGAGTGAATCCATCTTCACCTTGCAAAACTCGCTCTATAACTGGGTTATTAAATACTTGCTCGCCAATGCGCTTAGAATCAGGGTGATAAAGTAAGGTTTTATTATCAGCAACCACATAAAAGTACGCTCCGCCATCGTAACTATGTTGTTTTAACAAAGCATTTAAAATACTCTGCTGCTCTAAATAGAAGCTACCGCCAATATAACCATAATAATTCCCTACCGAATCAAACAGTGGATAAGAAACGACAATAATTAAATTATTCGCAAGCGAAATATAAGGCAGACTAACCTGCGGCTGCTGCGATTTAAGAGCCAGCTTAGAATGGACTGAATTAACCGTTTTATTAATAATATTTAAAGACACAGGTGAGGCTGCTTTAACAACACCTTGCATGTTAATTGCCACCGAATTAAAGCTATGCGTCTGATTTAAAAGCCGATCGGTTTCAGATTGAAGTAACTCAGTGTTGGTAATATCATCGGCAATAATTTTGGCTGAAAACTCAAGTTGCTGCATCGCTGCTGTTAAAAAGTGCTCAGTTGCTGAGGCTAACTTACTGGCAAATACATGATTACTTTGCAGGGTATCTTCTATTACCCGTTCTTTTTGGACTTGATAACTAATATATAAACCACTAAACAAAATAGCAGCTGCAGCGGGCATAGCTAACAAAAGAATTAATTGCCTAAGTTTAAAAGTAAATGGTGATCGAAAACGCAACTTAATATCATCCTAAGCAAATAAAAACGACTGCTATGCACTGCATACATCATTAATATAATACATAAATCGCACTATGTGACCTAATTTTTGTTATTTTAAGGATGATTAAATCATACGATTTATATTTGCTGGGTTTTGCAGTTAAGCTCAATAATAGTTAAGCTGCGTGTACTTTATTTTTATTTAGCCTTGAGGTGTGTGTTGCTAAATAAGTACTTGTTATCGTCTTCTCTTTTTTTAATCGGATGTTTCATGCCAATAAAATCTTCTTTTGCCGATTCTGCGCTGTCACTTAAGCAGCAACTAGGGCAAAAGCTTATGCTCGATTTACGCTATTTTTGTCAGCAAGGCAGTAGCCAACGCTGCAGAACGCCATTAACCGAATTGCCCGATGAATTAGCAAAAGCAATAAGTCGTTATGATATTGGCGGGGTGATTTTATTTTCTGAAAACACCCAAAACATAGAACAAATAATTAACCTTAATCAGCAGCTACAACAAGCTGCATCTAAATCTAAGTCAGGCCTACCACTGTTTATTTCTATTGACCAAGAAGGCGGACGCGTAGCTCGTTTACCTCGTGATGTGGCCACCTCATTCACCGGTAATATGTCAATTGGCGCAACTTATCCTGAGCACGGTACTTATTTCGCAACCCAAACGGCAAATATACTGGCCACTGAACTCTCGGTGCTTGGTATTAATGTAAATTATGCGCCAACGGTTGATGTAAACATGAACCCTGACAATCCGGTTATTAATGTACGCTCTTTTAGTGAAACCCCCGATGAAGTTGCGGCAATGGGTGCAGCACAAGTTATTGAGTTTGAAAAAAACGGTATAATTAGCGCTATAAAACACTTTCCAGGACATGGCGATACCAATGTAGATAGCCATACCGGCTTACCTAAAGTGATGCATTCAAAAGAAGTCATTTACGCTCAAGATTTAGCGCCGTTTAAACAGATTATTGAGCAGCATAGTCCTGGGATGATAATGACCGCGCATATTCAATACCCTGAGCTTGATAGCAGTACATTAACCAATGTAGACGGTAAGCAAATGATTAAACCCGCGACCATGTCACGTAAAATCATGACCGATATCCTTCGCGATGAGCTGAACTATCAAGGCGTAGTGGTAACCGATGCACTTGATATGGCCGGTATTAGCCATTTTTTTAGCCCAACTCAAGCGATTATAAACACCTTTGCAGCTGGGGTTGATATTGCGCTGATGCCAATAGAAATTAGAACGCCTGAGGATATAAATAAACTTGATGCGCTCATTAACTCTTTAGTCAGTGCTGTTAAAACAGAGCAACTAGACGCAGACGAAATTGCTCATTCGACGCAGCGAATTACCTCACTTAAACATCAATTTAAATTAAACGCTTTACCTAACCCCATTAATGCATTGGCCAATGCCAAACACATTATTGGTAATAAAGCACATCGCGAATTGGAAGCATCACTGGCATTAGCGGCAATTACCCAAATAAAAAATAACAATAATACGCTGCCGCTTAAACTTGGCGCTGATCAGCATATTCATATTATTATGCCCGACACCCGCAAGTGCATGGCAATGCAACAAGCAATTAGTGCGTTAAGTTCACAACCACTCAGTTTTAGTTGCAGCAGCTTACAGGGCTTTGACCCAAGTGAAGCGCAGCGCAACATAAACCAAGCAAGTATTGTTATTGCTGGCAATGCAACGCCGAATCAAAGTGCAGTGGAAATTGGCGGTATGGATGACTTAGCCGATAACCCAAACTTTGCCTTAAATAACGCAGAGCAACCGAAAGCGCTTGAGTCATTACTAAAAATGGCTAAACAAAAACACACTCCAACTGTATTTATTAGTTTGCGAGCACCGTATGACATTGCACAATTTGGTAACTATGCTGATGCAGTACTTGCTTCCTACGCCTACAATATTGATGTAGACAAAAACGAGCTGGTATCTGGGCCTGCTTTTACTGCACTGGCGAAAGTATTATTAGGCCAAGCTCCAGCCAAAGGCCAATTACCGGTCACTATTAAACAATCGATGAGTCATTAATATGAAACTTAATTGTGATTTAGGCGAGAGCTTTGGCGCATGGCAAATGGGCCTTGATAACGATGTTATGCCCCATATTGATATGGCAAATATTGCTTGTGGCTTTCATGCAGGTGATTCAAGTGTAATGGCGCATACCCTAAAGCTGGCTAAACAACATAATGTTATGATTGGCGCTCACCCAAGCTATCCCGATAAGCAAGGATTTGGTAGGCGTTCAATGAGCATGAGCGTGGCTGAGCTCACTCAATGTTTGCACTATCAAATAGCCGCCCTTGATGGCATGGCAAAAGTACAAGGGCTAACCCTTAGCTATGTAAAACCCCATGGTGCGCTTTATAACGACATGATGAAAAACCAGCAGCTACTCACCACTGTTATGGGTGCGGTTGCCAGTTACCCCGCTAACTTAAAGCTAATGATACTCGCCACAGCCGATGCTAAGCTACACAAAACAATGGCACGCCACCTTGGGCTCACACTGATATTAGAGGCGTTCGCAGACAGGCAGTACACAGACCAAGGGCAATTAGTACCACGAAGTATAGCCGGTAGTGTGCATAATAAAGACGCATTATTAGCTCAGGTTAAACAGCTTTTAGCCAGTAACAGTGTGACTACTCAATCTGGAAAATCGTTGAAACTGGTTGCTGACAGCATTTGTGTGCATGGCGATAATCCCCTAGGCATTGCAATTATTGAAGAGATAAAAGCGCTTTGTTCAACCAATAACTAAAGTAAAAAATACAGATTAAGCTGTAAACCCCCTTTACAGCTTTTGTTTTCTTTTACCACCTGCATTCATTGGTAGTTTTAAATGCGAGCTTCGTCGCATCTGACTATAAATTATCCCTCCACTACCCTATAAATAGATTAGTGATTTAAAACAGGGATAAACAATGAAAACGCTTTTAGCTATGAGCCTTATACTAGGTAGCAGCCACTTGGCCGTTGCCAATACCGATACATTGCAACTTCAAGATATATTCAACCTAGAATATGCCAACCAAATAGATATTACTAACGACGGTAAAACAGTGTATTTTGTCCGCAACCGCATGGATATTAAAACCGATCGCAAAGTCGGTAATATTTGGTCTGTTGATTACAATACAGAACAACTACAGCCCTTAACATCAGGTGTATTTATGGACTACTCGCCTGTGTTGTCACCCGATGGACAGCGCCTTGCGTTTATCTCTAACAGAGATGGCAGTAATCAAATATACATGAAGTGGCTTAAAACGGGTGCTGTGGCAAAAATTAGTAATCTTACTAATGTACCTCGCTCAATCACCTGGTCACCTAATTCTAAACAACTGGTGTTTAGTATGTTTGTTCCTGAAATAAGCTCACCCCCTGTCAGTTTACCAGGTAAACCTAAAGGCGCTAGCTGGGCAGAGCCGGCTAAATTTATTGACGATGTTTACTACCGTGCAGATGGCAGAGGCTATAGTCAAAAAGGATTTAATCAGCTATTTACTCTTAATGCGAATGGCGGCAATGCACAACAACTCACTAACGATAACTTTGATTATAATGGCGGTGTAAGCTTTAGTAAAAACGGCGAATTACTTTATTTCTCAGCCAATAGACACGCTGAACATGCACTCAAGCCAACCAATAGTGAAGTGTACCAGCTTAATTTAAACACGTTAGAGATCATCGCACTGACCGACCGAAATGGGCCAGATCAACAACCTCAGGTCTCACCTAACGGTCAGTACCTTGCTTATACTGGCTACGATGACAAGCGCACTAACTATGAAAATACTCAGCTTTATATTCGTGATTTAAAAACCGGTGATACCCAAAGTCTGACTAGCGATTTCGATCGCAGCGTTGGCCAAATACAATGGAGCGCAAATTCAAAAGGCCTCTATTTTAGCTATGCCAATGAAGGCCAAACCGCACTCGCTTATCAACCTCGAAGTGGTAAACGAAAGGTGATTACTGAACAAATAGGTAGCGTGGCGTTTGGTCGCCCTTATTCTGGTGGTGATTTTGATATTAGTGAAAATGGTGACATTGCGTTTACACTGGCTGATACCCAGCGCCCTGCTGATGTAGCTACAATAAAGAGAGGTACAGTAAAGCGTTTAACCGATTTAAACTCAGATGCACTACAAACTAAACAGCTCGCCAAGGTTGAAGAGTTATGGTTAAAATCAAGCCATGATGAGTTACCAATACAAGGCTGGGTTGCTTACCCGCCGGGTTTTGATACATCAAAAAAATACCCACTGGTGCTTGAAATTCACGGTGGCCCTGTTGCTAACTATGGCCCTCACTTTAGTGCCGAAGTACAACTATTTGCCGCTAAAGGAAATGTCGTTTTATACATGAATCCGCGAGGCAGTGACTCGTACGGTAAAGAGTTTGCGCAAACTATTCACCATAATTATCCAAGCAACGATTACGATGATTTAATGACAGGTGTTGACGCGCTAATTGATAAAGGTTTTATTGATGAGTCTAAATTGTTCGTTACCGGTGGCTCTGGCGGTGGTGTATTAACCGCATGGATTGTAGGCCACACAGATCGCTTTGCTGCAGCTGTTGTTGCTAAGCCTGTGATTAATTGGATCAGCTTTGTACTAACTGCCGACTTCTATCCATTTTTTGCCGATTATTGGTTTCCGGGCAAACCTTGGGACCATATTGAGCATTACATGAAGCGCTCACCAATCAGTTATGTTGGCAATGTTAAAACCCCAACCATGCTACTGACTGGTGAAGCAGACTACCGTACGCCAATTTCAGAAACAGAGCAGTTTTATCAAGCGTTAAAATTACAAGGGGTTGATACCGCCATGGTGCGCATTCCAAACGCTTCACATGGTATAACTGCTCGTCCATCAAATTTAATGACTAAAGTGGCTTACATTCAGTGGTGGTTTGATAAGCATTCGAAGTAAAACGTAGAGTTATGAGTGACGAGCTATATAAGCTCGTTGCTCGAAGCTCGAAGCTCGAAGCTCGAAGCTCGAAGCTCACAAGTGTAAACCCCCTTTACAGCAATAATGTGAGTAACCCCTTACATACTTAAGCTAAATATCGGACTTAGCTTAAAACTGAGTTGGTAAAAATTCGGTTTATACTAACTCAGCTCCTTTGAGTTAGTAAAAATTCGGTTTGAGTCACTGTTTATAAGCCCTCAGTTAGTAAAAAAATGTTTTATAAGCAGCAACAGTTAGTAAAAAATCGGTTTATTACTTTCCAAACCCCGGTTAAAAATCTTTAAATTAAGCGTTTAAGTGACCAAATTAAGGATTATAAAAGCAAATCGACCCTTAACAATGGAGATAGTGGCTGTTTTTAACCTTGTTAGTTAAAACCTGATCTGCATTTTAACTAGCTAGTTAAATCGTGATCTGCTTTTAGTAGCTTAGGGTCTGTTGACCTTTGCGGATTGAAATTTGTTCAAACTAAGGGCGGTTTAATCGCGGCGCGAGGTTTGTAACCTAGTGGGCTCGATAACTGCTCCTGCGTTATTCTACTGGCTTACATCCATGTAAGAATAAGTAAAAACCGAGCAAAGCTTCCGCGTCCTGCTCACGCCCCTTACCTACATCCATGTAGGCAACAAAGAGTAAATCGCCCCTAGGCAGAACCCTTTGGGCAACGCCTGTTTGGCATTGATGCTGCGTTATCGCCTATTTATGGGGAGTAACCACATATACCCAAATTGCCTTAATATACAGAATTCAGCGTTTCACAGGGACTTTATATCAAGGCGTTCCCTTTGCAATAATGGTCGTCCCTTTTAAAAAGGAACAACGAAGGGAGTAAGTTTCTGTGAAACGCCCTACGGGTTGGTTTAAAAGCTATTTATACTGCGTTATTGATTTTAACAAGGGAATAACCATTATTTTCAATCAATGCCTTGTCAAAATAACTTTTAATTCCAACTGAAACTCGCAGATTAAGGTAATTTGGGTATAGATAGGCTCTGCCTTGCCTAACTACCAAACAGACTGCTGCAAATTTAACCTTTGAAGGTCAACAGACCCTAGTTAAACTCTGATCTATATGCGGTAAAAAGTGGTTAATTTATTGTACTTACACGTGTCAAAGCGCAATCAAACTATCAAGCTCTGACTGCCGAGTCATATACATCCTTTAAATTTAATTTACACTTTTAAGCTGCATTACATCCCTGAATAACTAGCTAGTAAAATACTGATCTATTAAATTTTGCCTTTATGCAGGCATAAAAAAGGGCCTTGCGGCCCTTAAGTAACACTATCTAGTTGAATTAGAATTGGTTCATGGTGTTAGCTTCACCACCGGCTTTAAGTGCATTCTCACCAGAGAAGTACTCTTTGTGCGTATCACCAATGTTAGAGCCTGCAAGGTCTTGATGCTTAACTGACGCTTGCTCACGACGGATTTCTTGACGTTGTACGTCACGTACATAAGCCAGCATACCTAAGTCACCGAAGTAACCTTCAGATAGAATATCTGTGCTTAGTGCCGCTGTATGGTACGTTGGCAATGTGATTAGATGATGGAAAATACCTGCTTCACGTGCGCCATCGCGTTGGAAGTTTTGTACTAATAAGTCAGCGGCTGCTGCAAGTTCTGTTGCATCCATTTCTGGAGCCATAAGCGCTTTGTTGTCATCAATACTTGGGTAAGCGCTAAGGTCACGACCTGCTTCTTGCCACTCTTGGTATACTTGCTCACGGAACTTAAGCGTCCAGTTGAACGACGGTGAATTGTTGTATACTAATTTAGCATCTGGAACTTGTTCTTTAACGCGATTTACCAGCTCTGCAATTTGTTTTACGTGTGGTTTTTCTGTTTCAATCCACAGTAAATCAGCGCCTGACTGTAAGCTAGTTACACAATCTAGTACTACGCGGTCTTTCTCAGTGCCTTCGCGGAACTGGTATAAACCGTTATCTAGGCGTGTAGGCTTACAAAGTTGGCCATTAAGCTTCATTGCCGTTTCGCCTTCATTTAAATCTTCAACGCTGTTTACCGGTGTTGTTTCTAAAAATGCATTGTATTGGCTTGCTAAGTCACCTGGTTTTTGCGAAACCGGTACTTTTTGCGTTAGGCTTGCACCTAGTGAATCGGTACGTGCAACGATAATGCCGTTATCAATACCTAGCTCTAAGAACGCGTAACGTACTGCGTTAATTTTAGCTAAAAAGTCTTCATGAGGAACGGTAACTTTACCTGCTTGGTGACCACATTGCTTAGCATCTGATACTTGGTTTTCGATTTGAATAGCACAAGCACCCGCTTCAATCATCTTTTTAGCAAGTAGGTAAGTCGCTTCTTCGTTACCAAAACCTGCATCAATATCAGCAATGATTGGTACAACGTGCGTTTCAAAGTTATCAATTTTATTAAGCACGGCTTGAACGTCGCCGCCGTTTGCTTTTGCATCGTCTAGCTCGTTAAATAAATGGTCAAGTTCACGTGCATCAGCTTGCTTTAAGAAAGTGTAGATTTCTTCGATAAGTGCTGGTACTGATGTTTTTTCGTGCATACTTTGATCTGGAAGTGGGCCAAACTCAGAGCGAAGCGCTGCAACCATCCAGCCACTTAGGTATACGTAGCTGCGTTTAGTTGTTTTTTGGTGACGCTTAATTGCCATCATCATTTGTTGCGCAGTAAAACCATGCCAACAACCTAAAGACTGCGTGTACTGGCTTGTGTCTTTGTCGTATGCTGCCATGTCTTCACGCATAATGTCAGCAGTAAATTGTGCAATATCAACACCAGAGCGAAAACGGTTTTGTAAACGCATGCGAGTTGCGTATTCAGGATTAATAGTTTTCCATGCACTGCCTTGTGATTGGCATAGTGTTGCTAGTGTATCTGTTTCGCCTTGATATGTTGTCATAATAAAGTCCTTCGAACGGGTATTAATATTTATTGTTGAGAGAGTGACTACATCGCGTTAGCTCTGTAGCGCTTAATTAAACATTAGGCTTATTTTTTAGATTTAGTAAATTTATAGTTGTTATTGCGGCTATACATATAGTGAATGGTTAAAAAGCACTCAAAGCGACTTTTTTGCGATATGGTAAGTGTACGCATATAAAAAATGCACTCTGTCGGACCGTTTAAGGATTTTAATTATGAGCCACACTCTCACTCATTCTGGACTCAGCGTTGATAAGCAACTAGCTGAATTTGTTAAAAAACAACTACTACCTGGTACCCATCTAGACGAACACCAGTTTTGGAAAAGCTTTGCTCATATAGTGCAAACACTTACTCCGCTGAACAAGTCGCTACTCGCTAAACGTGAACAATTACAAAAGCAGATTGATGACTACCATGTTGCTAATAAAAACGGTGATCAAGCCCAGTACCAAGCGTTTTTAAAAGACATTGGCTATTTAGTTGATGAACCTGAAGACTTTAATATTGAAACCCTGAATGTAGAGCCAGAAATAGCATTGACTGCAGGGCCACAGTTAGTGGTACCGGTTAGTAATGCCCGTTTTGCTTTAAATGCTGCTAATGCACGTTGGGGCTCACTTTACGATGCACTATACGGCACAGACGTACTCAGTGAAGACGATGGTGCAGAGAAAGGGACTCAATACAACCCAGTGCGCGGCTTTAAAGTAATGGCTTACGCCAGACAGTTTTTAGATAAAGCGCTACCGCTTGAAAATGGCTCGCACATCGAAAGCACTAATTATTCAATTGTGGATGGCGCACTTGCTATTACATTACGCGACAGCTCGCACACTACGCTTAAAAACCCTGAACAACTCGTTGGCTATCAAGGTGAGGCACAAAACCCAAGTGTTATTTTACTTAAAAACAATGGATTACATGTTGAGCTGCAAATAGATCATCACCACCCTATTGGCCAGGCTGATAAAGCAGGGCTAAAAGATGTGGTACTTGAAGCGGCGCTGACCACTATTATGGACTGTGAAGACTCCGTTGCTGCAGTAGATGCCGAAGATAAAGTGCAAGTGTACAAAAACTGGTTAGGCTTAATGCAAGGTAACTTAGTTGAAACGTTTAGAAAAGGCGACAAAATGGTCGACCGTACGTTACAAGCCGATCGTCAATACACAGGTCTTGATGGCCAAAAACTGACCCTAAAAGGGCGCAGTATGATGTTTGTGCGTAACGTTGGGCATTTAATGACAAACCCTGCCATTACCGATGTAAGTGGTAATGATGTGTTTGAAGGCATCATGGATGCCATGTTCACCGCAACAGCCGCACTGCACGATTTAAACACTAAAAATGCCATTCAAAACTCAACTGCACAAAGTATTAATATTGTAAAACCAAAAATGCATGGCCCTGATGAAGTGGCATTTGCTAACACTTTATTTGGTATGGTTGAAGATGCACTAAGCTTGCCTAAAAACACCCTTAAAATGGGTATTATGGACGAAGAGCGTCGTACATCTGCTAACCTAAAAGCCTGTATTCATGCAGCTAAAGAGCGTGTTGTATTTATTAACACCGGCTTTTTAGACCGCACCGGTGATGAAATACATACCTCTATGCAAGCCGGTGTTGTACTGCCTAAAGCCGCTATTAAAGCACAGCCTTGGATCAGCGCTTATGAAGATCGTAATGTTGATATTGGCCTAGCCTGTGGCTTAAGCCACAAAGCACAAATTGGTAAAGGTATGTGGGCAATGCCCGATAAAATGGCGATGATGATGGAGCAAAAAGTTGCCCACCCTCAATCAGGTGCAAATACGGCTTGGGTACCCTCTCCTACTGCCGCTACATTACACGCAATGCATTATCATGATGTTGATGTATTTAGCCTGCAGCAAAGCATTGCCACGCGCCAAATAGCAAGCCTAGAAAGCTTACTAACACCACCGCTAATGCCAAACCCAGAAACACTATCAAAAGAAGATATTCAAAGTGAGCTTGAGAACAACGCGCAAGGCATTTTAGGTTACGTAGTACGCTGGATTGACCAAGGAATAGGTTGTTCTAAAGTGCCTGACATTAACCATATTGGCTTAATGGAAGACAGAGCGACCTTACGTATTTCAAGCCAGCATATCGCCAACTGGCTGTATCATGGCGTATGCAGTAAAGAGCAAGTACAAAAAGTGATGGCAAAAATGGCTAAGGTTGTTGATGGCCAAAATGAGCATGATAGCCTTTACACCCCCATGGCAAGCAATGAGCAAACATTAGCTAACAGCATTGCCTACCAAGCGGCTTTGGCACTAGTATTTGAAGGTGTTAGCCAACCTAGCGGTTACACTGAGCCACTACTGCACAGCTACCGCTTAAAATATAAAGCACAGCACCATAACCTAGCTGAATAGCTAACATTTATTTAACACTAAAAAGCGCGTTTTGCCTACACAAAACGCGCTTTTTGTTTTATTAAGCGGCAAAATAGCTAAAATTCGCCTAGTTAAAACTACGAATTAATTTTTAATGGTCGCGTTGTGATAAACATTTTGTACGTCATCGCAATCTTCAAGCATATTGATAAATTTATCAAAGTTGGCAATCACTTCTTCATCCGTAATTTCAACATGTACTTGCGGTACAAAGGTAATTTCATCAACTTCAAAGTTAATGCCTTCAAATGCTTCTTCTAATGCCGTTTTAGCTTTAAAGTACTCAGTATGCGGTGCAAACACCGACACCTTGCCATCTTCGGCTTCTACATCAGTTACATCAACGTCAGCCATCATCAGCGCTTCTAACACGACTTCATCGTCGTCGCCTGCAAACCCTAAAACAGCTAGGTGATCAAACATATGAGCAACACAACCAGGTGTGCCTATTTTTGAATCTGTTTTAGTAAACGGTAAGCGCACATCTTTAATTGTACGATTAGGGTTGTCAGTTAAACAATCAACAATCACCATACAATTACCTGGGCCGTAGCCTTCGTAACGAGCTGTTGAGTAATCTTCCCCTGCCCCTCCGGCTGCTTTTTCAATTGCTTTTTCGATTACGTGCGCGGGAACTTGGTCTTTTTTGGCTTTTTCAATTAAGCGGCGCAATGTTTGATTTACATCGGGGTCGGGTTCACCACTTTTGGCTGCAACGTAAATTTCTTTACCGTACTTCGAATTTACTTTAGTTTTCGCGTTGGCTGTTTTAGCCATCGAACTTTTGCGGACTTCAAATGCTCTGCCCATCTTGTGCCTCTATTGAATACGTTCTGTTTTCGATATTTTATCAATTCAAAGCGTATTGGGCTAGTGGTTCAACATGCTATGCTGTGCAAAAGCATTTGAGTATTAATTTAAATAATACCCGTTATATTATTAGCGAAATGAAATACAGTGCAATTTAACATAACTAGGGTCTGTTAACCTTTGCGGATTGCTATTTGTTCAAACTAGGGGCAATTTAATCGCGGCGCGAGGTTTGTAACCTAGTGGGCTAAGTCAAAACCGAGCAACAAAGAGTAAATCGCCCCTAGGCAGAACCCGAAGGGCAGCGCCTGTTTGGCATTGCTGCTGCGTTATCGCCTATTTATGGGGAGTAACCACATATACCCAAATTGCCTTAATATACAGAATTCAGCGTTTCACAGGGACTTTATATCAAGGCGTTCCCTTTGCAATAATGGTCGTCCCTTTTAAAAAGGAACAACGAAGGGAGTAAGTTTCTGTGAAACGCCCTACGGGTTGGTTTAAAAGCTATTTATACTGCGTTATTGATTTTAACAAGGGAATAACCATTATTTTCAATCAATGCCTTGTCAAAATAGCTTTTAATTCCAACTGAAACTCGCAGATTAAGGTAATTTGGGTATAGATAGGCTCTGCCTTGCCTAAATACCAAACAGACTGCTGCAAATTCAACCTTAAAAGGTCAACAGACCCCAATCTTTTCAGCGTAATTTTCTACTAATGACACTAATTCATCAAACCCATGAATAACAAAGTCGGCTTGCTTGGCATACGCGGGGGTTAAATCTGGGGCATATAAACAGGCTCGCATTTTTGCATTATGAGCAGCTTGTATGTCATATAAATAATCACCAACGTAAATAATATTATCAACTGGCATTGCCCATTTGTTTGCAATCGTTAGTAAAGCACTTGGATCGGGTTTAGCAGGAGCGTCGGTTCGGGTGAGTACCGTTTCGATTGGCAACGGATTATGCTGAAGTTTCAATGAAGCCGCTTTATCAAAATTACGCGTCACGATAGCCATGGGGATATTCTTTGCTTGCAGAGCGTTAACAGCTTCAACGACACCAGGTAAAAAACTCGCGTTTTGTGCGTCAAGTAGCTCATGCTGATGGACTATATTCATTGCTTCTTCACGCATGTAGGGCGAGGGTAATTGTTCTATATACTCGAGTAGGTCTTGCTCTGCTGGGCAACCTACTTGTGCCTTAATTAATGAAAAGTTTAATTCTGATGATACTAAGGTTCCGTCTAAATCAAAAATAACACCTTTGATTGCCTCAATTTGCGTTTTCATTTCATTCCTTGTGCTAACTAGTTTGCGGATTTGCTTTACATTAAAAATGTATATCAATAGACAATTACAAAAAACTTAATCCATTACGCTCTCAGTATAGCTCATTTGATACACATTAGTTCGGTTTGTATGATTTCTGTTATGTTGGTTTTACGATGAAGTAAGTTAACGCGATCAGCTAACCTAACAGTATAAAAATGCGCACCTAAGAAAAGATGCGCAGTGGGTTAGTTAGTTTCAAATCGTGCTTCAAGCCATGTGTCGTCTTGACTAAAGTTTAACGTTTTTACTTTTCCTCGCCCCTCAACATTTACCATATTGACTTGCGCAGGCCATAAATCGCGCAGTGCGCCATTACTCATTCTAATGCCTTCAATCTCATCGGGGATCGTGGCTTCTTGGTATACCCAAAAGAACTTACCATCCACTTGTGCACCTACATAATTAAGCGTAAGTGGTTCACCCTCTAAGGTTTGCAAAGCAACATGAGACTCAACATATTTAGCAAAGCGTTTTTGGTCACGCTTGTTATCAATAATATCCACCTTGCCTTTAAATAAACTGCCAACAGCATGCTCTGTGTCATGTAAGTAAAAACGATGCATCAATTCAATATTGTGCGTGCGCTGATTAAATAACATCGTTGTAACAGATGATTTTAATTGGTGCGCCATACTCGGCGCAGCAATTAAAAAGCAAACAATAATAAGCAAAAAGCGCATTATTATTGGTCCTCGTCGTTATTTATTTCGTCTTTTGGCTCGTCTTTTTTCAGCTCTGTTTTAATATCTTGCATGATATCGCGGCTTACTTTTGCCTTACTCTTTTCACGTTTGTAGACTTCAATACGCGAAGGAATAATACGACGAGGGTAGTGATTATTTTCTACATTCACATCCGCCGTTTCCCAGCCTGAATCAACCGTTACTGATGTCAGCGGTTTGTTTTTGTCGGTAATAATCAGCTTTTGTACATTCTTGTGGTTACGACGCCAAATTTCTGCGGGAATGTAACGCTCTTCTTTAGTGCCATCTTCATAAGTTAGCTCTAAAAGAATCGGCATCACAAGGCCGCCCAAGTTTGAAAACTCCATAACATAGTAGTTTTTGTCTTCTTCTAGTGCGCGATCGAGTGTTTTACGCTCCCACGGTTTTAAGCCTTTTAAAAATTTGTTGTACGCATTACGTTCTTTATTGGTAACCGTAAAGCGATCGTTTTCGTCATAAAAATCGGTTACATCTGGGTTTTTCTCAACCCAAGTTTTTTTACCTTCAGCGCGATTACGCTCAACAAATAATGAACTTGGCTTATTCGCTTCAATATCACGTAAACGCTTAAAGTCGATATCAGGGTTTTTGGTGTCTAAACGTAATTGATATACTTTATCAAGCGAGATATCAACATGGTCTGTAGTGTAGAACCAACCACGCCAGAACCAATCTAAATCAACACCTGACGCTTCTTCCATAGTACGGAAAAAATCAGCCGGAGTAGGACGCTTATATTTCCAGCGCTGAGCATACTCTTTAAACGCAAAATCAAATAATTCACGACCAAGAATAACTTCACGTAAAATATTTAATGCAGCAGCTGGTTTAGTATAGGCATTAGGCCCTAAACGAAGCACACTGTCTGATTGCGTCATAATAGGCACTTGAGTTTCAGACTTCATGTACGCCACAATATCACGTGGCTCAACACCCCAAGGAATGGTTGGATCCCATTCACGTCCAGCAACACCATCTAAAAAGCTATTTAAACCTTCATCCATCCAAGTCCATTGGCGCTCATCTGAGTTTACAATCATAGGGAAATAAATATGCCCCACTTCGTGGATAACAACCCCGATTAAAAAGCGCTTTTCTGCTTGAGAATAAGTACGTGTGCCATCGTCTTGTAAATCTGTACGTGGACCATTAAAGGTGATCATTGGGTATTCCATCCCCCCTACAGGCCCATTAACTGACTGTGCAGTTGGGTAAGGGTAATCAAATGAATATTTTGAATATACTTCCATGGTATGTACCACAGATTCAGTTGAATATTTCTTCCATAAATCGCCACCTTCTTTAGGGAAAAACGACATCGCCATAACCAATGGTTGCTCATTCCCACCTTGTTGGTAACCTTTAGCATCCCACATAAATTTACGTGACGACGCCCATGCAAAATCACGAACATTTTCAGCTTTAAAATGCCACGTTTTTGTTTTGTCTGTACCGGCTTTTTCGTTTTCGAGTGCTTCTTCTTCAGTAACGACAAATACAGGACGTTTTGCTGTTTCAGCTTCTTTTAAACGATTACGCTGAGTACTGGTTAAAACAGAGCTTGGGTTATCAAGCTTACCGGTTGCCGATACAATATGATCCGCAGGAACCGTAATTTCAACGTCGTAGTCGCCAAATTCTAAAGTGAATTCACCGCTACCTAGAAATGGCTTGTTAGTCCATGCTTCGTAATCAGTATACGCAGCTAAACGAGGGAACCACTGAGCCACTAGGAAAATATCGTTACCGTCTTCTTCAAAGTGCTCATAACCTGCACGTGCACCTACCGCATCTTCCTCAACCAAGTTAAACGCGAAGTCCATACTAAACTCAACATCTTTACCGGGCTTTAGTGGCGTGTTTAAGTCTATCCGCATTAGAGTATCAACAACCGTTACGCGTAGCGCTTTACCATCTTCATCTTTAACATTGCTAATGGTGTAACCCAGCTCATTGTCGTTCATAAACTGCTGACGACGTAAATCACCTAAACTTAATTTAGCAGGCTTGGCATCCGGTTCGTTTTGTAGGGTACTTTTAAAAGTTTGCGTGGTTTCTGCAATCGAGTCATTTTTAAAAATGTTTTGATCAAGCTGTAGCCATAAATATTTAAGCGTATGCGGTGAGTTATTTTTATATTCAATTGTTTGACTCCCCGTTAAGCGACGCTTTTGCTCATCAAGCTTTACATCAATATCGTAATCAACTCGTTGTTGCCAGTAATTTTCTGCTGGTGCACCTGCGGCACTGCGGTAAACATTAGGGGTAGGCAAAGCTTCGTCTAGTTGACGGAATTTATCAACATAGCTGCCTTTAGTTTGCTCAACAGATGAAGCCATCACTGAGCTCGCCATTGCCAAAGGCAACACAAACGCACTCAGTGTAAATAAATTTTTTTCATTGTTAATCCTGATAGATTTTAGTAACACTACTGTGACAAATTTACTGCTAAGCTTCAATAAAATAGCGATAAAACCCTACTTTTATAGGGTAATATTCCCCACCTTTATGCAAATACCATTTGTAGTGTTTCATACAATAAAAAAGAACGTATATTTCGTTAGAAATTTAATTAAAAACAAAGGCAATTAATACGCTAAACAAAACTGTAAAGGGGGTTTACATATCACTAAAAGTAGAGATAAAACGAAAAAACACAGCTATTTTCATTAAAAATACCAAATAACGCAGTTTTAGGTTGATCTTTACTATGGTTTGTAATTAGAATCGCCCACTTTTTTAATTTGAGGGTACTTTTTTAGTGTTTCTCTCAAATATTTTGTTTTAACTAATCGTATTAAGTGTGGTGAGTTTATGGATTTTTATGTCCTAAAAAAGCAGCAAAAACTAATTGCAATACCAGCAGACGCGCAAAATTGTAAGCAGTATATTAACTCAGGCTACCTGTATATTGATAAAGTGGCTGCTTGTAATGAAACAAACGCACTAGAAGTATTACAGGCCAAAAAAGCAAAAGCATTAAAGTGGCCTTTAACAATTGCCCTTGCTGCTTTGCCGGTTATTTTTATTGCTTGGTATACTTTAACCTAAAGCGATACTTGCATCTTTAATTGCCTTGGGTATATTGGCGCTCTTATGGTTTTTTAAGAGCGCAAAATGAAAGTTCTTCACACTTCAGACTGGCACTTAGGTCAGCAATTTTATGAACATGATCGCCGTCATGAACACCATGCTTTTTTCTCTTGGTTATTAACCACCCTCGTTAGCCAACAAATCGATTTATTGCTTGTTGCGGGCGATATTTATCACACTGCCACGCCCAGTGCTAGTGCCGAAAACCAACTCTATCAATTTATAAAGAATGCCAAAGCACAGTGCCCACAATTACATGTGGTCATAATTGCCGGCAATCATGACTCCGCTAATCGTATTTTGGCCGCACAGCCCTTATTAGCTCAGTTTGATACCCATGTTGTAGGCAGGTTTGATCCAGCCAACCCCAATGACGTGGTAATAACATTTAATAATAACGACAAACACGCTGTAATAGTCGCTATGCCGTTTTTACGAACCAGCGATATAAGTACGCTTAGCCAGAGCGAGGACGGCCCTAGTTACGCACAAGGCGTTGCCAAAGCTTACCAACTGGCACTTGAACATGCGTTAACGCTTACCGATGAAAGTACGCCTTTAATTGTTATGGGTCACTTGCATGCCAAAGGTGGAAATATTTCTGGTGATTCTGAGCGTAACTTAGTCATTGGCGGTGAAGAAGCCATTTCGGCGTCGGTATTTGGTAAACATGCCAATTACATAGCGCTAGGGCATTTACACAAAGCGCAGGTAGTGGCTAAAAATGAGCGTATTCGCTACAGCGGCACGCCTATTCCCATGTCGTTTTCAGAAAGGAAATATACCCATCAAGTCAATGTGGTTGAGTTTAACGTACAAAAAGACCAACCGCTAAGCACCACTGTAAACCCCCTTTACATTCCTAGGCTCGCTGAAGTAATTGTATTACCCGAGGGGGAGTGCGTCCCTTTAGCCCAGCTATGCGAGCAAATAAAAGCACTCGATACACAACAATACGAAATAGCGCCATACTTACGAGTAAAGCTAAAATCCAGTGATATCGATACCACTTTTCGTGAGCAAATTGAGCAAGCACTAAAAGGCAAACAGGTTAACTTTTGCGGTATAGAACGGGTACGCGATCAGCAAGTGAGTAATTCCTCAGAAACGGTATTTGAAGATTTAAGTTTTGTAGAAATGCTCAACCCAATTAATTTACTCGAACAAGCCTTTAATAACGACAAAGATATGGCCGGAGAAACCGTTCCCAGTGAATTAAAAGTGCTATTAACCGACGTTATTGATGAACTTGAACAGGAGCAGCTACTATGAAAATAACCGCCGTGCGTATTCATAACTTAGCCTCCATTGCTGATGCCGAAATCGACTTTTTAGCTTCACCACTCAAAGACGCAGGTTTATTTGCTATTACAGGTGACACTGGCGCAGGAAAAAGCACCGTACTTGATGCCATTTGTTTAGCGCTTTATACGAAAACTGCTCGTTTGAAAGGCGACAAAGGTAACCTAATTGATTTTAACGGCGACAACATAAAGCTTAACGATGCCCGCAATTTATTGCGCCGTGGGAAATGGGAAGGCTATGCGGAAGTGGACTTTAGCGGGCAAGATCAGCAACTTTATAGAGCACGCTACAGCATTCAACGCACGCATAAAAAAGTAACCGGCAAACTAAAAGTGGCAGAGCATACTTTACATAGCTTACCGGATGAAACCTTAATCGCAGACAAAAGCACCACCATCAAAGCCATCGAAAATAAAATAGGCCTCACTTTTGAGCAATTTTCCCGTGCAGTGTTACTAGCACAGCATGAGTTTGCCGCCTTTTTAAAAGCCACTGGCGATGAACGCGCACAACTTTTAGAATGCCTTACCGGCACCGATAAATTTAGTCGAATAGGCCAGCGTATATTTGAGCGTAATAAAGCAGTAAAAGATAAACTTGAATTACTAACAGCCAGCTTAGCCAGTTATGCATTATTGTCTGATGAAGAGCTAAGTGAGAAAAAACACACTCTTGATGAACTTAAAAAACAAACTGAACACACAAAAACAACGTTGGCCAGCACAGAGCAAGGTGTTAACTGGTACAAGCAAGCACACAGTTTAGAGCAAGCATTAACAGCGGCTCAACAAAACGAGCAACAAGCAAGTGATGCACTTGATGCGGTTAAAGCACAAACTGAGCAAGCAAAACAAGCACAAAGTGCGCTTGAAATTAAAGATAATCGCCAGCGCTTTAAAAGCTTAACGGTGCAAAACAGCCAGTTAAATTCACAAATTAAAGAATTAAACGCGCTGGATCATGCCGCGCTTATTAATGAGCAAGCAAGTAAGGTTAAAAAACAACAAAGCGAATTAGCAACAGCAAAACAACATCAACAAACGGCTGAGCCACTGATTGCAAAAGCACGTGAGCTCGACAGTCAATTAGCTATTTTTACGCAAAGCATTACAAGCCTGACACAACAAAAAACTAAAGAGCAACAGCAATTAAACGAGTTACAACAGCAGCTACAACAAAATAATTTCAGCGTGGAGCAGGCAACAACACAAAGCATTCACCATAAGCAATGGTTACAAGAAAACAATCAACTTAAGCCATTGACCACTGATTGGAACTATTTTAATCACAGCATTAAGCAGTTTTTTAATACCACAACGCAATTAAAAACACTCGAGCAACAAAAGCAAACCATTACTTTGCAGCTAAGCACTCTCGCTACCAAGCTCAACGAGCAAAATAAACAGTTAGAACATGCAGAGCACACACTAAGCACTGAACAACAAAATCTAAATAAACTCACCCAGCAGCAAGAGCAATTTAATATTGAGCAGTGCGATAATCAGCTTAAAAACATCGATTATTTAAAAGAGCAGCGAGCGCGTTATAAGCAATTTAATCAAGAACTAAAGCACACAGTGCAGCAACAAAGTACTACAGCAGAAAAGCTAACTCAGAGTGAGCAAACTAACACCACATTGCTTGCGCAATTAAGCAGTAAAGAGCAAGCACTTAAACACGCCGAGCAATCGCTTAATCAAGCACGGCTGCGCGCGAGTGAACATGTTGAACACTTACGCGCACAACTACAGCCTAATGAGGCTTGTGCGGTTTGTGGAGCCACTGAGCATCCGTTTGCAAATAATCAAAGCCAACCTTTTAATAACTTAATAACCGACTTTGAAAATACCTACACTGGCGCTAAACAGCAGCACTTAGATGCACAAACCCAGCTACATCAACATCAAACACAGCATGCTGTTTTAGTCGCAGAGCATAAGCAGCAGAGCCAAGCGATTGCTGATACCCAAGCCAAAATGTTAGACATTAAAAATACCATGCAAGCGGCTAAAACAGATCTTAATGACTTAAGCGTTGATCAGCTTGATGCCACCCATAAACAATTAAACGGGCAAAAAGCGCAGTACTTTGCAGCACAAAAACAACAAAACCAGTTGCAAGAAACGGTTAACCAACTGCAAAACACGGTTAAGAAAGAGCAGACTGCGCAGCAACAATTAAATACCCAGCATATTGAACTGAACAATCAGCTCACCATGCTTAATAATAAGCACCAGGAATTGCACAGCCAACGCGAAGCACTTATAAGTGAGCTAAATTCTCACTTTGAAAACAGTCAATTTTGGCAAACGTTGCAAACCGGCGCGTTAACACTAAGCGAGTTAGATGAGCAAGTAGAGCAGTATCAATATCAGCAACTACAACTTGAGCAAACTCAAAAGCAGTTAGACAACGCCAATTTACAGCTGCAGCAGCTAACCCCGCTTATGACCAAAGCTGAGCAGCAAATTAGCAAGCTCAACGACGATTTAACTCAGGCACAGCAGCAGCACAACAGTACTCAGCAACAGCGCTTAGCGTTATTTGATAACCAAACGATCAGCGCTGATGACTACCAGACTCAGCTCAATAGGCAAGTAGAGCAGTGTCAGGGTGAATTAAATCAAAGTCAACGGGCACACGATAGCGCCATAAAACAGCGCGATGAGCAGGCTATTACACTTAAAAACCTTGAGCAGCGCTTAGCCGATAACAGCCAGGAGCTAACCACACTTGAAACACGCTATAATGCTTGGTTTGAAGAATTTAGCGCGCTTTATGCTGATATTAGCCATCAGCAAATCGAGGTGCTACTGGCCATAAGTAATGACGATATTAAAGAGCAGCTAAAACATAGCGAGCAGTTATCCCAAGCATTAGTTGATGCCCGAGCCGCGCTAAAACAACAGCAAAAAGCCAATGAGGAGCATCAGCAAAATAATAAGCCAGCACACAGCGAAGCACAGTTAATTGAACAACAAACTGAATTAACTGCGCAGCAAACACAATTACAAAATAACTTACTTACGATTAATACCGCCATCGAGCAGCACAACCAAAATGCAAAAGCCCTTGAGGGCAAGCAGGCTGAGCTAAGCAAACTTAAACAACAAGTAGAACAATGGCATTTACTTAATAAAGTGCTCGGTGATGCAACCGGCAAAACAATGCGTAATTTAGCGCAAACACAAACACTAAAAATATTGCTACATTATGCTAATAGCCATTTAAAAACGCTAAATAAGCGTTACGAACTCACAGAAATAGCTGATTCACTTGATATAGCGATTATTGACCGCGATATGGCCGATGAACAGCGTTCGGTAAATACACTCTCTGGGGGAGAGTCGTTTTTAGTGTCGTTGGCACTTGCATTAGGGCTGGCCTCTTTATCCTCAAACAAAGTACAAATCAACTCGTTATTTGTTGACGAAGGCTTTGGTACACTAGATAGTGAAACACTTAGCATTGCAATGGACGCGCTAGATTCACTGCAAGCACAAGGTAGAAAGGTCGGTGTGATTTCACATGTAAGTGAAATGAGCGAACGCGTTGCAACGCAAATTCATGTCGCTAAAAAACCGGGTGGATACTCCACCATAAACGTAATTTAAGGAAATAGTATGCCCACTTTTACAGGCGAAGAAGCACACGAATATGATAACCGTATTACCCGTTTAGTCCCAGGTTACGAGCTATTACATCAACTTACCAACGCACAGCTAAGCGCAACGTTAACTGATAACGCCCATATTTTAGTGGTAGGCGCGGGTACAGGTAAAGAAATCGCAGCATTGGCGAATATTAATTCTACTTGGCAGTTTACCGCTCAAGATACCTCGGCCGACATGCTAGCCATTGCTAAGCAACGTTTTGTAGATCAAGGTATTGACTCACAAGTCAGCATTGAGTGCCAACCGCTAGATAAATTAAAGGTTAAAGCCGACGCGGTATTATGTTTATTAGTGATGCATTTTGTTGAAGATAACGGCGATAAAAAGCAGTTATTAAAGGGGATTAAAAACAATCTTAAAAAATCCGCACCGGTATTTATTGCTGATTTAATGCGCCCAGAAACCCCATTTGAAAGAGAAGCGCAACTTAATACGTGCCAAGAGCTTGGGCTTAGCGATGCAGGCAAAACGCAAATGGCACATAACTTAGAGCGTGAGTTTTACCCGCTTGATCGCATGCGCTTTAGTGAGTTACTTAATGAATGTGGCTTTGGCATTCCAAAACTGTACTTTAAAGCACTTGGCTTTAGTGGCTACGTGGTATAAATTTTTTGCAAAAAAAAGCTAATATCGCATTGATATTAGCTTTATCGCTTAACGTTAGTTTAGCGTGGTGAGTGCGCTATAAAGCCCACTCCCTTTAAATTAGATGCAAACAATGTTTTCAGCTTGCGGGCCTTTTTGGCCTTGAGTTACGCTGAACTGTACTTTTTGGCCTTCAGCTAAAGTTTTGAAACCGTCGCCTGAAATTGCGCTGAAATGTGCGAAAACGTCTGGGCCAGACTCTTGCTCAATAAAACCAAAACCTTTAGCTTCGTTGAAAAATTTTACAGTACCAGTAGTTGTATTAGACATAATAATATCCTAAAAAAATAAATAAAAAATTGCCTTAAAATAGGCGTTTAACAGGAAGAAAACAAACATTTAACTTGAGGATATCGCGAAGGATTATTACTAATAACAACGTGGTACTTACAAATAAACTGGGCTTTCTGTCAACCCGATGGCAAGCAGGATAACAGCAATACAGTTTATAACAAGCTTTATTTATACTTTATTTTTATATACAACTGCAAAACCCCTCACAATAGGGTTTGCAGCGTCATCGACTTAACTTTTTAAACTTCGTATTAAGAAATAACCTGTCAAAGTGCACATTACACGCTCTTACAATACCTTTAATCATAATAATTGAGGTTAAACGTTGGCACTTGGAGGTACTGATAGCTTGTCTATCAGTATTGAGTGTAGTTCATTTAGTGGGCTGTGCGTTGGTGTATTGGTTAATAGGGATAAGCGGCAAAAAAATCCTCAGTAACAATCCTGCATTGTCGCTTAAATTTGGCCGTGCCTCGGCATGTGTGCTGTTTATTTTAGGCTCACCAATGCTATTTGATAGCGCACAAAAACTAACTCACATTGTGTAAAGCAAAAGAGAACGTGGCTTATGTTAACTGAGCCACTAACTCACTCAAACGGGCAATTTTAATATTACTCAACTGCCTATAATCAAAATAGGGGCACACAATAATATTCTGGCTTTTGTCTATAGCAAACTCATCATCAAGCCAATCAAGTTGGGTGTTTAATTTACCTTGTTGTATCAAGTTTTTAGCGTGAGTTCTTCCCGCAATAATGTGCAACTGGTTTTTGTGCTCAGTGAGCACCGGCACACTAAAAAGTAATGCAGTCTCGCTATGCTGCTGTAACAACAGCTCATCTCGATATGCTTGCCAGCTCACTGCTTGTTTAGCAAATGAGTAATACTCGCTTGGCAACGCAAATAACACTTTGGCGTATACATTAAAGACTTTTCGCCAGCCATTGCCACAGTGCTGATTTATACTGTTTATTTGCCCACTAACCACAGGCTCTAACTGCTCTAGTGTTTCAAAGTAGGGCATAGGGGGCGCTTTTGCGATATACACAGCAACTCTAAATGAATTATCACCTAACCCTATTAACTGGCTGTTCACCTTAACTACTCTTATTTTGCGCTAAAATACGGTCAAGATTATTAGCAAAGTTTTGTCTGTCACTTTGGCTTAACGGAGGCGGCCCGCCACTCATTTCTACACCGCTTGAGCGCATAGTATCCATAAAGTCGCGTACATTTAGTAAGGATCGAATGTTTTCAGTGGTGTAAAGCTCACCGCGCGGATTAAGCGCTTGGCCGCCGTTATCAATCACTTCGCTAGCTAGCGGAATATCTCCAGTGATCACTAAATCACCCTTTTCAACTCGTTTAACTATTTCATCATCAGCCACATCAAAGCCTGATGACACTTGTAGTCGACTAATAAATTTTGATGGTGGAATGCGCATGGCATGATTTGCAACCAGTATTGTTTCTGTTTGCGTACGCTCTGCAGCTCTAAATAAAATTTCTTTTATTACTACCGGACAAGCGTCAGCATCAACCCAAATTTTCATGCTAAGTTCTTTAAATTGCTTTAGTATTAAAGCGATCCTATAGCAATTTCTAAAAAAAGGAAACAACATGAAACTCGCTTTTAAAGCTGCGTTATTTATTACCATCGTATTTATACTCAGTGCCTGTACCAGCGCCCCTGAAGGAATAAGTCCGGTTAAAAACTTTGATTTAGAAAAGTACCAAGGCAAGTGGTATGAAATAGCTCGATTAGACCACTCCTTTGAACAAGGAATGGAACAAGTAACAGCCACCTACTCAATTAACGATGATGGAACGGTAAAGGTATTAAACAAAGGATTTATTAGTAAAGATCAGCAGTGGGACGAAGCCGAAGGCTTAGCTAAATTTGTAGAAAACACCGATACAGGGCATTTTAAAGTGTCATTTTTTGGGCCGTTTTATGGTGCCTATATTATTTTTGAGCTCGACCAACCTGATTATCAATATGCCTTTATTACCAGTTATAGCAAAGATTACTTATGGTTTTTATCACGCACACCAACAGTAAGCAAAAAGCTTAAGCAGCACTTTTTAAGCCAAGTAAAGGCGCTTGGTTTTGCAACTGACGAAATTATTTGGGTAAATCAAAAAGCGCTGTAAAGGGAGTTTACATCAGAGAATGATAAATAACCTAAGCTGTAATAAAACGATCACCTTACTGTAAGGTAAGTTAAATAAAGCAAGGCTATATTAGCCGCATCTGCAAAGAGACAGGCAGGTGAAGACATAATGACAATCCCCCTTTTTAATTGGCAAGCCTTATGGCTTGCCATTTTTTACCTCAATTTTAGCTATTGTTTGAGATCAGGTTTTTACTAACTAAAGCCCGTTTAAACCAAAAAATAACGTACTCATGGCCAATATTACTAATATGAGTAAATTAAAAAGTTTAGTTAACTTCACCAAAAAGCTATAAAAAGTCATTACAATTAAAGCACTTAACGTCATATAGCCACAAAACTGCAAACCACCATAACCTTGTAATTCGTTAACACATAACAGCAAACTTAGTAAAATACTGATCCAAGCAACACTCAATAAAACCAAACGCTGCTGTTGAGTAGGGCGCTTATTGAAAACATCCTTAAAATGATTAAACTTAGCCAGCGCAAAGCAGTTAAAAGCCAGCAAACATAAACTAAAAGGAAGCAAGGCAATCATACTTTTTGCTCCTGAGTATTTATTGGAGTTGGTTTTTTAGCTTGCAGAGCAGTACGTAATTTTTCGGTTTGTAACAAAAACAGCAAACCAAACGCTAGAAAAAAACTGTCAAACATAAATAATGCCCACTGATCGTTACGCAAATAACTGATTATATTACCTTCAGTGGTGAGCGCATTAACCAATGGCACACTAAAGCAAGCAATGCTGTTTATGGCAGCCAACACACACCACTGCAACTTGTCACGCTTTACAAAGGCAATGATGAACACACATAGCCAAGTTAAAAAGAAAGCGAGTATTTCTTTATCCGAGCGCTCAGCAACTTGTTTGCCAAGTAAACGATTAGCCAAAAAGAAAGCCGATGTAGCCAAGGGTAGTCCCATCAATGTTCCTAGATTTAACCCTTCAACGAGCTTTAGCCCCCAAGATGGTTGAGTATTTTTTTCATTCTTTCGCGTAAGCGCTTAGCCCACATTATGCAGCCTGTCGCTATCATTATGCAGCCGGCAATGCCGCCTAAAAAATATAAAACACGTAATAATGGCTCTGCTAAACGCCCAGTATGCATTGAATTTAAAGACTCATATAGCGCCTTACTGCCAGTGAGTTCATCATCAGTTTGAGCAACAAGTTCACCACTCGCTCCGCTAAAAATTAAACGGGGTGATTGATCCCTTAATGTTTTTCCAGGGCTCACCAAAACCATAATAGTTGCAGCGGCTTTATTCGGCTTATTAATAATTACCCGAGTTATATCAGCCTCTGGCCACTTAGTATAAACTTGATCTAAAACTGTATTGATAGGCACTAGCGGTGCATTACCTGGCAATGATTCTGTTACAGGACTACTTGGCGAAACATCATTGAAAAAACCACGTATTCCATTTTCATAAACGGTTTGCGCGGGGTAGGGAAATATCATAAATATCAGAGTAATAATGCCGGTATAGGTAATCATTAAATGAAACGGTAAGGCAAATACAGAACTTAAATTATGTACATCTAACCAGCTACGACTGCCTTTATTAGCTCTAAAAACAAACATATCTTTAAAAATGCGTTTGTGAATTACTATCCCTGATATCAACGCAATAAGCATAAATAAACTAGCAAAACAGACAATCCAACGCGCTGTTTTTACATCGATATAATGCAAATCAAAATGCAGGCGATAAAAGAAATTTCCCCCTCGGGTATCTACAAAGGGTGCTAGAGGCTGCATGGTATTTGGATCTATACGGGTGTTTTCAAAAGACGCTCTGCGCTGCCCTGGCTCTTTTGGCTTAGCATAGCCATACGTTAAATAGGGTACACGCTCTTCTGGGAGTGTTATACGCCAGTTAGGCGCATTAGGTGCTTGCGAATTTAAATACTCAACGCCGCTTATTATTTGTTGCTTTTGCGCGCCAATACGGTCTGTCTGCTGCTCAATATTATGAATACTTGGCTGATTCCATAAACTAACTTCATCTCTAAAAAAGCTGATAGTGCCTGCAAAAAATATTAAATACAGTAACCAACACACGAGTAAACCTACCCATGTATGTAACCAGGTCATTGAGCGAAAAAAACTTCCTTTCATAACCATCCCTTCATTAGCGACAACAGCACAAATTGCGCTACTATACTTAGTAAAATACTGATCCAAACTATTTTTAACGACCGAAGATAGAAACTATAAATGAACACGAGGGCGTAAATTAAAATGCTCGAAGAGACACTTAGTAAAACCGCGTCAACTTTAGAGACCGGCACCACAACACTTAATAAAGACACGCTGACGGCTGTAAAAAAATATCCACCAACAATGGCAATGAAAAAACGCGATAAAACCGCTAATTCATAGCTAAAGCGCTGCATAAACTGCCATAACATAGAAAATACGGGTTTAGGAAAGTCTAAAAGACGGTTGGAGGCCTGCATCAACTGCAAATTCCTTTTAAACATAGCTAAAAAAAGATGGCGATATTATAGCGCCAACAAATACAAAAGATAGTAATTCTTATTTGTATTTGAATGAAATACTAGACACTCCAATTTAGTTAGTTAAATACTGATCTATATTAAAATTAACAACCAGTAATAAAACAACACGTTTAAGGAAAGGGCTTCCTTGATGCGTTGTTGTTATCGACGAAATACATATAGCCGCAGTAAACATCCGTCAGTATATGAAATTAAAAATTAGCTAAAAGCGCTTTCTTTAATGAGTTTTTACACAGCCCAAACAAAAGTTTTGATACAAGTAGTTAATAATTAAAGACCTTTTAAACATTAAGTATTCTTCAAGTAATCTAGGATCAGTATTTTACTAACAAGGTATAAAATATCGCCTATATAAACCGATTTTTTACTAACTGATTACCTGAGAGAGCTAAAAATGAACCAAAACGCTGAAAAAACGTGCGTAAAAAATTAAGTTTTATACTTTTAAAGCGGTAAGTTAGTAAAAATCTGATCTTAAATATATGAGTTTAGATTGTAATGACTTTATTCATGGACACGACAATGAGTAATTCATGCTCAATTAGTGAGCGTTTCGCATACTTGTTGCTGCGGATTCTTTTACCGTTTAAGCATAGAGCTTAAGGAAAAAAGCAGTTAGTACTGCCTTACATAATAGTTCTAGGAAATAAATAATGATTGATAACATCATTATAGGCTCAGCATCAGTTGAGCTACTCTGGCTAAACCTAAAACTAAGTCCCACAAGCGTTAAAATAAAATTAGCATCTGTGTTATTTTTCTCGTTGCATTTTCCTGATTAAAATTAATGATTTTGTATCATAAACACCCCAAAAACAGTAACAACGTTAACAAAAAATTCCCTTTTGATAACAACTGTGTTTAAATCCGAAACAATGGATTGAGATAACTCTCTAAACTAACTTGCACGGAAGTAAAAAAATAATAATTTTTAAAAATGGAAAAACTATGAATAAAAAAATCTTTGCTGCTTCCGCTTTACTAGCAATCTCATCAACTTCTTTACTTGCATCTAACCAAACATTTCAAGCAAGTGTAAATGGTTGGACTGAGCCTACTTTTGCAGAGGATAGCGCACTTCACTTTGGTAAAATTCGTTTATCTACAAGCTCAACCTGTACGATGGATAATGCAGGCGTTGTATCGGGTGACTGTGATGCGTCAGATGCAAACATTCAATTAGGTGGAATTACTGTATCTGGTTTAGCGCCAAATTCAGCAATGAATATTACTGTATCTGGAAGCACAGGCACTAACTTAACTTTTGCTCCAGTAACAACGGCTACAGATGGCACAACCAGTGTAACAACTGCTGACAATGTTGCGTCTGCTTTCACTACTGATGCAAGTGCAACAGATATTACTGTTAATGTATATGGTGATATGACGGTTGATTCTACACTAACAGCGGGCGCTGCTTACACTGTAGATTACACTGTAGATGTGTCTTTCCAATAAGACTATGAAAGCTGAGGCAATAGTAACTTACTAAGTTAGCCTCAGTTTATTTTTTTGCGCAATTGCGCATTAAAAATAAAATGTGTGGAGCATCGCGCTCCACTTTTTATTATCATGTTGTTGAGTTGTCCCATGATGCTTAAACTTTTTTGTTGGGCTGCCCTTTGCCTAACTCTTTTACTACCTGAAATTTGTAATGCCAACCTTGCGCTGTCTGAATACCGTTTATACTTTGATGGACGTACTAAAAATAATTCACTACTTATCCGCAATACCTCTAATAAAAATCTCGATTTTAAACTAGTTGTTACACATAAAGATATGACCGAAGAAGGGGCGCTTATAGACGTTACTCCGCAACAAGTTGAAGGGCGCTCTGCCAAAAACATGCTACGGTTTTCACCACGTCGCGGCACTATTGCACCCAAAGGAATGCAAGCTATCAGAATGACCGTTCGCAAAAAATCCGAGCTTGCTGTTGGCGAATACAGAGCGGTGCTTAAAATTATAGCCTCTGAGTCACAAGACCCCGACATTGAAGGAATAAGCATTAGACCTAAGGTTGCTTACAGCGTGCCTGTTATTGTTCGTCATGGTCAATTAGAAGCTGATTCAGAATTAATAAACCCACAATTAATAACCCAAAATGGACGTCCGACTCTGACATTTTGGCAAACACTCACAGGAAATCGCTCTGTGTATGGAAATTTTGAATTAGTTGATGAAAATAATTCAATGGTTGGTGAAATAACCAATGTGGCCGTTTATACCCCTTTATCACGTCGCAAGGTATACATCACTTTACAAGCCCCAGTAACTGGGCCTTTGACACTCAACTACAAAGAAAACGAACTTTATGGCGGTAAAATAGAGTTAGCGATCCCCATTAATATCAAATAAAAAATGCTACTCATTAATGCCTTATACTACGGTATAACGGCTCGCTTGTTACTTTGTACATTACTGTTAATTGCACCCAAAACAATCATCGCAAAGCAGTTACCGACTCTTTATCAATGGCCTATTGATGAGGAGTCTTTTGTGATTATAAATGTCAGGGTAAATGGGCGCTCAGTTGTCTCTGATTTAGAAGCTTACTATTCAAAATCAAATAAATTGCTATTGCCCATAAGCGCCCTGAAATCGACTATGGGAATTAGCTTAAATGTGTCACAAAATACACTGGCTGCTAAAGTTGACGCAAGTGAGTTGGTTCTCAATGCTGAGCTTTCCTCAACTTTAGCCCCCTCAGAAAATGTTTCATTGTGGGCTGTCGATGACTACGACCACTATGTTGATTTATCCGTCATAAATACACTTTTAAATACCGACTCGCGCTTTGATTACTCACTAATGCAGGTTTCATTTTCTAGTAACTTGCTTACTTATAATAACAACCAAGTAACGAGTGGTATTACAAAAAAAATTAAGTCCAAAGCACTGCAATACGACCACTTTATAGACGACCAATACCAAACGCTAACCTATCCCGTGTCTGAATATTCGCTATCAGCAAACTATAAATCGTCTAATAATCGTTATAAGGGGCTACTCAGGCTTAATAGCTACTTTGACTTATTTCATCATCGAGCTGAACTACGATTCAACAAAAACGAAAACACCGCTAATACCTTTTTAAAAATAACTAAAGACTTTAACTTAAGTGAACAAGATCACTCACTGGCACGCATTCACTATCAATTGGGAGATATTCAATCGCAGTCAGATCAGCTTATTATTAGCTCAAACCAAGGCCGGGGATTTTATATTTCAAATGCTAACCCGCATTCGGCACAAAATTTTTCAACTATCACCATTGAAGAACCGGCACTACCGGGCTGGCAAGCAGAGCTGCATCGAAATGGCCAGTTTATTGCCACTGCTCAAGCTAACGACGAAAATTTGGTTCGATTTACCGATGTTGAAACTTTTTACGGCAACAATATCTTTGAAATTAAACTTTTTGGCTCACAGGGCGAGCAAGTTACACGTACTCAAAAGTATACAATAGGGCAAGACGCACTATCGCCCGGAAAAATAAGCTATCAGGTGGAGTTTTTAGAGACAGATAAAAGCGTTTTTAATCAATCAAGTAACTCCTCAACGGCGATGAGTAATGCCTTTAAAAGTAATCTCTCTTATGGCATTAGTGAGTTTATTACATATGACGCTCAAATAACTCATTTGCAAACTGAAAAAAATAACAGCAGCTACCTATCATCTGGGCTAAACACACTTACAGATCACGGCAGTTACCGTTTTTTAGCCACAAAACAACTCGATGCTGGCTATGCTTATTTTGCCGGTTTTAGAGGCCTACTTTCTAATAAACTTTATAACGATATCAATGTTAATGTTGAATACAGTGCCCTTAATAACTTTTCTAGCGCTTTATTTGTAGCACAAGAGAACTCACTCAAAAATAGGCTGTCACTGAGCCTCAATGGCCGCACTGATTTTTTTAACTCGCTTAACTGGAATATGAAGTGGAACAATGAAGTACGTAAAAATACTAACGCTAAAAATAGATTCTCATTAGGCATCAATAAAAGTTATGTCGGAGGAACATGGTCAAGCCAACTATTTTATGATGACGATACAAATAACCTAATAAACCGGCTTTATTCTTCAATAGATATTGCCTCTTGGAAATGGACCAACACCTTAGATTGGCAGGCTAATAATGGCGCAGAGCTCACTCGTTTGAGAAGTAGTTTGCGCTGGCCACAAACACAAAGCACTTTTAATCAAACCCAGCTGACTTATCAGTCTAACTCTGCGGCAAGTACACTTTTAAATCATCAATATACATACCGCCATGAGATATTTAATATACAAGTATCAGGGCAAGTTGATAATCAAGGAGATTGGCGCTTATCTTTAGGTTTAAATGGCACATTTAGTTTTGATCATTTAGAAGCAGACTTTAACTTTGACACTCCTCGCTCATTAAATTCCGGGCAAATAGAAGTTAGTTCGTTCATAGATTGGAATGAAAATGAAATCTTTGACCAAGGCGATGAGCCAATTCAAGACGTTAATTTTACTGGTAACTACCTCTGGCGAAATAAATACACCAATAATGACGGAAAGGTCTTGCTACCAAGCAGTTACGGTGGCCAGGTTTTAGATGTTAATTTACGCTCGTTGTCTAATCCTTACTTGCAGCCCTCTTTAGGGAAAATTAAAACATTGGCTCATAGAGGCGGACAAACCAAAGTAAATATTCCTTTAATGGTCTACAATGAGGTTGAGGGAACTATTTATCTATCGAGCAATGAAAAGAGTAAACCTATCGCAGGACTCACGGTTGTACTTAAAGAAAAAGACGGCGAAAAGCATTATTCAACGGTCACTGAATATGATGGTTATTATTATTTTTCTAATGTTTCTCAAGGAAATTATATTCTCGAAATAGAAAAAAATGAGCAGTTATCAGAAAACATAACCATAAAAAACCTTCCTGAGCGGGTCATCACTGAAAAAAGCGGCGATACCATAATACTGCAAGACATCATTGTATACACAAATAACGCTAATACCTTAAATAAGCAACCAATAACAGCAGCTAAAGCAAACCAAAATACGCCTTATTTTGTGCAATTAGGCGTATTCAAAAAGTTTCAATCGGCACTTATTGTGGCAAATAAAGTTGATAAAGCAGCCTATGCTTTGCAGTTATATAAGCATGAAAGCCGTGATAGCTATTACCTCGTTGCAGGCCCATATAACAATGCAGCTAAAGCACAGCAAACCATTAATGATGTTTATTCAATACCGGCGCTTCATGGCAGCTTTATGGTTGATGCAAGGCGATATGCCTCACCACAGTGGCGAAAAATAGGGGAGTGGAACGATATGCAAACCAAAAAAACTGAGACTTATTTTTGCCAGTATGGTGCATATACCTCTGAAAAATCAGTTAAAAAAACTTCTAAAGGAAAATCCATCACTGTTTATAGCAGAACAAGCAATAAAAGGGGCAACTCATTATTTGATGCTGTCAGGGCCACATGATGCAAAGCAAACAGATTGTGATAAGCAAGTGGTTAAACAAATAAAAGGGCTCACCACCGTGATAAAAAAACCTTGGCACAGCATTTTTACTATAAATCAGTAGTAAAGTACTGCACCTGTGTTTTGCCATCACTGTTTAAATGCGACTCACATTTTATTTCACAACGCGCTCCCGCGGATTCGGCAACCCAAATTGATTGCGCGCTCTTTTTGATATAACACGCAGAATACAGTGCATCTTCTTTTTGCGCAGCAACAACTAAGCAACGCTGAAAATTACCCAAAGGTAACACTTTGATTGGATAAACTTGTTCTTGTGCAATTACACCAGCGCTAAACGTTTGAGATGATTTAGCATAAACAGCATACGAAATAGCGAATATACATACTAAAAGCATTAAAATAGATATTTGTTTCATATAATTAAAGCGAATTAAAAAACAATGTATTAAGTGTAGGATAAATTAATTTTTATGTATTTATTTAATAATTATTAGATTGAGAAATAGCAATGGTCGTCTATCTAATTAGTTGATTCACCACAAGTCAATGTACTGATGTTATAATACATTTTTTGCAAAAAGAGCGGGGCACTATGTTAACTATTTCGAACAGCGTAACCATTGATGAATGGGAAGTAGAGCTAAGCGCTATTCGTTCGCAAGGCGCAGGCGGGCAAAATGTTAATAAAGTAGCCAGTGCTATACATTTACGCTTTGATATTAATCGCTCTAAATTACCTGACTTTTATAAAGAACGATTACTTGCTTTAAAAGATTCAAGGATCACCAAAGAAGGGGTATTGGTTATTAAAGCGCAAAGCCATCGCACCCAAGAGCTCAACAGGGAAGATGCGCTAAAACGGCTAAAAGATTTAATTTTAAGCGCGACTAAAGTTAATAAAGCACGCCGTGCCACCAAACCTAGCCGTAACTCACAGCGTAAACGCATGGACAAAAAAACCAAACACGGCCAAACCAAAGCTCTCCGCGGTAATATTAAGCTATAACTTAAGCAACCTGACTCTGGTTAAGTATATAAAAAGGCTGCGGATGCAGCCTTTAATTTAATCATAAGTATGATGGCGGGTGACGCTAAATCGGTTTAGAATTCGATGCACTACATACACAGCGCTTAAGCTTACAGTAACCGCAACAGCCACCGAGCTAAATCGATACATAGCGCTGTATATTAAATCTTGCCCAGGGCCTAACGACTGACCAAATAAAATGCCAAAAGTGGTCAATACTCCAAAGCCAACACCCGGAGGACCGCCGCCTAAAATATGAAAACGACTGAATATAAAAGACAAAATCCATAATATAGCCACCGGAAAAAACAAAAATTCGGTATGGTTATACAAAAACAACTGCGCAACTAAAGCAGCATTACAGCCTATGAGTGTACCAATAATACGTTGCCAACTTGCGGTGCCCGCAGCCTTAAAACACAACGAAAATAAAATTAAAATAGATGCCGCTTGCGCCGAAATTGAATCTTGCAAATCAAGCACCTGAAAAACCACAAACGACAAAGTAGCAACCGTGGCACATAACAGCACCTCGTGACGAATACTTTCTTTATCCTTGTGCGGTACAGCGCGCATGGGTCGCGCTGTCACATCAGGAAACAAGCCATGCATAAGTAACGCAATAATAATAGTAATAAAAATAGCCAAACCATTACTTAAAATAAGCGGATAAATACTACTAGCTTGATCAACATGACTAGCAAAATGTAACTGAATCGATAAACTCACCGCCCCCAAAGCACCAAATAAAAACGCACCACCAGAGCTCATTAAGTAAAATAACACGCAAAAACTAGCAAAAATAATGAGCGTCATTAACACTGGCAAGTGTGAAAATAAGCCCTGTAAAATAAGCACTATAAACGCACTGTAGGCAGCACTGGCAACAAATTGACGGATCACGCCTTTGTTAATACTTGGCACTAAACCGAGTAATAACATAGGGTAAACTGTAAAAAATATCCCATTGGGCCAATTCATTAACTTGCACAAAGTAAAACCAATGGTGCAGCCACCGGCAATACGTAGCGCTTGGCGTAAGCCATTTGAATCGAGTTGTGGCGCTTGGCTAACATGTTGTGTCATTACTCGCCCCACTAATAAATGTAATGTAACCAACTAATAAAGCGGATCTGTACTGAACCCAACAATTGACCTACAGCCGATTGCGGAAGTAACTGCACAGTGGCACGCGCACCACTGGGCATATTATTTATAAGCTGAGTGTTATTTGGCAGCACTAAGTGAATACGTTGACGCTGGGCATCGCGAACCCAGCGGTTGCTGGTTTCGGTGGTGCTAAGTAATCCATTCGCACTAAGTTGTCCGTCACTGACACCCGCTTCAAAGATTTCAATTTTTGCGTCAAATACTTCACCAGGTCGGCTATCAAATACCACTTTTGCTAAACTGCCTGGCTGCATATTTAATAGTGACTTTTCACGGAAATCGGCTACCAAATCTGCTTTTTTTGCTACAACCGCGAGTAATGGCTTACCCGCAACCGCATAGGAGCCCTCAAGTAATTGTAAATTAGCTACAACGCCATCACTTAAAGCACGCACTTGGGTATAAGATAAATTAAGCTCAGCTTGTGCTAACTGATTGGCCGCATGACGCAGTGCTAGGTTATCTTGTCCTGAATCGCCACGCGCTAAAACAGCTTCTGCCAACTGTGCTTCAAAGGCAGCTAAATTAGATTGGCTTGCGGCAAAATTAGCCCGAATGCTTTCAAGCTCTTGCTCCGAAATAGAGTTTTGTTTGTAGAGTGTTTCGCCACGTTTTTTTAATAGCTGCTGCTCATGCAATTTTGCGTTAGCTGCACTTATTTGTGCCTCCAGCGCTTTTACATTGGTATCAAGGCGTTTATTTTGCAGTTTGGCATCGTCAAGCGCGAGCTGTGCTTGCTCAAGTGCCAGTTGGTAAGTGTTTTTGTCTATTTCAAATAATACATCACCCGCTTTAACCGTTTGATTGTTGCTGACCAATACATCGGTAACACGGCCGTTTATTTGCGGCGATATTTGCACAACCGGATGGTAAACCCGTGCTTGTGGCGTAACCGGCAGCCATACATCAGCAACAATATAATAGAAAAATACAACAATAAAACCAACGAGCGATACTTTAACGTAGCGGGCAAATTTTTGATCGGGTGTCATACTTATTTATCTCCAGATAAGCTTGCAATACAACGCCGCGCGTTTTCTTCCATTTGCAATAAACTATGCGCCATACCATCAAGCTGCTCCGTGCTTAAACCGGCATATAAACGCTGTTTAATATCGCTTGTGAGCTCTTTTAAGTGTTCTAATAACTTTATACCCTCATCGGTAAAGTACAATTTTTTACTGCGTTTATCGTGCTCATCAACTTGTCGAATAACCAGATTTTGCTGCTCTAATTGCTTAATGGTGCGCGTTAATGAGGGCATTTCAATACCTAAGCTAGTCGCCAGCGCTTGCTGTGTAGCCCCTAAAGGTAAATGATGTAAGTGGATCATTGCCGTCCAACGCGACTGAGTTAAACCTAGCGGCTCAACCGCTAATGTTACCGCTTCTCGACATAAGCGGTGCACTCGACCCATATTGCCGCATAAAGTTAAATCGAGTGTTTCATGAAAAGGAATACTGCTACTCATAGGAACTCTTACTTGTGAATATCAGCAAATTTTAGCATTAGTTAGCAGGCTAAGTAAATAATCGGTATTTTAGCTTCACGTCAATAAGTTTTATTTAGACAAATAATGCGCAGCAAGCTTGTCTAAGAAGGTATAAAGTTTAGCGTTCATTTCGCTATAGTCATGGCTTAAAAGCTTCTCGGGTTGTTCAACAAAGCGATGGTTTTGGGCATTGCTTAAATCATCGTTGGCAATGAGGAGGGTAACCACCTCGGTAGTCAATTCCATGTGGCATTGAAAACCAAATACTAAATCGCTATAAGCGACTATTTGCCTTGGACAACCTTCGCTATAAGCAATAATACTGCCTGTAGCAGTTAGCCCTGGCATGTCGTTATGCCAATGCCCTACATTAAGCTCACTACCAAAATGACTAAATAAAGGATGATTCAAGCCTGTATCGGTGAGGGTAATCGCAAACTTACCAATTTCTTTTTCTGGACTAGGTTGATAGGCCGCGCCTAACGCTTCACCAATTAATTGTGACCCCAAACAAATACCTAACACCACTTTGCTTGCCGTGATCGCACTGGTAATAAAGGCTTGTTCTTTTTTGCTATCAAAATAAGGGCATTCTGCAAGCGTTGTAGCGGGTGATTGTGGCCCACCCATTACGATTAAAAAGTCTATATTATCTGCATGTTGCGGTAGGTGTTCAGCTAAATAAATACGGGTATAAGACAACGTATGACCATTCATTTTAGCCCAGGTTTCATAAGCGCCTGGCGCTTCAAAATATTCGTGAATAATAAAGTGAATGTGCATCTCTCAACTCTTGTTAACTATCATTTGCCACTATTTTATATCAAAATAAGCTGGCTTATTTTATATTACTAGCCATAAAACATTGATAACTCGCCAACTATGAATGCAAATGAGCTAATAGAAAAACATGCCACTAATCAATTTATCACTAAAGAAATTGATATGTCGTCTAGCTATGTCGATGACTATCATTCCCATTCATGGCATCAAATAATCTTTCCATATAGCGGCTTATTGCAATCGAGTATTGGGAACAAACGAATTGTAATTCCTCACAACGCATTACTTTATATACCTGCAAATACTATTCACAAATCTATAGCAGTGACAGATACGAAGTTTTTAGCTGTTTACCTTAATCCAAATAACACTATTGAATATAGTAATGAACTCAAGTCATGTTTACTTACTCCATTTGTGAAAGAGTTAATCTTACTATTATTCAATAACACTGAAATTGAGCAACCAGCAGAAGAATTAACAAACTTGCTTACTGTTTTTAGGGATCAAATAGCCATGGCTAATAGTTACGAAATCCCTTTACTAATTCCCAAAGACAGACGACTTATGTCAATATTCAGTCAGCTACATAAACAGCCAAGTTTAAAATTAACAGCACAGGATTGGTCAGTTAAAGTAGGTGCATCCCAAAGAACACTCTCAAGAATTTGCGCTAAAGAATTTAACCAGTCATTTTCCCTATGGCGACAAAATATAAAACTAGTTTTATCGTTACAGTTACTTGCTAGCAATAAATCAATTCAAGAAATAGCCCTAGATTTGGGCTATGCATCAGACTCTGCATACATACATGCTTTCAAAAACCTATTTGCCGAAACTCCAAATAAATATCGTAAAAATAGTTTATAACTCTTTGAAGTGAATACCATCAAAAGTTAAGTAAATTAGCTGGAGAGTATTGATCGGTTAGCACCTTAGTATCACTTGGCCAATCTTTACCATCTTTAGTGAAAAACATACGCTGGCTAATTGCCTTTATATCTACGTCATAAGGGGCAAGTAACGGAGCTAGCTGCGTCACCCGCTGCGCTATTTGTTGCTCTGTAGGGATATTGCTATAACCAGCTAAAATAATACGATTACTATTATTATTGGCTGTTACATTAATAAAATCGCCAAATACCGCATGATAAGTTGCCGATTCATGTTCATAGAGTTTGCTTGATGAAAACGTGTTAGCAGCAACAATTCCGCCTTCGGCTAATACGCTTTTTATTTCTTCAAAAAACTCTTTAGTGAGTAAGTGCTCAGGAATGTAATCGCCATTAAATGCATCTAAAATAATCCAATCAAATTGCTGTTTTTTAAGCGCCGCACGTTTAATAAAAATACGCCCATCTTGTACTTTAGCAGCTACCTTATCGGTTTCTATAAAGTTAAAATAATCGCGCGCCACTTTAATTACCGAAGGATCTATTTCAATATTTTCTATGTGTGCCTTTGGGTATAGCTCATGAATCATATTAGAAAGCGTACCGCCACCTAAACCAATAATGAGCACATTTTTAGGGTTATCAATCAGTAATAAACTAGAAAAAGCCAGCTTAGTATAATTAAATACCAGTTTTTTAGGGTCGCTAATGTACATGCAACTTTGGCTGCTTTGTCGGGTTTTTTCATCAAACTTTAAACAGCGTAAATCGCCAGTTTCTTCGACGAGTAAATTTCGATATAAAGAGCGCTCTTTATGCACAACATTACTCAAACTATAAGCTGAAAATAGCAGCGCCATTATACTAATAAACAATAATTTAAGCTTGCGCATAAACGGCCTCTCGTACTTTAAGTTTATCAAAGCTAATAGCAATTAGCCCAAGCATGCCCAACACACCAGCAAAACCTAAAATAATAGTATTAACATCAAACGCCAGTACCATATAAAAAGAGGTAATAATGGTGCCCAGCGCACTGCCTAAGGTACTTACAAAGTAAAGGCCACCTGCTACTTGGCCGCTGCGCTCACTGTTTGTAACCAGCAAACGTACGGAGTAGGGCGAAATCATGCCTAAAATAATGGTAGGTATAAAAAATAACGCGGTTGAGGCAAGTAACGAGCCATAGCGGCTGTCTTCAATATGCGAAAAAATAAATGCCATAATTGGCTCAGCAAACAATGCAATAGGCACCACCATAATACTGGCGACTAAAAAAATTAACCCATATTTAGTCAGCGAAGGGTGACGAATAGACAGCTTACCCCCCAGTAAATAACCAAATGATAAGCTAAGCATAAATACAGTAATAATACTGCCCCAAATATGCACGCTACTGCCAAAGTAAGGCGCTAAAATACGCCCACCTAACAGCTCTATTCCCATAATACTAAAGCCACTGCTAAAGGCTAAAAAGTAAATTAATGCATTTGTTTTTGTTAACATTATATTATTCTTATTGTGTTATTTTCATCCATCTTAACGTGATAGCTTTATAGCCGCTAGTATAAAAATTAGACGCACACATAGAGCGCAAAAAAACATTTTGTTATAAAGTAACACATGTTATAGTTTTGGTTATAATATAACGTTACCAGAAAGCATTTTATGAAGTACTCATTAATTTACTTAGCCTGCTTAAGTGCAAGCGCACAAAGCATTGCCCAAAACCAACCAATAGAGAAAATTGCGGTTACATATAAACAAGCTTACCGAGGCGATATTCCTCAAAAACAAATGCCACAATCAATCGAAACCCTCTATAAAGCGGTACTTGATCAAAAAGGAATAACTCAATTACAAGATGCGCTGGATTTTTCTGCCAGTATTTCACGTAAAAATAACAGTGGCGCATTATGGGATAGCTTTTCGATTCGTGGATTATCGGGTAACGAAAACATGCCATCGGGTTACTTAATTAATGGTTTTAGCGGTGGACGCGGATTCAGCGGCCCTCGTGATGTATCAAACATTGAGTACATTGAAGTATTAAAAGGCCCAGGCTCTGCACTATACGGGCGCTCAGAGCCCGGCGGTACAGTAAATATCGTAACCAAAAAACCTCAATTTGAGCAACAGGGTGAGCTAAAGCTTAGCTTAGGTAGTGATAACTTTAATCGCGTTGAAGGTGACTATACAAACGGCATTAGCGATAACACAGCATTTAGAATAAATGGCGCATGGCAAGATAGCGACAGCTACCGCGATGAGGTGTACACCCATAAAAAGGTGATTACGCCATCTATTTATCATCAAATAAACGCTTCAACCAGCATCACTTATGAATTTGAATACGTTGATTTAGCCCAGCTATTTGACCGTGGGGTTGTTGTACTTAATGATAGTTTTAATACTGTTCCTAGCTCGCGCTATTTAGGCAATCCTAACGATGGTGACACGCAAGTATATTCTCGTGGTCACCAAGTGACTTTAAATCACGATATAAATAATGAATGGTCACTCGTTGTAGGCGCAAACTACCGTAGCTCTACATTAACTGGGTTTTCGTCTGATGCTGAACTTGCACCCTCACGCCAATCATTATTCGATGATGGCCGCACACTTACCCGCCAACAGCGCTACCGCGATTACGCAGTTGATGATACTAGCCTTAAATTTGAGCTAAGTGGGCATTTTGATACCGCAGGAATTACCCATCACTTATTAATTGGAGCCGACGCATACAAATACGACTTACGCACTGGACTTTATCGTTATCGTGGCGGTAACGGCACCTACACAGTTGATATTTATCAGCCTAATTATAACGTTGCGCGTCCTGAAGTAGGTTTACTCTACGAAAACAACGAACAGCAAGATGCTTATGGTATATACGTTCAAGATCAAATGGATCTGACTGATAAATTTAAGCTGTTAGTTGGCCTTAGATTCGATAGCGTAGATCAAGACATTTTAGAAACCAAAAGTGGTGTGCTTTCAAGCAGTTCACAAAGCCAGGTAAGTCCGCGAGTAGGCTTAGTATATGAACTAAACAACGCTGTAACCTTATACAGCAGTTACTCAGAAGGCTTTTTACCATTAAGTGGCACAGATGCAAATGGCGACCCATTTGGCTTTGAATACAGTGACTCATTTGAAGTAGGTGCTAAATTTAGCTACCAAGGCATAGCGGGTACCCTAGCATTATTTGATGCCACTAAAAGTAATATGTTAGTAGCCGACCCTGTAAACGTTGGTTTTTCAGCGCCTATTGGTAAAGCAAACAGTAAAGGTATTGAACTCGATTTAAGTACTTATATTACTGATGATACAAAGTTTAATTTATCTTACGCTTATATAGATGCCAGTACGGCAAACGACATAATAAATGCTGATTGGGGCGTGCCAATCAAAAAAGGCAGCCCATTAGTAAATGTGCCTAAAAATAACTTAAATCTAACGCTTAGCCATCAAACGGCCGTTCTTAGCAAAGAGCTAGAACTAGGTGCCAGTTATCAGTACACCAGTGAGCGATTAGGCGATGCCGCCGATTTAACATTTAACTTACCAAGCTATCAACTAGTTGGTATTTTTGGGCAGGTAAACTTAACCGAGCGCACCAAGTTAAATATTAGCGTTAACAATATTTTTGATGAAGATTACGCACAAAGTAGCTACAACGCATTATGGGTTTACCCCGGTGCGCCTACTCAATTTAAGATGTCATTAGCGTATCAATTCTAACAATTTCATAGTCCCGATTAGCTATTTTAACCCGACTTTGTTATTTAGCTTTTCATCCAAAGCGTCTTAATGTAGTGGTTAAGGCGCTTTTTTTATAAAGCGTGCATAAGTTTGTTAAGCCACCCATCAGCCTTTGATGGTTTGTATATAATGACAATGTCCTCATTGTAGTCATTGTTAACCCCCTTTACAGTTAATTTTGTAAGCCCTAAATCGTCAATTACAAAGTTAGGTAAATACGCCAAACCCAAACCACTTTGAACCACCTCTATTAACGCACTGTAGTCGCTACATCTAAATACAATATTGCGCGGAGCAATTTCATCTTGCCAGCCGTCGGAGCCTATACCTTGCTCTAAGCCGCACAGCGGTGAAAACAAAGGGCATGCAAAAGCCGCGTGCAGTAATTGGTTTTTATTAAGCGTTAATACACCTTTTTGTACTAGCTGATGCGCAGGGGCTGCAGCCACACTAAACCCAGTATTAAATACATTAACCGCCACTAAATTAGTATATGAGCTATTATTTAATGCCTCGCGAGTAACTAGCGCAATATGCGCCGAGCCCGACGCCACTTGGCTTATCGCTTCACCTTCAAACACATTATTAATACGCACCGAGCAGGGCAGAAGGCTAAGAGGTGTAAGCAGCTTTTTAAGGCCGCTTTTCAGTAAAATTGCAGGGCCAGCAATAACCGCATTAAATTTATGATTATCGCTTTTAAAACGGCTAGTAAGCTGCTGGTAATTATGAACTAGATCACTACTGTGCTTTACAAACTCTCTGCCTTTATCATTAAGCACTAAGGTTTTACCTACACGGTTAAACAGCTCCGTGGCTAAGTTTGCCTCAACCTTTTTTAGCGTTTTAGACAGCGCCCCTGGGGTAATATTAAAATATTTAGCGGTTGTATGCAGATTTTGTGAACTTGCCATATGTATTACTTTTTCAATGTCATTAAAATGCATAGCGCCAAACCGTGTTGATTAAAAGGAAACAACTAACAACTTATTATCGATTATTTATACATAAAAAACAGCATATAGTAGCGCTATATTTATTTTTGAGCATTACCATGAAACACATACTGCTATTTTTTATTTTATTGTCGAGCGCAGCGCTTGCAAATACACCTCAACACAATTCACACAACACACATAAAGCACATAGCTATCTGGGATTTCATGGTATGGCGCTTATATTGGCAGGCAATAAAGTACTTGCCAGCCACATGCCTTTATACGCCCCCCCACACGACTACCAAATAGTATATGAAGTAACGACAAGTGAAACCCACCTAAATATAATCAAAGGAGTTTTAAAAAGAGCAGCAACCGAGCAAAATCAGATCACCATTTTACCAACCAAATTTGACCTAAATTTATTAATAAATAAAAAGACACCCACCTTAAATGTAACTGTATTTAACGGCCATTTTGAGCGCGGAGGCAAATCACTTTTTACAACCAAACTAACTTTTAAAAACCCACTATACGTTGAAAAAATAACGACCAATAAAGCACACATAAATGCGTTTGAGTTAATAAAGCTAACAGCGCAGCAAGGTTTGGTAATTCATAAAATACAAAGCAAGCCAAGCTATGACTCGTTAAGCTTAGTGCCGCTTAATAAAGGTGAATATTACGGGGAGTTAAAGTGTGATGTTGCAATAAATACTTCGACAACCAAGGCGCTTAAAAACAAGCTAGAAGCATGTTTTAAAAGCGTACCAAGCTATTTAGAAATAAAAGACTTTGCAGTTAATTAACTTATAAATAGCCAGCGCTTTTTAGCTTTAAAAGCACTGGTTTTATAAAGTATTACTTTGCATTAAGTGTGTACAAATTTGCCTGAACATACTCACCATTGTGTAACTTAACTTGCGTTAATATACGAGAGTAAGCTTCGCCTTCAAACTCATCGAGCTCTGCCCAATGATTTTCTAGGCTAGTAGAGCTAAATACATAGCCTTTTATCTCTTGGCCTGACTCATCTAATACCAGTGCAGGAAAGCCCATTTTGGCACCCCAGCCTTCATTAATTAAATTACCTACTACACTGCCTTCTTCAAAAGTGCCGCCAATATTGGCAAGAATATGTTCATTTGGGCGGCCAGGGCACAAAGTACCATATACAAATAATGCTTCTAACACGTAGGCTCCAAAATTAAGATTAATTACTACTTTTTATATGCTTAAAGATTAAGTAATTCCTTACAAAAATACTACTAGTAATTTATTTTTTACAGCACTATTTGAGTTAATAAAGATAACCTTATTTATAAAGACACCCACCGTAAATTTTGAACTTTCACTATTAAACAACTAAAGTTTAATTAGCTCAATAAACAAACAGGTGCTACATAGCTATTGCAAGAAAACGTCAAGTAAGTTTGGCAGATACAAAATACTATCACTGCATTTCCCGGTGTGTACGCCATGCCTATTTATGCGGCGAAGATTCCTTAACGGGTAAATCTTACGAACACAGAAGGGGCTGGGTAGAGCAACAGCTATTTAGACTAGCTAAAATATTTTGTATTGATCTATGTGCTTATGCAGTTATGAGTAATCACACGCATATTGTGCTTTATGTTAATGACAAAAAAGCAAATAGGTTAAATGACAAAGCCATAGTGTTGCGCTGGCATAAGCTATGTAAAGGTACGCCACTAACGCAAAAATTTTTACAAGGTGAAAAGCTTAGCAACACTGAACGCTACTTTTTAAGCCAAACTATTATTGAATACCGAATACGATTATCTAGCATTAGCTGGTTTATGCGCGTTTTAAACGAACACATAGCACGAAAAGCTAATAAAGAAGACAAATGTACTGGCCGGTTTTGGGAAGGACGATTTAAATCACAAGCACTTCTTGATGAAGCAGCCCTTGCAGCATGTATGGCTTACGTTGATTTAAACCCAATAAGAGCAAAAGTAGCTAAAACCCCTGAAGACTCAAATTTCACCAGTGTGCAAAAGCGTATTAAGGATGCTAAAAATGCAAAGCAACCTAAACAGCTTTTAAAATTTGCAGGTAACCCCCGTAAATTTATGCCTAGAGGTTTACCGTTCGAGCTTAAATGTTACCTTGAACTAGTCGAGCTCACAGGACGAATTATTCGCGATGACAAGCCCGGGTTTATTGAAAACACACAACTTCCTTTGTTAGAAAGAGTGAACATATCAGCAGAGAATTGGTTAAAAATCACTACTGACTTTACCCGCGTATTTCACGGCGCTGTAGGCAAGCCGCAATCACATGTAAGTTACTGCGAGCATTTAAATAAAAAGCGACGAGCAAATTATAGTAATTGTAAAAAGCTTCTAGCCTAAAACCTTCTTTATCAAATTAAAACTGCCTCGATGCAGCTTTAAGTATGCTTATAATTTAGTTAATTACATGAAAAACAGTATGCTTTTACAATAACCTCAATTATTAACTTTAAATATGCTATTACCCTATGTGTTTTTAAAATTAGGCTGCTAATTAAGCTAATTGACTAAAAATTAAAGATGGGTGTCATCTTTACTTTAACGCTGCGAGAATTTAAATAGAAAGCGACGAGCAAATTATAGTAATTGTAAAAAGCTTTTAACCTAAAATCTTCTTTATCAAATTAAAACTGCCTCGATGCAGCTTTAATTATGCTTATAATTTAGTTAATTACATGAAAAACAGTATGCTTTTACAACAACCTCAATTATTAATTTTAAATATGCTATTAGCTTAAGTGTTTTTAAAATTAGGCTGCTAATTAAATTAATTGATTAAAAGTTAAAGATGGGTGTCATCTTTATTTTTTTATAAAAGATGGGTGTCATCTTTATTTTATAAAAATACGGGGGCGTAAACCCCCTTTACACTATGGCTAAATACGCTATGTTTTGTATATTAATTTTCAAGTGCTATTTTATATCAATCAGCTTAGACATAGAAAAATTCAATCCATTAAATTATTCAGATATTTATGCCAATTGGTATATATACAACTTTTAATATTAATTAAAACTGATAGCTTATCCGAGCCGAAAAATTACGTCCTGGTTGGCTATATTGGCTAAAATCAGTGCCTTTGGATTGACCAGCAATAAGTTCAAACGGTACGTACTCTTTATCAAGTAAGTTAAGTAAACCTACATTCATTTGCCATGCTTGCCACTGATAATTAGCATATAAATCAACAACCCCATAACCGTTGCCTTGTGTTGTTTTATTACCATTAGTATCAAGTACTACATCAGACTGCGCCTTAGCTAAACGCCAAGCAGCGGTCCAATTAACATTGCCAAACTCAGTGCTGACTAAAATAGAACCATTTAACGGGCTAATACTAGTAAGTGGCTGGTCAGAGTCTTTGTTTTCTCCATCCACGTAAGCAACATTAGCTTCTAATAAAATATCGTCGGTAACATACATAGCAATACCAGCTTCTACACCGCTGATCTGGGTTTCGCTAATATTTTGATATTGGTAAAATGTTTTATTTACATTAGGAATATAAGTTGGTTCAACACCCGCAATTGCCGTTTCGATAAAGTCATCATAGGCAGCATAAAAAGTACTTAGATTTACGCTAATATCGCTACTTGCGTATCTTAATCCGATCTCAAATGAGTCACTGCTTTCAGGGTCTAAATCTGCATTTGGTAATATTTGATAAAATGGCTCAACACCATGGCTTTGATAAGCTTGGTCATGTGGTGGTATTTTAAAGCCTCGAACATATTGTCCATACCAAGATAAATTATCGTCTACCTGATAAATCACACCCAGCTTTGGTGAAAACGCAGACTCGGTAATATCGTTAAGCTCGGCGTCAGCGTATAGCGCATCTTTTTTTGCTTCAAGTGCATAATAATCGTAACGAATACCTGCAACTAACGACCAATCAGTCTCATTGAATTTAATACTGTCTTGCATATATACACCAACTAAAGAAGTATCGGCGCCAGGAAATGCTTTTTGTTTTTCATTCGTAAAATCAACAGTACCATCATTTAATACACGGGTTTTTAAACGTGGTCGAGTAGTATCATATAAATCAATATCTACTCCATAGACAAATTCATGCTCGGTATTTTCTCCTTTAACTTCCTTACTAAATACCGCTTTTAAGCCTAAAATATCTTGCTCAAACCCGTAGTCATTATAATCGGTGTAATTATTAGTTGCGCTTATTTGGTCACTTTGTTGCTCGTAACGACTATAGGATAGCTGCCCATACCATTTATCAAATATGGCTGTTGCCATATCTGAATCATAATCGAGTGCAAATGATATATTTGTATCTTCGTCCTCGGTTTCTTGAATGGATGGAGTGATTACTTGCTCTGTCGTTTGATTAAAGTAATCTAAGGTATACTTAAGGGTGCGTTTTTCATCAAGTTTTTGCTCAACTTTAAGCAGCAAAGCGTCCGAGCGGGCATCGAAACCTGGTAAATCTTCAACGTAGTTTTGTACTTCTTCACTATCGCGATGGCTATAAACAGCGCTAATAGCAAAGTCACCTAAATCTTTTGCTGCTGTAATATCAGCAGCAACCTGATTGCTTTGGCCTTGGTAGCCTAACGCTACTTTTACCAAGCTTTGTTGATCCGCTAAATAATCACTCGGGTCTTTAGTTGTTATTACTACAATTCCCCCTAGTGCATCAGAACCATATAGCGATGATGCCGCCCCTTTTGCAACTTCAACTTGCTTAACACCCGCAACATCAAAGTAGTTTCGACCCACTAAATAACCGCCGCCGCCAGCGTAGCCATCGTTTGTGCGTCTTCCATCTTTAATAAAAACAACTCTGTTGCCACCAACACCTCGTACAGTTAATGTTTGCGCGCCTGCGCCACTGCCAGTACTTGAGATACTTGGATCGTATTTAAACATAGTTTGTAAATCTACAGCGAGCTGACGCTCAATATCTTGTTCGGTAATAACCGTTACTGAGCCAGTCACATCTTCAAGCTTTTGTTCAAAACGAGAGCCACTAACCACAATATGATCGTCAATAACATTTTCGGCCAGTGCACTACCAGAGCTAATTAACAAAGAGGCTAATGCTGTAAATTTAAAAGAAAAGGGATTCATCTCCACTCCAAATGATAATAGTTATTATTTACTTTTAAATGGTACAACTAACCCAAAATAAGATCAATTGATTATGATAATCATTTTCATTTAGATTAAAGTGGTTATAATACTAAAAAATAAAATCGGAGTTTGTTATGAAGTACCTAATTTTTTTCTGGCTTTAGCCACTCAATCAGCACTCGCGAAAGAGCGTGTGATCAGTGCTGGCGGCACATTAACTGAAATAATCTACGCACTAGAAAAACAAAATAGTTTAGTCGCGGTTGACCAATCAAGTATGTATCCGCAACAAGCAACACAGTTGCCACAGGTAGGTTACTATCGAGACCTAGCCGCTGAGGGAGTGCTTTCAATGCGCCCAACTACGTTACTTGCACTTGAAGGTGCAGGAAGAGAGCAGGCGCTAAAGCAAATAGAAGCGACCGGAGTGAAGGTTATTCACTATAAAAAGCCGACATCTGTAAATGAACTGCTTGCGCTAATTAAGTATCTTGGTAGTGATTTAGATGCAAACCTAAAAGCTCAAAACCTAATTACTAAAATAAAAAAATCGTTACCTACTAAAGCAAAAACACAGACCCACAACGCTTTGTTTTTACTTTCAGCTAATGAGCGTGGGCTCGTCGCAGCAGGACAAGAAACGGTGCCCAACTTGCTGTTTAATTATGCGGGCATTACCAATATAGCTGCTACGCATACAGGCTTTAAAGCAATTAACAGTGAAGTACTGGCTGTAAGTCAGCCCGATTTTTTAGTGGCGCCAGCGCATGTTGTGCAAAGCCTTGGTGGGAAACAAGCCTTTTGTAAACAGCCTACACTTCGTTTATTAAAAGCAGCGCAAGAGTGTCAATTACTGGTCATGGACAGCTTACTTTCACTGGGCATGTCGCCGCGTATTGCAACTGCGATTCAAGCATTGCATGAGTATAAAACACGCTTATGAGCACGTTAACTTTGAATCGTTTTAACGCCATAACACTGAGTAATCCGCATAAGTGGATGCTATTAAGTTATGGCTGCATTTTTGCTTTAGCATTACTTAGCATAGGCTATGGAGCCGCAGGATGGGATTGGCGTTTAGCTATTGCATGGCTAGCTCCTGAACATTTTAGTCAATTTGATGCGCTACAAATCAATGTGGTTACACAAATACGCCTGCCTCGTTTTGTCCTTGCAGTGATGGTGGGTTTAGTACTTGCACAAACAGGGGCTGCAACCCAAGCGCTATGTCGTAACCCGCTTGCTGATCCCTCTATTATTGGTATAAGCGCAGGCGCTGCAATGGTCGCGGTTGCTTTTATTGCCCTTAGTGCACAATTTAATTTTAACGCCCAACACTACTTACCTTATGCCTCATTTTTGGGCGCTTTATCAGTAACTTCGCTGGTATATTTAGTCTCAAAACAACAAAAACAAATTAATATAAATACGCTTATATTAGTCGGTGTCGCTATTAATGCATTGGCGTTCGCTGTTATTGGGCTATTAAGTTTTTATGCCGATGACAGCGCACTTCGGTTAATTAACTATTGGACCATGGGCTCATTAGGCGGTGCGAGTTGGGATAATATAAAACAGGCGAGTCCTTTGCTTTTGCTGAGCCTTATCGGGCTATGGCGATTAAAAGAGCCAATGAATCTACTTCTTATCGGTGAATCACAAGCTCAATACTTAGGAGTCGATACCAGCAAGCTTAAATTATACGTCATTATATTAGTTGCATTGGGCGTAGGTGCAGTGGTTGCGCTAACAGGTTTAATTGGCTTTGTTGGTTTAGTTGTCCCTCACATCGCACGCCTCATGGTTGGGCCTCATTTACGAAATATGCTGCCACTTTGTATGCTTTTAGGTGTCATTGTGTTGCTACTTTCAGATTGGTTAGCACGCTTGGTGGTTATGCCCGCGGAGCTGCCGATAGGCATTATAACGGCGTTACTTGGGGCTCCACTATTTATATATTTGATCATTAAAAATAAGCGAGATTGGTCATGATCACGTTTAACAACCTCAATATAGGCTTTAACACGCATCGTGTTTTAGAAGGTATTAGCGGCAATATCCAAGCAGGACAACTTGTTGCTCTGATAGGCGAAAATGGCGCAGGTAAATCGACCTTACTGCATACTTTGGCAGGCATGCATCCCTTTGAGGGAAATATACTATTTAATACCAAACCTTTGCATTCATTTTCTAAAGAGCAATTAGCTAGCAAGCGCGCTGTAATGATGCAAAGTAATCATGTTGGCTTTGATTTTAGTGTATTTGAACTCATTGCTATGGGTCGCTATCCCTATGCAGAGTCTCTTAAAACACAAGCCAATAAAGTTCAAAAATATGCCTCACTTATGGATTTAACCCATTACCTAACACGTCGAATGAGTGCGCTTTCGGGCGGCGAACAACAGCGTGTTCATATGGCGCGCACATTAGCCCAGTTAGATGCTTTTACTGCGCAAACGAGGCCTAAATTAATGTTGCTCGATGAGCCAACATCAGCGCTAGATATGCGTCATCAACATGCTTTACTTAGCTGTGTTAGAACCTTTGTAGAGCAAGGAAACAGCGCCATTATTGCTATACACGATCTTAATTTAGCAAGCCTTTATGCAACCAACGCTATTTTATTACACAACCAAAAAGTACTGCAAAGCGGGTCTATAAATACCGTTTTAACAGCACAAAACTTACAACAAATGTACGCCATGAAATTGCACGTTAACCCTCATCCTTATAACGATGCGCCCATGGTTTTTTCTCAACGTCAGGAGTTTTCATGAGAGAGCAAGCATTAAACGACGCACGTACGCTCGTTTTTAAAACCCATGCCGGCGTAATGTCGACCATTTCAAATAATTTACGCGGCTATCCGTTTGGCTCTGTTACACCTTATATGTGTGACGAACAAGGCCGCATCTACTTTTTTATTAGTGACATAGCTCAGCACACCAAAAACCTAAAACAGGACTCACGCATGAGTCTGACTATTTTTGATGCCGCCGATTATGGCGATCAAAACGAACATGGGCGGGTAACACTCGTAGGTGATGGCTCTATTGTGGCAAAAGAGCAAAGCGAAGTACTACTTGATAAATATATAGCTTTGTATCCTGAGGCTGCAAGCTATCGCAATGCGCATGATTTTCAGCTTTGGCAATTAGATGTAGTCCGTGTACGTTATATTGGCGGTTTTGGAAAAATATTTTGGCTTGAACAAAACGAATGGCAAGCCCAGCCTAAAAAGTGGGATGAAAGCCAGCAGCAAAGCATGATCACTCATATGAATGAAGATCATCAAGATGCTATGTCGCTGATATTAATGCAGCACTACAGTGTAGCTGATAACACCCCAATAATGAGCGGCTTATTATCAACAGGCTTTTATATACAAAGCCACAAGCGTAATTACTTTATTAATTTTGCGAACGAGTGCGATAGCCCATTAGCCGTGCGAAAAGCGCTTGTAGCCCTAACAAATCAAGCACGAAACAGCTCAAACCAACTAGCAGAGACAGTATGAAAAAATTAATAGCCTTACTCAACACTACACTGCTACTGAGTGCCAATGCTGCATATGCAGACGAATGCACACTAAATATAGATGCAAACGATATGATGCAGTTTTCAACTACAACACTAAGCGCCCCTAAAAGCTGTAAAAAAGTGACCGTTAAACTTAGGGCGTGTCGAACTTTGCGGATTGAGATTTGTTCAATCTAGGGGCGATTAAATCGCGGCGCGTGATTTGTAACCTAGTGGGCTAAGTAAAAATCGAGCAAAGCTTCCGCGTCCTGCTCACGCCCCTTACCTACATCCATGTAGGCAACAAAGAGTTTATCGCCCCTAGGCAGAACCCGAAGGGCAGCGCATGTTTGGTATTTATGCTGCGTTATCGCCTATTTATGTGGAATAACCACACTTCATAGGCTCTGCCTTGCCTAAAAACCAAACACACTGCTGCAAATTCAACCACCAAAGATCAACACGCCCTTGCCACTCAGGTAAATTACCTGCCAATGTAATGGGTCATAACTGGGTACTATCTACGATTAAAACATGCAAGGTATTATCACAGATGGCAACGCAGCAGGGCTTAGCAACCACTACATAAAGCCTAATGATAGTCGCGTGATTGGTGCTACAGACATTATTGGCGGCGGCAAAGCAACCGAAGTTACTTTTAAAACCAGCGGCTTAACCGCCGGAACCGATTACACTTTCTTTTGTTCTTTCCCTGGCCATTACGCCATGATGAAAGGCACATTTACGCTTAAGTAAATATTAAAAAGTGTATTACACAAACACAGTGCCAACCTATTATTGGCACTGTGTTTTCTCGCCTCGCTTGACTAAAGCTTTAAATGCAGCTTGTTGATGTGCTTTTTGCACATAACGAGCAGGCAAAGCGTTAACTTCTAATTGATAACCACTTTGCTCAGGTTGTACTTTTGATACTGGCGATATCCATACAACATTAAGCTCTGGGGCAATTCGCTTAATTAACCGCGCTATGCCTTCACCATTTTTCACATGAAAGTCACCGGCTAAATGTATAACCTGCGTGCCCTTATTTTGACTAATATAGTTAACGATAGACTCAGCCATGGTTTCGTCCCAAGTAACTTGCGCGGCGTAAAGTTTTTCGTTTTTACTCGCCGTTCCATGATGCATAGATTGCATAAAGCGCTCTTTATAAAGGCTTGGAGAAATATCTATCTCTTTTGCAATAAAACTGCGCTGCTGTGCGTCGAGCTTATTAATATAATTAATACCTTGGCGACCAATACAGGTAACAATATGCTTAGGCGCATTTGCAGCTATCACATCGCTATTTTGCATCTTCGCCAATTCCACTAACGCACGATAATCACTCTTATAATTAGGCCAAGCTTTAGTGTTATCAATTAAGTATTGTTCGCCAATTTTACTCTCAAGGTAAAGGTTTAGTGTTTGCTGATCAGCGCGGCTAAATTGCTCAAGCGATAAGGCAATAGGCTTATTTTTTGTGCTTAATTGCTGAAACAGCTCAGCCTGAAATAAGTGCACACCGGGGTGTGTATGCCATTCACCGACTAAAACAACATCGGCATTCAAAAGCGTGGACTCTGACAATATTGAATTAACTCGCTGACCCTTTGCATTATAAAGCCCATAATTATACAAGGATGAATTTTGAGATACTGATACTGTGTTTATACTGCAGCCTGATAATACACTGAGTAAAACAAGTGCTAAAAATGGGTTTTTCATATCGGTTTTTATAAAAATAAGAATCAAAACAATGAAGTTAGTATACACAACAAACTGCTTCAAACCTACAAATGCAAATAAAAACAATTATCATTTGATGTTTAGAGGTTTCTGTTTTACAGTCTTAAAAAATATACAGATATGGAACGTACCATGGCCTTACCTTTTTTATGTGCTCGACACAAACAACATGTTTTATGTCAACCAGAACAAGCAATTATAGATATTCAAAACGCGCAGCTAAGTGGCGAAGCGCTGTTTAAACGGTACCAATTTTCACAAGCATTGCCATACTTGGGGTGTGCACTTGAAAGTGCGTCCTTATTAGTTCAAATGTATAATTGTGCAAATAAACAACAAATCATACAAATTACCTCACTTACAGAGCGCCTTTACTCCACACTTCACTTTTTAGGCGAACAAAGTGCTGCGCACAATGCACTCATACAATCTATTAATCTGTTAAATGAGATACTGTATAGCGATGATGAATATTATGACTTAGCGCTTTCATGCATTACACAGCTAAAAAATTTGGCATTGCAACATCCTCCACACCTTACTAAGCACTAATTTTTATGGCAATAAGCAACGCGCTAAACACAATTGGGTTAACTTTTTATATTAATAATGGCCAACATATCTTCTTCATCTTCATCTAGGCCAACTTCTTCAAACCCAAAACTAGAATAAAAATCCTTAGCAACAGGGTTTTTCGGGTTGTAACAAATCTCGATTTGTTCAAGCTTAGAAGTCGTTTTAATCTCTGCAATTGCCATAAATAGTGCTTGGCGGCCAATACCTTTATTTTGATGGTGTTCATCTATCATAAAACGCCAAATAGAAACTTTTGTAGGGGTTTCTTGCACCCACATAAAAAAGCCTACAGGCTCATTATTTAGGTAAATAACTTTACAGGTATAACTGTTATTATAGTGTGCCTCAACTAACGACCACATATTACACGCTACGTATTCTTGTTGCGCTTTGGTAACGTCTAAATCGCATACCTCTTCGTAATTAGCAGAGGTGACATCTTCCAATGAGAGTTTCATGTTTTTCCTTAAAAATATAACTAAGTTAAACTTACCAGTATCTGTACCTATAAACAATAAATGGCTTTACCAGCCCAATAGACCCTTAATTATTATCTTTTTAGGATACAATCAATATGTTATATTATAACAATTAATGTGTTTAGCTCTATTTTATATAAGGGTTAGCTTATGAAAACGTTTACAAAAGGGCTGAGCGTTGCCCTGCTATTAAGTATGAGCTTTAGTGCTCAAGCTCAAAAACATGTGCATGGAGAAGGTGAGTTACTAATTGCCCAAGAGGGTGGCGTGCTGCAAATGCAGTTTATTATTCCTGCTGCTGATGCGCTAGGTTTTGAGCATCAAGTTGCAAGCTCAGCAGATAAAAATACTATTGATGTACTTGCCCAGCAGTTAAAAAATAGCAGCCGCGCTATTGATATAAATGGGCAGTGTATTTTACAAAGCACCGAAAACTCACTGGCTCACAGCTACGATGAGCACGATGAGCACGATGAGCACGATGAGCACCATCATCATAATGTTGAAGCCACCTACAATTTTAACTGCAAAACGGCGGTTTTAGGCTTTTCGGTCACGTTGTTTAAGTTAATGCCTTCACTTAATGCGCTTAACGTGCAGTGGATTAGTAACGCAGGGCAAGGCTCAACAGAGGTGACGCGCAATAACCCTGTAATTAGTTGGCAAAGCTAATATTTGGCCGCCAATACCCCAACATAACTTGCAAATTAAAAGAGCTTATAAGCATGAAAAGCCAACTTATAAAAAATGCCAGTGTAGTAAACCAAGGTATAATAAAAACCTTAGATGTACGTATTACTAACCAATTTATTGAATGCATTGCCCCTAACATCACCGCGAACGAAAACGATGATGTAATTGACGCAAAAGGCGCGTACTTACTCCCAGGTATGATTGACGACCAAGTGCATTTTAGAGAGCCGGGACTTACCCATAAAGGGTCTATGTTAACGGAGTCACGTGCTGCAGTGGCCGGCGGAATAACCAGTTATATGGAAATGCCCAACGTTAATCCTTCAACCACAAACAAAGCTGCGCTTGAAGAAAAATACGCCTTAGCAGAGCAGCACTCTTATGCCAATTACTCTTTTTACCTTGGCGCAACCGAGCACAATTTAGATGATATTAAAGCGCTCGATCCTAAAAAAGTATGTGGCGTAAAAGTGTTTATGGGCGCATCTACCGGTAATTTATTAGTAGAGAACCCACAAGCTCTTGAGGGAATTTTTCGTGAATGCCCAGTGCTTATCGTTACCCACTGCGAAGATGGTAAAATCATTAACAAAAACAATCAGCGCTATGAGCAACAAGGCATTATACCTAACATTACCGACCACCCTAAAATACGCGACGCAGAGGCTTGTTATGCCTCATCGTCGTATGCGGTGTCACTTGCTAAAAAATACAATGCGCAATTGCATGTATTACACATAACTACCGAAAAAGAGCTGAGTTTATTTACTAAAGGCGATATAGCCAATAAACGCATTACCGCAGAAGCCTGTGTGCACCATTTATACTGTAGCGAGCAAGATTATCCAGCTTTAGGTAACTTAATAAAATGTAACCCTGCCATAAAAGCTAACACCGACCGCGATGCGCTTATAAACGCGGTTAAAAATAATCAAATAGATATTATTGCTACCGACCACGCCCCGCATACGTGGCAAGAAAAACAAACAGATTATGTTAATGCGCCAGCAGGCTTACCCTTAGTAGAGCACGCACTTTTAAGCTTACTTGAGCATGTAAAACACAACCGCTTAAGCATTGAACAAGTAGTTGAAAAAACCGCGCATAACCCTGCGCTGCGTTTTTGTATAAATAAGCGAGGCTTTATAAAAGAAGGCTACTACGCCGACTTAGTGCTGGTAAGTACACAACACACCACAAAGGTGAGCAACGACTCTTGCCGCTACCTATGTGGCTGGACGCCTTTTGATGGGGTTGAGTTTTCTTCAAAAATAGTAGGCACTTGGGTTAATGGCGAGCGCCTTTATGATGGCAAAACGGTCATTAAACCAAGTAAACCTGCTATGCCTCTTGTTTTTAATCGTTAACCGGAATATTAAAATTATGAATGCTAAAAGCCTTTTGCCCGATATTACTTCGCAACCTAACTCTCTCAATGCACGCCCACTACAATGGGTCGGTATGGAGAAGGTTTCGCTGCCGATACATATTGTAAATCACAACGCTGAGCAACTATATACTAACGCCAAAGCAGGCATATTTGTCAGCCTTGATAAAGCAAATGCAAAAGGCATACATATGTCGCGCTTGTATTTATTGCTTAATGAACAACTCGCCAATAAGCCACTCAATAGCCAAGTTCTAACAACACTACTTGAGAACATGCTGAGCTCTCAGCAAGGTTTAAGCTTAAGTGCCAAAGTAGATTTAGCCTTTGAAATTGTACTAAATAAGCCTGCGCTTTTATCTAATCAATCAGGGTTTCAGGCGTATCCGGTGGCTATTAGCAAAACCATTACAAATGGCGTTATTCATACCGAGCTTAGCTTAACGATTCCTTACTCTAGCACGTGCCCGTGTTCGGCTGCGCTTTCTAGGCAAGCGTTAAGTGACGCCATAGCAGAGCAATTTACAGAGCAGCAGCTTGATAAAAATGACCTGTTAGAGTGGCTAACATCGCAGCAAGGCAGTATAGCGACACCGCACAGCCAACGCTCGTATGCGTATATAAACATGAGTTTACTAGGTGAGCAACTACCCGATTTACCCACTCTTATTACGCAAATGGAACAAGCCATAGGCACCCCAGTACAAACCGCAGTAAAACGAGAAGACGAGCAAGCCTTTGCCAAATTAAACGCTGAAAACCTACTATTTTGTGAAGATGCCGCCCGTAGGCTAAAGCATGCCCTTGAGCAAAATACAGATATTTGCGACTACCACTTTAAAGTTGAGCACCAAGAAAGCCTACACGCGCACAATGCCGTAGTGTACGACCAAAAACTGGCAAACGAACTCTAACAACAAAGGACTAAAAACATGAATGTGCTTAATGCATTAACGATTACTTTTATTAGCGCGCTCAGTATTGGCTGTACCTCTAGCATAACAACACACAATAAAAATATTGCCGCAGCTGAGCCTATTGCTCAATTACCCAGTGCATCGCAACCATTTAAAATAGCAACATGGAACGTAGAGCACCTTGCTTATCCAATCGATACAGGCTGCAGAACACGAACGCCAAGCGAAATAGCAGCAATGAAAGCGTATGCAAAAAACTTAGACGCCGATATTATTGCACTACAAGAAGTGGGATCTAAAGCGGCGTTACAGCAAATATTTTCTGAAGACGACTGGCAACTAATTATGTCTAGCCGAGCAGACAGTAAAGCCTATACATGCAGACAAACAGGGGCTTTATCAACCCAGCAAAAAGTAGCCTTTGCAGTAAAAAAAGCAATGCCTGTACTCAATACAGCTCCCGTAGATAAACTAGCCTTAAAAAGAGCAGGGCTACGCTACGGCTTACAAATAACGGTTAATACCCCAAACGGCCCAACCGATATACTTAACGTACACATGAAAAGCGGCTGCTTTGTAGATGACTACCTTAAAAGCGACTCACCTGCGTGTAAAACCTACGCTCAGCAAGCACCTATCCTTGATAGCTGGATAGCAAAACGAGAAGCTACAAATACGCCATACATTGTACTGGGTGATTTTAACCATCGAATTTCTGCACCTTATAACCGATTAACGCGCAGTTTATTAAGCAATGAGCGCTCAACAAGCATTACTACCAGCCATTTAATTGGTTGCCAAGCACGTTATCCTGCGCCTATCGATCATATAATTGTGGGTAAAATGTATGCTAAAAGCATAGAGAAATCAGCCCAAGTCCATAAATATAAAAATATGGATGATAAAGCCATGCTAAGCGATCATTGTGCGGTGTCGGTTTCAATTTCAGATAACACAAATGCGCTATCAGCGTCGGTTTTATGGCAAACAACCAGTAAAGAGTATCAAGCATTAACAACTTACATGTACCAACAAGCTCAAACAGCAGTTGCGCAAGTACCACGCTCTGCAACTAACTGGGTGGCCGTGATGGATGTAGATGAAACCGTACTTGATAACTCTGCCTATCAAAAGCAAACCGAACTGAGCGGTAAAGGTTATACCCCAGATACGTGGCAAGCTTGGGTAAAAAGCGAAAACGCAACGCTAGTACCTGGTGCTAAATCGTTTATAGAAGCGCTTTACAAGCAAGGCGGCAAAGTAGCCTTAGTTACCAACCGCGATAAAGCAAACGATGTACATACATGGAATAACCTTAAAGCCGTTGGCTTGCCTGTAACGGTTGAAAACACCTGTTTAATGGGACGCTCTGAGGCCGATAAAAGGGCCGTCGATGGCAAACACTTTATTAACGATAAAGACCTTCGCCGCCAACAAATAACGCAAGGTACAGCCGATTGTTTTATACCAAAGGGCATGCAAAATAACTGGCAACAACCGCAAGCTATAAAGTTTCAGGTAGGGGATAACATAGAAGACTTTAGCGGCATCACACAAGAGTCAGCCAATATAGAAGCGCTACAACCAAAGCTTGGTAAGTCTTTATTTTTACTACCAAACCCTATGTATGGCTCGTGGTAGACACTATTTAACCAAAACTCAGGTTATTTAAAAAGGAAAAAACATGACAGATAAACCATCAACGCCAATAAGTTCAGGCTGCACTAACACAAGCTGCTGCCCACCACCGCAAAGCCCTATAACGCGTGACACGCCTAAAGTAGGGCGAAACGATCCGTGTGTATGTGGTAACGGGCGTAAATTTAAAAAGTGTTGTGGTAAATGTGCTTAACGCGCACTTATCACTTTTTATTTAAAGCTAAAAAAATAGGGCTAACATAACGTTAGCCCTATTTTAATTTATAAGTTAAATGTATTTAACTCGCTGTCACTTCTATCTTTTGCTCTAGCGTAAAAGGCTTTGTATTTAAAAGGCCGCTTATTTGCACCAAAATTTCTGATTTACCGGATTTATTAGCAACGTATTTTAAGCTGTGTATTCCGCGTGTACGCTCTAATAATATTGAAGGCTTACCGGTAAGTTTAATACCTTGTGGCGCTACAAATTTTACACTTACCGCGCTGTAACGTTTAGGTACTAAGTAACTAAAGCTTGCCGTGCTGGCGTTACCCACTTTTACTTGCGCTTGTTTAGCGTGTTCAAACGAGAAGTTTTGTAAAATAGGAGGCTGAAAGTGTTGCCGAGCAAAAGGATGAAACTGATTTAAGCCAACACCAGAGTGAAACTCGCACGCATTAACGCCCATAGGCGCACTTGCCAATAATAATAAGCAGAGCAGATATTTTTTATTCATATTATTCCTCGTACGGTAAAACTCGGTCTAGCTTAAGCTCGTAAGCCGATGTACCTAATTCGTTTTCTACGGTATTTATTGCTATTTTTCCTTCAAACCAAAATGCGTCATATAGGCTTTGCAGCTCAACGCCTTGTTCAAATTTAACGTAAATTATTTGATTTGGTGGAGGAGGCGGCATATGCAAACACGCCCCAAAATAAGGCACTACAAAAAATTCACTAATGTGCTTACCTTCTTCAGATTCAAGCGGCACAATAAAACCAGGCACACGAATCTTTTTATTATTATAGCTCTCAATTACTCGAACTGAGCTTAATGCTTGTTGATAGCGTTTATCTTGCTCGTTTTCGAACGGTTTAGCATCTAGGCTATCTAGTGTGTCTTGCTCTGAGCCATCTTCAATATCATATAAATACTCTGGCGGATTAAGCAGTGCGTCTAAATCGTCTTTAGGCATTAACTGAATCCACTCTATTTCTTCGTAGCTTGAACTTTTAGCCACTAACTCACAAGTTAATACTAAACTGGCCAAGGCTATAACCAACCAAGCAACCATTTTAGTTACATTTTTTGACATATTTTCATCTCAATTGGCTTAGGGCTTCATGGAAAACGTTATAACATATCAGCCATTATCAAACCATAGGAGTCTCATCTTTGCCTCATACATTCTCATCGGCCTCAACTCCCTTTGCCATAAATATTAATCAACTTAACTATAAGTACCACAAAGCCGATAAAACCTCGTTTTATATTCCTACTTGGCAAGTAAAGCAGGGAGAACAGGTGTTTTTACACGGCGAATCTGGCTCAGGTAAAACCACATTACTTAATTTATTAGCAGGAGTGCTAACACCACAAAGTGGCGATATAACCTTGCTTGAACAAGGATTTTCAACGCTTTCGTCAAAAAAACGCGATAAATTTAGAGCCCAGAACATTGGTGTGGTGTTTCAGCAGTTTAATTTAATACCGTATTTAAGTGTTTTAAAAAATATTCAGCTGGCTAGCTACTTTGCAAAAACGGGCAATACACAAATAGAGCAAGAAGCTAGCGCACTACTTTTAGCACTTAAATTACCCGCTACTATTTTGCACAAAGCAGCAAATACACTAAGTGTGGGCCAGCAGCAACGTGTGGCCATTGCTCGCGCTTTAATAAATAAACCTAAACTGCTATTAGTTGACGAACCCACCTCAGCATTAGACGCGGCATCGCGCGATGCATTTATGACCTTACTAATTGATTTATGTAAGCAGCACAGCATAACGCTTGTATTTGTAAGTCACGACATGCACTTACAACAATTTTTTAAGCTAAGTGTTGATGTAACTTCGCTTTTAAAAGAGGAAAGTAACAAATGCTAGTATCGTTAGCGTGGAGCAGCTTAGCCAGTAGGCGCAAATCGGTCATACTTACGTTTTTATCATTACTTATAAGTATAAGCGTGCTGTTAAGTGTTGAGCATATTCGCCAGCAAGCCAAAGAGAGCTTTAACAGAACCATTTCAGATGTAGATATGATAGTGGGTGCACCTAGCGGGCAGTTAAACCTGTTGCTTTACTCGGTATTTAGAATGGGTAGCCCCACTAGGAATATTAATTATAAAAGCTATGAAACCCTAAAGAGCAGCTCATTAGTAAAATGGGCAATTCCTATTTCGCTAGGCGACTCGCACCGTGGTTTTAGAGTAATGGGCACTAATAATAGCTACTTTGAACACTTTAAATACGGCACTAAGCAACCACTTACTTTTAGTAGCGGCCAGCCGTTTAACACTTTATTTGAAGCTGTAATAGGGGCCGATGTAGCCAAAAAGCTCAATTATAAAATTGGCCAAAGCGTAGTCATTGCCCATGGTATTGGTAGCACAAGCTTTACCCATCACGACAACACCCCCTTTATAATTAAGGGCATACTTAGCCCCACTGGCACACCCGTTGATAAAACCATACATGTAAGCTTAAACGCCATAGAGGCCATACATTTATCACCGGCAAAACAAGCTAAGTTACTTAATAATGTAGACTCAGTAAACACCACACCCGAGAGCATTACCGCAGTAATGCTGGGTTTAAAGTCTAAGTTTTCAACCTTTAAATTACAGCGCGATATAAACAATTATAAAGCCGATAGGTTAATGGCCGTGTTACCCGGTGTTGCTATGACCGAGCTTTGGCAAATGATGGCAACCGTTGAAAACCTATTACGCGTTATTGGTATTTTGGTGTTGGTATCGTCGTTATTTGGTTTATCGACTATGTTACTTGCCTCTATGGCGCAGCGTAAAAACGAAATTGCCGTGCTACGTGTATTGGGCGCAGGTCCAAGCGTTATTTTTAGTTTAATACTGGTAGAAGCCTTAATTTTAGTACTACTTTCAAGCGCAGCTGCAACGGCTTTACTAAGTGTAACTTTATGGCTTTTAGGGGATTGGCTAGGCGCCACGTACGGCTTATTTTTAAATGCAAACATGCTTAACCTAGAAACACTAAAAGTAATAACCGTGATTACTGTTGCCGCTATTATTACCTCAGCTATACCCGCGTATGAGGCCTATAAAAATGCCCTGCATAGCTCGCTTGGTGCTAAAAGTTAGCACCTTTAAAAATTGAACCTCCTAATAAACAAAGGCCGCAGTATAAATACTGCGGCCTTTGTTTTTACTAAATACTTTAAGTTATGTGCTTTTAATAAGCGCCTGCGCTGTATATAAGCTCGTAACTGTGGCTGTAAATCTCAAGGATGTTACCAAACGGGTCTTCCATGTAGATCATGCGGTACGGCTTTTCACCAGGGTAATAGTAACGTGGCTCTGGCATACGTTTTTTACCACCTGCAGCAACAATACGATCTGCTAAGCCTTCTACATCTGGGTCTTGTACACAGAAATGAAAGATACCGGTTTTCCAGTATTCAAAGTTATCTTTAGGGTTTTCTTGGTCTTTAAATTCAAAAATTTCTACACCAATACGGTCGCCTGTTGAAAGGTGCGCTATTTTAAATTTTTCCCAATTTGGACCAAATACATCGGTACACATTTCGCCAATTGGGCTGTTGTCTTCAGTGATCACGGTAGGCTCCATTATGGTGTACCAGCCCATCACCTTAGTGTAAAACTCTACGGCTTTTTCAACATCGGGAACTGAAATACCAATGTGCGAAAAACTACGTGGATATGTATGACTCATAATAAATACTCCTACTTAACTATGTTTAGTTGATGGAGTTAGTTTACGAATTGACCAACATTAAGTAAAATTATCATTAATCATAATTTTAAGTATATTTTGTAATGATAAATCCTACATGGTTAAACACGTTTTGTACCTTGGTTGAGGTAAACCATTTTACCCAAACCGCCGAGCGCCTTTATATGACCCAGTCAGGCGTAAGCCAACATATAAAAAAATTAGAGCAGCAAGTAGATTGCGCCTTGCTTGAGCGCCACGGTAAACAATTTACGCTTACTGTTCAGGGGCAAAATTTATATCAACAGGGGAGTCAGTTACTCAAAGAATGGCAGTTTTTAGAGCAGCAATTAAAAGATGACTCGCCTTACAGCGGTTTAGTTAAAATACAGTCGCCAGGCAGTTGCGGGCTAAAGTTTTACAATCAACTCTTAGCACTGCAAGTAGCGCACAAGGAGCTAATTATAGATTACCGCTTTGCTCCAAATACCAGTGTTGAACAAGCAGTGGCAAACCATAGTGCCGATATTGGTTTTTTAACTCAGGCGCCTACCCTCAGCGAAGTAACCAGCCATAAAATAGGCCAAGAACCTTTACTATTGATCACACCGGCCGCAATAAAAAACCCAACATGGAGCGCATTAAATGAACTGGGTTTTATTAGCCACCCCGATGCAAAACACCACGCGCAGCTTTTACTTAGCGAAAACTACAGTGAGTTTGAACATGTTGAACAAATTAAGCGCACGGGGTTTTCTAACCAAATAAGTTTAATACTGGAGCCAGTAAGTTTAGGGCTGGGTTTTACGGTTTTACCCGCACACGCAGTAAGTGCTTTTAATAAACCTGCGCTTATTAAAACGCATCATTTAGCTAATCCAATTAGCGAAAATATTTATGTGTGCCATCACCGAAATAGGCCGTTAGCAAAGCGTATGCATAGCGTTATTGACGCAATAAAAGCAGGCTAGGGCACCCAAATCAGCACCCGTAAAGCCCCTTTACAGCTTAAGCTGTACGTTTAGTTTTTTGCATAATATCTGTGAGACTCTGTTTGCTTTTTAAATAAACCTTATGCACAGCAAAAGTCAGTAAAGTCATCAGTACCATCATACAAAGTGTCGGCCAAAGGCTGAGGGTATGATAACCAAGCGCCCCCATAAACCAGCAAATAAGTACCCATTGCATAACATATAGCGCGGTTACATGTTTACTGGCATATAAAAGAGCACGTGTAATAGGGCCATTATATTTATCAGCAAAAATATACTGTATAGCCGCTAGAGCACATAAATTTAAGCCAACTAAATAGCTAATACCGCCGCCATTTAAATGGAAAAAGTTGCCAAACTGACCTTTAAAATCAATGGCTAACCATATGCCGCCAATAACAAGTAAAGCAGCACCAAATTGTGCACATACTTTATATAAGTAATCGGCATTTTGTTGGTTATTAAGGTATAAACGACCAAGTACGTATCCCGTTAATATCGCACTTATCCAAGGAAAAACTGGAAAATACACCTGATAGTTATTAGCAAAAAACAAATCACTAATATAAGGTGAAAGCGTAAATTGCTGCCCCCTTACAAACTGGCTCATAACTGCAATTGCAATGGCTAAAAGCGCAATCCATGTTGTTTTCCAACGAGCAATATTAAGCACACCAAACAGCAATAAGCTAACTCCAGCCAGTTGTAAAATATCACCTGTTAACACCATAAATTGTAACTGCCCAGCACTGAGCGGACTTTGCCAGCCATACGCATTTATAAACGCCTCAGGCATGGTATTAAATACTTCAATAGGCAGCCAAAACTTGGCCGCATTCATTAAATAGGCAAGCAGTAAAAGCTGTAAACCTCGCTTAATTAACAGCAAGGGTGTTTGCCTGCGCGAAAGCGCCATAGACAGTCCCATTGCCACCAAAAACGAGGCGGTGCCTTTGCCAAGTATATGTACAACCGTACCAAATGCGCTTTCACTTTGAAGCGCTGTGGTGGCATACATCCATAAGGTATGCACAATAATCATAATGAAAACGCTCGCACCACGCGCAAGATCAATCGTTTTAAGACGTTGGTTCATTGGTTTTAATGTCCTTTTTAGGGCAGGTTTGGCATTTGCTATAACCGGCTAAATAATAGCGGCAACAGGTTAAACGCTGGGGTTTTTCAGTAAATGGCGCATCAAGATTAAAGTGCTGACAAATAAGGGTGTGCAGCTGACGATGGCAATTATTGATATGTAAAGTAGTAGCAAGGGCTAAGCTATGAGCTCGCTCAATAGCACTACTTAATGAATCGAGTAATAACCGTGCTTGTTCTTTTTTACCCAGTGCATAGTCGGTATTTATCCATTCACCAACTTGGCTTATAAAATGAGTAAACGCTTTGGTTTGCTCAGTTTTACTTACTAACACGCCATTATTGAGGTTAAACCCACGACAATAAGCGCCATTTACCGCTAACGGCATGTTAATGGGATCAGCCGTACTTTGCTTGCAAGCAAACCAATAGCAATAAGCGTAAATAGCTTGCCAGCAAAGCTGTAAATACAAATGCCGACTAATAAATTGCTTAGGCGCAGTAGGGTACTGCGCCTTACAACGAACAGTTAAAGCGCGCACTAATAATAAGCTCGGTTTAAAAGTTCGTTGTACGGGTTGTTGGCAATATAAAAACTGCGCAAGGGTAATCGATTTAGCCATACAGCTTTGCCGATACGGGGTTGTTTAAGTTACCAGCAAACTGCAAACTACCTGCCGGATCCGTTAAATCAACCATTTGCTCATTATTACCCAGCTGTAAGCGGTTTAAACAAGAGTGAGCAAACTCATCACTAAAAAAGTCATACTCTTTAAATCGCTCATTTAAAGCAGGGTTCGCGTGTTGATACGCTTTAACACTTTGCGTAACACACTGCCAAAAGCCATGCTCCGTAATACGCTCTTCTCGCACTAAAATTGCCACTAAGTATCTAAAGAAGCAGTCAAATACATCGGTAAATATACTTAACAGCTCAAGCTCTTTAGGCATAGAAACATGAATACGTTCAACCCCTGCAGGCAGTACTTCAGTGCTATTAAGTAAGGCAACCTCTTCACCTATGTCTTTCATATATGCGCCTACAGGCACCGAATTTTTAAGCTTTAAAATGAGGTTTTCGCCGTGAGGCATAAACACTAATTTATGCGCGTAAAAACAATGCACTAGCGGAATTAAATAGGCATTAAAGTAGGCATGTAACCACTGTTGCGTGCTCAAACTACTTTGCGTTATCCATTCGCCCACTAAACTTTGGCCATTATTATCTAAGTGTAATAACGCGGCCATAGTGGTCAGTTGTTCATCACTATTTAAATTATAATTTGGGTTTTCTCGCCATAAGCAGGCAAACATTTTACGATAGGGTGTATCTCCCAGCGCGCTTTGCTCAAACGTATGATGGGCATAACCTAAGGTGGCGTATTCTCTAAGCGCTGTAAAATTAGCGCCTGCGAGTTGTTGATCTTGGCTAACCTTAGCAAAGACCCAATCGTTAATGGCAGGAGTCACCGCCATGTAAGCACGCGATAGGCCACGCATAAATCCCATATTTAAAATAGACAACGCCACTTTTAAATACGGTTTATGCGGGTGCGAGCAGTTATATAAGGTACGAATTGATTGTTGCGCTTGATATAAATCGTCACCTTCACCTAAATACACTAATCGCTGATTTGCCAACTCATTTGCAAATACCACACTCAATTTGTGTTGGTACTGCCAAGGGTGAGCAGGAATGAGTAAGTAATCATCGGGGTTTAGGTTTTGAGCTTTTAGCGCTTTGTTGAACACATCTCGGGTGGTTAAATCTAGTTCATCACTTATATGACTTGAGTAATCGGCAAAGTATTCACTATGGGCAAAGTCGCATACCGTTTTATGCGCTGCTAACCACAGTACTTTAAACGGTTTGCCTACTTCTGGCGCATAGCGTAAAAAGTCAGCTTTACTAAAACCAATGCGGCCATTATTAGCAACAAAGGCAGGATGCCCTTCACTCATTGCGGCTTCTATTTTTTGCAGCCCTAAATTAGCTAACTGCGCCGCTGTTAAGGTGTTATTTTCGCGTTTAAAGCACGCACTGGCTAAAGTAGCATTTAGCTCTTCAAGGTAGGTGGCAAGGCGCTTACCCGTTAAACCTAGCGCAGGCCCTTGCATACTAAAAAAGTGCAATACATCTAGCGGTTGCAGCTCTTCGTTAAGGTTATAAAAGCATAAGCTTGGCTCGTCTATATCAATATGGTTTAGTGCCATAGCCCGGCCATTAAAAATAAAATAGCCGCCTTCAACATTCACTTTAAAGCCTTGCTTTGTTGTCTCTGCAGCCAATAAACGCTCGTGCACGAGCTCAGTCAGTGCTTTAGCTTGTAAATGCCGATTTGCCCATTGCCAATGTGGCTGAATTACGTAATCAGTTTGCAAAGGCGCTAACGAATCAGTAAATAACTGGCTGTGCCTATCAAATGCCACTTTGTCACAAAAACCTAAATAAGCGGCTTTTTCGCCCAGTTGAATTTGCTGGGTATGCACAAATCCCAAACGCTTATTTAAAGTATGAATTTTACTATTTGCAATGTCGGGCTCAACCACAACACGGGCCGCGCTGTTTTGAGCAAAAATACTTTGCAGCACGCACTGCATCATTTCAAAACTAAAATGGCGCTTAGGTGCCGTGTTAGGCGCTAATAAAATATGCATACCCACATCATTAGGTTCAACCTCGTACGCCGCTTTCATTAAGCTTTCGTGCTCTGGGCTATAAAGCTCAACTAAAGCCAATAGGTTATTATTTTGCTCGATCACGTATGCCTGATGATGAGGCGTATCAATAATATCTTGATACGCTTTAGTTATTTGTTGCTCGGTTTGCTGCTGCATACCCCAAAAGTGTGCATACGGTTGCTTAAGCCAATCGCAAACTGTTGGCATATCTGTTTGTTGTAATAACCGCATCGTCACTTTGCCGGTATGCTGTAGGGTGGTTACAAAAGATGAAAAATACATAAAAACTCCAATAAATCTTAAAAACTAAGACGCTGAACGCGCAGTTCGAGCAACAGCTTTAACCCGCCAAAGCAAAATGAAGGCAAGGCTTGCAAAGCCAATGGCAGCAAAGTAAAACACAACCGTTGTTGAAAGATGCTCTACGCTCATACCCACTAGTAACGACGCTAAAATAACCCCGATATTTTGAGCAATGTGCACTTTGGCAAAGTCGCTGCCGTAATGTGCAGGCTCACTTTTAGCAAATAGCATTACCTCTAGTAGTACCATCACTTGGAATAGCGCAAAACCATATAAAACACGTGATAAAATCACTAACCCCACCGACTCCTGCGCTTGTAAATAAAGCCCAAGCGCCCCTAAAATAAGTGCACATAACAAAGTGCTCGTGCGGCTTAATGTTGGCAGTGGTAAATGCTGCCTGAAATGGTTAAAAACCAGCATAACAAGCGCGGCAAAGGCAGGAATGGCGTATACAACAGCACTTTGCAAGGTGCTGCTTTGTGCGTTTAATGCTTGCCAATGAGTAGTAAAGAAGGGGCGAATTAAAAACGCGCTAAAATAAACCACCACACTTAAAAAGCAAAATTGCCAAATAAAATAGGGAATACGTTCTCGCGGTTTTTCAGTCGCTATTGCTTGCTGATAAATACCTGTTTTTAATGAATACATTAAGTAGGCGCATAATAAAACCTGAACTAGGTCACCGGCACTACTGAGTAATAACGCATAGCGTGGCTCTGCTAAACTAAAGAAATAACCACCAATTAAAGCACCACCAATCGCACCAAAATGCATCAATACAGAAAACAAACCAATAATAGATAAATGCTTAGTTTGTTGCTCTAATCGCAGTGCAAATGGGTATATAAGTAGGTAGCTTGCCTTTAGCACCAACATTAGTTGGTAGTAAATCCAAAACTCCCATACATTGGTCGCAAAGTAGCAAAGCAGGCCAAAACCAGCGGCTACTACTTGGGTTACTAACCACAAAGCCAATTCATTGTATTTTTTAGCGACCTTAGCCCATAGCGGTAAAGCCAGCATTACAGTAATACAACAGTTAGCTACAAAGAGGCCGATTAGAGTGGCGTTACTAATAGCAAATTCACTAGCAAAAAATTGCGGATAAAACGGTAGCAACAAGGTATCGCATACCACCGAAATAACCGTCAGCAAAATTAGCGCTAAACGAAGACTCATGCGGCGCTACTCTGCTGTTGTGCTGATAGGGTTACATCACTTAAATCAAAGTTTTGAAAAGCAATTTTTTGCTCAACCTGATAAGGCGAATAACCTAAAATTTCACGTAAAATAATACTATTACGGTAGCAAGCCATACCTAAATCTGGAGTTACAAAACCATGAGTATGCTGCTCGGCATTTTGTACAAAAATACGTTTTTGTTCGCTATCTACCGCATATTCACGACTCACTAAATAACGACCTTGCTCATCTTGGGGTAATTGGTGTGCAATATTATTTAAAAAAGCAGGGCGCTGATATTTAAAGCCCGTGGCGCAAATTAAAAAGTCGGTTTCTATTGAAAAGGGCTGCTCAAGCTCCTGATGATAAAACTCAGTCAGTAAACGCTTACCTGCTTTTTGAGTGTTTGTTAGCTTGCTGTTAGTTTTAAATGTAGTAGAAATTGGCCCATCTAGGCTTTGCGCGTAGAGAGTGTCGAAAATGTCGTTAATTAAATCGCCATTAATGCCCTTAAATAGATTTTTTTGGTTTTGATTGAGCCAATCTCGCTGCTCAGTTTTTAAATTATAAAAGTAATCAACATACTCAGGAGAGGTCATTTCAAGGGTGAGCTTGGTATACTCAAGCGGAAAGTAGCGCGGTGAACGTGCTATCCAATCTAACTGCAAGCCTTGCGGTACTGCTTGCTGCAATAAGGTGTGGTAAATTTCTGCTGCACTTTGCCCAGCCCCTACCACAGTAACCCGTTTAGCCGCTTTTAATTCATCAAGCCGATGACAAAAATCGCTACTGTGCATTACGTTATTTGAGTTACTTTGCACAGCGCAATCAGGAATATACGGTGCAGGCCCTGTGCCCAAAACAATATGGCGAGTCACATAATGTTGCGTACCATTAGGGGTGTTACAGCTAACGGTATAACACTCACTTTGCGGGCAAAATTCAACTTGAGTGACTGTTTGTTCGAAATTAATATTTGAAAGCTGCGAGCAAACCCATTGGCAATATAAGTTGTATTCACGGCGCAATAAAAAAAGCTTTCGCGAATATAAAACGGGTATAACCGATTATTCAGTTTGGCATAATTTAAAAAGCTATATTGGCTGGTTGGATCTGCCATGGTTACTAAATCCGACATAAACGGAGTTTGTAATGTAACGCCTTCCAGCATCATTCCAGGGTGCCAGTCAAATTCACTACGTTGTTCTAAAAACAGGCTTTTTACATCTTCGAGCGGTTCACTTAAACACGCTAAAGATAAGTTAAATGGGCCAAGGCCAATAGCTATAAAATCGTAAGGTTGATTATCCATTATGCAATTTCCCTATAAGTTTGCCATGCAATGTGGCTAATTTGTTCAATAACAGCGCGTACATCTGTTAATTGGCACTGCGCATTAAGCAATGTAAATTTAAGATAATGACGGCCATTTATTTTTGTACGGGCAATCATGGCTTCACCGGTTTGTAAAAACGTTTGTCGTACATGCAGGTTTAAAGAGTCGAGTAAATCAAGGTCATGTTTTAAATCATCAGGGGCAAATCTAAATACCAAGGCACTAAGCTCAGGGTAGTTAACTACTTCAAAGTCGGGGTGGTCGTTAAGTACAATATGCGTTTGACGCGCAAGGCCAATAACTTTATCGAACGCACGGCCAAGTGGTGCTTCTCCAGTGGTACGCAGTGTTAGCCATAATTTTAAGGCATCAAAACGGCGAGTGGTTTGCAGACTTTTATCTACCAGATTAGGCGTGCCATTACCGGCCTCTGCTAATGGGTTTAAATAATCGGCATATAAAGTAATGTGGCTAAAATGGCGTTTGTCGCTTAATAAAAAGGCACTACAACTAACCGGTTGCATAAATGATTTGTGGTAATCAATCGTTATTGAATCAACCAACTCAATGCCATTAAGCGCATTGCGGTGGTGCTCGCTTACCAACAAACCGCCGCCATAAGCGCCGTCTACGTGGCACCATAGCTGCTCTTCTTTAGCTAGCATGGCAATATTATGGATTGGATCGATTGAGCCAAAATCGGTTGTGCCTGCGGTAATAACCACTGCAATGGGCAAATCACCTTGTGCTTTGCTTGTTGCTATGGCGGTTTTAAGTGCCTGCATATCCATTTGCATTTCGCTGTTTGTAGCCACCGGCACCACAGCGTCGTAACCTAAGCCCAGTAACGCCGCTGCTTTTTGAATACTAAAATGCGCCACCTCAGAGCAGTAAATTTTAAAGCGCGAGGCAACAGCTGGTAAGCCCTGAAGTTTTACCTGATGTTCTGGCGCATATCGGCTTACTGCTACTTCACGAGCAACTAACATTGCCATTAAGTTTGATTGCGTGCCACCACTAGTAAATACCCCATCGGCAGTGCTTGGCAATGCCGCTTTTTGGCATGTCCAATCAATCAGCTTTTGTTCAATTAACGTCGCGCCTGCGCTTTGATCCCACGTATCTACTGAGGTATTAATAGCGGCAATAATGTGTTCGGCCACCACAGCAGGATAGGTTACAGGGCAGTTTAAATGAGCCATATAACGCGGGTGATGAAAATACACAGCATGATCTAAATACACGCCTTTTAGCTCTTCAAGCACCGCCGGAAAGTCAGCCAATGGCTGTGATAAATCAACATCGTTTACTACTTTTGCTAACGTATTTACCGACACACCTGAAAATGGCTTTTGGGCTTTAGCCATCGCTTGCTGAACTGCCGACAACCCTTGCAATGACGCTATCTGATAATTAATGAACTGCTCTAAATTGAATTGTGGGGGCAAGCCGCTTTGTTCAAATACAGCCTGTTTTTCAATGGTATTAATATTTAACACTTGAGATTGAGACACATCAACATTCCTTGAGTACACTTTTTAGGTGCAAGGATCTTAATGATAATGATTTAGATTTACAATAATGAAAAAAGGTTAGATAACAATTTTTTTAAATTAGAGCTAATAAGCTTGTCGTATATTTTTAACAAAAATCGATAAACTACATTATTAAACGACAAGCATTACATACAAAAAAATAAACTTAAAAAAGAGAAAGTTAAGTAAATTATTTTAGCGGTAGCAAAGCCACGTTTAGCCATTACCACCTCTTTAAATATGAGCAATAAATACGCAATTGAGCTAAATAATCACGGTTTATGAAATATTTAATACAAAATTTAAAGTATTGGCGGTTTTTCTGTTACGTTGGTGTTTGTATTAACGCTAAAGGACGTCATGATGGAAGTAAAGCAACTAGCTAGTCAGACCTTAATCGGCTTAAAAGTAAGAACCTGCAACGCCAATGAAATGAACACTGGCACTGCAAATATAGCTGAACTTTGGCAAAAATTTGGTGAGAAATTTGCCAACAGCCTCACCGAAAACACTAAAGTGTATGGTGTGTATACTAATTACGAAAGCGATCTCACTGGCGATTTTGACGTAATTGCCTGCTGCGATAATTTATCAATTAAACTCCCTGAAGCTAAAAAAGTAACCACCCAAGCGGGGCGTTATTTGGTATTTAAAGGTGAGGGTGAAATGCCCGATGCAGTAATCGATTTATGGGGCGAAATTTGGCAATACTTTAGCTCAGACGATTGCCGCTATGAACGTACTTACACCAGTGATTTTGAGTATTATAAAAACAGTAACGAAATAGAAATTGCCATTGCAATTAAAGACTAGGGTCTGTTGATCTTTCAAGGTTAAATTTGCAGCAGTCTGTTTGGTATTTAGGCAAGGCAGAGCCTATGTGGTGTGGTTATTCCCCATAAATAGGCGATAACGCAGCATCAATGCCAAACAGGCGCTGCCCTTTGGGTTCTGCCTAGGGGCGATTTACTCTTTGTTGCTCAGTTTTGACTTAGCCCACTAGGTTACAAACCTCGCGCCGCGATTAAACCGCCTCTAGTTTGAACAAATTTTAATCCGCAAAGATCAACAGACCCTGAAACGGCTAGGTTTATAAGCACAAACCTAGCCTTTCATTGCTGTAATTTAATCCCTGCCCACTAAATCATTGGTTATTACTTGCCAGCTTGGTTTTTAAATCATGTAAATCGCACGCCGTTATTGTAGGCGTTAGTTCCCAAGGATCAAAAATAGCCTCACTTGAGCGCTGTATCCACGCAGCACGCATACCGTGCGATAACGCCCCAATAACATCAAACGGGTTACTCGATATCAACCACGTATTAGCGCCGGTTGAATGTGCCTCACGTAAAAAATGACTATAAACACCGGGGTTGGGCTTAAAGGTTTTAATGTCATCGGCGCTCACTACGCCTTCAAAATAATCACTTATACCTGCCGTTTCGAGCAAGGTATTTACCGCACTGGCCGCACCATTAGAAAACGCAAACAACCGATAGTTTTGTGCTTTTAAGCTCTCAAGCCCAGCTTTAACATCATCAAATGCGGGTAGGGTTTTGTAGCGTGCTAACAACTGTGCTTTTTGCTCATCGCTTAAAGTTACCTTGTGCAGTAAACACGCATAATTAAGTGCCTGCTTAGTACACACCGAAAACGGCACGTAGTTTTGCATTAAGCCACGTCTAAACGAGTATTCAAGCTGTTTTTCGCGCCAAGTAGTTGAAAATGCGTGCGCGCTATCGCCAACCATATTTTCAAGTAACGACACCACGCCATGAGTGTTTATAAGCGTACCGTATACATCAAACGCCAGTGTAGTTGCCATTAATGACTCCTGTTTAAATCGTTGCTAAAACGCGGTTTTACTACTCAATATTAATCACCTTATCAGTTAATAAAGTACAGTAAAAGTGCCGACGTTTTAAGCAGTTACTGTAAACCCCCGTTACGGTTTGGTTAAAAATACCGCACAGCAAATAGGGGGTTTAAAGTGAATATTTCACCACCTTGGGGTTAAATATTAATAATTTACAGTACATGTTTGAGCGTTGCTTTGTTGGCAGTAATGAAAGTCTAAAAAATAAAACGCTTCAGCAGGCTTTATATTATGCTTAATTACGTCATACATTAACTGCGCACTGAGTCGCCCCATTTCATATGGATTTTGACCAACATTTGATGAAGATAGCCCTTTGCTAAGCGCGTCTAATTGTATTTTTTCGGTATCTGCTGAAACAATAACAAGTTCTTTTGAATCAAGTTTATGTTTGTAGGATGTCATCAAGTTTATGTACTCAGTATTAAATTGCGCAAAACCGGCAACAGCAACAAACGCAGGAGGCTTGTCCATCTTAGTAAGGCTTTTTACTTGCTCTAACGAGGCCCCCTTTTTCCTAAACTATAAAGAGGGCAGCGGTTATACTCGCTCCAGCCATTTTCACCCGACAAGCGCTGACTACTTTGCCCAGAAAGCGCAAACCTAACACCTGCAATTCTTTTATTTAAGTTTGGTGAAGTAGGATGACCAGATTGAATACAAATACGCTTATTTTCTTCACTTACTAAATTCTTTAATTGATTGCCTAACGCAACACCAAAGTCAAAATTATCAGTGCCAACGTAAGCGAGCCTGTACTGGTGATCTTTTGCTAATAAGTCTGAGTCAAAAGTAATAACAGGAATGTTTCTTTCAAATAAATCTTTAAGGGCTCTCTCTACCAAATAATCAGAATCTGATATTGAAACTAATAAACCATCAATCCCACTTTTCATCATGTCATTAATAATTAAAGCTTGGGTTCGAATATCTTGATAATCATCAGGCCCATCATATTTACAGGTAACGTCAGGCTGTGACTTTGCAAACTCGGTACACCCTTTGTACGCCTGAATATAAAAGCTATCGTTTTTAGTTTTTCCTACTATGCCAATGACAAATTGAGCATTTGCAAAAAATGGCAAACACAGCAGCACAAAAAATAATGAAAACGATATTTTAGGTTTGTAAATAGAACAAGAGCTGTAAATAAACTTGGGTTTAATAAAAAACAACGACTAGTATCCTTAATTAAAACGGCATTAATTACAAATTGATATATCAGAATAGCACTTCAAAACAATATAGCGACCCCATTGAATATAACTTAAAAAACCAAAAAATAATCCTTAATCACAGTGCTTTTATACAAGGCTATAGCAATAGTAATTTTTTGCTAAACAAACAGCTTAGCATTCAGTTGAATGCTGTAAACCCCCCGTTACGATTTGATTAAAAATACCGCATGGTGTGGTGGCTTTTGATCAAGTAATAAATCAGCAGCGCCTTCAAATCCAAAACATTCGTATTGTTTTAGAATGGATAAAAGGGTTGTTGAATTTATAAGTGCTATTTAGAAGTTTAACTAAGTAATAGCTAAAAGTAGGGGGTTACTGGTTTACCTTGTTGCTTTAGACTTTGCCTAATAGGCAAAATAAGGATAACGGGTCAGTCAATAAATTTGATGTCTGTAGTCAAGATTTAACCCTTATGTGTTCCAATTAGAATCTAGGCTGAGTCTGATTAAAAAATTAGGGTGGATGTCTAGTTTATTTGTATTTTGCAACGAATGAAATAATTCGAAAAAGTTAGCTGCCTTGGTTGCTGCATCAAATCAATGAGTTAACCTGCTTAACTGCTCAGGCTAATAGCGGCTGTGCGAGCAAAAAATATCCTTGCTTAACGGTTAAACATTAGGTTTAATGGATAAATAATGAACACTGAGTGACGCAGGGAAAGCTTAAATTATAATTGGTCAGCTTATTAAATTAGCTGATTTAGCTTAGATGATAAAAAGCCTTTCTTTTATATAAAAGTCCATAGCATAAACAACACCAACTCTGACACACCGAGCAGGTAGCGCCTCAGTCCAACAAGCGATTATGCAACACAAACTGCGTGTCGCATAAATACTAAAGTGTTAAGGCTCAAATGTACTCTGAGAGAATAAGTTATGAATAATAAATGGGAGTACTATTTCCACACATTAAATGGTGGATTTAAGCTTCATATTGAAGCTAATAATGACCAGAGTTTACAAGCCTTATATGAGCTTCATTCGATTTTTTTGAAATTAAAGATAATCGGTTTGTTTACGATAGTGAGATTCATTACGTAACAATGAAAATGAAAGAAGAAGTTAGGTTATATACAAAGATATATCGAAAAATAATACCACAAATCAACCAGCTGAATAGTGCGATATCTAAAATGAAGTGTGGAGAGGGGTTTGTTTTATTGAGTAAAGAGGCAAGCTCTACAGTAGAAGAATTGAGAATTTTTGAAGCAGTATTGTCAAGCAACTCGCTTTCAATACCTGAACTTGACAATCTTAGTGATGATGCTCTTAGTGGATTTAAAAAACAAATTAATGACTATCGATTTTTTAGTCCTAGAACTGATATAAGGAATCTGATTGGGCCGCCTAGAAGGCAGGATCGCAAGTGTAGATTTTGTGGTAAAACATTTGCCAATGGAGCAAAATTTAAAAAAATTGCTCATGCAATTCCTGAGAGCCTTGGTAATAAAAACATCATTTGTGCTGAGGAGTGTGATTCATGTAATGAGTTTTTTGGAACTACCTATGAAAAGTCGTTAGTTGAGTTTTTTAACTTTTTTAGAGTAATTGATGGTGTTAAGTCTAAAGAAGGTTTTCCTCTAGTTAAATATAAAAATGGCTATGCATTTCATCGTGGTGGAATTTCTCAAGTCTATTCAGAGAATATCATTCAAAACGAAGATGGCAGTGAATCAATAAAGTTGAAGTCAAACGAGTATTACAGTGAAAACTACTTTTATAAAGCTCTATGTAAAATGGCATTGTCTGTAATAGATACTAAAGAATTAACATCACTACAATTAACATTAGATTGGTTAAATGATGAAAATAATTCAGGTACTGACCTACCGCTTGTAGGCTCGATGATCAAAGCTGAATTTTATGTCAGAGAGCCTAGAATCACTGTCATAACAAGGATAAAGGATAATTTGGAGACGCCCCATGTAATGGCTGAACTCAAAGTTGGTTACTATAACTTCTTGTTCATTTTACCTTATTCTAATAAGGACAAAGTTAAGTATTGTACAGAAAGCCAACTTGCGAATTTATTCAAAGTTTTCCCTCAATTTTCTCCTGACGTTGGTTGGGGGTATAAGTCATATGTAAACAATACAATGAAAAAAATTAAGCTTTCAGTTGATTTGAATTTTCAACGAGGTGAGCCTTAACAAGCACTTTAAACGGAACATAAAAGGATTTTAGAAAAATGATTAGTGACTTAAGTCTAAGTAAGAATGTTCAGTTTTATGAACTAAATAAAGCACTCACCAAAAAATCTATTGAAGATACATTTAAAGAGATCTCTAAAGAGCGTGTAGGAAATTACCTTTTTAACGAGCCTAAAATAAACTATACAACGGCCTCGGGTAATCAAGTCATATACTCTATTGTTTCATATAAAATAGAAGCAGAGCCTTCGTTTTTAGCCGGTACTTTGGTTAAAGAACAAAAATACGCTTATCTGTTATTAATAGAATGTGATGATGCTTTAGCTATTTTGAAAAAATATGTTGATTCACCTGATAAATACTTTTCTTCTTTTATAGACGAGTTTGATTATGAAAAATTCTGTCATTTTCACGGTGATAAAAAACCAGAGTATGAAAGAGTTACCATGAAAAACATGAGTATATCAAATGCTGTCATTAGATCCCGTTCATTAGAAGCTAAAAGCTTGAATGGTATTATCTCATCTAATTCGTCTAGCAGATCAATCCCAAGCAACTTTAGAATGAAAGTCGGAGAAGACTCATACACTCTAACACCAAGTACTTCTAGAGTTAGTCATAGGGATAAAAAATCAGCATTTGGTGGTCTAATCGACTGGGTTATTGAAATTAAAGAGGAAATAAAAAAACACTAATCAAAGTGAGTTTCTTAGTAATTTTGCCTCCCCTATCTGTTTGAAGGATATTATAGATTTAGGTCATCAAGTCGTGGCTATTCTCATAGATTTGACTGAAATAGAAACTAAGGTTTTAAATGGTGTAGCTGTTTTAAGTAAAGCTGATGGTATTCAATTGAATAGCGGGGAAATTAATAGGCTTTTTAATCAATTAAAATCTCCTATTTTAGTTGATGGTAATTTAATGAAGGTGAAAGGCTCCACTTTAGCGGGCAAAGTATCATATTCAAAAAACTTAATTACAATTAGAAATAAACTTCTTGATAGTATTTCAGTGACTGAGAATGGTTCTGATAGCTATTCTATAGGTAGGTATATAAATAAAGAAAAGCCATTTTCTGCTGTATTCGACTCACCAAATTATTCATATTATTCAAAGTCATGCTTTGAAGATAAACACTTAGTAAATAACATTCAGTCAATACTCAATATTTTTGATGATAGTTATAACTTTAATGGCATCCGTAGTGAGAAAGAAAAACCGCATGCAGCCAATTTAACTAGGTTTCCTGCTAACTCTCTATTTAGGAAAGTAGAAGATCAATATTGTGTATCCCATAATATTGTTATCTGTGATGATATGAATGACGAATGGTCTGATCATATTGCTATAGATAGTAATAGCGCTATTCCATCAATCTCTTTTATCCACTCTAAATTTACTAAGAAAGATACATATGGTGCTAGTGCTTTTCATGACGTAGTAGCTCAAGCACTAAAAAACATTGGCCGAACTCAAGCAGAAAAGCAACTGTTTAAGAATAAATATGATAATGAGTGGCACAAGAATTTTGAAAGCACCAATATTAGTAGGGTTACAGGTGCTCAGAATTGGCAAGATTTAGAAGTAGCTCTCGACGCTATAAATCAAAACCCTAACTCTATAAAAAAAATTGTACTTGCAACCCCTTTTCTAAGTAAGGCTAAATTAACAAGAGAATTAAACAAATTAGCTTTGGGTCAAAAATGTAAGCCACATTATGTGCAGTTAATCTGGCTTATAAATACGTTTATAAGTTCATGCAAAGATTTTGGAGTCCAAGCTCATATACTTTGTAAACCATAGCCAATTTGCGCCTCTGGCGCCGGAAGCAGCAAAGCTGCGCTGGTTATTGAGGTGTTATAACTACTAGTAGGAATTATGATTAAATTCACATTGATAGAAAACTCATTAGATTCCATAGAGCAGGGTTTGCAGTTTCTAACTAAAGCAGAAAATGATAAGTGTAACAGTGCATATAAACATGCGTTATTGTGTTTGTTTCAGGGAGCGGAGTTAATACTCAAAGAAGTTTTAGTATTAATCGATCCAATTACAATCTTTGATAAGAACTCACTTTTCAAGCATTGTGCAAGTCCACTTAATCCCACAATGGATGAACTGTATAAATGTAAGTCAATAGATATTCGTGGTATTGGTCAAGAACTACGAAAGCACTACCCTGTAGTTTTTTTAAAGAACAATATTAAAGTCTTGGATAGGTCTGCAATCGAACGAAATAAAATCCAACATTTTGCAATTGAAGTTTCACCTGAAGACCTAACAAAAAATCTGATTGAGCTTTATTTAAAAGTGATAAAGCCAGCGTTTGAAATAGTACAAGCAGGCTCTTATAATGTAGAGCAAAATGGGATAACTCTAGACACAATCAATGAAAGGGTCTTTAAGTTTGAAAATTCGTTTTTAAACGTAAAAATCGGAGAGGATTTTTATATCGGAATGTGCCCGTCCTGCGAGAAACATCATCACTTTATAATTTATGAAGGTGAATCTTACCCAATTTATACATACTGTATATCTTGTGATTATGAGCTCTCAGACATAAAGATATTATCCACGGAATACCATATTTGCCCAGAGTGTGGAGCACCTTCATTGGTTTACGACGAAACTAACCAAGCCGGAGTTTGTTTGTGGCGTAAATGCTACTACTGTCAGGAAGGTGGATTTGTTGACATGGAACCTTGTGATTCTTGCAGTGGTTATTTGATAGAAGGTCATTGTGAAAACTGCACTCTGGAGGAATCGTTGTTATGAAAAACAGTTTAAGAGGGATTCAGCACGCGTGGCATTTTTGGTATACGATGATTTCGCTGTTGAAGTGCCATCCAGATGCTTAGTCATTGCGTACTTCTCCCCAACTGAGCGCCATAAGATAAGAAATATATGCATCAGATTAAGCACTCAGCAAGTCCATATCTTTATAAGATTGTATTAGATAGTGAATATAAATTATCTGACGCGGACATAAATAAATTTAAGAAGAGGGCGAATCAAGGTGTCGCTGTTTATGGCTTCACTCCCAATATTATAATAATTTCTAATTCGCATTATGCATACTGGGACTCCATTTCATTGTTTGCAAAAGCTATGGACACAGGTAAGTTAGCTATTTGTAGTAATGATAATTTAGATGATGTTATTAAAAATATCTCTACTGAATTTGCACCTATTAATATAAAGCAGTTTGGTAAGAACAATATTATAGACTGCAATAAGTGGGTTACCTCCAAAGTTTAGTTTACAGCAAATAGCCATGGTGCCAGCTTATGCAATTGACACTTTCCACTCAATAAATAATACATAGCGCCTCGGTTAAATTTAATTAATAATTTTGGATTTCGTTATCTCCCAAACTAACACTCAACTAACTTAAGACCTAACTCCTAACACCTTTTGCCTTTAACCTCGTTGTGTAAACCCCCGTTACATTTTGATTAAAAAAGCCACACTTCAACATTTTTTAAGGTGTGGCTTTTTTCAGCAGCTGTAACTAAAAATTAAGCGACATTCGCTGCTAATAGCTCGTTACGTACTAGCTCTGCGCCTTTGCTAAGAGCGTTGAGTTTGCCGTTTGCGATGTCGCGCGGCAGGGGAGCCATGCCGCAGTTGGTGCAGGGGTAGAGTTTGTCGGCATCTACATATTTAAGTGCTTCGCGTAGGGTTTTGGCCACCTCTTCAGGGGTTTCTATGGTATTGGTGGCTACATCGATTGCGCCCACCATTATTTTTTTACCGCGCACCAGTTCGAGTAGCTCTATGGGTACATGTGAGTTTTGGCATTCGAGCGAAATAATATCAATATTCGATTTTTGCAGCTTAGGGAATACTTCTTCGTATTGTCGCCACTCGGTACCGAGGGTTTTCTTCCAATCGGTGTTGGCTTTAATGCCGTAGCCATAGCAAATATGCACGGCGGTTTCGCATTTTAGCCCCTCTATTGCTCGCTCTAGGCAGGCTATGCCCCAGTCGTTTACCTCGTCAAAAAATACGTTAAAAGCGGGTTCGTCAAATTGAATTATATCAACCCCTGCGGCTTCTAGCTCTTTGGCTTCTTGGTTGAGTATTTTAGCAAATTCCCATGCTAGTTTTTCACGGCTTTTATAGTGATCGTCATACAGGGTGTCGATCATGGTCATTGGCCCTGGCAGTGCCCATTTAATTGGTTGGCTGGTTTGCTGGCGTAAAAACTTGGCGTCTTCAACAAATACCGATTTAGTGCGAGACACAGGGCCAACCACTGTGGGTACGCTGGCGTCGTAACGGTCGCGAATTTTAACTGTTTTACGGTTTTCAAAATCAACGCCATTTAAGTGCTCAATAAAAGTGGTTACAAAGTGCTGGCGGGTTTGTTCGCCATCGCTGACTATATCTACGCCTGCGGTTTGTTGCTCGTGCAGGGAAATACGCAGGGCGTCGTGTTTGCCATCAACCAGCTCGCTACCTTTTAATTTCCACGGTGACCATAAGGTTTCGGGCTCAGCAAGCCATGACGGTTTTGGCAAGCTGCCTGCTGATGATGTAGGTAATAGTTTGTTCATAATAAATGCTGCCTTTAATTTTGTTGTGTGATTAAGCGATACTTGCTGAGAACTGCTGCAGTACTGACTGATAAGGCTTAATAAAGTGCTGCTCGGTAAATTTGCCTTGCTCAACCGCTAATTGACCTCGCTCTGCGCGGTCATACACAATTTGCGTTAACGAATGGTCGTCATTTTTTAGATTAGGTTTATAACGGCTACCAGCGGCGGCATTAGCGTTATAAATTTCTGGACGATAAATTTTTTGAAACGTTTCCATGGTGCTAATGGTGCTAATTAGCTCAAGGTTGCTGTAGTCGTTAAGTAGGTCACCAAAAAAGTAAAACGCTAACGGTGCAACGCTATTTGGTGGCATAAAGTAGCGCACTTGTAAGCCCATTTTTTTAAAATATTGCTCTGTTAACGACGACTCATTAGGCTGATACTCTACGCCTAAAATAGGGTGTAAGTTTTCGGTTTGCTGATAGGTTTTGTTATCAGACACGCTTAAACAAATAACCGGTGGCTTTTTAAAGTGCTGTTTATAGGTATTTGAGTTTACAAAGCATTTAAACAACTTGCCGTGTAAGTCACCAAAGTTATCGGGAATGCTAAATTGCGGTTTGCTTTTGTTATGCTCAAGCAATAACACGCTAAAGTCGTAGTCGCGCACATACGATGAAAAGTTATTACCCACCATGCCTTCAATTCGCTCGTTGGTTTGGTGGTCAATAATATTGGTTTTTAATACCTCAATTGACGGAAATGCCTGGCCACTGCCTGCAATGTCTAAATCGACCGAAATGATCTTGAGCTCAACCTCGTAACGATCCCCTTGTGGGTTATCCCAACTGGCCAATGCATTAAAGCGGTTGTTGATCATTTTTAGGGTATTACGCAGGTTTTGTTGGCGGCTTTCACCCCTTGCTAAATTAGCGAAGTTGGTCGTAATACGTGTGTTATTTGACGGATGGTAGTTTTCATCCAAGTTAGTGCTTTTAATCGTAAATGTAAGATCAGTGCTCATAGCCGTATCCTTTCAATTTGAGTTGTTACTGCTTTTATCAATGACACATTACTTGCTGTTAAAACCAAACTAACGGGATAACTGTAATGGTGCTGTGCAGAGTTAATAAATTTATACGCGGTATGTAGCATGAAGAAAAACGGTATTATTTCAGGTAAAACATGAGCCATATTCACTCTCTTACTAAGTTGAATGAATAAATTAGGCTAGTAGACGCTCCCACTCAGACAAAACCCGCTTTAGAAGTCTAGATTTCTAGATGTTTTTACGGGTATTGTAATTTATTCATACAAAACGTGAGTATTATTCAATGCTTATAGGCACTTAAAGTGCCATTTGCATAAACGGTTGTTGATATACTCGAATAAACTTAGGTGAGCTTAAGCACTTTATTAAGCAGTTCGCCGTCGCAGAACTTTCCACAACATAAGAAGAGACAAAAGGAATGAGTGATTTAATAGTGTTAATTATATACTGCGCCATATTAGGTAGCGGTGTTGGTTTTTTAGCAGGCTTATTAGGAATAGGGGGTGGGCTGGTGATTGTGCCCATACTCAGCATGATATTACTGCACTTTAATGCTTTGCCACCTGAACAAGTAGTGGTGGTTGCCATTGCGACCTCGCTGGCCTCTATTTTATTTACCTCGACCTCGTCGGCTATTGCGCATCATAAAAATGGTAATGTACCCTGGGATATTGCACCTTGGGTGATGGCAGGCGTTGCCTTTGGTGCGCTTATTAGTGGCTTTATGGCTGCGCTGTTACCTGAGCATGTAGTGCGTTTGGTGTTTGCTGTAAGCGTGGTGCTAATTGCACTTAAAATGATTTTTTCTGGTAAGAATGATTCAGCAATAGCACGCCCGTTACCAAACAAAGGGCTGCTGAGTGTTTATACGACCATAACCGGTGGCTTGTCTGCCATGATAGGTATTGGCGGCGGGGCAGTATTAGTGCCGTTACTGACGTTTTTTTCTGTTGATATGAAAAAAGCCATAGGCTGCGCCTCGGCCTCAGGCATTGTGATAGCCCTGTTTGGTTCAATGGGTTATATCAGCTCAGGCAGCCAGTTATTTAGCCTAAAACAAGGATTTGCAGGCTTTGTGTATTTGCCCGCTTTATTGGGTATTGTATGCACCTCATGGTTTACCGCACCACTCGGCGCTAAAGCCACCCATTATTTGCCAGTTTCAACCATAAAGAAAATATTTGCCGGCTTATTAATTGTAATGGCAATCAATATGTTTACTCGATAAGAGCATTTATATGAGCCTTAAAAAGACGCGGCATAAAGCCGCTGCTACCGTATTAGCTACTAGTAGCAGCGGGTTTATGCCGCGTAGAGGTTAAATAATAGCTTTTAGCCCCCGTAACCCGACGCCCGTACCCCGTCAATCTTAAGGCGATTAACTAAAATCTACGACATTTGCGCGTGCTTTATAAATTCGTCATAAATACTGTCTTTAATGAGCCTGTCGGGTGTAAACGCATAATAATGCTGATAAACATTATCTATTGTACCAATGTAATTAACGTCGTAATGGCGCTCTACTTCGGCTCTTACCAAAATAGGCGCAGGGAATATGCCAAACCCTTGCTCACCGAGCGACTTCATTAATGCGCTGTCGTCAACATGGCCTGCTATTGTCATTTCAATGTCTTGCTCTTGTAGCCAATAATAAATAGCACGTGCGACGGGGCTTTCTTTTGCGGGGAGTACTAAAGGTTTATTGTTTAAAGACTGCGGAAACTGCTTATGTAATTGAGAATGCCATGTTTTGTTACCAAAAAGAGCGATTTGGCTTTTGCCTATTTCATGGCAAAACGCCTTAAATGGCAAGGTAGTATCGAGTGGTTTATCGGCTAACACTAAGTCGAGCTTATGAATCGCCATTTGTGCCAGCAGCTCATTTTGTTGGCCGTCAATACAGTGTAAGTTTGTAATACGGTCGTTATTAATTAAAGGCGCTAGCCACTTCGACACCAATGATTTAGGCAACACATCTGAAATACCCACCTTTAACGTTCGTGAATAGTGCGTGGTATCACCTTGCGTGGTTTCTAGCCATTCGTGAGCAATAGCAAACATATCATTGGTGTATTGCTGGGTTACATGGCCAAATTCCGTTAACTGTAGGCCTCGGCCTTGGCGAACAAACAGTGGTTTTCCTAATCGTTGCTCTAAGTTAGTAATTTGCGAGCTGACCGTTTGCGGCGTTAAATTAAGTATTTTACTCGCCGCAGCAATACTGCCGTGCTTACTTACCTGCCAAAAATAATATAAATGATTGTAGTTGATGTTGGTAATCATTCGAAAATACCTGTTTTAAAGTAAGAAATAATCAGCTTTTTCCTTTGCCACTAAGTTAGTAGATTACAGTCATGCCTGCAACATAGTTACTATTAAAAGGTGTAATTGCATGAAGCTAAAACTTACAGTTAAAAACAAGATAATTAACGCAAGTGAAAAGATGTCGCTTTTGAAGTTGATAAAAAGCCAATTGGCAAAACATGCTTTAAATATTCGTAAAGTTGAGATTCAAATAAATGATCTTTCAAGTGAGCGCCACGGCACTTTGCAGCAATGTAAAATTAATATTCTTTTGCCTGGGCTACCCAGTATTAATGTAAATACAAAGGGAAGAAGTATGCTGCAAGCGATAAAGCGGGCACTTAAAAATTTACAACACATTCTCGTTAATAAGTATCAACCTTCGCAACCAAGCTCTTAATATCGCACTTGTAGTAGCAAGGATGCTACTTTTTTAATGCCTCTCTAATTCCAAGCTATGTTTAGTTTTAAACAATTCAATTATTACCATTGAGCCTTTAGCGCATTGCTATTGAGCGAAGCCGCCTTTCCCTTGTTGGGTTTCGTTACACTCTACCTAACCTTTGCTTTTTAAACCCTCGTACTATTTTGATTAAAAAGAGAGTGAAATTTCAGCCCCTAAATCCATAAAACTTAGATAAAAAAGTAACTCAAAGTCGTAACTAAGCACTAAATTTGGGTTTTTATTAATAAGCAAGTGTCTACCTAATGCCAAACAGATTTATTTACTTGAGAAAATTGAGGTGGATAGAAGATACTGTTAAGGTACTTTGAAATAATAAAAAATGCCTAACTAACGGCTAAAACCTCCTCCATCTCATAGGACGTTATCTGCTTAATTAAAGTGTTGATGTTCAAGTTTAACTAATGAAGCGAAAATGGAAAATTTCACCAAACTATTAGCAATTACACTTTATATATTTTCTTTGTCTGGCTGTACTTCAATTGGAAGTTACGTCATGTCAAACCCCGGTATCTATCTTTCTGAAGCACAGTTTATAAAAGCAAAACCTAGCGACATTGGCTTTAAAAAACAAAAATTTTGCTCTTTTAGCACCACTCAATGCATTACATATCTGACTGCTGAACCTTATCAAGCAGCCGAATTTTCGCAAGAGAGTTCTGTTTATTACAACCTTCATGCAACTGGTAATAATGTAGAAAATACAATTTCACACAGAATGACACCAGATACATTTAATCGTTTTGAAGGCACTGCTTTATTACTTCATGGTTATGGGGGCAGTAAAGAAGCAATGATGGCTTCAGCTATCTATTTTAGAGCGCTTGGTATGAACGTTATTATTCCAGATCTTTTTGGCCATGGTGAATCAACTGAAGCATTTGTATTTGCAACAAAAGAGCACGGCATTTTAAATGAACTGCTTGCTGAACCATTTTTAAATCAAACAAATAACCAGACTGTTGTAGTCGGCCATTCTATGGGAGCACTTACTGCAAGCAACTTATTATCATCAGAATATGTTGACGCTGCTATTTTACTTGCCCCAATGATGAGTTTTGAGGTTGCAGCTAAGGAGTACTTACCTTATAAATCGCCTTTGCTTAGTCATTTTTTTCATAGCGAGATTGATAATATTGTTAACCAAGCAATGTTTGAGGCAGGAGTAACCATTCAAGAAACAAATTTATTGCCTAAATTGTCTGAGACTAAAAAGCCTGTATTGTTAATTAACTCAGATGTTGACTCTCTATCCCCCCGGCTTACTTTTCATCTATACAAAATGAGTTAGTAAAAAAAATAACTTTTAATGCTCGCTCTCATTCAAGTTTAATGGTGTTTGATCGTGATGATGTTATCGAAATTGAAAAATGGCTAATAACATGGTGAGCCTTCGCTATTTTAGATGACATTGAGTGTATAAGTCATTTTTTATTATTGTTGGGTTTCGTTGCACTCTATCCAACTTACGCTTTGTAAACCCCCATTACATTTTGATTAAAAAAGCCGCACACTATTAATTAGTGTGCGGCTTTTAGTATTTTATTTTTTTAAAGCGATTACTTGTTTAGTAAGTGCTTTTCAAAAAAGTCAGCCATCATAGTATGGTAATGCAAAGTGGTGCCTTTGCCTTCGCGTAAGCTGTGTGAGCGGTTAGGGTATGAGAAAAACTCAAACTGCTTGTTATGCTTTACAAGCTCATCAATTAAGCGTTCTGAGCCTTGATAATGCACGTTATCATCGCCTGTGCCGTGAATAAGCAATAGCTTACCGGTTAGGTTTTTAGCAAAGGTAATCGGCGAGGTGTTATCGTAACTCTCAGGATCGGTATTTGGGTTGCCCGCATAACGTTCTTGGTAAATGGTGTCGTACAAACGAATGTCTGGCACGGGTGCTGAGGCAATACCCACTTTAAATTTATCACCATGGCGGAATAATAAGTTAAGGGTTGAACTACCGCCTCCTGAGTGTCCCCATACGCCAACGCGCTCGGTGTCTATTACATCCCAGCGTTTAGCCATGGCATCTAGCGCGTCTACTTGGTCTTGCACGGTAATTGAGCCAATTTTTTTATAAATCGATTTGCGCCAATCGCGGCCTTTTGGTGCACGTGTGCCACGGTTATCAACCGATGCCACAATAAACCCTTTTTGCGTTAACAACGATTTGTATAAGTAACTGTTGCCTTCCCAGCGGTCTTGCACGGTTGAGCCCCATGGTTCGCCGTATACGTAAAACACAATTGGGTATTTTTTACGTTTATCCATGTTCTCAGGGAACATAATGTAGCCGTCAAGCTCGGTACCATCTTGCGCGTTTACTTTAAAAAACTCATGCTTTGGTAAGTTTTGCTCAGCCAGTTTTTGTTTAAGCTCGTTGTTTTCAACTAAGGTCTTTACATTACTGTGATCGCTCACTTTAATGATCTCTTTAGTCGGTGGCATACCAAATTTTGAGTAAGTATGCATTGCCCACGAGGCATCTTTTGACATGTAATAGCTGTTTGAACCTTCAAACTCAGCAGGTGTTACCCGTACCGGTTTGCTGCTGCCATCAAGCGGTGTGCTGTATAAATAACGCTGACCAGGATCGTTTGGCGAGGCAATAAAATACATTACGTTTTTGTCTTCATTGATGGTAAGCATATCAATAATGTCGTAATCGCCTGGGGTTAGGTCGATAATAGTTTTGCCATCGCGCGATACACGATAAAGATGACGCCAACCGTCGCGTTCGCTATGCCAAATAAAAAACTCACCGTCTTTTGACCAGTTGGCTTTATAAAACCATTCGATAAACGCATCGTCTTTGTCTTCTAATATTTTGGTCAGTTGCTGCTTTTGCCAATCAAACAACCACACTTTGTTATGGCTTTGTGGACGGTTTAAATCTTGGATCATTAATTCATTACCGGTGCCAGCCCAGCTAATACGGGGAATATAACGGTCGCGATTATCGCCTTCAAGCTCAGCCCAACGGGTTTGTTTATCAGCAAGGCTTACCACACCAACACGCACGGCAGAGTTGGTTTCACCGGCCTTAGGATAAGGGAATTCTTTAAGGGTAGGGTACAGTTCGTCGGTGTTGTTGATCATAGTGAAAAACTTAACGTCACTGGTATCAAGCTGCCAATAGGCGATTGATTTGTTGTCGGGGCTCCAACGAAAACCATCGGCAATAGTAAACTCTTCTTCGTATACCCAATCAAAATTACCGTTAACTATGGTGGCGTTACCATCGGTTGTGAGCGCGGTTACATCGTTACTACCAACCGTTTGCATATAAATATTGTTGTCGCGTACGTAAGCCACTTTTGAGCTATCTGGCGAGAACTTAGCAAACATTAACTTAGTAGGCTCAACATCCAAGCCACCTAATTGCTGTAATTGGTTGGTTTCAAGGTTAAGTAACCAAAAATCCCCGCGGCTACGCGAACGCCAAACTTGCTCGCTGTTGGTAAATACCATCAGCCATTTACCGTCTTTTGACCACTGATAGCTTTCGATTGCAAATGGCTCGTCTGCGCCCTCTGGCAATAGCTTTTCAAACTCAACCAATACCTTACGGCCTGTGCCGTCAGCATTGTAAAATACAATGTCGTTGCCTTTTACGCCGTGCTCTTTCTCATCATCGGCGTTGTTATCGTCTGCTTTTTCTTTTTCGCTTTCGCGCTCTTCAAGTACGGTGTAGCCAGTGCCATCGTCTAGCCATTTAAAGTAAGTGCTACGCTGGGTTTTAAATTCTTTATCTTTATAAATTTGCGCTAGGCTTAATGGATTATTCACGGTACTCATCGCTGCATTATTGTTGGTTGTTATGCTGGTACTTGAACATGCTTGCAAGCCTAAGCCCGCAACAATGGCCAGTGCCAAGCCCGATGTTTTGATCAGATTCATTATTATTGTTCCTAGTCTTCGGTTAGAGCGCTTTCTAGATTAAGACGCTTATTACATTTACTGTAACAAAATAACACGCTAAATATCAGCACCTTTATCGCAGCTAAGAACGATTTAAACCCAAACCTAATAGCAGTTGTGTTATCGCCACAAATACATACTGGCTCGCTTATTGGCAATATTTAATTCAAATACCTCAGTACTTGAACACATAGCAGCGCCATAGCATACATGTAGCGGTAACAAGTGCTCTTCTCTGGGGTGATTAAAGCGTGCAGCTGGAGCTTGCTGCCATGCTAATAATTGCTGTTCACGCTGCTGCTCGGTTAATGTTTGATCTGCGATTGTGCTTACCAGCCAATTTTCAAATGCCTGATTTTTCTGGTTAACATCGCTTGATTGAGTAACACCAAAAGCGCGCATATTATGAAAGGTAAAGCCTGAGCCTATAATTAATAAGTTATCGTAATCAATACTTTGCAGCGCTTTACCAATTTGAATATGCATTAGCGGGTCGAGGCTTGGATGCAAGGATATTTGCACACAGGGAATATCGGCCTCTGGGTACATAATTTTTAACGGCACAAACATACCGTGATCAAAACCACGCTGTGAATCGAGTTTTGAGTTAATGTTGTGAGTTGTGAGCGCTTGCTGTACTAAATTGGCAAGCTGTGGCTCGCCAACACAAGGGTAAGTTAATTGATACGCCTGCTCAGGAAAACCGTAGTAATCGTAAATAAGCGGCGGTGAAGAGTGCGCCGTTATAGTAATTGGTTGAGCTTCCCAATGCGCGCTGACCATTAAAGTAGCAGAGGGCTTTGGGGTTTTAGCGGCAACGGTTTGTAAACATTCCACCATATCTCTATGGCTTGGCTCTCCTAGCAGCGGTAATGGACCGCCGCCATGAGATAAAAAGAAAACATTTGCTGGTTGCGGCATACTTAACCCTTAATTGTTCGATGTGGTTATTATAATGCATGCTCAAATCACAATTAACTAGCCACAAAAATGCACAGCTAAAGTGCAAATTCTAAGAAGCTCTAGCAGTCATCAACCAAACCACAATACTGGCAGGGGTAACACCTTTAATACCTTGGCTTAATTTTTCGCAGCTGAGCATTTTTAAGCTGTACTGCTTTGCATAAATACTCTGTACCTCTGCCGCAGGCACACTGTATGGCGTGCCACTACGTTGCGATTGGTCGTAAATACAGGTGATCAATAATTGCGGTGCAGCATCACTTAGGCTAATCAAGTGTTGAGCATATTGACTGCGAATAGTGTAGGGGAGTGCGACTAAGGCACCGCGATCATATATTACATCGACATGACCTAAATGCTCAACCGTTAAAGCAAACACATCACCGACCCAAATACAGATCCCCAGAGCCTGATACGCAGTAAGTAGACCATGTGTCGTTATTTTTGGCGTAAGTGCTAATTCATCAAACAGTTGTTGAACAGCAAGCTCACTAAGTTCTACACCCACAACTTGCATGCCCTTATTGAGCAAGTAGTGTATATCAACTGTTTTGCCACACAAAGGTACAAACACACGGCTATCTAGCGGTAAATTTAAGTTAGTAAAATAACGATCTAAACTCGGGTTTACATTATCGCCATGAAAGCCAACATCATTATTTTGCCAGCGCTTTAACCAATATTCTGCTTGCATAATAACCTCTCAAAAGAGTGACAGCGTTAATGCGCTTAGGTATAAACCCACACCAAATACTGCGTGCGATAAAGTGCTTTTAATTCTAGCTGTGATTGGCTTTGATGTTTTAGCCGCAGCAATACCTAGCCCAAGAGCTGGTTGCATCACAAAAAAAGGTATAACAACCGTTAGCACGCCAAAAAGTAGAGCAGGCATTAAGCTTGGCGCTGTTAACCAATGATTTGGCAACAATAGTATGAATATCAATGCAAAAATAACCCCTATGAAGTAATGGCTAAACCAACCAATTGCGCATTCATTAGGTTGTGCAGCGGTTTTACTAATAGCAAGGTGTTTCCACTTGCCGTAGCGCATTAAGCATAGCCAGCGTCCCACTATACAAAAGTTTAAAGAGTTAATACCAAACTTACTAAGTAGTAGCGCCCATACATCAAGTAATGCCGTAGCACCTATACCAATAATTATGACCGCCAACCAATCAATTGTTGAAAACATAATGTCACCCTTTGCTGAAAACTTAAGCACTATGATATACACTTACAAAAACGTTAAATACAAAGCTTTAATCAAACTTAAATTGCAAAAGTGGAATCATGTTAGACGATATAGTGTTGTTTGTGCACATAGTTCAACAAGGGGGCCTGTCTCAAGCTGGCGAGTATTTATCGCTCCCTGCAGCAACCGTTACAAGGCGATTACAACGCCTAGAGTCTCGACTGGGGCAAAAGCTGCTGCACCGCTCTGCACGCCAATTTACACTAACCCAGCAGGGAGAGGTTTATTACCAAAGCTACGCAAGTTTAGTTGAGCAGTTTGAACAAACCAGCCATCACCTCAATCAACAAAAAGAGCAACTAAGCGGCAAACTTAAAGTGCTTGCGCCGCTTAATATTTGCCATGGCTTTTTAAAGCCAATGTGGTTGTCGTTTACTAAAGAGTATCCTGATATCCAATTGGAACTTATTTTAAGCAATCAACTTGAAGACATAATTAAAAGCCAAGCCGACTTAGCATTAAGAATCGGCCCACAAGCGGATTCACTTTTGCAACAAAAAAACTCGGACAAGCAGATTCGATTTTGGTGGCTACCCCAATTTATTTAACCAATGCACCAGTGCTCACAGAACCAAGCGACCTTAAACAACACCGCTTAATTGGCACGACACTAAGAAATAAATGGCCACTCACTCACATTACTTCACGCGCAAGCTATACACACATGTGTCGATTTAGCAGTATTTATAACGATACTGGCTTTGTTAAATACCAAGTGGCTGATCATCAAGGAGTAGGCTTATTACCTAGATTTGAAATTATAAACGAGTTGGCAACCGGAGAGTTTGTAAGGGTGTTACCAAACTGGCAAAGCCATAATCGCGAAATCTTTGCGATTTGGCCAAGCGGTCGTTTACTTAGTAAAAAAGCGGTTTGTTTACGTGATTACATACATAATTTTATTCAGCAACAGTTTCCAGGCAGTTAACCATTTTTATGCCATCGGTATTCCATTTGCTTTGCTGTATGCTCAGCGTGTGATGGGCTTATTAACTGCGCAACTAATGCCAAGCTCATATCAACTCCCGCAGAAATACCTCCAGAGGTAATAAATTTACCTTGTGACACCCAACGCTTATTTGCAACTACGTTTAGGCTTGGGAACATAGCAGCAAGATCGGCTTGATCTTCCCAGTGCGTAGTCACCGTTAAGCCATCGAGTAAACCCGCTTTGGCCAATAAAAAAGCCCCTGTACACACCGAAGCAACGTGATTTGCAGAATCAGCCGCTTTTTTTACCCAGCTAATTACTTGAGACTTACTTAGCTCAACAGTATGAACACCACCAACCACAATAAGCAAGTCAATAACCGGATGATCGGCAAAACTGTAATGGGGGTTTACACTAAACCCTGCGCGGGCAATTACTGGCGCTGCATGTTCTGCTACAAAAAATACCTGCCAGTTATTATCTGCTAAGCGCTTTGCCGTGCTAAACACTTCAAATGGGCCTGAAAAATCCAGTACTTCGGCATCATCGTAAATATAAATCCCAATGTTCATAACGTGTTCTCCTTGGCTGCATCTAACATTAACGTTTAGCAAAATTATTCATCTAACTCTAATTGTGCTCGTTCAACGCTTTCTTTAGGCAATTCTTTTTGTACCGACACCCCTAATTCTTTAAACTCAGAAGCTTGTTTAATTAAGTTACCTTTACCCCGGTATAACTGAGAAAATGCTTTATCGTAGGTTTCTTTGGCTTTATCAAGCTGTTTACCCACGCCTTCCATACTGGTTAAAAAGCCGTTGAGCTTACTGTAAAAACGCTCAGCACGATTAGCCAGCTCTTTTGAATATTTAGTTTGCTCTTCAAAGCGCCATAACTGTTTAACAATATTTAAACTGGTTAATAGGGTAGTAGGGGTAGCAACCAAAATGTTTTTTTCGATTGCTTGCTGGTAAATGTCGCTTTGGTATTTAAGTGCTTCTACAAAGGCGGATTCTATGGGTACAAACATAATAACAACCTCAGGCGAGTTTATACCTGGTAAACGGTCATACGATTTACTGGCCAGCTCATTTATACGGGCAGTTACGGCATTTACATGCTCTTTAATCGCTTGTTGAGACTCAAGCTCTGTTTCGGCATTTACATAACGGGTATAGGCATTTAACGATGTTTTTGCATCAATCACTAAGTGTCGACCTTGAGGTAAATACACCACAACATCAGGGCGCAAACGGCCATCTTCGGTATTAAAAGACACTTCTCGCTTGTAATCGGTGCCAGCGCGCAGGCCTGCGCTATCAAGCACGTTTTCAAGCATTAACTCGCCCCAATTACCTTGGGTTTTCTTTTGCCCTTGTAAGGCATTGCTTAGCTTATCGGCCTGCTCGGTAATTGCTTGGCTTTTGGCTTGTAAATGTAAGAGCTCGGTTTTAAGTGCTGCACGTTGCTGTAAGTCTTCAACGTGAATAGACTCCATTTTATCTCTAAAGCCTTTTAGCTCACCTTGAACCGGCTTAAGTAACTGCTCTATGCTTTCTTGATTGAGGGTTTTAAATTTTTGCGACTTTTCTTCTAATATTTGGTTAGCTAAATTTTCAAATTCTTTTTTAAGTGTTTCTTTACTTTGCTCTATATGGGCGAGTTGTTCGCTAAAATGTTGCTGCTTTTGCTCAAGAGTAGTGCGTATATTATTTAGCTCTACATCGCGCAGGTTGTATTGCTCTCGCAAGGCGGTAAGCTCGGCTTCGGCTTTACGCCAATATTGATTATAAAGTTGGCTTTGTTTTTCTTGCTCGGTTAAACGGGTTTTAAAATGCTGCGACTGATCCCGTTGCTCTTGATGTGTAAGCCCTAATAAATCGTGCTCTTCAACCAATGCGGCATATTGGCTTTGCGTTTGCTCATGCTGGCTTTGTAATAGCATTAACTGTTGTTGCTGCTCATTTACTTGGCGCTTTATTTTTTTGCTTAATTGCATTGATACAACACCAAAAATAGCCATGCCTGTTAGAGCGCCAGCACTTACACTTAACCAATCTAAATGGGATAAAAACGAAGTAAACATAAAATAAACTTTTAAAATTTAGTGACATGCCATCATAACGAATAACGCTCTTTAGCAGTAGGGGTAACGCACTAAATTAAGCGCATAAAAAAAGCCAGCTATTAAAGCTGGCTCAATATTACTTAATCAGTAATCAAACAGGGAAATCAACATGAAACTTGTATAACAACACATCACTACAAGCATAATAGTAGACGCGCTCTGATTAAATTAGTTCAAAATAATTTTTAAAAAAGTTGAATTTAGAGCATAAAAAAAGCCAGCTAATAAAGCTGGCTCAATATTACTAAATTAGTAATCAAACAGGGAAATCAACATGAAACTTGTATAACAACATATCAACTACAAGCATATTAATAGACCCAGCTATTATTGATTAGTTCAAAAATATTTTAAAATAAAATAGTTTAAAATATTCAGGCAAAAAAAGCCAGCGCTGAACTGGCTGGCTTAATCATTACTATGTCTAGTAACTACTATATGGGATATCAACATGAAAACTTGGAGAAACTGCAATTTAACCAAGCTGTATTAATAGACGCCCACAATTCAAATAAGTTCAAAAAATTATTGTTAATTTTTAACTTTTAATTAAAGACAACATTTGTTGTTCATCAAACTGGGTAAAACTCATTGATTTTTCGGTAAATAATGCATCTACAAGCGCTTGTTTATCTTGCTGCATTTGAAACACCTTTTGTTCAATAGAGTTAGCCATAATCAATTTATACACAAATACCGGATTAGTTTGGCCAATACGATAAGCACGATCGGTCGCTTGCTTTTCAACTGCTGGATTCCACCAAGGATCAAAATGAATAACGGTATCGGCTTGGGTTAAATTAAGCCCTGTGCCACCTGCTTTTAAGCTAATTAAAAATACCGAAGTAGTGCCACTGGTAAATTCGTCTATCACTTTATCGCGATGGCGCGTTTGCCCTGTTAACATGCTAAATTTAATGTTAAGTGTATTCAAACGCTCAGCAATTAAATCAAGTGCAGAGGTAAACTGGCTGAATATAATCACCTTACGCCCAAGGCTGAGCATTAATGGTAAATGGCTTGATAACCATTCTAACTTAGCACTGGCTGCGTCGGTTTCTGGCTCAATCAGCTTAGGGTGACAACAAATTTGACGAAGTTTTAATAGTGCCTCTAAAAAAGCGAGTTTACTTTTTTGTACGCCTTGTTCGGCAAATAAATCAATGAGTTTTTCTTCAAGCGCGTGAGTTATACCTTGGTACATGTCTTTTTGTTTAGGCTCAAATTCAAACTCTTTAACAAGCTCCGTTTTTTGCGGTAGCTCTTGAGCCACTTGAGCTTTAGTACGGCGCAAAATAAACGGCATAATTAACGCTTTTAGTTGCTCTGCTCGCTCAATGTTACTCTCACGCTCAATAGGGCCTTGAAAGTGCTGCTTAAAGTGCGCCTGGGAACCTAATAGCGAAGGCATAGCAAAATCGAGTAACGACTTTAATTCAAATAAATTGTTCTCAATTGGGGTACCGCTTAAGCAAAGCTTAAAATCGGCATTCAAACGTTTAACTAACCGCGATACCTGTGCCGTATCATTTTTAATATACTGCGCTTCATCAAGAATAATGTTTTCAAAATACAGTGGCGAATAATAAGCAATATCACGTTTTAATAACGGATAGGTGGTTAATATACACTGTGCTTGTGCCAAGTGTTTCAACGCATCATTACGGTGTGCACCAAAAATAGTGGTGACTTTTAAGTTTTTAGCAAACTTGTTAATTTCGTTTTGCCAATTACTCACTAAGCTTGTTGGGCAAACAATAAGCGTAGGGCCAGCCTGCGGAGTATTATAAGAACTGGCTAAATAAGCAATCACCTGCAAAGTTTTACCCAAGCCCATATCGTCCGCTAAAATACCACCTAGCTGATTACGCTTTAAAAAGTTAAGCCAAGCTACGCCTTCTTGCTGGTATTCTCTAAGCACCACAGAATCGTGTAAGCCATGAATGGCGATATTGGGCGATAACAGCGCGTCATTGCTTAGCTCATCAAGGTAGCGCTCTAATGACGGATCATGTAGCTCAACATTAATGGCTGTGTGCTTAACTAACTCAGGTAAATATGAAAGTGGAATATTAAATTCGTCGCGCGTTTTAATAAACTCAAATCGCAATTTAAACTCAATTAATAAATTAAACGCAGCCTTATCTATAACTCCAAATTGACGGCCAACGGGATAGTAATAAAACAATTCGCTTTGACGATTTAACGATTCAAACAGTTTATTATTTACATTAAATAAGGTCGCCACTTTGGTATCGTTAAGCACAACTTTGCAATGCATTTGATGCCCAGCAGCTCTGTTTACATGCAAGGAAATTTGGTTTTTAGTATCGGCAATATTTATTTTGCTCATTGAGACTTGCCAGCCACGTTGCTTAAAGCTTGGTAACACCTCATGCGCTAACCAGTGTAAGTGAATAGCCGATTCCTGACTAAAAATAAACTCGCTGTGTAAACCCCCTTTACAAAAATCAAAGCCTAAGTTGACCAGCTCGTTGGTAACGGTGTTTTCAAATGCACTGTTTATTAGTTTTTCAGGCGCTGTACCTGCTAAATAGTTTTTATTTTTATACTTAAACGATAACGAAATAGCCATTACTGAGCCCGACATGCTGACTTTAAGTACGGCATTACTCAACGACTTAACAGGCATGCTTGGTGCATTAGTAGGATGGGGAATAACACCGGCACCAAAATTATCAGCAAGCTGCTTATAAATTCGATCAAAGTTTGTATCGTGAAGTGCTGGTATTGTTTGTAAATGAGCAATTTCGTCAGCACTGAGCGGCGTGCGAATGCGGCCTAGCTTATATTTATCTAAATCTAAGTAGATGGGCGGCGTAGTTTTAATTAATGCCCAATTAGGAATTTGATCTAGGTGAATTTTTAACTGGGTGACTTCTTTTTGTTTTTCCCAAACAAAATTTAGGGGTAAGCCAGGTTGCGCTTTTATAGGTACTCGCGAACGCTGTAAAAATAATCGTTCTGTAGCTAGTAACTGCTGCAGCGCGTTAAAGCCCCATTGACCTTTGAGTTCAATATTACCGACCGCATTTTGCGAGCGGATCCAGCTGTATAATCTAAAATCACTTTCTAGCAGGTCGCTAGGGGTTACAAAACTATTAAGCTGTTGCTCAGTTAAATTGCGACCTAATGCATAATTATTATTTTTATCGTAGTTGGCAATTTTAGGCGTTAAAAATACTTTATCGTTTTCAATATCTAATACAAACAGTAACACTTGTGATGGATGAGCTTGATCGGTGTTTTTAAGCGAGCTGAGTTCGCTAAACCAGTCATTAATAAAATAGTCTTCGCCGTATTCACCTGAGTGTTCAATTTTAAGTTTTAACAAAATTGCAGCCAAATGGCGGCATTTAGTTTTAACATTACAAGTACAGTGAGTGTCGACTGAATAGCCAGTTGGTAATTTACTGATCTCAATTCGTTGGTTAAACGCAATGCCCTTATCGCCTTGCACAGTAGAATCAACAACAGAAAAATCAGCATTATGTTCTAACCAACTTATTTGGCCGTTTTTATAATACGACTTACCTTTTGCTAACACCGCGGGTTTAAACAATTTTTTTATGAATCGCTCAGAAAGAGGAAACTGGGTAGCCTGCTCATTTTTAATTTCTTCAAAAATAGCCATTAAATCATTTTTTGATAAGTTAGCAGACATGTCACTCAAAGTATTAAAATTTAAAAACAATTTTTCCAGTATATGCCTTATCAACGCTGAGCTAAAGCAATATTATTTTTAAAATAAACTGGTTGGATCTGATTGGTTAGTAAAAAATTGGTTTATAAGGATTGTTTAATTTTACTCACTAAAAAAAGGCGTTTAAATTACAAAATAAAAACAATAAATTAACTTAACAGGGAGGTTTTGCTAGGAGTAGATCAGGTTTTTACTAACAAGGTAGCAATTTAATCAAATAGAGCAGGTTTAGTTAGTAAAAATACGATCCTTAGTAGTTTATCGGGCTTTTTTTGCTTTTTATCACCACGGAAGATCAGATTTTTACTAACTAATTAAGAGGGCTAGATCACTATTTAACTAACCTACCCCCTTTACAGATCACGATATTACTAACTAATTAAAAGCACTTAATAGTTTAGTCAGTTGTTCTAAGCGCTTGTCTGTCATCACTTTATTATTAATTTTTATTGAAACGTCACCACTTTTAAGGTTACGTTGCACACTAATAAAGTCGTTTTCAAGCACAGCCTCACGCTTTAATGCTGTTTTAGGCTCTGCGGTTAATAGTTTAGTGATCAGCATAGCGCGCTTGTCGTCGGCTTCTAAGGCATTAACTTCATCATTGCTTGCAAGTGCTACAACTAACTCGTTAAATGCAACCTCGTCTCGCTCCTTTGCGTTAATCAGCTTTTTAGCGACTTCTCTACCAACATGATTAGCTGTTGGGTAAAGAGCTATAACATCGGCAGATATTTGCTCATACGCTTTAATAGCATCCGCAATGGCGGTATGCGATACCCCTTCAATAACGGCAATCTCGCGGTACGATCCTTTTTTGCCTTGTTGAATGAGTTCGTTTCGAGTTTGCTGATACGCTTGACCTAACTCCCAAAGACTTGGAGCAATGTATTGATCCGAAGAAACTGCTAACACTTTGGCATCTTGCTCATTAAAATCACTTGAACTCAAAACAAGATAATCTGCACCAGCCAAAATACAGGCTTTGCGACGTCTTGAGCCTGCAAGAACAAGACTCATATCCCCTTGATCCCAAAGCAGGGCGGGGTGCTGATTACGTCCATCTTCTTTAATTGCAGGAAGTATATCGGATACCGACTTTTCGTTTAAAAGCGCTTGTACACGGCGATTTTTACCATAAACCTGAGTCGATTTTTCAATCTCGTTATGAGCAATCACTTTACAAACCAATGTGATTTCGCGATTAGGATCGCTTGGCGCAGGCATACGAATAACATCGCCTGCATTAGCTTGCTCTAAAAGAGCGTCTAAACTGCTACTGCCGACAGCGGTTGCAAAGGGATCTAAGCGGGTGTCATTTTTACGTTTTTTAGCCATTTTTAGTCAACATCCTTACTTAGGCGTATTTAATTTTGATTGTGTAGATTGCCAATTTGAACGAATTAGCATTTCGAGTTCGTCAACAACATCTTTGATATTTTCTTGTGCGCGCATTAACGATTCTCTACTCGCTAAACTGTCAGACGCTTTTTGATCAAAAATAGTATTAAACGAGGATGAACTCGCAGTAATTGCTGAGCTGTGATTAATAGGGTAGCTCATGACTTGGCGACCAAAGGCGCTTCTTACGTCTTTAACTATGTCACGTTGTGAGTGATTACCTTTTACATAATTGGTAACCAAAAATTGCATAAAGTCCCAACCATCGTGACCAAGAGCTGCAACGGTATGATAAATCTCACCTAAACGTTTTAAATATTTATTATTAGCATCAAAGTCTACCGCTTCAGGATGAACTGGTATAAGCATCGCTGTAGAAGCCATTAATGCATTATAAAACATAAAGTTAAGGGTAGGCGCTGTATCAATTAGTAAAATATCAAATTCATCTTTTACTGGCTCGATAACACGCTCTAACAGCTTATGGTAATGGCGAGTTTGCTCATAGTTTGAGGTGTCTTTAAGCAAGGTTGCAGTTTCATGTTCAAAATAAAAATCATCCATACCTGAGGGTAAAATACGAATATTAGGAATATGAGTTGGTAAAAAAGAGTTTGAAACAAATTCAGGCCAGGTTTCACCTTCTTCAAGATCAATGCAGTCACGCATTAAATCACCAACAGTAATTGGATCGGGCTCAGAAGATGGGAAAAAGCTAGATGATGACCCCTGCGGATCTAAATCGATAATACCAATTCGGTAACGCTTGATGTTAGTAGTGGCAAGTGCTGCAGCAATATTAACCATGCTCGTTGTTTTACCACAACCACCTTTTAGTGAATTAATAACAATAACTTGGAGTTTGTCTGTTGGTGCACGATGATCGGGTTTTATATCCATTATATCGGCCATGGCAAAAATATTAACCAACGTATAAGCGTAATGACCGTTTGCACCGCGCTTTATGTTTAAATCGTCAAAATCACCATTGTCATGGCGTCTTTTTAAGGTACGATTATTACAACCAAGTAAATCAGCAGCGGCTTTTTGGGTGTAGGTTCTTAATTCTTTTTCTTCAGATTTAAGATGGGCGCGGTAATGTTGAATACGTCCTTCTAGTGATTTTTCAGCAACTTCTGCGGTTGCTTTCAAAAGTCGGTAGGTATCTAGCGCATTATTATTGATAGACATACTTTATTCCTCAAAGTTAGGCGTTTAGTATAATGTCCATTCAATTAGCTGTAAACAACTATTTAAGGCGACATGCATTTTAAATACATGACATATAAAATAATTTTACGCCTTTAATATTGCTTAGTATAAATAAAGAAGTTTAAGTATGGTTAAATATATAAGGTATTAAAGGCTAAGGCCTTAAAATATACATATAACATTATGATTTATATAAACAATGTTAAAAAAACTGGATCAGCATTGTACGTGGTTAAGATCAGATCCTTATCTACTAGCAGATCACCTTTTTACTAAGCAAATATTTAGCAGCTTAGTTACGCACAGGTTAAGCACTGAGTTACTCACAAAATAGATGCTGTAGATCATGTTTTTACTAAGTAAATTATAAAGTTATGCACCCACCATCAGGAATAATAAGCGGTTTAATTAGTATAGATCTGATCTGTAGTAAGTACAGATCAGATCTATGCTAACTGGAACTAAACTTATCCACAGGCCTCTCATTTTTACTGTCATTTGTCGTGCTAAATTTAAAAAAAACACTTTGCAATGGACAAATTTATTCTTCAGTTAGTAAAAATTCGGTTTATTAAAGCCTAGTTAGTAAAAACCTGATCTGAAATCTCATGTTTTAACTTTTTCTTAGTAAAATATTGATCTGTGCATTTTATTTGAAGTCAGATCACTTTTATACTAACTTAAACATTTAACTTTTGTGGCTTTATGTGTTGTTATTAGCTGTCACAATAAAAACGGAAATAAAAACCATGAGCCGAAAGGTCAACATCTCGGTAGATAACTTGCCCGATACACTTAGGGGCCAAATTCACGGGGTGGAAAGTGCAATTGATAACGAAAGCTTAGCACTATTTACAGATAATAAAGATGTGCGAATTTCGATAGAAAATGCAGCCCATGGGTTACGCGCTTACTCTAACACATTTAACCATTATGATCTGTGGGGACGCTTTGTTCGCTCAGGACATAAAAAGCTGCCACTTGAAGAAGCCCCTAAAAAAACCATTATTACACGTAAGATATCTGAAAAAGTAGACGGTATTTTATACGATGGTGAAATTAAAATAACACCGGCTGTGGTAAGTACTCGTAAAGATGGTGAAGACGTAGAATACTTAGTTTGGCCATCAGATAGAGAAGAAAAAGTTGAGCGTGCACTTATTCGCCTTGCTTCAAAAGGTAAAATAGTAAAAATTAATTTTAAGTCCGGTATTCAATATGCCGTTGTGTTTTCTATGAACGAATTAGCACAAGAACTTAAAGCGGTAGGTCAATCTATGCCTTATCCGCAAATTAAAGAATCGCTTGAAGCATTGCAAGGTTCAAAACTTTCATTTAAATATTCTGCTACTGACACTAAAAACTCAGATATTGATGATTCGTTCTACGAGTCGAACATGAACTTTTTATCGTCTTTACACTTTAGTGGTAAAAAAGGCCAAGGCGGAAATGTTAAATGTGTAGCGTGTTTAAATGCGTTTGTTCATAACATGATCGATAACCTTGAATATAAAGGTTATTATTTTAATAGTGCTCAAGAGTTAAAGCGCGGATTATCGCGTTGGATGATGCTACGTTTATATCATTTATGGCGCTATGCTGCCCCAGGAAAAACATACCATTTTAGACTGTTGTCTATTATGGAAAAATATGGCTCTATCTATTCAACTGATGATATTACCGAAAATAAATTAAAAGCACTGCGCCGTGATATGACTACCACGATGAAAGATTTAATAGAAAAAGGAGCAATATCTGAGTACAGCATTACGAATGTAAAAGATGATAAAACAGGTAATATTGTAGATTACACTTATGAAATGCACCCATCTGATCAGTTTTGTGATGAGATACTGGCATTAAATAAACATAACAAACGGATAGAGATACAAGGTGGTAAACGCATTGTTGAAAATGCAGTATTAATTGATGAAGATAAGCTGGAAGAAATTGTAGAAAAATAATTATATTAATTTTTACCAGTAGTTATATTAAAGGCCACAGTAAGTGGCCTTTTTAACATAATTACTTTGTTACTTGTTCTAAATATAAACGGTCTACCAGAAAGTCATACTCACGTTTTCGTGGATGTGATAACGGTTTTTCGTAACTCGGCAGTTGGCCATACTTAACATCGGGTTGTGGGTTTACAAGAATAAAAGGTAAGGCCGCACTAACATGATAACGATTTTGAGCCGTGTATCTAACATTAACTTGTGGGCTAACTCGGGTAGGGCGCCTAATTCGTAATTTTTCTTTTTCACCTAGACTGGCAACACGAACTTGTTCTTGAGCAACCAATGATTGCCATTTTTGCTGATCAATCATTCTTGGGTTTTTATACCCAGCGGACTTTTCGAGCATTTCAAGAGCCATCTTTTTTGTGAGTGTTTTAGTGGCGTGTTTATGCATCCAAGTAAAACGAACTGAAAAAGGGGATTCGCTTTCGCTATGAATTTTACGATAAGCGGCAAGCGTAATTAAATTTGGCATAGCATTATGTACGGCTTCAAATCGAGCATCGTTATTGTCTATCGCCAAAATACAATTTTTAAATGCCGCTTTTGCATTATTAACTTGAGCAATCCGATCAATAATAGCTTGTTTATTAGCGTCTTGTATAATTAATAAACCAGGGTGGCGCTTTAATACGCGACTACTCAGACCAGGCTTTTTATACATATCAGAAAAAGAATTTAAAATAGCCTTATGTGCCAGTTCCCCTGTAATTTTAGATACTGTAATCGACTCGGGAATTATATTTTCATCTATACTGCTTATTTCTGGCAGTTGATAGTATTCAGCTTTAGCAAACCCATATTCTTTAAGCTCCTCAATCAGCCTAAGCGTTAACTCATTGAGTAAATCAAACTGACTTCTAATTTGTACCTTTGTAACCATAACACCACCAAGAACACATCTTACTATTTAACTATTTTCGCAAATAACCTTTTGCTTTGGTAGTTGTTTCTTAAATATTACTCTATCGTTAAGATTAACATCAAGTGAAATAAAGTATGATGTGTTCTTAATTGTTGGTATGATCATTTTAATAGTAATATTTTCTAACTTACTAATAGTTATATATAAACGCAGTATGAAGGAGTGGGTATAAACCAGCAGAACTACTCAGCTAGCATATATATTTGAAACTACATAACTGACGGCTGATATATTTAATTTTACTGTAAAGTTAAGAATACATATAGTTGATTTAAGTATGATGTGTTCCTTGTGTTAACATTATCTTATACAGCTTAGCTAAGTGGCTGCAAGCAAAGCTTAATAAATACCACTCTTACTATTTATCCTATTGTTTTTTAATGCATTAGTGTTCTTTATTTATATATTTATTATCAATAAAATAGTTAAATCATAGATAATAATCCTATTTAAATTTAACTAATAACTAAATAATTGGTAAATAGTCGATTTAGTCCTTGAACAAAGCCCTCTGCATACGTTAATTTCAATACATCAGGTAATAGGAATGAGGAATGAACATGCAATCGTGGAACCCAAATAGTTGGAGAGAACTGCCAATACTGCAGCAGCCACAGTACCCAGATCAAGACATATTAAAATCTGTTGAAGGCCAGCTTAAAAGCGCACCGCCTTTAGTGTTTGCAGAAGAGACTAGAAGTTTGTTTAAACAACTTGAAGATGTGTGTGAAGGCCGCGCATTTTTACTTCAAGGTGGTGACTGCGCAGAATCATTTAGTGACTTTAACGCTGCAAATATTCGCGATACATTTAAGACCATTTTACAAATGGCTGTAGTACTAACCTATGGCGGTAAATGCCCAGTTGTAAAAATTGCACGTATGGCAGGTCAATACGCTAAGCCACGCTCAGCCGACTTAGAAACAATAGACGGTGTTTCGTTACCATCTTACCGTGGTGATATAGTAAATAACTTTGAGTTTACTGAAGAAGCGCGTATTCCAGACCCTCAGCGTTTAATGACCGCGTATCATCACAGTGCGGCAACACTCAACCTACTACGTGCTTTTGCACAAGGTGGGCTTGCTGACTTACATCAGGTTAACCGTTGGAACATGGGCTTTGTTGCTGCTAATCCACAAAAAGCAAAATACCAACAGCTGGCAGATAAAATTCAAGACGCTTTAGAATTCATGGAAGTATGTGGTATTAATTCAACTATAGCGCCAAGCTTAAAAGAAACAGATTTATACACATCACACGAAGCGTTATTGCTAGGCTATGAAGAGGCATTAACCCGTAGAGACCATTTATCAGGTGACTGGTACGATTGTTCAGCGCACTTTGTTTGGATTGGTGAGCGCACACGTCAGTTAGACCATGCTCATATTGACTTCTTTAAGGGCATTAAAAATCCAATAGGCGTTAAAGTTGGCCCAGGTATGGAGCCAGATGAGCTTATCCGTTTAATTGATGCACTAAACCCAGATAACATTCCTGGCAGGTTAACGCTCATTACACGAATGGGTGCAGATGTATTACCAGAGAAGCTACCAGCGCTTGTTCGCAAAGTACAGCAAGAAGGGCGTAAGGTAATTTGGAGCTCAGATCCAATGCATGGCAATACAGAGAAAGCCAGCTCAGGTTATAAAACTCGCAGCTTTGATAACATTATGCGCGAAATTAGTCAGTTCTTCGCTGTTCACAAAGCTGAAAGCTCATACGCAGGTGGTGTTCATTTAGAAATGACCGGACAACATGTTACTGAATGTACCGGTGGTGCATACGGACTATCAGATGATGACTTAGCGCAGCGTTACAAAACTCAATGTGACCCTCGCTTAAATGCCGATCAAGTATTAGAGCTTGGCTTTTTAGTTGCAGACCTTTTAAAAGATGCTCGCAAGTAATACGCCTTCTTAATATGTTAAAAGCCGCTATTATTTAGCGGCTTTTTTGTGTGCTGTGTGTGATTACATGCTTAAATCACATGTTAGTTTGTTAGTACTTACGACGCTCAAGACCTGTATCAGAAATGATTTTTGCTGAGATCTCTTCAACCGAATGGTGGGTAGAATTTAAATGAGCAATTTTATGTTTTTTATAGAGCATTTCTACTTCGCGCACTTCAATACGACACTGTCTAATTGATGCATATTTTGAGTTTGCCATTCGTCTATCTCTAATCGCAGCCAGTCTCTCAGGGTCTATAGTTAAACCAAACAGTTTATGCTTATAAGGCACTAAGCACTTGGGTAACCCTTCGCTTTCTAAATCATCTTCTGTGATCGGATAGTTGGCCGCTTTAATACCGTATTGCAGGGCTAAATAGAGGCTTGTTGGCGTTTTACCGCTTCGACTAACGCCAACTAAAATAATATCAGCCTCAGCAAAGTTTTTAATATTACCGCCGTCGTCATTCATTAAAGCATAGTTAACTGCATCAATTCTAAAGTCATAACTTTTTTCGTGTATTGAATGGGTTCTATGTACTTTAGGTACTGGGGCAACGTTTAATTCACTTTCAATTTTTTCACTATAGGTTGTTAAAAAGTCATACGAGACAGCATCTGCAGAGCGAATAATTTCCGATAATTTATGATTCACAAAAGTAAAAAACACTAGAGGCTTCTCACCTTGCTTAGACGATGTGGCGTTAATAAGCGCTTTGATTTCATGCGCTTTTTCTTCGGTTTCTACAAAAGGAATTGTTTTATGATTAAATTCGACAGGAAATAAAGACAAGGTCGCATGACCAAACACTTCAGATGTGATTGCCGTACCATCTGAAATATAAAACGCAGTTCTCATAAAGCCTCTTTTTTATTACATTTAATTTTAAAATAAGTGTATCACGGTTTACGTGAGGACGTTTGCCAGTGTAGAATGGGGGCGACCTTTATAAAAGGTTTTCTTTCTTAACTCTCACAGTTAGTACTACAATTTGTTTTTTGGAGAAAGATCCGTGCAAGAATACGTTCTCTGGTATCAAGAGCTTGGTATGCAAGATGTTCCTCGAGTTGGTGGTAAAAATGCCTCACTTGGTGAAATGATTTCAAACTTAGCTAACGCAGGTGTGCAAGTCCCAGGTGGTTTTGCTACTACCTCAGACGCTTTTAACGAGTTTTTAGAACAATCAGGACTCAACGCAAAAATTCACGACATTTTAGATACTCTTGATGTTGATGATGTAAACACACTCGCCAAAGTCGGCGCCGATATCCGTCAGTGGATTATCGATACCCCATTCCAACCTAGTCTAGATAAAGCAATCCGCGATGCATATAGCCAACTTCATGGTGACGCTTCTGCAGATGTTTCATTTGCTGTTCGTTCATCAGCTACTGCTGAAGATATGCCAGACGCCTCGTTTGCAGGCCAACAAGAAACGTTCTTAAACGTTGTTGGTATTGATTCTGTAATGACTGCTATTAAACACGTATTCGCTTCGTTATTTAACGACCGCGCTATTTCTTATCGTGTTCACCAAGGCTACGATCACCGTGGTGTAGCGTTATCAGCGGGTATTCAACGCATGGTACGCTCTGATAAATCAGCATCAGGTGTTATGTTCAGTATTGATACTGAATCGGGCTTTGAAGATGTAGTGTTTATCACATCAAGCTATGGTTTGGGTGAAATGGTTGTACAGGGTGCGGTTAACCCTGATGAATTTTATGTTCATAAACCAACGCTACTTAAAAACAAGCCAGCTGTAGTACGTCGTAACATTGGCTCTAAAGCCATTCAAATGATTTACTCTCAAGACAAAGCTCATGGCAAACAAGTAGAAATTGTTGACGTAGACTCAGCACTTTCAAACAAATTTTCGATTACAGATGAAGAAGTGCAAGATCTTGCCAAACAAGCTGTAATCATTGAAAAACATTACGGTCGTCCAATGGACATCGAATGGGCAAAAGATGGTAACGATGGCAAACTATATATAGTTCAAGCGCGTCCAGAAACTGTTCGCTCAAACGAAGACACAAACGTAATGGAACGCTTCCAACTAAATGGCAGCAGCAATGTTGTTGTTGAAGGCCGTGCAATTGGTCATAAAATTGGTAGTGGTGTTGTACGTGTACTTGACTCAATCAAAGAGATGGACCAAGTACAAGTAGGTGACATATTAGTTACCGACATGACAGACCCAGACTGGGAACCTATTATGAAACGCGCGGCTGCGATTGTTACAAATCGTGGTGGTCGTACATGTCATGCTGCAATCATTGCACGTGAGTTAGGTATTCCAGCCGTTGTTGGTTGTGGTAATGCAACAGACTTAATTAAAGCTGGTCAAGAAGTTACTGTATCATGCGCCGAAGGCGATACTGGTTTCATCTACGAAGGTATTTTAGACTTTGAAGTACTTACTTCACGTGTTGACGAAATGCCTGAACTTCCAATGAAAGTAATGATGAACGTTGGTAACCCAGATCGCGCATTCGATTTTGCACGTTTACCACATTCAGGTGTAGGCCTTGCGCGCGTTGAGTTTATCATCAACCGTATGATTGGCGTTCACCCTAAAGCGTTATTAAATTTTGATGCACAAACAGATGCATTAAAAGCAGAAATCACAGACATGATTGCCGGTTACGAATCACCTGTTGAATTCTACATAGGTAAACTAGTTGAAGGTATTTCTACCTTAGGTTGTGCGTTTGCACCAGAGCGCGTAATTGTTCGTATGTCTGATTTTAAATCAAACGAATATGCTAACTTAGTGGGCGGCCAGCAATACGAGCCAGAAGAAGAAAACCCAATGATTGGTTTCCGTGGCGCTGCACGTTATATCTCTGAAGACTTCCGTGATTGTTTTGCACTTGAGTGTGAAGCAATAAAACGCGTAAGAAACAGCATGGATATGACCAACATCGAAATCATGATCCCATTCGTACGTACCCTTGAAGAAGGTAAACGCGTTATTGAATTACTTGAAGAACATGGCCTTAAACGTGGCGAAAATGGTCTTAAAGTAATCATGATGTGTGAGCTTCCGTCAAACGCATTAATGGCTGAAGAATTTTTAGAATACTTTGATGGTTTCTCTATCGGTTCTAACGATTTAACTCAGTTAACGCTTGGTCTTGACCGCGATTCAGGTTTAATTGCTCACCTATTTGATGAGCGTGACCCTGCAATCAAAAAGCTACTTTCTATGGCAATTAAAACAGCCAAAGAGAAAGGTAAATATGTAGGTATTTGTGGTCAAGGTCCTTCAGATCATGAAGACTTTGCAGCATGGTTAGTAGAGCAGGGCATTGACTCTGTTTCGCTAAACCCAGATACAGTACTAGAAACATGGTTATACTTAGCAGACAAACTTGCTAAGTAAGTTACCTCGTTAAAAAATGCCAGCAACTGCTGGCATTTTTTATGACTAAAAATTAATTTTTTGCTAATTTTTTATCTAAATAGGCACACGAGCGAGTCAGTGCTTTTTGGCACCATGTTAAATACCCTCGAGCTTTAGGGTAATACATAGAAAAGCAGAATAAGCCTGCAATAAAAAATATTAACGATGGCCCTGGCACCACAGCAAACAATAATCCGAGTAAAATAAACAGTGTGCCGCTGATCTGCATTAGTAGTTTTTTCATATAAACCTCATAGTAGGCGTTTAACTTGATTATAATTGCAGCTGCTCATATATCGATAAAAAGAGTGTTACAAACTGTAAAATCTTCAATTTCTATTAGCCATCGCCATGATATAATTATACAAATGCATTAATAAGCGCCGCCATGATAGCAACTATTACACAACAAGATGCCGCGACCGAGCTCGTCGCAAATTATTTAAATACTATAAAAAATCAAGGATTTACTGGAGATACAGACGCAAGTTATGCAACCAGACTCACAGCATCAACTGATAACAGTATTTACCAGCAGCTTCCGCAAGGTGTTATTTTTCCTAAAAGCGAAAAAGACATTCAAGTTGCTCTGCAAATAGCATCGCAAGACCCTTTTTTATCGTTAACTTTTGGTCCTCGCGGTGGCGGCACAGGAACAAATGGTCAATCTTTAACGCCTGGTATTGTGGTTGATTTATCACGTTATATGCGTGAAATCCTCGAGATAAACGTTAAAGAAGGTTGGGTACGAGTTCAAACCGGTGTGATAAAAGATCAACTTAACGACTTTTTAAAACCGTATGGATTTTTCTTTTCACCCGATTTATCTACTAGTAACCGCGCCACTATTGGCGGCATGATCAGTACTGATGCATCGGGGCAAGGCTCCTTAGTTTATGGCAAAACCAGCGACCATGTTTTAGGGCTAACCACCTATTTAGTTGATGGCACTGCAATGTCTACCAGTCCAATAGACATTGAAAAAGCAAAAATAATTGCCGATCAGGAATCCTTAATTGGCAAACTCTACAAAACAGTATTAGACATATCACTTAATGAACGCGGCGCTATATTAGCCAAATTTCCACGGTTAAATAGATTTTTAACCGGTTATGACCTAGAACATGTGCTAAGTGAAGACTTACAAACTTTTGATATGAGCCGCTTAATAACAGGATCAGAAGGCTCTTTAGGCATAGTTACTGAAGCAAAATTAAACCTAACACCTATCGCAGAATTTAAAACCCTCATAAATATAAAATACGACAGTTTTGATTCTGCGCTTCGCCATTCACCATTTTTAGTTGATGCCCGCGCAACTTCAGTTGAAACTGTTGACAGCAAAGTATTAAATCTTGCTCGTGAAGATATTATTTGGCATTCAGTATCGGACTTAATAACTGATGTACCAAATAAAGATATGCAAGGACTCAACATGGTTGAGTTTAATGCCGTATCACCAGAAGACATAAAAGACAAAGTAGACACATTATGTAAATTATTAGATGAGTGTGTAGCTAATCAAACTAATGGCGTTATTGGCTATCAGTTGACCAGCGATAAAAGCGATATATTAAAAATTTATGCAATGCGTAAAAAATCAGTGGGTTTACTAGGCAATGTAAAAGGCAGCCAAAAACCTCTCGCGTTTGCAGAAGACACCGCCGTCCCGCCAGAAAATTTAGCCGATTATATTGTTGAATTTAGAGCGCTACTCGATAGCCATAATTTACAGTACGGTATGTTTGGTCATGTTGATGCTGGCGTTTTACATGTTAGGCCGGCACTGGATATGTGCGACCCAGAACAAGAAAAATTACTGCGCACTATTTCAGATGAAGTAGTAAAACTCACTGCAAAATACGGTGGTTTGATGTGGGGCGAGCACGGTAAAGGCTATAGAAGTGAATACGGTCCTGAATTTTTTGGTGAGCATTTATTTACGCAATTACGAAAAATAAAATCGGCGTTTGATCCAAATAATAAAATCAACCCCGGAAAAATATGTACCCCGTTTGAAAGTGAAGACTTACTAGTTAGCGTTGATGGGCAAAAGCGTTCTTACTTCGACAAGCAAATTTCAATTGATGTTAAGACCAGTTTCAACAATGCACTGACCTGTAATGGTAACGGCTTGTGTTTTAATTATGATGAAAGCTCGCCAATGTGCCCATCGTACAAAGTGACTGGTGATCGCCGTAATTCGCCAAAAGGTCGAGCAGGGCTAATGCGTGAATGGTTACGTCTTCAAGAGTCAAAAGATGTTAATTTACTTGAGGTAGAAAAAGAACTTAACAAAGGTGAAGTTATTACTTGGTGGGAGCGTTTTGTTCATAGCAGAGAGAAAAAACAAGGCGTTTACGATTTTTCGCATGAAGTAAAAGCCTCAATGGATGAATGTTTAGCGTGTAAAGCGTGTACTACGGCTTGCCCAATAAAAGTAGATGTGCCAACTTTCCGTGCCCGTTTTTTAAATTATTATCACAGTTATTATGCCCGCCCACTCAAAGATTACTTAGTGGGTAATATTGAAAACAGTGCACCGTTAATGGCAAAATTTGCTAGGGTTATTAATCCAATTGTAAAAACATCATTAGTTAGTAGTCTCATTAAAAAAACCGTAGGCTATGTTGATACCCCGCAGCTAAGTATTCCTGCACTCAACAAACGTGTAAACAAAGCGCAAAAATTTAATTTAGAATTACTTAAAAAACTAAGTGCCGATGAGCAAAATGATTATGTACTCATTGTTCAAGACCCATTCACCAGCTTTTACGAAGCAGAATTGGTTGAGAGTTTTATTACACTAATTACTCAGCTTGGAAAAAAACAATGCTGTTACCCTTTAAACCCAATGGGAAACCTCAGCACGTGAAAGGTTTTTTGCATGAATTTAAGCTAACGGCAAAAAATGCTGCAGAGTTTTTAAATCAGCTTAATGATATTAATGCGCCGCTAGTTGGTTTAGATGCGTCGTTAGTGATGTGTTATCGCGATGAATATAATACAATTTTAGAAAATAACCGTGGCGATTTTAATGTGCAACTTGCGCATGAATGGTTAGAAACACAATCGTTCAGTGCTTTAGAAGCTAAACAAATAAATACTGAATTTACCTTATTAAGTCACTGTACCGAAACGACTGCATTACCAAAAGCCGCAAGTGTGTGGAAAAATATTTTTGATCAGCTTGGTTTAACATTAAACACCACAAGTACTGGGTGTTGTGGTATGGCCGGCACTTATGGTCATGAAGCACAAAACCAAGCAAACTCAAAAGCACTTTATGAAATGAGTTGGAAACCTATCGTTGATAAAAATAAACCTGAACAACTTTTATCAACTGGCTTTTCATGTCGTAGCCAAGTAAAACGTTATGAAAAATTTAAGCCTAAGCATCCAATAGAGTTACTGGCAAAAGTGCTTAGTTAATAATTTAATTAAGTAAGCTGTAAAATATAAAGGCGCAACTTATCATTAAGTTGCGCTTTTTTATTTTTGTTTATATTTATTTAGTTTTTTTAGCAAAACTATCTGCAATGGGTTTTGTACTGATACCATGAATAAATACACTAAATAATATTGTGGTCATTGCTATGGTCGCAATTTGAAATTTATTTTCTATTTGTGTATCGATAACCATTAAAGTAAATACAATCGAAGCCAATCCTCGCGGCCCAAACCAAGCAAACGTTAAACGCTCTTTTATTTTTAATGACGTAAATTGTAGTGACAACATAACAGGAATTATTCTAATCAGTGTTGTACTAAGTAGCGCATAAATTATTATTTCTGTATTTAATTTCGGTATCACTAAATAAGCACAAACAAATCCAAATAAACACCAAATCATTAAAGAGGAAAAGTCAGCTATATGCTCTGAGTCTTCAATCAGCTCTTTGTTTATTGTGGTGCTAGCGTATTTATCAAATAAAAGCCCCGCTACAAATACGGCAATAAATCCACTGCCATGAAAATATTGCGTAAGTGAAAATACAGCCATAGCAAAGCCCAATAGTAAAAACGGACTAGTGTTTTGGGCAAAGTAATGTCGCTTCATTGCAAAGTTTGAACACGGAATAAATAAAGCAATACTTGCAAATGCAATTAATAATGCAACTCCCAACTCTCTAGCAAATACACTTAACGTTTGTGTTGCAGTAATCGCGGACTCAGGATTTTTTGCAAGCAGAATAAATATTAAAAATATAGGCACACATAAGCCATCGTTTAAACCGCTTTCTGTATTAATACCTTCGCGTATTTTTTCAGGAACTTTTGTATTACTTAATAATCCCTTACTTAAAGCCGCATCGGTTGGGGTTAATATAATTGCGATAAGTGCTGCTTGAATTAGTGAAAGCTCAGCAAATAAAAATAACGCGGTTACAATCCCGAGTAATAAAGTTAATGGTAAGGCAACAAATAAAAGTAAACTTGGGTATTGAAAACTATGCCTTAATACTCCTAGTTTTGACTTTGCCGCATCGGTAAACAAAAAGATACTGAGCGTTAATTCTATAAAGGGTAGTAAATACCGTAAGCCATTTTTAAAATTTTCACTTTCGTTTGGGGCTATAAATGCTAGCATTATCCCCCCTATAACAAAAAACATCGGCCCGGTAATTTCTGTTTTTTCTAATTGGCGTAGTGTTATAGAATAAATTAAAAATAATGCACCAATAAAAGCAATAACTAAGTATTCCATTAAATCTTCCTTTTTATTCCAGACTTTGCCCGTTCTTTAATATTTGTTTGAATATATATTTGATCAGTTGTGGCTATTTTTGCGTGGCCTAAATCTTCAGATAAATGTTTTAAAGGTCGAGTTTGTGCGTCATGCGTTGCACCGGTATGTCGAAGCCAATGTGCAGTGGCCGCTTCTAATTGTTCCGCGTCATCTTTAAACCCATCATCAAGTAATGACTGCTGAGCAATATCAAAACTTTGTTGTACTAAACGTCGAATTTGTCTTACTGTCATACCACCTTGGCCACGAATTTTATGCACTAACGGGTCGGATTCGTCAACACGGGGCAGGGCAGGTAAACCACGGTATAACCGGTAACGTTTTAAATACTCAAGGAAATCATCGCTTAAAGTTACATCTCGTAATTTATTACCTTTACCCATTATACGTAAAAACCAAAAGCCATCGTTATCTTGCCAAAAATGAGACATAACAGGTGACCATTGTGGACGCTCTGATAATTCTGATATACGTAAATATAATCCTTTTAAACAGGCGAGGGTAAATAGGTTTCTTTCATACTCTGGTTTTTGTTCACACAGATCACGCGTTACACCAAATACGTATTCCCATTGAATATCGCTTAATGTATCGGGAATTTGTATTTGTGATTGCACAACCAAGTAGGGACTATTTTTCTTAACTACAGGTACAAAGTTAGCGAAAGTTTTTTCTTCTAAAATAGCGAACTTGTAAAATACATTAAGGGCAGTAAACATAGCGGATAATGTTTGCTGACTCGCAATAGATTCTTTTTGCATGAAAGGGCGCCAATTTTGATTTAACCGACGCACTCCTTGCTCATCTTTATAGCGCCACTGCACCGAAGTAGATGCCCACTTTTTATCCGGCTCGACCATAAAATCAACATAGGCTTCGATATCATCGCGCTTTAAATCGAATACTGATTTTTCAGCTATAAGCCATGACCATAAATAAAAACGTTCTAATTCATTGCGAAAACGACTATATGTTGCTTCGGATTTTCGGCCATAAACATATAAAAACTGGTATAAAAAATTAAGATCGGCCTTTGATTCAGTTACAGTCAAGCTGACTTGCTGTATAAAAGAGGCTAGTTCTGGATATTCTGATTGGAGTGTATTATCTTCAAGATGAGCTATTTGATAACGTAATTGTTTTAATGTATCGACCAGAGCAACAAGCATAATAGTAAAATATATAAGAAAATAATAGACTTATAGATTAACCTTAAAGTCCGATACTGTCTAGTATTGGACATAACGAAATTTTGATATTTATGCTAAATGCAGATTTATTAACCATATACCTTATTAAAGGAAAAATCATGAAAAAATTACTTCTGTTAAGCATGTTAGTAATTAGCGTTTTATTAACAGGTTGCGCTACTACAGGCAGTGCTTCTCCTGGAGAAAAACGTGCTTTAGTACAAAGTATGAAATCGAATACATTAACTGCTCTTTATGCTAAAAAACCAGATGTTAAAACCCAAATTGCCAATTCAGCCGGTTATGCCGTTTTTGATAATGCCAATGTAAATGTCATTTTAGCCAGTTTTGGTGGCGGGTATGGTGTAGTAAAAAATAACCTAACTGGTAAGTCGACCTATATGAACATGGGTGAAGCTGGTTTAGGCTTAGGTTTAGGTGTTAAAGATTTTAATATTGTGATGGTTTTTCACGATCAAGCTGCGTTAAATAGATTTATTAAACATGGTTGGGCGTTCGGTGGTAATGCCGATGCTGCTGCAAAATACCAAGATAAAGGTAGTGCTTTGGTTGCCGAAGCCATTGCAGACCAAGTTACTGTGTATTCTTTAACCGAAAGTGGCCTTGCACTGCAAGCCATTTTAAAAGGCACTAAATTTTGGGTAGATTCTGAGCTAAACTAAGCGACCAAAACCCTATCATAAGTGGGCTAGTTTGTATGATTACGCCCACTTTAATTTAAATGATTAAATTTAACATAACGTAATTTATAGGTGGTTAACTATCAGCTATCAGCTATCAGCTATCAGCTAAAATAACTTTACGCTTATAGAATCCAATATACGATGTTTATTATTCTTTTTTCATTTTTTAACGAATAGCAGAAAACATGTATAAAACATTTAAAGCACAAAATAAAACTTAGAACACTTATTTATCTGACCTAAAAAGCAAGCTTTTAAATATAATTAAAACTTAAACACTTTAATATAAAGGCTTACACTCTTTCATTTATATCACTTGAGATGGTTATTTTAATTTTTAAAGTTAAATTAGTTATATAACTTCAAATCAAAATTCTTAGCATTTAATTTTTTATCAAACGCTTCAGCCAGTTTCTCAGTTTCACTAAACACGGTGTTCCAATATTTAATCCGCGTGTCTGCATCTAGATCAGTAAAGTCGTTTCTGTCTGGGATTTTTCCGTAAGGTAAACCGGCTACAAATTCTTTTGATGGGGTGATCATCACTACGTTGTCGTAATTTTGTGGCGACACTTTTCGTTTTAAATTTTTATCGAACCACCCTGCTTTTGGATCTGAATTAAAATGCGGATATAAAATTAAGCCTGGGTTATTAATTTTTAAATCAAAGTGGTAATCAATAATACCGCCATCGCGATATATTCCTGGTGGTGAACCGGCAATATTTTTTATGCCTTGCATTACTAGTGGTATAGAACCTGATGCCAGTAAGGCATCTTTTAAATTTGTTTGTGTGAGTTCAATGCTTTGTGTTTTAAACTTGTTGGACTTCCCAGCTTTCACTAGACAGTTTTTAACTCAGAATAGTACGCTTCTTCAAACTTAGCAGGTGAAACACCGCCTGTGTGTGAATGGCGCTTTTTTGGATTGTAAAACATTTCTATAAAATTGAATATCTCACCTTTCGCATCTTCGCGTGTCGAGTATATCTTACGCTTAACTATTCGCTTTTTAATTGTCGCAAAAAAGCTTTCAGCAACCGCATTATCATGACAGTTCCCAGCACGGCTCATCGACGGCACAAGATTATGTTCTTTCATAAATGCGAGATAGTCAGCGCTACCGTATTGACTACCTTGATCACTATGCACCATTACCTCAGCCTTCGGTTGACGTTGATATACAGCCATCAGCAGTGCGTTTATCACAAGGCGCTTATCCATATTTTTATCCATCGACCAACCCACAATACGCCTAGAGAATAAATCCATTACTGTTGCCACATATAAAAAACCTTCATAAGTTCTTATATAAGTTATGTCGCTCACCCATGATTGATTCGGCGCAGGTGGGTTAAATTGACGCGCTAATAAGTTATCTGCAATCCGCGATGTCTTACCGACTTTAATATGGCGACGCTTATACCCAATTTGCGCTTTAAGCTTATGTTGTCGCATGATCTTAGCGACACGATTTACGCTGCACCGCTCACCGGCTTCACGCAAGTCTGCATGTATCCAAGGGCTACCATATGTGCCGCCACTGGCTACATAAAACGCTTTAATGAGCTTCAACAAGCGATTATCTTCAAGCGCTCTATTGCTTAAAGGCTTTTTCAACCACGCATAAAAACCACTGCGATGCAGCTTAAAAAGGCGGCACATCGTCGTAATGGAAAACTCACTTTGATGATCACGAATGAAGCCGTACTTTACTCGGGGTTGCTGGCAAAGTACCTTGCGGCCTTTTTTAAAATATCCCGTTCCTCCGTGACACGTTTCAATTGCGCTTCTAATTTAGCGATCTTTAATTTTTCATCGGATGGTTGAACGGATTTAGGTTTATCTGATAATTGGCTTCGCCAGTGATATAGCGTTTTAGTAGAAATATCTAACCGTTCAGCGACTTCTGCAACTGAATATCCGCGCTCAGTAACTTGTTTAACAGCCGCTTCTTTAAACTCTTGGGTAAAACGTTTGCCTTTGCTCATAAAACACCTCTTATTAGAAGTTACAATGTAACTTATTGGGTGTCTAGCAAACTATGGGAAGTCCACACAGCTGTCGGTAATACTTAAATTACTATTGGGCGCGCCAAAAATAAAACGCTCGTACTGAGCGCCTAATAATTTTCGATTAACGCGGTTAAGCATATAACTTTTTGATAAACCCAAAAGCTGTATTAACTTATGTTCGCTGGCAATAAAGCCGTTAGATTTTGCCACTATAAAATGCGCTTTAAATAGGGGGTTATTTATAATTTGATTTACGCCATCATCACCAAATACATCATCTAATAGTGCGCGGGCTTTAAGTGTAATTTCAGCGGGCGTTGGTTTATTACTAGAATATCGGGTTTGCGAATACGATTTTGCTAACCGCTTAATGGCTGCAACTGGATCGTTTTGTGCAAAACACGCTGAACGAAAAGCCCCTGCAGATGAGCCAATTAAATTAAGCGGTTGAGTGCGATGTTTAAAAAATTCGCCAAATATATATTTGTCTAAACCAAATAAGGTAAACCATTTAGGCCCGCCACTTGCCCCTAAAAACGAGGTAAAAAGATCGGGTTTAAACCCTTGTTCGTTTATTATTTTTGCAGCCGTTTTACCCGCATAAATGTCGATCATCTAAAAATACTACCTATAGAGTCGCAGTTTAATGTTGTTAAAGCCAAACTTAAAATTGAATACTTATGCAACAACAACATTATTAAACTTTAATCTTAATCCCAAATTCCGTCTTCACATTTGCCCTGCACTTTTACGTTTTTTACCTTAAACTCAGGCTCTATGCCTTTGTCTCTTTGTGCGTGGTAGTCGTTAGTAACAGACAAAATAGTCGGTGTGAGTAGTATAATAGCGATTACGTTTACTACTGTCATTAACCCTAACGCAATATCAGCTAAATCCCATACTTGTTTTAAGGTGGCTGATGCGCCCCACAACATCATTGATAAATAAAGCAAAGTATAAATACCGCGCCCTACTTTGTTATCGAGCTTAAATAAGTGCAGGTTACTTTCGGCGTAGGCGTAGTTAGCAACCACTGAGGTAAAAGCAAATAAAGTAATTGCAGCGGCTACAAAGTACACGCCGCCTTGTGCTAAGTGTGAGGTCATGGCGCTTTGCGTTAAGCGTATGCCTTCCATTTCACCGCTTATATCTACATCTGCCAATAAAATAATAACTGCGGTACAACTACACAATACGATGGTATCGAAAAACACTCCTAACATTTGTATGTAGCCTTGCGTAGCTGGGTGGTTTGGTATTGGACTGGCACTTGCCGATGCATGCGGCACACTTCCCGCGCCAGCCTCATTAGAATATAAACCGCGTTGTATACCGTTTTTAATGGCTGCCCCCATGGCGCCTGCGCCCGCTTCTTGTAAGCCAAACGCAGATAAAAATATATCTTTAAGCATGGCTGGTACTTGGGTGAAGTTAATCAATGTAATTACCACAGCAACAAGCACAAACACAATGCCCATAACAGGTACTACTCGCTCAGCAAATCGGGCAATGGCTTTAAAGCCGCCTAAAATAATAGAGCCTGCTAAAAGTGTGATCACAACACCTGAGTAAAAAGTGGGTATTTCAAATGCGTAATTTAATGCATCAGTAATAGTATTGGTTTGCATGGCGCTAAAGGTAAAGCCGTAACCTAAAAACAAACAGGCGGCAAACACAATAGCAAATGCACGACTGCCTAAGCCTTGTTGAATATAATACGCAGGACCGCCTCTAAATTCGCCATTGCTGTCGCGAATTTTATATACCTGGCCTAAAATACTTTCTGCAAATCCGGTTGCCATGCCCAGTATAGCAATGACCCACATCCAAAATATGGCACCGCTACCACCGAGTGATATTGCCACAGCCACACCGGCTAAATTACCAGTGCCTACTCGTGCACACAGCCCAGTGCAGAGCGCTTGAAATGATGAAATATCGTTTTTATTACACTTATTACTGCCTTTTAACAGGCTAAACATATGCTTAAATTTAACAAGTTGAATTGCTTTTAAACGTACCGAAAACCAAATACCTGCAAACAGTAGTATGTAAATTAGTATTTGGCCTTCTCCCCATAATAGGCCATTTACACTTTTTACTACGGTATCGAACATGGGCTAATCCTTTTGTATTTATTATGTTTTTACTCAGCGAGTAGTTGAGTAATTTGCATTTAATAATGCATGTTAGCCATAGCTTAACGCAGCTAAGCTGCCTTAGAATGTTGACTTAGTGGTAGGTTATTTACTTTGCAGGTGTATACCAGCAATCATGCATCTAACCGAACCTCCCGCCGACTCTATGGTTGGTATAGGTAACGGAACAAGTTTAGCTGTTCTTTGTATTGCTGCTTTTTGCTCGGTTGTAAGTGCATTAAACGCCGTTTGTGAGAGTGCTAAAATACGACCATTTGTACCTTGTAGCTCTATTGCATTGCCGCAAAAGCTACTTATTTGCTCATTAGTTAAGTTGATTACTTCTAAATGGCTTTGTATAAAATGGCTTGTTAATTGTTTGTGCTGACTATTTGGCACCATATTTAAGCTGATCATGGCAAACTCTGTGGCTACACACATCAATACATTAGTATGATAAACCGCAGTACCTTGCTCATCGTAGGCATTAAATACAAAGGGTTTTAGCTTTAATTGCTCGCATACTGTATTAACCACAGCTTTAGTAGTGCGCTTAGATTCTACTGCATAAGCAAGCTTATGTGGGTGGTCAATAACAAGCGATCCTGTACCTTCTAAAAATGAATTTTCTTTCGCTAAAAATGAATAGTCAGTCACAGATAACACTTTATAGTGATTAGTCAAAAAATCAATAATATCTTTTCGATATTCTAATCTTCTGTTTTCTGCGTACATTGGGTACATAACTAGCTCGCCACTTTGATGGGTAGAAAACCAATTATTTGGAAACACAGAATCGGGCGTGTGTGTATGTTCGTCTTCAAAAAGATGAACCTTTACGCCCTCGTTGTGTAATAATTTAACCGCATTAGTTACTTCGTCAAAGGCAAGCTGACTCTGGTTTTGTGAGTTGCAGGTACTTTGAAACGTGTTGTCTAACATAGTTTGTGGGTTAGATGTAAAGTGATGCGGGCGCACCATAACCACCGCTGTTGGTGCTTGCTTTATGTGGCTCATGCGACTTGCTCTTGCTTAGTTGTTTTTGATGTTTGCGCACTATTAAGTACCGAAAATAAATTACGCGGATCGGCTTGTTGTGTAATTAAATCAAGTAATGAAAACTCACCCGCAGCCACCAGCGCGTCTTTAATATAAACCAGCGCGGTAAAGTCTTCGCTCGCAAAACCTACCCCATCAAAAATAGTAAGCTCGTCGTTACTTGTACGCCCGGGTGTTTGTTTATTAATTACTTTATGAAACTCGGTCACGGCAAAGGTTTCGCCCATTTGCTGTATTTCGCCCTCTATTCTGGTTTGCGGCTCATACTCTACAAATACATTAGCGCGTTCCAGTAAAGCTAAATCAAGCTCAGTTTTCCCAGGGCAGTCGCCACCAATCGCATTTAAATGCACACCTTGGGGGATCATATCGCTGGTTAAAATAGTGGCATTTTTTTTATCGGCTGTGCAGGTTGTAATAATGTGCGCACTTTGCACGGCTTCTTCTGCGCTATTGCATATAGTTACATTTAAACCGTAACCACTTAAGTTGTTGTAGGCTTTTTTAGAGGCGTTCTTATCAATATCGTATAAACGAATGTGGGTAATGCCTAATACGGCTTTAAACGCTAATGCCTGAAACTCAGACTGCGCACCATTACCAATTAATGTAAGCGTTGTTGAGTGTTTGGGTGCTAAATACTTTGCCACAAGCGCCGATGTAGCCGCTGTGCGTAAGGCCGTGAGTAAGCACATTTCGCTGATCATAACCGGATAGCCGCTATCAACATCCGATAAAATTCCAAATGCCGCAACCGTTTGAAGTTCTTTAAACGTATTTTTTGGATGACCATTTACATATTTGCAGCTAAACATTTCACCGTCGCTTACGGGCATAAGCTCTATTACGCCATCAGGAGAGTGCGCCGCATAACGTGGCGATTTATCAAATTCGTCCCAGCGAGCAAAGTCTTGTTCTAATCTTTGGGTAAGCTCAAGTAATACATTTTCTATTCCGACTTTAGTTATAAGTTTGGCCATTGCCTGTACGCTAACAAATGGAACACCTTGTTTTGGCTCTGCTATAAAATGACTCATAAATACCTCTTTAATGACTAAATAAATTAATAGAAATAAGTTTATAGGCCAGAGGTGACAGTTAAAATGCCAAAAATTCATACAAATAGTATTGTTTTTTAGCAAATTGCTATGCATTAAAGTACAAATTTAGTAATTTGTAATAAACACATAACCCAAGACGTTTTATGACCCCTTACATTTACGACTCACTAGATAACGCATTAATAGCCGAATTACGAAAAGATGGCCGCGCTTCTATTTCAGCCCTAGCCGATGTTTTAAAGGTGTCACGCGGGACGGTGCAAAATCGCTTGGACCGTTTAGTTTCATCGGGCGCTATATTAGGCTTTACGGTGCGTGTACATGAACACATAGAAACCGAAGCTGTAAGAGCAATAATGATGGTTGAAGTGGTGGGTAAATCTACATCGCAGGTAATTAAAACTCTTCGCGGCATACCAGAGCTAACAAAGTTACATACAACCAACGGAGCTTGGGATTTAGTAGCTGAAATACAGGCTGCAAATTTAGGTGAGTTTGATGGCGTCCTTAGGCAAGTGCGCGAAATAGAAGGCATTTTAAATAGCGAAACCAGTATATTATTGTCATCTACTTAGGTTTAATTAACGCCATGCTTTACTTAAAGTATTTTAGGCAATACTCGATTTATTTATTACCGGTTAAACTTAATGGGATTTAAGTTTAACCTTAATACACAGCTACATGGCGTAGCTGTGTGCATAATCTACTATACGTGTATTTTGGCTTTTTAAATAAGCGCGGCCTGCTTTTACACCTAGTTTATGATCAAAGCGTAAATCATCGTTAGAGCTGCCTAATAATTTACTGTGCAGCTTTTCGTCTGCAAAAATTTGTATGATTTCTACATCACTAGGCGGATTGGCTATAAATGATAGCTCGTCTAGGTATGCTTGCTCGTGTTGAATCAAGTAATCAAGTGTTTTTGGGCAGTAGCCTGATGCACATGCAAATGTTCTAAGCTTTTGAACCCATGCAGTTTGCGCTTGAAAATTCTCATCAACGGTTCTTATTACCACGATTTTTCGTGCGCCACGATTATAAGCTTCGCGTACAGGCAATGGCGCAGCTAAGCCGCCATCTAAATAAAAATCTTCATTCGATTGCTCTGCAGCTAAATGTGCTTCGTTTGCCGCTTTTGAGCCTAACCAAGGAGTGAGTTGAACACCTTGTTTATACAAAAAAGGTAAAGCACTTGACGCTTTTAATAGCTCTCGCCAGTGTTTGCCATCGCCAGTAGGAGATAGATAATACGGCTTACGATCACGTGCATTGGTTGTAGTGATCAGTAGTTCTCTATCACCAAGGCTATTTTTTGCCGCTTTAAAGTCTAATGCTCTATTAACCTCAGTGGTTTTTTCGAAATACCAGTCTAAGTCAACAATGTGTTTACCCATTAGGCCACGACCTAACTGAAAAAAACGTTTATGACGCGAAAGCCCTCTGATCAAGCGTTTTGCGTAACCTTTTTGACGCGCTAAATAACTGGTTAAATTTTGCGAGCCCGCAGACGTGCCTATAAATAAATCAAACGGGTCGTAGTTTTGCTCTAACCACGCGTCAAGTACACCGGCTGTAAATATCCCTCGCTGGCCTCCACCTTCAGCAATCAATGCAGTTTTAGGGTGCATAGGCTTATTGAGTGTATGTGGAGCAACATTTATTTGAGATTTCACGGTGTACCTCTTTGTTGTTAACTTAACTGGTTATGGCTTCACTTTAACGCGTTTAATTAAATCCTTAAAACAGATTAATTGAATCAGTTCGATTGAAAATATAAATCATTCATTTTTACTCAATCTGTAACTCGATTCTCTATTTGGTTATTAGTGTAACTATGGTTGCGTGTACACTTGCTTAATAAACAGCTTAATTCTTTATTTCCATTAATATTTTTAACGCACGATGGCGTTTTTTAGCGTCATATAAATCGTTGGTGAATATAAGCTCATCGACCTCTAATTGGTTCACGATCATTTCTAATTTGTGTTTAATGCTCGCTGGCCCACCGGTCACACTTAGCCTTAAAAAGCTCTCAACTTGAGCACGCTCTTGTTCGCTCCATAAACCCTCCATTGTTTCTACTGGGGGTTTTAACCACACCTCATCGCCTCTGATTAACGACAGTACCCGCTGTTTTGAAGTGGTTGATAAGTATTGTGCTTCTTCATCTGTATCGGCAGCCACTAAAGGTAATGCCAACATTACATAAGGCTTAACTAATACATTTGATGGTTTAAATTCTCGTTTATATAAGGCTATTGCATCATGTACAAAACGCGGTGCAAAGTGGCCCGCAAATACATAGGGTAATCCTTTTTGCGCTGCTAACTGGGCACTAAATAAACTTGAGCCTAACAGCCAAATAGGCACATTAGTGTTTTCACCGGGTATTGCTCGTACACGCTTAGTTCCCTCGTATGGGCCTAATAGTGTTTGTAACTCGCTTACTTCATTAGGAAAGTTTTCAGCGCGGCTAATGTCGTTATTTAAGGCGCGACTGTCACCGGATCGCTACCTGGTGCGCGCCCTAGCCCTAAATCAATTCGACCAGGATACAAACTCTCTAAGGTGCCAAATTGCTCAGCCACAACTAAAGGCGCATGATTAGGTAACATAATTCCACCCGACCCTACGCGTATTTTTTTAGTGTTGCCGGCTATGTGCCCTACTAAAATTGAAGTGGCGGCACAAACAATCCCAGGCATATTATGATGCTCGGCTAACCAAAAACGGTTAAAACCTAATTGGTCTGCTTTTTGTGCGTAGGCTGTACTTTTGTTTAAGGTGTCACTAACCGTGGCCCCTTTAGGCATAGGCGCCAGTTCAAGTAATGAAAAAGGGATAGTTGATAACAAAGCAGCATCTCCAAATTAAATAGCGATTTATGACGTGCTAGCCATAAATAATAAATCTAAAGTAAGAGATGGGTGTAAATTACACCAATTCAAGGCAGCTTATCTTGAAACGCTAAGGTGTTGCGATTGAGCGACAAAAAGCTAGCTACTTTTAGCTGCAGTTTGTTGGCGGTTTAGTTTATATGCCTCTGAATCAAGGCCTTTTTTCCAATAACCCGATGAAACAATTTTACTACGCGGTATAGCTAATTCATCAGTTAATACGGTTTTTGCTTTGCGTACTAATCCGGCCTCTAGTGCCATAAATACAATAGGTTGTTGCTCACTAAGTGGTAGCGATTTTAATGCGTTTATCATATCTGTATCGGGGGTATTTGTTATTAACCAAGTTACATCACGCGAGGAGTCTAAGCTAATCACATCATCTTTTGTTGGTGCATGAATAATCGCGTCAATTTTTGCGTTTATAGGCAATTGTTGCACGTAGCCTTTAATTGCATTAACCGAAGTTAAATCGCCAAGTAATAGATAATATGAATGATCATAGTTATCCAACTTTTTAGGGCCTGGCCCTGCTATACCCACTTCATCGCCTACTTTTGCTTCTTTAGCCCAATTAGTGGCTGGACCTTGGTGCATATTTATCACAAAGTCGAGGGTAAGTGCGCCGGTGTGCTCATCAACATGTCTTATAGTGTATGAACGCATACACGTAGTTTTAATATTAAAGTCAACGCGGCCATTTTGTGGAATAAGCACCTTAACGTAGTTACCAATGTATTGGGCACTTAGGTCGTTAAACTCATCTGAGCCGACAATAATGCGTTGTAAATGTGGGGTTATTTGCTTTGTGCTTAATACGGTTGCTTTGCGTACTTTTTTACCCATATAAATTTACCTCACTAAAAAAGATGAATTGCACAACGCCCCATTGGTTGATAAAATCAACTATATCAATTTAATTGACTTTATCAACCATTATGGATTCCCTATGCATATCTCATTAGCCAATACATTATTTGCTTTAATGCAAAATTATCGCGTTACCATACGCGAAGCGATTAATGCGGGCGAGCTTGGCTTAAACGCAATGCACGTACGTTGCCTGCATATTATTGCAACAACAACTCAGTGCACTGCTAACGATATTGTTAATCAGACCCAGCGCGACAAGGCCCAAATCGCACGCTTAGTGAAAGAGTTAATCGCATTAAAGTTAATTAACAAAGATGCCAGTGAGCACGACAAGCGCTGTTTTATTTTGTCATTTACCTCTGAAGGTCGCACGCTTTATGACAAGCTATTAGCCGCCGAAGAGCAAGTAAATGCGCAAATGTGTAGAAACTTAAACCCACAGCAAATCAATGACTTTTTACATACTGCCCAACAAATGATCAAAAACATGGATTGATCTGCCATTCATTACTTGGCATAACTGATACAAAACGCATATACTGTACACTTATACAGTATATGCGTTTTAGGTTGTGTTATGTTTGTTATTTCCATTTATATAGAGGCCGGTGTATGCGGATTTGAGTCACCTGCAGCGCAGTATAGTGAGCTAGGGATATCACTTGACGAGTTATTAATAAAGCATCCTGATGCCACGTTTATTGGGATAGCGTCTGGGTGCTCTATGCAAGAAATTGGTATTTTTGAGGGCGACTTACTATTAGTTGACCGTGCAGAGATTCCTAAAGATGGCGATGTTATTGTGGCAAACTTAAATGGTTTATTTGTGTGTAAGTTGCTAGATAAAACCAATGCGCGGCTGCTCTCGGCTTCTGCTGCTTATAAACCCGTGCAATTAACCGAGTCTGATGAATTTCAGCTTGAAGGCGTGGTAACTCGCTCAATTAGATTACATCGCCAAAGCCCTGAGATACTTTCATGTATGCCTTAGTTGATGCGGTTGCTTTTTATGCCAGTGCTGAAAAGGTATTTGACCCCGCAATTCGTTCAAAACCGGTGGTGGTGCTTACCAATAATGACGGCTGTGTGTGTGCGGTCTGCCCAATTGCGCGTAAGCTTAATATTCCTAAATTTGGCCCTTACTTTAAAGTTAAGCAGTTACTAGAACAAAACAATGTGGTTGTACGCTCTAGTAACTATGAACTATACGCTAATTTAAGCGACCGGATGATGAACGTTATTGCTCGCTTTTGTGATACCCAGCATATTTACAGTATTGACGAATCGTTTTTGCACTTTAAAGGCTATCAGCCATTAATTACCGATTGGCACCACTACGGTCAGCTAATTAGACGTACGGTATGGCGCGAAACCAAACTCCCTGTTGGGGTTGGTTTTGGGCCAACACCAACCTTAGCCAAAGCCGCGAATCATGCTGCTAAAAAGCTAACTGGCTTTAATGGGGTTGCCGTGATTGATGATGAAGCAAGCCGACAAGCTATTTTACAGCAAATGCACTGCCAGGATGTATGGGGAGTGGGCAAACGTTTAGCTAAAAAACTGGCGCTAATGAATATTAATACCGCATGGCAACTAGCTCAGCAAAGTCCAAAAACAATTCGTCGCCAATTTAGCGTGGTGCTTGAGCGCACAATTAACGAACTCAATGGCATTACCTGTTTAAACTGGGATGATGTTCGCCAAGACAAGCAAGCTATTTTTTCAACGCGTAGTTTTGGCCAGCGCCTTAACGATCCTGATGCAGTGAGAACCGCATTAATAAATCATGCCAGCGTGGTTGCACAAAAATTAAGAGCGCAACAGTCGCTCACTCATCGTATTTATATTTTTGCCGCCAGCTCATCACATGAGCAAGCCTTTTATAAAAAGTCAGCTATGCATCAATTTGATCCGCCCACTAACGATACCCGTGTTATAGCAAGTGCAGTATCAAAGAGTTTTGAGCAGATATATCAGCCGGGTATTCGTTTTTATAAATGTGGAGTGGGTGCATTAGAGCTTAGCCCACAGCAGTTTCAACAACATACTTTATTTGAGAAACAAACCGATAACCCGCAGTTAATGGGCTGCCTAGATGCGATAAATCATCGCTTTGGGAAAGGAATGCTTAGCGTAGCAAGCAGCCAACTAAATGAACGCTGGCATATGAATAGAGCTTTTTTATCGCCGCAATACACAACACGTTGGCGCGATATTCCTAAAATACAGTGTTAGTCAGCAACTTTAATAAATTCGCATTCTACACTTGGGTTATCTAAGGTGTATTTAAGGGTGTTATCGGTTAAAAAAGTAATAGTTTGTTTAATGGTTCTTTCGTGAATTGGATTATCACATCGGCTCATACGTAAACCATTTTCGAGGCCATTAGTTTTGTATTTAAGTGAGCTGGTAATAAAACAATAATTAGGCTTTTGAATAGTACGAGTGCCATTATGTAATGAGTTAAACAAAATCTCTTTACCTAAGCTAAAACCTTGCTCAGGATCTTCAGGGTTATTAAATTGCAATCGACTATTAGTGCACAAACCCGAGTTACTTGAGGTAACTTCGTAATTACCTAGCTTAGTTTTTAATAGTGGAATAAAGCGAGTTTTATTACTTGGGCCTGCCACTGCATAACAGCTAAAAAGGCTTATGGTAAGTAAAACCAGTGTGAAACATTTCATTATAAGCTCTATCCTCGTGTATCAACCATGATCAAGCAATGTGACTATGCCTTAGCTATTTCTAACTATAACAGAGATTTACTATAAAAGATGCGAAGTCGTATTACTATGAGCAGCTGCGCAAAAACTAACTTAAAATACGTAGCTAACAACAAATAAGATTAAACTAGACGTAAGCTTTATTACATAAAGGGGGAAGAAAATGCATTAATAACAAGCTGAGTTATTGCCAATACTTAGCAAATAATTGCGGGTAATTTTGTTTTAAAAACTTAGGTTTGTCTTTAAAGCGCTTACCTTTAGGTTGTTCAAGCCCTGAGGGAATAAAGGGTAACTCATCGTCGTTACGTTCTTCATATAACAAACCTGCAATTAAGTCATACTCATCTAAATACGGATAAGGTTGCTCATTTAAAAAATAAAGCGGTGTGCACTGAGCGAGGCTATCTGGGTTTTCTAGCGCAGCTTTAAATGCGGCTTCACCACGGGATATTAACCAACAACGAAATTCTGAAAAGCCATATTCGTCATTACAGCCCGCCATAACAAACGCCGCACCAAATAAATCCCAGGTATAACTTTGGCGCATACAAATACTAAACTGCTTATCAAATTCAATTAATTGCTCATCTGATAAGTCACTCAGTGCCAACTTAAGCGATTGGCACACTGAATCGGGCTCTGCGGTTTTATCTTTCACTGTAACCAGTCGCCAAAAATCAGTTAAGGTTAGCTCACTCATGCAATGATCTCTTTTACCCGACCCACTTGGCCGTCTTCTAATTGTACTTTTATTCCGTGCGGGTGATTAGGTGACTTGGTCAATAAACGCGACACAATACCATTGGTTAAAGTACCACTGCGTTGATCTTGTTTAAGCACAATATTAACCTCTGTGCCTGGCGTTATTTGCGAGCGTGTTGGAACGGCCATATTTAATCTCTATTACAATTTTTTGCGATTATAGCCTGCTTAATAGAATCTCTCCATATTAAAGCTTTTACTAAGACCATAAATGCCAAATACAGCTTAAAATGAGGGATAATCAAACAAAAACACAGTACCGATTTTTACTGCTTAAGAAATGAAATAGCATTGTTTTTTATATGAATATTTAAACTAGCTAATGCATTACAAATAAGCTGCACAATGTAATCTAGCTGGTTATTTTGTTTAGCCTGCTCTAGTGCAATATCATCAATAAAATAACAACTTACAGTAAACTTAGAAGGTAAATTGTTTAAATCAACCGAGTGAGTAAGAAAGCTAAAGCCCTCAACGTTATCTTTTATTTGCTCGCAAGCCAGTGTTAATTGCTGACGAATACGTTTATCTAGCTGCTTTTGGGTTTTGGTCATGGTTTATTACTGCTCGGCGATTTGTTGTTTTTTGAATTCTTTGTAGCTGTCTTGTTGTTGTTTAACACATTCATGGTATTCCTTGTCGGCCATATGGCTGCACTCACCTAATCGGGCTGATTGAATTTCATGATAGCGGCTATCGCTGCTACACCCTGCTAACACTACGATTACAGATAACGAAAGTAGATACTTTAAGTTATTATTTAACATTCAAAATTCCTTATATTTTCACCGGAAAACTACTAATTTTCGTTACTTTTGCTGTATATTGCACTGGTTTTATATTTATAACCGTTAAGGGCACGTTATGATGTTGTCGCAGTTACAAGAGCTGTTCCAGCGTATCGATAAAAGTAAATTATTTCAATCCTTTGTTATTGCAGTTATTGTGGTTTCTGCACTGACCGTGGGTGCACATACCTATTCATTACACCCTACTGCTGAGCTATTTCTACATTGGATGGATATAGGCATCACAGTGTTTTTCTTGATCGAATTGGTTATTCGTTATATTGCCAGTAAAGGGATCAAAGATTTTTTCTCCAAAGGCTGGAACATATTTGACTTCATTATAGTGATAGGTAGTTTATACCCTGCGGCAGGCTCGACTATTTTTATTGCTCGACTACTACGCATTTTCCGCGTACTACGTTTAGTGTCTATGATCCCAGAGCTGCGCTTATTAGTGAACTCACTTATAAAAGCCATCCCGCAAATGGGCTATATCGCGCTGCTAATGTTTGTGATTTTTTATATTTATGCTGCCACAGGTAGCATGTTGTTTGCTGAAATAAACCCAGTACTGTGGGGCGATGTCTCTATTTCTATGCTTACCTTGTTTAGAATCGCCACCTTCGAAGATTGGACCGACGTGATGTATGAAACCATGGCGGTATACAAATTAAGTTGGATTTTTTACTTAACCTTTATCTTTTTAACTGCATTTGTATTCTTAAATATGATGGTGGGGGCTATTTTAGAAGTAATGAGTGAGGAGCATCGCAATGCCCGAGAAGAGCAAGCCGATACAGACTCACTGCCCGCAACCCAAGGCCAAGTAAACGAATTGAAAGCACAACTGGCAGAGTTAAAACAATTACTCAAAAATAAGTAGCAGATTTAATAGGGCAAGTATGCACTTGCCCTATTGTTTATACTTTAAACTTACCTACTAAATCAGTTAATATCGATGAAAGACGACTCATTTCATTGCCATTCTCACTGGTGCTAACAGCAATATCACTCACCTCATCAGCCGAGTTTTTAATTTCAGTCACATTTCGATTGATGTCTTCAGCGACGTGTTGCTGCTCTTCAGCAGCGGTGGCTATTTGCGTATTTAAATCACTAATATTAACAATAGATGCCGTGATCTCACTAAACTGTTGTTGCGCAGAATGCGCAAGTTCTACAGTTTTATTGGTGGTTTCTATGCTGCGTTCCATGTCTTTAGAGACTTTAGAAGACATCGTGCGTAACTTATCAAGCTGCGATGCAACTTCTTCGGTCGACTCTGCAGTACGTTGCGATAACGCACGAACTTCATCAGCAACCACTGCAAAACCACGCCCATGCTCACCAGCTCGCGCAGCTTCAATTGCAGCATTCAATGCTAATAAATTGGTTTGCTCTGAAATGCCACGAATAACGCTCAAAATCGACATAATATTTTCACTTTCAGTATCAAGTTGAGTAATGTCTGCTGAGGCATTATTTATTACATCACAGAGCTGCACCACACTTTCTACGGTTTGTGTAATAACCGATTGCCCTAAATCTGATGCTTGTTGTGTTTGAACCGCCAAATCGGCCGCATTCGCACAACTACTCGACACTTCATTAGCAGTGGCAGCCATTTCATTAATAGCCGTTGCCGCCATTTCTAAAGCTTGTTGTTGTTGGCTAGTAGAGCTTGTTAGTTGAGCTGCTTGTGATGATGTTTGCGATGAGGTTTTACTAACATTTTGTGCGCATTCATTAATTTGCTTCACCAGCTCACTGATCAAATTTAAAAATAAGTTAAAGCTGGTGGCTAGTTTAGCGGTTTCATCTTTGGTTTTTATTGTTAAGCGCTGGGTTAAATCACCGCCGCCTTGCGATATTTCAGTTAAACCATCGCTCACCTCAACAATTGGAGCTGAAATAAGTTTAGAAATATAACTCGCTATCGCAACAAATACGGCAATTAATATCGCGCTAATAATTAAAATGGTGTACGCCATCGCATTGGCCGCACTCATTACCTCAGACTTTTCTACCACCCCAATAAACTTCCAACCTAAAATGGGAGACGTATAAATATTGGCCATATACTGTTTTCCATCAATATCTACATCAAACAGGCCTTTGCTATTTTTAGCTAAATCGGCGTATTTAGCCCCCTCAATATCTGCTAGGTTTTTGAATCGGTAATCTGGGTGTTTCACATCCACTAGCACACTGCCGCTGTCTTCAATCAACATTAAGTAACCTGTTTCGCCTAATTTAATATCGGCAATAATGTCGGTAAGTCCTCCTAATGAAACATCCATCCCTTGAGCACCAATTAATTCACCGTCATCAATAATAGCTTTAACCGTAGATACAATCACTAAATCATCAGCAGCCCAGTAATACGCATTAGTACGAGTTGTTTTACCGTTCGCTTGTTTAGCTGTTTTGTACCATGGGCGCTGACGAGGATCATAATTGGCGTTTACGTTTCCCATTGGCCATTGAATATAACCACCTTGTTCATTCCCCATGTAAATATAAGCAAGCCCAGGGTGAGTCTCACCAAAGTGATTAAATAAACTATAAGCAGCTTGCTCCGTCGGACTTTGGTTAGGGTGATCAAGCATTACCTTAGTGCCAACATTCATATGCGTTTTTATGTTATCACGGGCATTTTTAATCGTTTGGTGGGAGGCTAAGTAGTCCACGTTTTTGGCAATTTCAGCAAAAAACATAGTAATTGCATTATCAACTTGGCGGGCTTCACGTTCACTTAACTGAGAAAAATTATCAAGTGCTTGCTCTCTGGTTTGGGAAATAACTAAAGCAGCTATAATTAATAGCGGCAAGGCAATTGCAGATGCAAAAGAGAGCTTTAATTTTTTTGATATATTCATGAAGTTAACCTCTAAAAACACTCTTAAGAATATAGTGTGACTAAAAGGGTTGAGCAAGAAATAATATGAGAATGTTTCGAAGAGGCAATAAAAAAGGTTAGCAATTTGCTAACCCTTTAACTTGATGAACTAGAAACTTACTCGCCGTCTACAATAATTCGTAGCATCCGGCGAAGTGGCTCCGCTGCACCCCATAAAAGCTGATCGCCCACGGTAAAGGCGCTGATGTATTTTGGGCCCATAGCGAGTTTACGAATACGGCCCACAGGAATACTCAGCGTACCGGTTACTTTAACTGGGGTTAAGTCGGTACTGATAATGTCGCGCTGATTAGGAATTACTTTAACCCACTCATTGTGCGAAGCTAAAATTTCTTCAATTTTTTCTACGCTAATATCTTCACGTAGTTTAATTGTCATCGCTTGGCTATGACAACGCATTGCACCAATGCGTACACATAAACCATCTATGGGTACAGGCTGTTTAGATGAGCCTAAAATTTTGTTGGCTTCTACTTGCGCTTTCCACTCTTCTTTTGATTGACCGCTTGGCATAGGCACATCAATCCATGGGATTAAGCTACCCGCCAGTGGCACACCAAATTGGTCTTGTGGCAAATCACTCGATGCCATTTTTTCGCTTACTATTTTATCAATTTCTAAAATAGCTGAACTTGGATTATCTAATTGCTGTGCGACACTTGCATGAATAGCACCCATTTGGGCAATGAGTTCTTTCATGTTGCGCGCACCGGCGCCCGATGCTGCTTGGTAGGTCATTGGGCTTACCCATTCAATTAGGTCGTGCTCAAATAAACCGCCCAGTGCTAGTAGCATAAGTGAAACCGTGCAGTTACCACCTACAAAGGTTTTAACGCCTTGCTCAAGCCCTTGTTCAATGACATCTTTGTTAACAGGGTCAAGTACGATAATACTGTCATCGCTCATACGCAGCGCAGAGGCTGCATCTATCCAATAGCCATCCCAACCCGATTCACGTAATTTTGGGTACACCGCATTGGTATAATCGCCACCCTGACAGGTAACAATAATGTCCATTTTTGCAAGTTCAGAAATATCACTAGCATCTAAAAGCGGTTTAGCTGGACCTGCTAACTCTGGGCCAAGCTGACCTGCTTGTGAGGTGGTGAAAAAGGTGGTGTCGATATGTGCAAAATCATGTTGTTGTTTCATTCGCTCTAGTAATACTGAGCCTACCATGCCGCGCCATCCGACTAATCCTACTTTTTTCATTGTTTGTTCCACTATTTGATTCATAAAAGGAGCCTATACATTAAAAATTAAAAATTCATTGCGTGAGATTTAATTTTTACAGCCTTAAGCTAACACCACCAGCACACTAAAACTAGTCAATAAACTGTAACTTAAATATTTTTCATACACATAAAAAAGCCCTGTACAAAATACAGGGCTAATAAGTAGTTAGGCGTTGTTATAAATCCTATCCTTGGGCTTTTACTTAAAACTCGTAGCTAAAGCTGACGCTCAGTTCTCTAGGCGTTTCTTGAGAACGAATTAACACATCATTTTGTTCTACTTCAAAGTTTTGTCCCAACATATTTTTCACTTTAAGTGTTAATGTGGTATTGAACGTTGGGTAGTAACTATAAACCATGTCTAACGAGTTTAAAGGTTGTTCGTAAGCGTCATCAAAGTTGTTAACACCCGCAGCTAAAATACGGTCACCAAATACGTTATAAATAACTGAAGCTTGGTGCATGCCATTATGCGAATCGTAATTCAATTGTAGGTTGGCAACATACTTTGAGTGGCCAGTCATACGTCGTTTTAGATTTGTAAGGTCGGCGCGCTGTTCTTGTGCAATTTCAACTTCTGAATCACTGACCGTTAAATTACCAGAAGTAAAAAAAGCACCTCCCAATAAATCACTATGCAACTCAGTTAACCATTCTGCTTCTATACCGTAAACATAGGCTGTATCTGCATTGTCAAACTGCAGAGTAAAACGGCCGTCACTTTCGGTTAATAATGCTTCGATTGGGTTATCTATGTCTTTATAGAATGCGCCAACTGAGTAGTTATCACCATTGTCCATATAAAATTCGATACGTGCATCAAAGTTATCTAGGTAACTAGATTCTAAGAATGGATTACCAAGCGTTCGATAACCGGTCAACGGATCTTGGAATTGAACAGGGCTTAACTCACGCAAGTCAGGACGAACAACCGTGCTGCCATAACCAAAACGAACCTGGTACGACTGCTGACTATATGTCATAGATAATGAAGTAAAATACTCATCTTCCATCACACTTGCTTGTTTTATCGCATCTGCACTTAATTTATCTGCCAATAAAGCAGGATCGAATGCTGAGCGAGAAAAAGCAAGGGCAACTTGGCGGAAGTCCTCGTAACGCACACCACCACTTAAACGCCAATCTTGAGCAAAAGTGATATCAAAAGAGCCGTAATAAGCATCAATCATTTGCGCTGCTAGGTAATCATCGGCTGTAGGTTCTTGAAACAATAACTCTACACCCGTTGAATCGATAACAGCATCATTAGCAAAGAAACTACCAATTGACAGTGCTTCTTCTTCACTTTGTGCTAAATCTAAAGACTGTGTTTGGCTAAAGCGATAGTTAAAAAAGTCTGTGCGGTAATCACGCGTTTTTTCAACAAAATAGCCGCCGCCCGCAATTTCAACTTCGGCGTAATCAAAGTAAAAAACTTTGTTAACATTAACGCCCCAGTTTTCTACATCGTCTTCTAGCTCAACAAATCGATACAAATAAGGGTTGCCACCTAAGCTACCATTATAAAAAGTACGTTGATATTCGCCATCGGCGTACTCATCACGCACCGTTACTTCAAGCTCGCCAGGTATACTCGTCGTCGCTGTTGAATCAGTGTATTGCCAATCTACACCAACACCTTCAAGAAAACTCCACTCTAAATTGTGCATTCCACGAAGTTGAAGTATTTCAAGTTCACGTTCCTCAAAAGAGGTTAGGTGGCTTCGCTGTAATTGCCCAGCATCAATGCTTAATGACTTTGAAGGCTCTTGGTAAAGCGCAACAGAAGCTTCATCTTCAGTATCTCGTAGCATCATATAGGTGGCTGTTAAATCATGGCCGCCAATTTTATAACCTAAATTTAGAGAGCTATTTAATTTTATATTATGCTTTGTTGATACTTCTTTCTCTGTGGCAGAGTAACAAGTAAAGTCATCTTTTGAACATTCAGATTCAGATGCGTCAACAGAAGAAAGTACTGCGCTAAACTTCTCTGCATTAGACCATTCATTTTCATAAGCAACTGATGCTAAGAAACCAAAAGATCCGTCTAGGCCAAATAAGTTATCAAATCGGTCGCCATAAACAGCTTTAATGCCTGCATCAGGGTTTAAGCTTTCTTTTTCTAAGCCAAAATCTCTTGGTAGTGCTTTTGATAAACTTTTATTTAAGTCTATTGCAGCTGCTTGACCAATATCAGCCCCCTGACGTCTTGACTCCACATCTCTTATATTTCTGTATGAGATATCAGACAAGCCATTGATATAGGTATTTAACGCCGTTTTAACGGCTCCTGGTAATGCGCGTGTACCATCATCTTTACCTAACCAGTCGTCACTGCCGCCATTGTATGTGTAGCCTTCATCGTTTGTATCTTTATAGCTAGCACCAATCTCAACTTTAAATAAAGTATCACTTGGAATGCTTTTCGTCCTGATATTAACGTCACCACCACCAAAAGCCGCAGGCATATTAGGCGAATAGGCTTTTTGAACAGCTAAAGATTCAATAATACTTGATGGGAAAATATCAAGTGGAATTACATTTCGAGTCAGATCTGGGCTTGGAACAACCGCGCCATTTAAACGCACGCTTGAATAACGCTCACCTAAACCGCGTACATAAATAAACTTATCGTTAACTAACGATAAGCCTGTAACACGGCGAAGTGCAGAAGCGGCATCGCTATCACCTGTTCTAGATATTTGCTCTGAACCCATTATATCAGCAACAAATGCCTGGTTTTTACGTTCATCAATTACGGCACTAGCACTGCCTTTTAGGCGTGTACCTGTTGCAACAACTTCTTCTATCGCTTCTTCATTGATTATTTCTTGTGCCTGTTCAGCAAAAGAATTAAATGAAGAAAAAGGGAGAGCAGAGATAACGTTATTAGATTAGTTTTAAACTGCTTTTGATGTTTCATATTTATATCCTCTAAACCTAAAATTCCCTTAAAAAAGGCGCCAGAGCGCCTTATAATTAGAGCCGGTCTAGATTAATTACTAGCGCGTTGTAAAGATGCAGCTACAAAATCAGCCCATTCACTTGATTCACCTTCTTTAAGTGCACCAATGTAGCCTGCGTTAGTAAAGAAAGAGTCAACCTCACTCATGTCTTTAGCTGTTGTAGCTACCGCAGTACCTTGTGAATCTGTAATAGTTGCTGCAGTTGAAACACCATCAGCACCAAGCACATTTGCAAAATCAGCAAAACCAATCAGCTGGTTATTTTCGCCACCAGTAAACCAGGTATTGATATCAAAGCTTGCTAACGCGCCGGTTAAAGGAGTATTTACGTCTTCAAAATTCTTACCACACGCAAATATTGAACTCATAAATGCGATATCACCGTTGTTTGCATTGGCATGCACACCAGCATCTCCTGATTTATCTTTTTCATTATATAAATCAAAACAGCCAGCACCATCTACAGATGATGAGTTTACAAACAACATGTTAGCTAATTGCGCTTTACCCCATTCTTTCATTTCCATACCGGCACCAGTACGACGCCCTTCAGCACCTTGGTCACCAGTAGTAACAACGGTTGCATTAGCAATAGTTGGATTAGAAACAGTCGTTACTAAATCTTGTGCGTCTGCAGATAATGGATCAACTTTTGCGCCATCTGTTTCAAAACCATGATTTCCATATTCATTTGAACGGACAAGAATGTACTGTCCATAGCCTTTCCAACCCTCATCCCAGTCAATACCATCATCGCCTGTATCAGTAACAACGATGTGTTTAAGGTTAACGCTACCACCAAAGAGCTCTATACCATCATCAAAACCATTATGTACATGGACATAATCAATTGTTGTGCCTGAGCCAACAGCATTTAGTGTTAAACCATTTAGCTCATCACCTTCAACACCAAATCCTGCATACTTAATAACAATATGCTTTAGAATACCGCTACTATCTTGCGGGTCATTACCACCGTAATAAGACACAATACCTTCAGCTGAGTGGTTACACATGTCTTGTGCCGCTGCTGTTGCTGTACAACGAATAGAATGGCCACGTCCATTTACCTGAACGCCACCCCAATCCCCAATTTGAGCGGTTGTTGAATCGTCACCATCAACTTCTTTAATACTTGTGAAAATAATTGGCTTATTTACTTCACCAATTGCTTCAATATTTGCACCACGAGCAATACGAATAAAACTCTCTGGCTTTGTAAACGCAATGGTAGCGCCTGCTTCAATAGACAATGTTGGGCCATTAACATCAATAGTGGCGCCAGTAGATGTGTCTACATCGTCACCAATAAATAAAGCACCTTCAAATACATGGGCACCGCCATCGTCTAGCGCAGGGATAACAAAAGAGCTAGTAATTTCTTTTGCATTACTTGCAAATGCTTGGCTGTATAAACAGTTAACGCCTTCTGCTTCACCTGTAAATGTAGCTCCATCTAATGTGTATGTGGCGCAACTTACTGTATCGCCACCATTATCACCACCTGGGTTAGTCACTGAATTGTCTACACTGTTATCAACTGTCGTAGGTGTAACGTTAATATCTCCACCGCCACAACCAGCAAGTGTTATTGCTGTAGCCACTAAGCTGATTTTGAATAAGCCAGATAATTTCATTGTTCACTCCGTAAAAGTATTTAATTATTGTGTTAGCGCATTAAGTAATAACTTAAGTCACTTTAAGGCACGATACTCATGCATTAAGGTCACTTGAGTTATCGAATACGAAGTACAATACGGGAGTGTTATGACAATGAAGTTACACTTTAGTAAACATAAAATGACAATGTTAATTAACTAAAAATCAATATGTTGCTTTAAAAGTGCACGCAAAAAAACCACACAAACTAAATGTTAGTGTGGTTTGAGTAGTGCAATTATGAAATGGTTTTTAGTGCGTCAATTAAGAACTAATAATCGCACTATAAAAATTAAAGTAGTGCTGTTTTTAATGTTTGCGCATGCACTTTTTCGCGTTTTACATATTTGATCCATTGTTGGGCTAAACGTTGCGACTTTTTGTGCTTTTCAGCTTGTTCAAATGCAAGGATAGATGCATCAAAATTTTGTAAATTGTATTGTGCCATCCCTAAAGCAACAAACGCATTTGATTCAAAATCAAGGCCGCCTTTATCCAGCGCCATTCGTGCTGCATCGGCTGCTTCGTCATACTGCTCTGTGTTTACATACACTTCAGCTAGACGCTGATCGTATTTACCATGCTCTGAACGCTCTGCTGCTTTGGTAAAATAACTAATCGACTTAGCATCTTCTTTAGCTTGTACCATGGCCTCGGCTACAAAGGCATAATTTTTAGCCGTAGGTTCAGCAATGCCCTGCTCTATTGCTTTACTCATTACATTGGCAGCTTTATAAGCAAGTTGATTGTATAAATATACCTGCGCAAGCTGTCTTAAGTCAGATTTGGAGGTTAAAAATCCTTGTTGGTAAGCCGCTTCTAAAACACTAAGCTGCTGTTTTTCTTGCCCAGTTTCACCATACATACCGGCTAATTGCACCCAATACTCAGGTTTGTTATAAAGCTTTACCATACGCTCAAGTACACTCACTACTTTATCGGTTTGGTTAAGTGAGTAATACATAGCACGTTGGAGTACCAGCCAGTTCTCTTTTGGTACTTTGCCTTCGCTATCACTTAAGTTAATGGCCTGGGTAATGTAACTTAGGCCTTGCTCATAGTCTTTTAATTGATAGTAAGTTTGCGCTCTTAATAAATAATAGGCGTCGGTTTTAGGCTTTGTATTAATGGCATCCCATTTGTCTAAAAATGCAATCACCTTTTTGTAGTCGCTGTTAGCCATAGCAAGCTGCGCTAAGCTGAATGTTGTGCTCAGGCGTAGTGTTTCTGGAATACCATCTTCTGCAATCACCTTTTCAAATGAGGCAATCGCTTTTACAAGGTCGTTTTCATTGTAATAAATAAACCCATAAAAGTTATGCATCATCGCAATTTCATAAGAATTCATACTTGATGAACGTACTTGTATACTGTCAAGTGCATCCAAGCCCGCTTTGCTGTCACCATCATCCGCAAGTTTTTGGGCACGAGCTAATTGGCTGTATACCTTTTCACGAAGTGCGGGCACTCGTGTTGTTTTCTGCTGTTCAGCCGCCTGTACTGTCGCCAAATTTACACCCGGAAGTACACTCAATGCACTTGGTGTAACAACGCTGGCACTGATTGCAACAGTGCACAACATACTAAGCTTCAATAGTTTGGTTGTTAGTTTTAATTTCATAATTGCCTCACGTTCATTCTTTGCTTACTTAACAGAATTAACCATTAATTTGGAAAGAAATTTTATTTTGCACACCGGCTACTTCAACGGCTTCGCCATTAACAACGCGCGGTTTATATTTAAACTTAAGGGCCGCATCCATCGCAGCTCTGTCAAACAATGACTCTGGCTCGGCTCTAATAACTTGTGGCTCTTTAACCGTGCCTTGCTTTGTCACTGTAAATTCAACAATGACATACCCTTCAATACCACGGGATAACGCACGTCTTGGGTATACAGGTGCCACTTTTACTATGGGTAAATACTCACCATCACTGGTTTCTAACGCTAATCCACCCGCTAGATTTACATCAGCATCAACATTGGCAGCAAAATCAAAATTGTTGCTAGCCGCGTTGTTATCGCTACTTTGCATTTGTGGCGATTCCATTGGCGGAGGTGGTTCTTTAGGTGTTGGTGGCTTTTGTGGTTTGCGCTCCTTTTTTTGCACCGTTTCTTCTTTTTTCAAACGGACAAAATCCAACACATTCCCTTTTGCAGGCTCCGTCATGGCGCCTTCTCCGCCGGTGATCAATGCCTGCATACCTAAAAACAGCATAAAGGTCACCACACCCGCTATAATTAACGCAAGTACATAACGCATCACTCGTTACCCTTCTTGAGCCGCTATTGAAACATCAAATACACCCGCTGCACGCGAGGCATCCATCACTTTTATCAAGGTTTCTGTAGTGGCTTTTTTATCGGCCTGAATAACCACACTACCTTGTGGATTTTCAGCTTTTAAACGTTCAATGTTGGCTTGTACAGCACGTACATCTATTTGACGTTTATTGATCCAAATTTCGCCTTGATCTGATATAGCCACTAATATGTTAGCGCGCTCTTTTTTAACCGCAGTTGCCGCTTCTGGTCGGTTTACATCAATACCGGCTTCTTTTACAAACGAGGCTGTAACAATAAAGAAAATAAGCATAATAAATACAACATCCAGCATAGGAGTCATGTTTATTTCTTCTGCTTCATCTTCTTGGAATAAATTACCTAATGGGGCTCTCATTTTACTTCTCCTAGAACAAGCGGTGATTATAACCACCGCTTTTCAATAATTATTTAGTGGTCTAACACCATAGTGTCTTGCAACAATTCAACTTCACGCTTTGCTTTACGCTGTAAATAGGTTGAGGCAAACACCCCTGATAACGCACCGACCATACCTGCCATAGTGGGTATAGTTGCTTTTGACACACCCGATGCCATAGAGCGTGCGCTGCCAGTACCTGTAATGGCCATTACATCGAAGACTTCTATCATCCCTGTAACTGTGCCAAGCAATCCTAATAGTGGACACAGCGCAACCATCACATTAATCAGTGGTAAGTTTGCGTTTAATCGCATACTGGCGCGTGACACCATGGCCTGGCGTATTTGCTCTGCGTTCCAGCTGTTGCGTTCACTGCGCGTTTTCCACGTATTTTTAACGTCTTTTTTGTAGTGTCGATAGCCATTAAAAAAGTACATAAATCGCTCGAGTATCAATAACCACATCGCGAAAATTAACACGGCAATGACCAAGAGAACTTGGCCACCCGTGTCGAGAAAATCACGGATAGCATTGATTGAATCAATCAATAGCACCATGGTTTAAGCTCCTTTCTCGCTTCGCTCGGCAATAATACCTGCACTTTGTTCTTGTAAAATAAGCAGTAAGCCTTTTGAGCGGGTATTCAATAAGGTGTATAAAAACACCGTAGGGATAGCAACAACAAGGCCTAATACAGTAGTAACCAAGGCTTGTGAAATACCGCCTGCCATTAGTTTAGGGTCGCCAGTACCGAATAAAGTAATCGCTTGGAAGGTATTGATCATCCCGGTTACCGTACCGAGTAAGCCCAGCAGTGGCGCTACCACAGAGATAATTTTAATAAGCGTTAAATTACGGGTGATTTTTGGCATTTCGCGTAAAATGGCTTCGCTTAACTTAAGTTCAAGCGTGTCGTACGCCACATTTGGGTATTGGTCTTTCACTTTCATGACGCGCCCTAGCGGGTTGTCATCACGGGCTGTATCATCTTTTAATTGACGACGGATTTTTCCACCCATCAACATCAGTGATACAAAACGCTCTAACGCAATTAATAACGCTAATAAACCAACGCCTAAAATAACGTAACCAACAGCACCACCTTGATGGACTTGCTCGCTGGTATCAGGGGCTTGTACTAATAAACCTAAAATTGAACCACCTGTTGGGTCAAGCGCAAACGGCACCACACCCGTGTTTGCTTGCTGCAAATCAGCAGCGGTCGCAGTAAAGCGGCTGCTTGGTTGGCGAGTAAGTTGGCTAATGGTATTGGTAGAAGGTGTATACTCTAGGTACTGACCGTCACTAATAAGGTTAAATGCACCCACACGTACCACTTCTTTTTGTACTTTATTGCCACCGTCAACAATTACATCGGTATTGAAGCGGCTTACTTTTCCTTGTTCGGTCATTTCGCGTTGTAGCTCAAACCAAACCTTTTCGATATCTTCAATAGACGCAAGCTTTGAGGTAGACCCCATTTTTTGCGCCAATTCATCCATAAAAGTACTACGTCCAGGTAACTGAGCAGATACCACAGAGGTTGCAAACTTATTGCTTGAATCACCAGCAACTTGCTGTAGTACACCAAATAGCTCTTTTAATGAACCCATACGCTTAGATAAAGTATCAGTCAAATTAGCCAGTTTAATTTCGTTTTCTTCAAACTGCGTTTCTAAGCGCTCTGACTCGCTGAGCATTTGGTTTCTTTTAGCTTGGGTGTTTTTAAGCATTTGTACTTGTTCATTTTCACGTGCAGCAAATTCTTGTTCACGCTGTTTATTTTGCTCTGATTGCGCTGATTTACCCTGCTCTAAGGTTTTTAATAAGGCATCTAAGTTCATTGGTTCAGCGGCAATGCTGGTGCCTACAAAGCTTAAGCTGGCTGCAAACACGGCCATTTTTGTCATTTTCGTTAATAATTTCATGGTAAACCTCTTATTCTGCAGCATGAATTGGCAGTGTTAACATATCGGGGGCTAGTTGTTTGCGAGCAATGCGAAGCCCTTTATTAATTTGACTAATAGTTGAATCAGGCAATGCAACAAACGACTGTGACTGTTGATCCCAACTACCTGCTTGTTTGCCATCGCGCGTAAGGTAAATTAGCTCTAAACGGCCAATGCGTAGAAAATCAACTTCACGTTCTTTATTGTCCACATCAAGCAATGCGGTATACGCTTCAATAGTGCGTCCGTAATCAACTTCAACTTGATAAGCTTCTAACACACGGCGGAATTTTTCACTTGATGAAATATCAGCACGCTCCATCATTGCATTTAACGATTCAAGACGCTGCTTACGTTCTTGTTTTAAAAACGGCACATCTAAGGCAATAAACTGTTCAAGCCCGGTGATCATGCGAAGCATTAGAGGTGTAATTTGGCGCTCAATAATCGATACCTGATCCATTGATAAATTAAGCGATTCCATCTCTTCTATTTGGTTATTTAACTGTTTTGTCAGCTGTGCGTTATAAACGGCTAAACCATCTATTTCTTTATTTAGGGTTTTAAATTGCTGTAAACGCCCTTGCATTGAATCTGCAATCTTGTCTATTTTTGTTTGTGATTGCGCAGCTAAATTATTAATGTCGCTACTTTTATCAATTACCGTGTTTAAATCATTGGCGTGGACTGCTGCACTTGCGGCTACAATACCAGCTAAAATTAATGGTTTAACGCCTTTCATCGTATACACCTTTGCTCGTTAATTAGCGGATTTGCTAGTGTTTATTAGTCGCTTTAGCCTGTTTATGAAAAAACATTTTAAAGCGAGATAGTTTCAATGAGCGAAAGTGTATAGATTAAAAATGACAAGCGTGTTGCGTAAAAAAGTCGCTTTTATGACAACGGTAATAAATTAGCCTTATTGGCTGAATTTAAAGTGCAGGGTGATGTTTGAAGCATAAATTTTATAAGTAAGACTGTATTTCACTAAGGGTATGCTGCCAATCTGTGTAGTTAATAGCAATAGGGTAAGCACGGTTGTTATGTATTAATACTAACGACGGGAAACCTTGAATAGGTAAACTGCGAACATAATTGAGCTCATCATCAAAGCGACGCTTAAGTTCATTAGAATGTAAGTATTGAGAAAATAAACTAGCATCTATACCAATTTGTTCGCTTAGTTTAATTAAAACCGCCTCATCCGATGGATTTTGCGCCTTTAAATAATAAGCTTGTTGAATGGCGTTAATCATCTGAGGTTCTTTGTTAAAGCCACGGGCAATTAATGCCGCCCTACAAGAAGGATAAGTAGAGCGGCGTGGTTGGCATTCTTGCCAAAAATTAAAATTAAACTCAGTGCCTAATTGGTTGCTAATGTTTTGCCATATGCCTTGTAGTTGCAACTGCATATCGGCACTCATTGGCTGGTCGCTATCTGCCGCTACCCCCCGACCCTATATTCTATAGGCAGAATATTTACTAAAGCAGTTTCTAGCTTTTGCCAAGTAGGTTTATAACCCCAGCACCAACTACACATAGGGTCGTGCACATAAATAAGCTTATTGACTGACATGCTCGCCCTGCGCAAATATGACTTTATTACGCCCTTGTGATTTTGCCTGATATAAATACTCATCGGCTTGTTTTAAGGCACTGTTGAAGTCGTCAACATGATTAGCTTGTGCAATGCCAATACTGCAGGTTAACGATACTCGTTGTTGTTTATCAGATAATATCACATGATGTTGCACGCATTCTCTAAAGCGATTAGCTAAAATACTGGCTTCAATGGTCGTTAGCTGCGGTAAAATTACTACAAACTCTTCACCACCATAACGGGCTTTAAGGGCGGTTGCAGGAAACTGCGACTCTAATAATTTAGTGAACTCTATTAATACGGTGTCACCAAAATCATGACCATAGGTGTCGTTTAATTGTTTAAAGTTATCTAAATCTAGGAGCAATATAGACAGCGGTAAATAATGTGTAGGTCGTGAAGCGGCGAGCTTTAAAAAATGAGAAGTAATAAAGCGACGGTTGGGTGCACCTGTGAGCTGATCTGTATAGGCGTATTGTTTTTGCTCTAAGGTAATATCAGCAATGGCAAGGTGGCTTCGGTGACGAAAATACTCACCGATAAAAGAAAAGACCAGCACTAATGAAAATGCAGCAACAAAACGGGTCTTTTCTACCTCACCATAAATAACCTGCCCCATATCGTGGCCATACAACATAACAATGCAGCTCAATAACATGGCACTACTTAACCATGCGCCAAGTTTTACACCCAGTATGGCAAATACAGCTACAGGATAAAACATTAGCCAATATAACGCAGTGTTATCTTTACCGCCTGTGTACACCAATGCTAAACACATCAAAAATACAATCATCAGAGTAATTAACGCAATTGCATTGAGCTTTTTGGTTTTTATAAAATAAACGATGCACCCAACAATGGTTAAGTTAACTGAAATTAACGCGGCAGTTAATATCGGCGCATAAACGCGATAATTTGCAATCACCAAATAAGTAATTAACACCAAGGCGATCGCTATCATGGTAAATAAAGAAAACGCTTGGCGTTGTCTATCAAAGCTATAAACACTGTCAATATTAACTAGACTAAGCCAGTTTGGTTTATTTATTTTTGTTTTATTGATCATACTTTGAATTTTTTAACCATCCGATCTAAGTCGCTAAATTGATGCTTAAGCTTGGTACATTCCTCTAAAGTAAGGTTAAGGTTAGATTGACCTTGAGTAGATAAGTCGCTAATAACATGAATATCTGAGTGTAATGATTTAACAACTTGGTTTTGTTCATCTGTGGCATTAGCCACACTATGATTAGCATCCGTTATTTGCCTTATCGCACTAATTATTTGCTTCATTACGTCGCCGACGGCATCCGCTTGCTGAACACTTTTTTCACTTTCTTCTAAACTGGTTTTCATCAGTTCAACGGCAGAGCTTGAGCCTTTTTGCAGTTCTATAACCGTATTTTCAATTTCTTGCGTTGATTTTTGAGTGCGTTGTGCTAATTGTCTTACTTCATCGGCAACAACGGCAAACCCTCTTCCCGCTTCACCCGCACGAGCGGCTTCTATCGCTGCATTTAAAGCGAGCAAGTTAGTTTGTTCACTCACTCCTTTAATTACTGCTAATACATTACCGATATTGGCGGTATGTGAATCTAAACTATTAATTGTTTCTTGCGCTTGCTCTATATTTTGCGAAAGTTGATGAATGCTTGATACGTTGTTAGTCAGTGTTTGCTGATTTTTAGCGCAATATTGATCAGCATCTTTAGCAAGCGTTGAGGCATTGCTAGCACTGCTTGAAATTTCTGTGGCGGTAGCAGAAAACTGATTAATTGCCGATGCTACGCTGTTAGTACGTTCACTTTGATCGTCGTACATAGTCAAGGTTGAATCTGTTTGCGTAACCAGCTTAGCAACAGCTGTTTCTAACAATTGCGCTGAAGACTTAACTTGAACAATTGAATTTTGAATTTTTTCTATAAAAATATTAAATGAATTACTTAACTGACCAAACTCATCATCGTTTTCTACACTGAGGCGACGAGTTAAATCGCCTTCACCTTGAGCTATATCTCTAATAGCATCGTTTAAGCGATACATAGGACGCATTAAGTAACGCAATAAAAGCTGTAGCGCAAAAACAATGACTAAGGTGCCTACTATTAAGTAAATCAGTGCTTTTTGACCAAATGCCGACACACTTTCGAAAGCCGTGTCTTTATTGATCACTGCTCCTAAATACCAATCAACATTTTCTATGCCATGAATTTTAGTAAATGACACTAAAACAGTTTCATCAGCAACTTGGTGCTCTGTAAAAGTATCAGCCAGCTCAATGTCTTTTCCAAATAATTCAGTCAGCGCTTTTGAATTTAACTTACTATTTGGATGGCTTAGTATTTGGCCATTATGATCTAATAAAAAGCCATAACCTAACCCTAAAAAATCAATATTGTCGATAATTTTAGCTATGGTTTGCATATCAATATCAGCACCTGCAACTCCTTTAAATTGGCCGTTAATATTTATGGGCGCAACAGCTGAAATGGTCAGTTCATTGGTGGTTACATCAATATAAGGGGTGGTGAATGCAGTGTTAGTTTTGTTTTCAACCAACTTATACCAAGGGCGGCTAGTTGCATCAAAATCGTCGGGTAAAATGACGCTTTGATCATTTAAAATAAACGCGCCTGAGGATTCGCCGATGTAAGTATTTTTAAAATCCCCTGCCATCTCTGCAGTATTTAATTGCGATAATGTAAGCGCTTTAGCGTCTGTAACTTGATAGGTGTTAGCCAGCGAGATAACAATGGCTAACTTGTTATTCAGCCAGCTTGCAATGTTCTGCGATACAGACTGGGAACTTTGTTTTAATACTAAAGATAGCTGCTCTTGAGTTTGATGACGCATTGAAAAATAGTTGTTAATAGTAAAAACACCTAACACTAAAACTAAGACCAATGACGCAGCGATGGTGATTTTGGAGGTGAATTTCAGCGAGCTAAACATAAGTACCTTAAGGATTAATCATTATTATCACTGTCTTTTTAACAAATTTTTAACTGAAAGTCTTAGCAAATATTGTTCAGGCGAGGTTAATAATTAAAAATAATAATAAATAATGAGATTTTAAATCCAAAAAGAACGGTATTTGGTTAAATCTTAAACTTATGACAAGTTGTAATTTAAGCTATATAAGCTTAGCTTTGTTGCTGGCATTGACTAATTATGGGTAACTGTCGCAGAACCTTCATCTGTGGATCGATAACGATAATGTCGCTTTTTTTGGCATTGATAGTGATCAGTCCATCCACTGGAGTGTGAGTTGTCAACTTCCCGTTTATAGAAATAGGAACCGGCATTTTAAACGCTGTGCCATCTTTTTCGCTGTTACTCCAGCTTAAATAAGCGACTGTATTGGTACGCTCCATGGTTAAGGTTGGTAACGCGGCTTGCTTTAGATACACATCAAATAACCACGTATAATCATCGCCCGTGATCCGGTTAACAATATTAATAAACTCTTGGCTACTGCGATAACGCGACTCGATTGGGTAACTCAAATTAGCTGTTTGCGTTTGACCATATACTAACTCTCGGGCAGCTTGCCAAAATAACTCGTCTCCAATTAGCCATCGCAGAGTGTGAAGCGTCCAACCACCTTTACCATAAATATCTGCATTAAACGCTTCTTTAGAAGTAACTTTCCCTTGTTTAACAATAGGATGGCAATTTTTTAATCCTAAATACGCGGTGTACATAGCATGGTTATAAGCAGCTTCACCAAATTTAAATAAGCTGTAAGCGGGTTGCATATAGAAACCAAAGCCTTCGTGTAACCACGCATCGTTGAGTTTTTCATGTGTCATTAAATTGCCAAACCATTCATGAGCCAACTCGTGCTGAATAAGCCAGTCATAGCCACTTGGATCGCGGGTATACCCTTTACCATAAGCGTTAATGGTTTGATGTTCCATACCCAGATGCGGTGTTTCCACAAAGCCTAATTTTTGCATTCCCCAAGGGTAAGGCCCTAATACAGATTCAAAAAATGCGAGCTGTTGATATACATCATCATTGAGTAGCATAGTGGCTTTGTGGCTGTTTTCAGGTAATGCCCAGAATTCAACAGGTACCTGCGTGCCGTTAATACTTTTATATTGCTGTTGAATACGTTCGAAGGGACCAATATTTAGCGCAATATTGTAATCACTCGCAGGCTCAGATAAAAACCAATCAAATTCAGTTGTATTATTTTTTAATGGCATAATTTTTTTAAGTACACCATTACTAGCAACACTTAACCCCGTAGGTACTGTCACACGAATACGCATACTGTCGGCTTTATCACTGAAGTGATCTTTGCAAGGCCAAAATAAATCACAGCCCTCGCCTTGTACTGCTGTTGCTATCCAAGGCTGACCTTGTGCCGTATGGCTAAATACAAAGCCACCACTCCACGGAGGATTAGTAGCTTCATGAGGGTGTCCTGAATAGCTAATGGCAACCTCGACAACTTCACCTGGGTATTTAGTTTCATACAAATCAATAATGATAATGCCCTGCTGGTGACTAAAATTGACTGGTTGCTTTGCAACAGTGACATTTTCAATAGAGAAACGATTATCGAGCTTGAGTTCGACTTGCTGCGTTTTTTTCAGCACGCGAAACATGGTTTTACCTATGCCAGAAATTTTTTTCTTACTGGGCAGGACAACTAGCTGCAAATCGTAAAAAATGACATCAGTGGTTTGGGCTATCGTGGATAACGACTCACCAGTACTTGCTACTTGAGGATCTAAAGCTGCAGGCTTTGAATAACAGCCTGTTAGCGGAATGCTTAGTAACATTAGCCAACAACAGCAAAACAAGTAACGTACCCTATGCATAAAATGTAAAACCTTGTAGTTATTATTTTTTCATTATAATTACATATTTTTACACTTATAGAGTTAAAAAAAGACGAACTGCTTATTTTTTAAGTTAATTAGTTACTTTTATTTACATTTAACTAGGATCTATTGATGCTTTGCGGATTAATATTTTTTTAAACTGGGGGCGATTTAATCGTGGTGCGAGGTTGGTAAATTAGTGGTGGGCTCGATAACTTCTCCTGCGCTATTCCATTAACTTACATCCATGTAAGAATAAGTAAAACCGAGCAAAGCTACCACGTCCTGTTCACGCTTATATTGTGTATACTAAGGTTGTTTTTTCCATTTCATTTTATTATTGGTATCGCGTGATGAAATAATGGTTTCATCGCTGCTTTGGATCCCGCCCAATTTAGAGAGTCGGTCATAAAGAACAACATTACAAGTTGCCGCTAAATTCATACAACCAATAGTAGGGATATACACCACTTCGTCGCACCATTTTAAAACATCTTTAGGCACAGAGCCGTCTTCTGGACCAAATACATAAAATGCGTTCTCGGGGTGAGTAAATTCGGGCAAAGGAGTGGCACCTTCAATTAACTCAATTACCACTACTTTTGCATTTTGTGGCTTAACTGATGCTAAATCGTCGGTGGCGGTTAATGGAATGCGTTGCACCACATTTTTCGTATCCGTATGAAATTTTTGTGCATTTAAATAACGGTTGCCGGTAAAAAACACCTGCTTGGCGTCATAACAACCTGCTGCGCGTAATACTCCACCCACATTGGTTGGGCTTTTAGGGTTTATTAAACCAATACTTGCTCGTAACTTACTCACTAGTTGCAATCCTTGGTTGGCCACTCGGCAATATACAAGTCAAAATCATCTAATTTTACATCACAATCTTTTACTGTTTTATCTTTGACTGAAATGTTTAGCTCATGCATTTTAGTTTTATCGCCGTTATTCAGTAACGGATGCCACGTTGCTAAACCTCGCCCTTCATGAAGACGGCGGTAGCTACAGCTTTGGGGCATGAAAAAGATGTCTTTTAGGTTTTCTTTAGTGAGCTTAACGCACGAAGGGACTAAGGTTTGGCGGTTTTCGTATTCACTACAGCCACAGGTATTGTTATCAAGGTATTGACAAACAATGTTGGTAAATATTAGTTGCTCGCCTTCTCTTAGCTGATCGGTAGCAGTAAAGTCATCTTCGTCTTCACTGTCAATAAAGGTGTTTAAACAACACTTTCCACATCCATCACAAATGGCTTCCCATTCTTGTTGGTTCATTTCATTTAGGCTTTTACTAAGCCAAAATTGGGTATTTGCTAATTGTTGATCAAACATGGTGTTCTCGCCCCTTTTAAGAGCGCGCATTCTAACGTATTGCAGCAAAGCGCGCAAAGCCAATCCCTAATATCTGCATGGCTTCGCGCGATTTTATTACTGCTGAGATTTAACCCAACGTTTAATTTTTTCTCCAGAATAGGCATAGGTAATGCACCATCAATCAATATTTGCGTATGAAACGCTTTAATATCAAATTGCTCACCTAATTGCTGGTGGGCGTAATCTCTGAGCTCTTTAATTTTAAACTCGCCCAATTTGTACGATAATGCTTGCCCAGGCCATGCGATATAGCGCTCAACTTCAGCGATAACATCACTTTTTGCCATTGAAGAATTTGCTAGCATGTAATCAATGCCTTGTTGACGTGTCCAACCTTTGGCATGAAAACCTGTATCAAGCACTAATCGCATCGCTCTTAGCTGCTCATCGCTAAGACGCCCGTACCACATATACGGGTCAGTAAATAAGCCCAGTTCTTTGCCTAGGCTTTCTGCGTATAAAGCCCAGCCCTCGGCAAATACCGTGTAGCCGCCAAATTTACGAAAATCAGGTAAGCTTTGCACCTCTTGTTGCAGCGCAATTTGAAAGTGATGCCCCGGAGCGGCTTCATGAATAGACAGCGTTTCGAGTAAGAACTTAGGCTGTGCTTTTAAGTTGTATGTATTGATATAAAATATACCTGGGCGCGAACCATCAGGAGCAGGCCCTGCATACGACGCTCCTGCAGCCGATTGGGCACGATAGGCTTCAACCGCTTTAACAACATAAGGAGCCTTAGGCTCAATATTAAATAACTTTGGTAAGCGAGCGTCTATTTTTACTTTAATTTGTTCATAGGCGGCAATTAACTCATCGGCTGTTTTATAATAAAACTCATCTGAGTCACGTAAGTGGTTAAAAAAGGCTGATAATTCTCCTTCAAATCCTACGGTGTCTTTAACCGTTTTCATCTCACTTAAGATTCTTGCCACTTCACTTAAACCAATCTCATGAATTTCATCCGCTGATAAACTTAATGTAGTATTTTTCTTTATTTGGTAGTCGTACCACGCTTTACCATTGGGTAAATCAGCATAACCAACAGAATCGCGGGCATAAGGAATATAATCGTTAAGTAAGAAATCGCTCATTCGCTGATATGCAGGCACTAATTTATCTAAAATCAATGTTGTATACTGCGATCTTAACTGTTGCTTTTCATCAGCTGCAAAAGAGTCTGGCATGGCTTTAATGGGCGAATAAAAGAGAGAATCTTCTGCGCTTGTAACAACATGCGCTTTAAATTGCGGGAGTAATTTTTTTGCTAATGGCATAGGCAGTACCACATTGTTTTTAACGCCTTGCGCCATTGATTGTTCAACACTTGCAAGCCATTTAACGAAACCTTCGGCACGCTTAATAAATTTTTGGTAGTCGGCAACAGTATTAAAAGGCTGAGCACTTTGTCCTGAACCAAATCCAGCGAAGGTATTATGCGCACCTGACATTTGATTTATCGGTAACAAATAATTTTTATATTGCATCCCCTCAAGCTTGAGGGCTAAATCTCGGGATAACACTTCAAAATTCAGTAGCGCTTGACCGGTCAGTTGTGATTCATCAATCAGCGTTAAGCGTTGTTGATATTTTTTGTAAAATGCGGCTTTTTTATCGCGATTAAGCTTCGATATTTCAGGCAAAAATTGATCATCAAATTCATGGCGGCCATTATAAGTAGCGCTTAATGGATTAAAAGCTAATGATTCATCGTAGTACTGAGCAACGAGCACATCTAATTGCTGCTCGGCTGATAATTCGCTTATTACAGGTGAGACTGACTGATTTGTGTTTAATTGTGAGCTGGTGCTCATACAACCACTTAAGGCAAACATAACGCTACTGGCAACCAGTGCTATTTTAATAACTTTCATAAATTCCCTTGTTAGTTTTTACCCTTCAATTATGCGGTTTTAAATAGCTTAAATAAAGCAATTACGGTCAATGCTATTCGTCGCTACATTATTTACTCAATAGCGCATGGTTGCTACATTCAAGTGAATGAAAATAATTATAATGACTTAAACATGAAAAAACATTTATTGACTCTATCAATCGCATTAATGAGCTTAACCAGTGCAAGTACACTAGCCACAACCTATATATCGGCCAAAGCTTTACTAGATGTTGAAACAGGCGAACTTAAATCTAATCCGTTGATTGCGATAGATAACGGTGTTATTAGCCAAATCCAATTTAATAAAAAGCCCAAGCTTACCAATAATGATGAACTGATAAACCTACCCAAACTCACCCTGTTGCCAGGGTTAATGGACATGCACGTACATTTAACCAGCGATCCAACCGTGTCTCGTAGTGAACGTTTAGGGCAATCTGTTCCGCGAATGGCCATTAAAGCCAGCTATTTTGCTAAGCAAACCTTAGAAGCTGGATTTACTACAGTAAGGAACTTAGGTGCACAAGGCTACAGTGTTATTGCGGTGCGAGACGGTGTTAATGCCGGTGATATTATCGGCCCACGCATTTGGGCTGCAGGGCCTTCTTTGAGCATTACTGGTGGGCACTGCGATAATAATCGCTTACCTCCAGAGATGAAATATACTGCCACCGGCGTTGCTGATGGCCCATGGGCAGTACGTATTAAAGTGCGTGAAAATATAAAATATGGCGCTAATGCAATCAAACTATGCGCTACAGGTGGGGTATTTTCTAAAGGAACAAAAGTCGGCATACAGCAATACGCCTTTGAAGAAATGAAAGCCATTGTTGATGAAGCGCACATGCGTGAATTACCTGTTGCCGCTCACGCACATGGAACTAACGGTATTAAAACGGCAATAAAAGCCGGTGTAGATAGTGTTGAGCACGCTAGCTTTTTAGACGATGAAGCAATTGCGCTTGCAAAAGAGCATGGAACTTGGCTGTCTATGGATATTTATAATACCGAATATACGCTAAGCTTTGGTGAACAAAATGGCGTGGATGAAGAAAATCTAAATAAAGAACGTCTGGTATCAAAAAAACAACGCGATAGTTTTAAACGCGCGGTTGAAGCGGGTGTAAACATGGTATTTGGAACCGACGCAGCTATTTACCCGCATGGTGATAATGCCAAACAGTTTTCCCGTATGGTTGAATTTGGTATGAGTGAATTACAAGCTATTCAAGCCGCGACCATTAATAGTGCTAAATTATTAAAAGCTGATAAACAACTAGGGCAAATTAAAACTGGTTTTGCAGCTGATATTATAGCGGTAAACACTAACCCATTAAAAAACATTTCTACACTAGAGCAGATCCCATTCGTTATGAAAGCGGGTGTGGTTTACAAACAGTAAACCCAAAACGCCTCTATAATGTTGAGCTGCGCTCAACCTTAACATTTTTTTAGCAAATCTAGCTAAGCTGCTTGTTTAACCATCAATATTATATTCAAAAGATCTTTCCGCTAAACCAATTATCTACTGTAATACTCCATTGAAATTTTCAAATATGATTACTTTTAAATCACATTGAATAACAATCAAGCAAACGTACCTATTAAAGTAAAAAAATTGAACTTTTTATTTAATTTTAAAATGATAACCATTATCATTCGCGCAAATTAACAAATGCGAATGGTTATCAGTTTATGAAAAGGTTTCAATACTCTCTCCTCACTCTAGCGTGTTTAAACGCAAATTTAACAATGGCTAACGAGTCACAAGTTAATTCAGATATTGAACGAATTAGCGTTTACGAACAGCAAAACCGAGTGGTGATGAATTCAGGTTTAGCGACTAAATCAGACATGTCACTAATGGAAACCCCAGCACCGGTGGTCATTGTTGATAAAGCACTGATTGAATCACAAGGTATTGATAGCCTTCAGGACGTGATCCGTAATGTGAGTGGCCTAACTCAAGCGGGAAATAACTATGGCATTGGTGACAATTTAGTTATTCGTGGTTTGGGAGCTAATTACACTTATGACGGTATGTATGGCGGAGCAGGCTTAGGCAATACATTTAACCCTACTCGTTCTTTAACCAATGTTGAATCGATTGAAGTGTTAAAGGGTCCTGCAACTGGACTGTATGGTATGGGTAGTGCCGGTGGTGTGATCAACCTGATTGAAAAAAAACCACAGTTTAACGAGCAACATACCCTAGAAATGGATATCGGTCAGTGGGATAGTTATTCGCTTTCACTCGATAGCACCAATGCACTAACTGATGATTTAGCTTATCGGGTAATGGCCAAAACCGCCTCTAGCGATGGCTTTCGTGATTTAAAAGAGCAGCGCGATGAAATTTACTCGTCTTTAAAATATGTGCTTAATGACCAGCAATCTTTTGTATTGTCTGGGGCATATATCAAAGACGCTATCGCAGTGGATTCTATTGGCCACCCTATTCGTATTTTTAACAGTAAATCGGTTAACGGTTTAACTGCAGGAGAAGTATCAGGCGCCGATTTAGTTAATGACCCTACAGCAAGTGGGTTACAATTGAGTGAAGCACAACGAAATGAACTCGCTAACTCTTTGGCAAGCAATGATGGCTTAACACCCTTTAACTTTGGTACCAATGGCATAATATCACCGATGGCAAAGGATAACGAAGGTGAAGAGCTGCGTTTTAAATTAGCGCACAATTACTACATTAGTGATGATTTATTTTTAAATCAACAGCTACAGTACCGTAATTACACTTCTAGCTTTGCCCGCCAAACAGGTGCTTATAATTATGTGTATTGGAACCGACGCGGTGTAATTAACCAAGATCCACGCGCACCGTTAGTTGTTGATAATGTATTACACCCATTTGCGGCCAGACGCCAAGAATATCGCCAAGTAGAAGCAGATGAGAAATCATGGCAATACTTTTTAGATTTACGTTATGACTTTATGCTCGGCAATATAGAAAACGAATTACTGGTTAATGCCAACTACGAAGACCGAGATATTCGTTTTAAACAATACTCCATTTATGATGCCGATAAGGTTATTAAAAACAAAGACGGTGAAGTGATTTATCAAGGTGCACTACCGTATATTTTTGATATACGCCAGCCAAATTGGCCTGCGGATGAATTTGCTGATTATGATCCGCTTAAAACCAGTGATTACAATAAAAAAGTACAAGCATGGGGCGTAGGCCTTCAACATGTTGCTTACATTAACGATAAGATCACTACTCGTATTGGTGTTGCTCATAATCGTATTAAACAAAGTTACGAGCACTTTGGTGTTGACCCTCGTTATAGTCAAAGCCGCGCAAATCCAACGCCAGAAGCAAATACCTCAGACAGTGGTTTAACGTATAACCTAGGTGCTAATTATCAAGTAAACGCTGATATGGCTTTGTTTTTAAATCACTCTAAAGGGCGCACAGCTTACAGTGTTCTTGGCTCTGTTGCCGGTAATGAAGCCGATAGAGACGATTCCGAATCTGTGAGTAACGATTTAGGATTTCGTTTTAAAGCATTTGATGACCAATTACTGGCATCAATTGTGGTATTTGAAAGTGCGCGTACTAATTTAGAATATGCCAACCCTCTTTATGAAGCCGGCGTGTCAGCACCTGACGTAGTAGAGAGCTTTTTTGATGGCGAAGAACAGACAAAAGGTGTAGAGATTGATTTAAATGCCTATTTGAACGATCAATGGAAAGTTAATATCAACGGTGTTTATCAAGACGCCCGCGATAAAACCAACCCAAATCGTGACAGCTATAATACTCGTCAAAAAGGGGTGCCTTATGTAACAGCAAGTTCATGGGTTACTTACTCAGCAGCGCTGTTTGAATTACCGCAAGCAGTTGATTTAAGCGCAGGCTTAACATTTGTTGATAAGCGTAGTACTAACTCAAGTTCATTTGGTATTGATAATGGCTACGTACCGGCTTATACCGTATATGATGCTGCGGTTAGCTATAAAGCAGACAACTGGCATATGCAATTAAACATTAATAACCTGTTTAATAAAAAATACTATTCTAAAGCCATGTTTTTAGGCGGAATGCCAGGTGAAGAACGTAATGCAAAGCTAAGCTTTAGTTACACACTTTAATAGTTTAATAATTTAAAAAAGCACGGTATTTCAATTGAGATACCGTGTTTTTTTTATGTAAAAACTTAGGGTCTGTTGACCTTTGCGGATTAAAATTTGTTCAAACTAGGGGCGATTTAATCACGGCGCGAGGTTTGTAACCTAGTGGGCTAAGTAAAAACCGAGCAACAAAGAGTAAATCGCCCCTAGGCAGAACCCTTCGGGCAGCGCCTGTTTGGCATTGATGCTGCGTTATCGCCTATTTATGGGGAATAACCACACCACATAGGCTCTGCCTTGCCTAAATACCAAACAGACTGCTGCAAATTTAACCTTGAAAGATCAACAGACCCTAATATTAAATCGTAACAACTATACGGCCGTTTATTTCGCCTTTAAGCATGTCATCAAAAATTTCATTAATATCTTCAAGTTTTTTCTCTTCAATGATGGCTTTTACTTTGCCTTGAGCAGCAAATTCAAGACATTCTTGCAGGTCTTTTCGCGTACCTACAATAGAACCAACTACTGAAACACCATTTAATACGGTGTCAAAAATTGGCAATGGCATATCTTCAGGCGGTAAACCAACCAATACACATTTCCCCCACGGCGAACACTTTTATATGCTTGTTCAAACCCTGGTTTTGATACTGCGGTACACACAACAGCATGAGCGCCACCTACTTGCTCAAAAATAGCCTCACTGGGCACCACTTCTTTAAAATCAAGCGTAATATCAGCACCCAACTCTTTAGCTAGCGCCATTTTCTCTTTGCCAGTATCTACCGCAATAACATTAAAGCCCATTGCTTTTGCATATTGCACTGCTAAGTGCCCTAAACCACCCACACCGACAATAGCAACCCATTGACCTGGTTTAGCGCCAGACACTTTTAAAGCTTTATACGTTGTTACGCCCGCACAAAATAAGGGGGCAGCTTCAGCAAAACCTAAACCTTCCGGTATTTTGATGATGTAGTCACCATGAGCTAAACAGTATTCTGCATACCCACCGTCAATAGAGTAACCCGTATTATGTTGCGATAAACACAAGGTTTCGCGTCCATCTAAACAAAACTCACAATGGCCACATGCGCTGTATAACCATGGTACGCCTACTCTATCGCCCACTTCTAAGTGCTTAATATTACTTCCTAGTTTTTCTATTACACCAACACCTTCGTGCCCAGGTACTAATGGCATTTTCGGTTTTACCGGCCAATCGCCATGACATGCGTGTAAATCAGTGTGGCACACACCACAAGCGGCTATTTTTACTAGGACATCGTTAGGACCTACTTCTGGGATAGGCAAATCGGTGATCGCTAACTTGCCTTTATATTCTGTATTTATTGCTGCTTTCATAGTCATTCCATCGTTTATAAAAAATTTTATTATTCAACAAGGTCGTTAAATAACAATGTCATGTTGCATATCCGCAACATACCTCACTATAAATGCTTAGATATTAATCTATATCAATCATTAGTCGTAAAACGTGGCTTTTTATCCCAGCTTAAGTCTTGCCATACCTAACCAGCGTGCTAGCATAGATTTCATTTATTTTTGAAACTTGTAACAATGACATTATCAGAAAAAAACTTTGCCTTTGTAATGCATTGTGGTGAGATGGGCAGCCGCTGGGGATTTAATCGCACCATTGGACAAATGTGTGGTTTATTGATTATTACTAAAGATCCAATGACGGCAAATCAAATCGCTGATGCGCTAAGTATCTCTCGCGGTAACGTGAGTATGGGGATCAAAGAATTACAATCTTGGCAGCTGATCAAAGTAATGCATATCCCAGGAGATAGAAAAGAGTACTATGCCCCTGCAGGCGATATTTGGGATATGGCAAATCGCGTATTCGAAGAGCGCAAAAAACGTGAAGTTGAGCCAACACTGAGCTTACTCCGGGATAACTTACTAGACGAAGCAAGTAACGACGATGAAATCTACGCTCAAAAACAAATGGGCGAAATCCATAACTTACTTGAAACAGTAACTAAATGGTCGTCAGAATTACAACGTTTAACCCCTGAGCAGCTTAATAAGCTAATGAAACTAGGTTCAGGGATTGGCAAAGTCATTGACCTAAAAGATAAAATATTTAAAAAAGAAATTTAGTCGATAGGTCACTCACAAAAAAGCCGCAATTTGCGGCTTTTTAGTTATTTGCTTTATTTAAATTTTTGGATAAGCAATTCTATCTGACAAATAACCCACGCTAGTTGCAAAGTAATATGACCGATTCCAGTGCATAAATACCTTGTAGTTATCGTATGCTAAATACATCCGCCCGTTTGCATCATCAGGCATTACTAATGCAGCATCTACAGCAACATTTGGTAAATCGCTGCCGTCTGCTCGACGAACCCCTAACGCTTGCCAATCAGCGAGTGAGCGCTCTGAATCGTTCCAATATTCAAGCCATTGCTTACGAGTTTTAGTGCCGCGCTTTAAAATATACTGTTGATCAAAATCAGCAGGTAATTGAACTTGGCGACCCCAGGTTAAGTTGTCATTCCAACCCTCTTGCTTTAAGTAATTAGCAATAGAGGCAAACGCATCTTCTTTGGTTGTCCAAATATCTTTGCGGCCATCGTTGTTGTAATCTACAGCATAGGCATTAAATGAGGTTGGCATAAATTGAGTTTGCCCCATTGCACCCGCCCATGAGCCTTTAAATTTATCAAGCGTAATATGACCCGACTTTAATATATCCAGTGCGGCCCATAATTGGCGCTTATATAATGCTTCACGGCGCCCATCAAAAGCCAGTGTTACCAACGATGAAATCACGTTGTGGCCACCTTGAATAGCACCAAAATTACTCTCTAAGCCCCAAATAGCCACAATAAAGCGTGCTTGAACGCCAAAGTCTTTTGCGACCTTCTCAAGAATGTCTTGGTTTTCTTTGTACAACTTGCGCGCGCGATCAATTTTCCATTGAGGCACTCGTTTTGGTAAATATGTTTCCAGTGTTTCTTTTACTTCAGGTTGATTTTTATCTGCTGAAATCACTTTTTCTTTGTAAGATGCAGTGGCAAATGCTTGCTCAATTAACTGAGTATCGTAACCTTTCGCTATTGCCTCTTGCTTTAAATTAGTAAGGTATTGTTGAAACTCAGCTTGGGTTTTTGCCATCACCGATGAGCTTAAACAGATACCACACAATACAACTGCTAATTTTTTAATCACTATCTGCTCCATTTTGTTTTCTTAATTGACTTAGCAAGTTTTCCTCTGGGGGCGGAATTTGTAAATAATAGCCTTGGTCGCTGAGCGACTGTTTTAAAGTGTCTAAATCCGCTACGCCTAGTTGAGTTCGCTTAGCTAAATTAATGATCATCACGTACTGAGGTTGACCAAACATGGCCATTAAAGGTTCCGGAACTTTACTAAAATCATCTCTTTTTTCAATAAATAAGAAAGTATCTGCTTTTTTCTTACTTTTATATACCGCAGTTAGCATTATGGCCCTATAAAATCTTGCTTAACAGTGCTACACACTATAACATGGCAATAATAATAAGTTATAAAAATTAGAGTGAAAACTACAATAAACACCTTGTTCAGCCTAGGTTTATATAAAAATTTCACACTAACCAGACAATCCAGTTGAGCATCTATGTCGGACCAAATTTTTGAGCTAAAAGGCAACCTTTTTACCTTATCAGTTTTACATCTTTATAGTACTGATATACCCCTTTTAGCAGAACAACTGTATATAAAAATAGCCCAAGCCCCAAAGTTCTTTGAGGGTGCCCCCATTGTCGTGAATTTAATTGAAGTAAAAAATAATCCTATTGATTTTGTTCACTTAAAGTCACTCATCGAACGCATGAGTTTTAATGCTGTCGGTGTATGTAATGGTTCTGATGAGCAGCACAAACAAGCGAAAGCTGCTGGTTTATCTGTTTTAAACTATTCACAAGACGTTAAGAGTGAAGCTCCAAGAGTAGAGCCAAATACCTCGGTTGTTGAAAAAACCGTGTATTTACCAGCACAAATTATTAATGGTGCAGTTCGCTCAGGGCAACAGGTTTACGCCAAAGACCGTGATTTAGTGGTATTAGGCGCAGTAAGCCATGGTGCAGAAGTAATTGCAGATGGCAATGTACATATATATGGAACCTTACGCGGCCGTGCAATCGCCGGTGCGAAAGGACTAGAAAACGCATACATTTTTTGTAATAAATTAGAAGCAGAACTCGTTTCAATCAATGGAAATTACTGGATCAGTGACTCACTTCAAGGTGAACACTGGGGTAACGCAGTTCAAATACAACAAAAAAATGAATCTTTAGAAATTTCAGCTTTGGTTAAAGGATAAATCTCATGGCAAAAATAATTGTCGTTACCTCGGGTAAAGGGGGTGTTGGTAAAACAACATCAAGCGCAGCAATTGGTACAGGCTTGGCATTGAAAGGCTACAAGACTGTTATCATCGATTTTGATATCGGCCTGCGGAATTTAGACCTTATTATGGGTTGTGAACGTCGCGTAGTGTATGACTTTGTCAATGTGATCAATGGTGAAGCCAACCTTAACCAAGCACTTATAAAGGATAAGCGTGTAGAGAAGTTATTTTTACTTCCTGCATCGCAAACACGCGATAAAGATGCACTCACACGTGATGGCGTTGAACGTGTACTTAATGAGTTAAAAGAAGACTTTGACTACATAGTGTGTGATTCTCCTGCAGGTATAGAAGCCGGTGCTATGATGGCTATGTACTTCGCTGATGAAGCTATTGTAACTACCAACCCGGAAGTATCGTCAGTAAGAGACTCTGATCGTATATTGGGTATTTTACACAGTAAATCTAAGCGTGCCGAAGAAGGTTTAGAAAACATTAAAGAGCATTTGCTAATAACACGCTATAATCCAGATCGTGTATCAAAAGGTGAAATGCTATCTGTTGAAGATATCCAGGACATTCTAGCTATCGACTTACTAGGTGTCATTCCTGAATCTCAAGCAGTACTTAGTGCATCTAACTCAGGACAACCCGTTATTCTTGATAGCGAATCAGACGCAGGTCAAGCCTATGCTGATGCGATCAGTCGTTTATTAGGCGAGACGGTTGAATTTAGATTTTTAGATGTAGAGAAAAAGGGTTTATTCAAACGGATATTTGGAGGTTAATGTGTCTTTACTTGACTACTTCCGCTCAGAAAAGAAAAACAGTGCGTCATTAGCAAAAGAGCGATTGCAGATCATAGTCGCGCACGAACGTTCTCAGCGTGGTACACCTGATTACTTGCCGCAGTTAAAGCAAGATATACTAGATGTCATTCGTAAGTACGTAAATGTAGGCGCCGATGCAGTTCAAGTTCAGTTTGATCAAAATGAAGATGATTTAGCCGTACTCGAGCTCAATGTGACATTACCTGACGAAGAAAAGAAATAATGAAAAAGGGCGCTAAGCGCCCTTTTTCATCTGTTTTTAACTCGTCTTGTAAACTTTATTTAATTATCCCACTCTTTGAGTGTATCTTTAAGATATTCATAGCGCCAAGAATTGAGTAAATCTGGTTTTGATATATTTGCTGTTGATGATGCTGTTTGGAGATCTGCAACTCTCCAAAAACCGAGAAGTATTCTCGTCAGGTAGTATCAATATGGTGTTAAATCTTTTGTGCAATTTAATGTTTTGTAATATAAAAATCACCAGCTCATAAGACTTACTTCAGTTACGAAAAGACTGTGATTTCTCACTAAGTAAACCGTGATTTATAAAGTCATTGCTTTGCAAATAGTTCTTTGATACCGAGAAATAAAATAAACTATTAAATAATTCATATCATTTGAGATATAGCTGTAACGGTATGGTTTAAGATGAGTTATGAGGAATTCTTTTAGCAAACAATTTGGCGAAGAGACTAATGACAATAGTCGCTAAAAATCAAAATTATATGGTCTAATCAAATTAGTTGCTCTAGCTATTCAATGGTTATAACACAGTAATTTTCTTTTGTCTCAATTATGAGCCTTAAAATATCCTAAGTAGGTAAAAACCAGACCTCCTGAATATCCATCTGAAAAATACTAGTTACCGTATCTAACTAGCATTATTCTTAGATTATATTTTTGCACGTATTTTAGATGGAACATCACCAAATAAGCGCTTAAATTGTTTACTAAAATAACTTGGCTCTGAGAAACCACATTGATACGCTATTTGTGAAATCGGTAATCGCGTTTCAATAAGCAACTTACGTGCATTTTCTAAACGTATTTCGTTAATAAATTGGTTCGGCGTTTTCGCTAAATGTTTTTTGAACCGCCTTTCTAACGCACTCACAGATAAATGAGCAAGATCCGCTAAGTGTTCTATGTTGATAGGCCGTGAATAATGTTCGCGAATATAATCTACCGGCCCTTCTATTGCCCTCACATGGGACAAGGCTTTAGAGGTTTTTTGAAGGTGGCGTGTAACACCATAAGTTCCGACAATTTCTTGATCCAAATAAATTGCTTTTTTAGATGTGGAAAACCAAGCTAGTTCTCCATTTGATGTGTGGTTTAATTCAAGCCTGTCGGTGACAGTTCCCCCCAACATCACTCGCTTGTCATCGTTTACATATTGGAACGCGAGGTGTTTTGGTGAAAAATCGTAATCAGTTTTGAACGCTATTTGATCAAACGTTTTATAACCCTGATGTTCAATAAAATGTTGATTGGCAAAAAGAACCCGGCTTTCAGTGTCTTTTACCCAAAATAAAATATCAGGCAACAAATCAAATGCCGAGATTAGTTGATTGACCCCTGCTCTATCAATAATCTGTTGAATATCCAATGCTTTGGACCTCGATAATTAACTTTATACTAAATATATAAAACGCCGATTTTGTTTCATTGTCAACCGAATTTTTATTACCCCTAATGATCACCAATCTCTATTATAAATAACATGATGTTAACTAAGTTCAATAGATTACTACTGAGGTGATATTTTTGATGAATAATCCCAAAATCAGAATGGGAATGGTGGGTGGCGCTGAAGGCGCATTTATTGGTGCCATTCATCGTATTGCAGCTAGGCTCGATGGATTAATTGACCTTGTAGCAGGTTCTTTTAGCTCTAATCCTGCTCTCACAGAAAAAACAGCATCCATGCTTGGTATTGACTCCAGTAGGAGTTATGACACTTATCAGCAGATGTTTATTGAAGAAGCAAAGTTACCTGTTGATCAGCGTATTGATTTTGTAGTTATTGTTACCCCTAATCACCTACATTTCCCTATCGCTAAATTAGCCATTGAGAGCGGTTTTCACGTTTTATCAGATAAACCTGCAACATTAAACCTACATGAAGCTCTGAGCTTAAAGAAAAGTTTAGATAAGAGTGATTGTTTATACGGCTTAACCCATACCTATACCGGTTACCCAATGATCAAAGAAGCGAAATATCGCATCTCCCAAGGCGAGATAGGAGCTATTCGTAAGGTCATTGTTGAATACTCTCAAGGTTGGCTTTGTGGTACCGAAGACGAACAAGTAAAGCAAGCCCAGTGGCGCTTAGACCCACAGCAAGCTGGAATAAGCTGTTGTATCGCTGATATTGGCGTGCATGCAGCTAATTTAACCGAATATGTTAGCGGCCTTGAGATTAGCTCACTTTGTGCTGATCTGAATCACGTTGTGCCAGGGCGAACACTGGATGATGATGGCACTGTTTTGCTGCGCTTTAATAATGATAGTAAAGGTGTGCTACTCGCGAGCCAAGTCGCACTTGGCGAAGAAAATAATTTATCTCTTCGCATTTACGGTGATAAAGCAAGTTTAGAGTGGAACCAAATGGAGCCAAATAGTTTATGGTTTAAAAATCATAACGCGCCAACAATACTATTACGTGCGGGTGTTGCGCTAAAAAGTGAAGCAGCACAAAACGCGCTTCGTGCACCCACAGGCCACCCAGAAGGTTACCTTGAAGCATTTGCCAATATATACGTCAACTTTGCTAATCAAATAAACGCGAAAAAAGCAGGGAAAAAAGCAACAAATGGTGACTTTGATGTACCAGGTATAAAAGATGCGATTAGAGGCATGGCATTTATTGAAAATGCAGTAGCCGCCTCTAAAGAAGAGACTAAATGGCACACATTTAAAATTGGATAGAGAAAGTATGAAAAAAATAAAAGGCCCAGCAATATTTTTAGCGCAATTTATCAGCGATGAAGCGCCATTTAATAATTTTAAAGATATTTGCCAATGGGCGGCAGAGCTCGGTTATAAAGCAATTCAACTACCAACATCAAATACTGAGATATTCGATTTAGAAAAAGCAGCTCAAAGCCAAGAATACTGCGATGAAGTGACTAGCATTGCTAAACAAGCAGGGCTTACAATCTGCGAGTTATCAACGCATTTACAAGGACAGTTAATTGCAGTGCATTCTGCTTATGATGAAATGTTTGATAATTTTTCCCCTGAAGCGTTACGTGGTAACCCAATAAAGAGAACTGAATGGGCAATTAAACAATTAATGTTTGCTGCCAAAGCAAGTAAAAATTTAGGACTTAAAAACCATGTTACATTTTCGGGTGCGCTACTTTGGCATACCTTCTACCCTTGGCCGCAACGACCACAAGACTTAGTTGAAGAAGGCTTTAACGAGCTTGCTAAACGATGGCTACCGATACTTGATTACTTTGACGAAATGGGAGTAGATGTTTGCTATGAGTTACACCCAGGAGAAGACTTGCACGATGGTATTACATTTGAGCGCTTTTTAGCTGCAACAGGTAATCATCCAAGGGTAAATATTCTATACGATCCAAGTCATCTAGTATTGCAGCAACTTGATTACCTTGCATTTATTGATATTTACCATGAGCGAATAAAAGCTTTTCACGTCAAAGATGCAGAGTTTAATCAAAGCGGCCGCAGTGGTGTCTATGGTGGCTATCAAGATTGGCAAGATCGACCGGGCAGATTTCGCTCACTCGGTGATGGTCAAATAGATTTTAAATCAATATTCAGTAAGTTAACCCAATATGGATTTGATGGCTGGGCTGTTTTGGAATGGGAATGTTGTATTAAAGATTCTGAGCAAGGGGCTAAAGAAGGCGCACCATTTATTGAACAACACATAATTACACCTGCCAGCAAAGCGTTTGATGATTTTAGTGCAATGAATACCAATCCCCAACGTAATAAGCGGATATTGGGTATTAACTAGATAGGACTACACAATGAATAACAATAATAATCAAAGCCTCATTTTTCGCCTATGTTGTATCGCGTTAATAGTCACCTCAATGACATTCGCGATTCGTGCCGGTATTTTAGGCCAACTTGGTAAGCAATTTAGTTTAACGAGCACCCAACTTGGTTGGGTCAATGCAATGGCCTTTTTGGGTTTTCCGATAGCGACTATGCTCGGTGGTATCATCTATAACGCAATCGGGGCTAAGAAATTAGTAGCACTGGCGTTTGCTTGTCATTTACTCGGCTTGTTATTAACAATATCCGCAGATGGTTTTTGGGCCTTACTTATCTCAACTTTTTTAATTGGTTTTGCAAATGGCTCTGTTGAAGCCGGCTGTAATCCGCTTATTGCGCAAATGTATCCAAATAACAAAACAACGATGTTAAACCGATTCCATGTTTGGTTTCCCGGCGGTATCGTTATAGGCGCATTAGCTTCAAGTGCAATGACAGCATCAGGCTTCAACTGGCAATGGCAAGTCGCTTTGATATTAATTCCTACCGCTATTTATGGCGCAATGATGCTTACAGCGCAATTTCCTAAATTTGATGCACAGCAAAACTCCACCAGCAGTAACGTGAGAAACCTCGTTTCACCTTTGTATATATTTTTAATCATTTGTATGACGATAACTGCGGTAACAGAGTTTGGCACTCAGCAATGGATTGAACAGATATTAGGGTCTTCAGGCGCATCCCCAATGGTCATTTTAGCGCTTATTACTGGCCTTATGGCACTGGGTCGTTATTTTGCAGGTCCAATTGTTCATCGCTTTAGTCCATCTGGCCTGCTACTAGGCTCAGCGGTATTTTCAACAATCGGCATTTTTTTAATGAGCCAAGCTCAAGGAAGTGCAATTTATTTTGCCGCAGCGCTATTCGCCATTGGTGTCACGTATTTTTGGCCGACCATGATTGGCTGTGTTGCCGAATATACACCAAAAACTGGCGCATTAGGGATGTCATTAATTGGCGGGGCTGGCATGTTTGCAATGAGTCTGTGGAATCCAATAATAGGTTATTGGATAGATGATGCCAAACAACATGCACAAGTGAGCAATATCTCAGTAGAACAAATTGAAATCGTTGCTGGGCAAGCTGTTTTAGAGAACCTATTAATCTTTCCAATTGTACTGATTGTTGTATTTTTTGGTTTTCACTTGTTTATAACAAAACAAAAAAATTTAAAGAAATACGTTTAATAGCAATAAATAGCAAACAACATAAGGGGCAACACATGCTTAAATCAATTTCGATTATGTCACTTGCACTGCTTTTCAGTAGCACTGTAATTGCACAGACTCAAGATAATAAATTAACAAAAGAAGAACACGCCACAGGCTGGCAATTACTATTCAATGGTAAAGATATGTCTCATTGGCGTAATTTTAAAAGTGATGAACTTAGCTCAAAATGGAAAATAGACGATAGTGCAATGTTACTTACAAAAGGTGGTGGTGACATTTTAACAAAAAAAATCTATAAGAATTTTGACCTAAAACTAGATTGGAAAATTAGTGAAGTGGGTAATAGCGGCATTTTTGTTCTTGCTGATGAGCTAGGTAGTTATATTTACTCTCACGCCCCAGAAATTCAAATTATTGATAATGATCGCCATGCGGATACCGAAATAGATTCGCATTTGGCGGGCTCAATTTATGATTTACTTTCAGCACCGACTGCTGCACATAAACCGGCAATGCAATGGAATACGGTACGTATAAAAATGCTCGATAATCATTTGCAAGTTTGGCAGAACGGCGTGAGTACAGTCAGTATGGTTATAGGCAGCAGCCCTTGGAACACATTAGTACAAAACAGTAAATTTGCTACATGGTCTAACTTTGCAACCTCAAAACAAGGCCATATAGGCCTGCAAGATCATGGTGACAAAGTCTGGTTCAAAAATATAAAAATTAAGGAGCTATAACGATGAAAAAAATCAATCATAAAGTACTCGTTGTTGGCTCGGGTGCCGGCGGTGCAATGGCCGCATATACATTAACTAAGTTAGGCCACAAAGTATTGTTACTTGAAGCTGGCCGTGATTACGACCCTAAAACTGAAAGCCCGATGTTTCGCCGTAACAGTGAAGCCCCGTTAATGGGTGCAGGAAATAAAGATAAAAACTTTGGCTTTTATGATGCAACCGTTGATGGCGGCTGGCAAGTTCCTGATGAGCCATACACGAGTGCAAAAGGAAGTGATTTTTATTGGTGGCGCGCACGTATGCTTGGTGGTCGAACAAACCACTGGGGCCGTTATTCTCTGCGTTTTAGTGAGCACGACTTTAAAGCTAAGTCCCGTGATGGTCATGGTGCAGATTGGCCATTTGAATATGATGATTTAGCACCATGGTATGACAAAACAGAAGAGTTAGTGGGTATTTGTGGTACAAATACAGGCCATGATGATATGCCAGATTCAGCCCAAGGCATTTTACAGCCGCCACCTAAACCACGCGTGCCAGAGCTTTTAATTGCCGCTTCAGCAAAGAAAATGGGGATTCAGGCAGTGCCTATGCACCGTGCAGTATTAACACGCCCTAAAGATGACCGATTAGCGTGTTTTTATGCAACGCCTTGTGGCTCTGGCTGCTCTATTGGCGCTGCATTTCAAACAACCACGTCTCTACTACCAATGGCTAAAGCAACCGGTAACCTTGAAATAATAACCGATGCAATGGTTAAATCTGTAAACGTTGACGATAACGGTAAAGTTACCGGCGTTACTTATGTTGACAAAAAGTCGGTATCTGAACAGTCATTATCAGCTGATATCGTTATTCTTGCAGCGAGTGCTTGTGAGTCAGCCCGTATTCTTCTTAATTCTAAACATAAAAAACACCCAAAGGGCTTGGCAAATTCAAGTAATCAGGTAGGCCGTAACCTCATGGATTCTACCGGTGCGTGGTTAGGTGCACAAATTCCAGCGCTTAAAGGGCGCCCACGATATAATGAAGATGGGCATACAGCCAATCACTTATTTATTCCTTGGTGGGGCCACCAAGCGCAAGCCAAAAATGAACTTGATTTTCCGCGCGGCTATCACTTTGAAATTGGTGGTGGTTTTAGGCAGCCAGGCTCTGGTGTATACGGTGATAAACAAGGCTATGGCCCTGCCCTTAAGCAACAAATTCGTGATGCGTATGGGTCGTATGTTGGTTTTGCACTGCGCGGTGAAATGCTACCAAACAAAGATACCTACATGGAAATTGATGAAACCGTTAAAGATAAATGGGGTATTCCGGTTTCAAAATTCCACTTTAAATGGTCAGACCGAGAATTAAAGCAAATCGAACATGGCTTAAAAACAGCTAAGCAGCTTTTAGAAAACATGGGAGCAACCGTTGGAGAACTGCCACCTGCTGAAAAAGCGATATCTAAAGGCGGTGAAATCATTCACGAAGTGGGTACAACCCGAATGGGCAGCTCAATGAAAGACTCTGTAACTAACCAATGGGGTCAAACATGGGATTGTAATAACCTTTTTGTAATGGATGCCGGTGTATTTGCTTCAAACCCACATAAAAACTGTACGCTCACCATCATGACGTTGGCAATGCGTAACTCAACGTGGCTGGCTCAACAAATTGATAACGGAGTACTTTAATTATGCATCATCGTAACGAAAATGAATCATATAACTATGTTTCAAACATGAGCCGCCGTGAGTCATTAAAATGGCTTGGTTTATTAGCGGCAGGATCTGCGGTTGGTTTAACAGCAGGCTGCACAAAGGCATTTGAAGATGATGTAACGGTTTCTGCAAAAGAACATTGGCCTGATTTAGATATTAAGCCAGTGGCAGCAAAAGGTTATGGTCAAGATCCAAACTTAGTGATGCCACCAGAGTCGCCTTGGCCGTTAACCTTAACAAAAGATGAAATTACGTTAGTGGCTCTGTTAGCTGATTATATTGTGCCGCGTGAAGGCGATATTCCATCAGCAAGTGAGCTGCAAGTACCGGCAGTGATCAATGAATGGGTGAGTGCACCTTATGAAGGGCAACAACGAGACCGAATTAAAATATTAAATTCACTTGTTTGGATCAACGATGAATCACAGCTTCGTTTCAAAAAACAGTTTGTTGCGCTCAATGAGCAGCAGCATCGCGCAATTTTAGACGATATAGCCTATTTAAATGAAGACACCCCAGCCCAGTTTAAACGTATTGGTAAAACGTTTTTACGTTTTAAAGAGTTAGTGTTAGGCGCTTTCTTTTGCACACCACAAGGATGTAAAGACATTGGTTACTTAGGTAATGTACCTATTGCAGGTGATTACCCAGGTCCATCAACGGAAGCAAAGCAACACTTAGATAGCGTATTAAATGAACTTGGTCTAAGCCAATATGCTTATACCGACTAATTTGTAATCTGAGTCCTCTTTTTTTATAGCCCAGTCCAAGCAGGGATTTATTCCCTGCTTATATTTAGGTGTAATCTTTTGTTTAAATCCTCTCATTCCTTCTTAATTAATTCTATTGCGTGCAGTTTGCTCCTGCTTGTTATGCTCCCTTTCACAAGTAACGCTAGTTAGTTCGAGTCAGCTAAGGTAAGCGTGCAATTGTGGTCAGTTAAGGATGATTTAAAAGCTGACTTTAATGCAACCGTCACAGCACTTGCGGATATGGGCTTTGAAGGACTTGAGTTTGCTGGTGACTTTGGCCCCTATGCAGATAACCCAAGAGCATTAAAAAACAAACTAAATGATTTAAACTTAGTTGCCAGTAGTGCACATATAGGCTTTGATAAACTTTCAAACACCCAATTAATGGAGACTTTATTATTTTATAAAACACTTGGCGTGACTAATTTATTCGTGCCGTGGGATGAGCGAGCATGGGATCCCGAAGGTATAATGCCATTAGCAAAACAACTAAAAGAACTTAATGAGATTGCACAAAAATATGATATGTATATTGGTTTTTATAATCACAACAAAGAGTTTGAACAATTTAATAATGAAACTTATTGGGATGCTATTACCTGCAATACACCGAGCTCCTTACCACTGCAACTGGACATAGGTTAGGTACATTATGCGGGCAAAGAGCCTATACATTTTATAAAAAATACACAAGTAGAACCTATGTAGCACATTTAAAAGTTCGCACACATGAAAATGACCGTTTAAGCCTTATATTCGCTAAAAACAACTATCCATGGAAAAAATAATTAGGTCTCTCATAGCCGGTGGAAAAACGAAGTGGTTAGTAATAGAACAAGAATAGTTTCCAGCGGGTATTAGTCCATTACAAAGCGTTGCCAAATCAAAAGCAAACTTAGATAAAATATTAAAAACCACGCAAAACTAGGGTCTGCTTACCTTTCAAGGTTCAATTTTCAACAGTTTGTTTGGTATTTAGGCAAGGCAGCGCCTATATGGTGTGGTTATTTCCCGTAAATAGGCGATAAAGCACCATCAATGCAAAACAGGCGCTGCCCTTAGGGTTCTGCCTAGGGGCGATTTACTCTTTATTGCCTAGATGGATGTAGGTAAGAGGCTTGAGCAGGTCGCGGAAGCTTTGCTCGGTTTTTACTTATTCTTACATGGATGTAAGCCTGTCTCTTGATCACAACTTTTCTGTCTGCTGAATTGATATTAACAATTTGGCAGATTCGACCATTTCTGCTAATTTCAACCATCCCTTCCAGAGTGCTTTTACGCCAACTCGACCATTTCTTTTACTGTCATACCACCCTCCCAATTTCGCTAAACTATAGTATAGCCAATGAAGAGACGGTACTTTATCCGGCAACACATCCTTTTCAACCTTTGCCCATAGTAATTTCCACGTCATCTCTTTAACACAGGCTGTACATCTCACTTCTTTGCCTAATTCACTCCTTTGTGCCATATTTTGCAGTTGTAATAACCTGACAGCAATAAACGCTTTAATGATCGCAATTCGTAAAATATTATCACTGTGCTGCAAGCGTAAATCTTCTACTTCGGTTCCATCTGTTTTCCATGTTTTATGTAATTCCTCTGCACGCCAGCGAAGTTCATAGTATCTTACTAATTTCTGGGCATCTTCTGCTGTGTTTACGGGCTCTGTCGTATATAAAATCCAACATAATGGATTTTTCTGCGTACTTTCTTTTTCCTGACAGACAATGACATTGACGCTCAATGTCGGTGATTCTTGCCCTTGTACTCGCTTAGGCTTGGCGAGTGTTATAGGTTGATAGCTCAATGTAATTGGGGCCTGACGCGCTTTTCTTCCCGCACGTTGCGCTATATTAATAGTGTAACAACACTGACCCTGCGCTGTTTCTATTAACTGATTGAGATTGCATTGAGGCTCTATTAATTTTCTATTTTCTTTTGCTCTGACTAAAAATCGATGCCCTTCATCTTTTTGGTAAGTCATGTACTCATAAATGTCAGCTTCTCTGTCGCAGATGTTAAGTATATTTGATAATTCACCTGTACGTTTTTTTATATCCATTAATGTTTGTTGCCAGCGATAGCTTTCTTTCTCTTCGTAAGGGCGTTGCTGTTGTTGATCTTTAGTCCCTTTAACCTTTGATTTCCTAAACCAATAGTACTGGTCGAGTAAACCAATAACGTGCTCCGTATCTGCATCAATGGCTAACGTTGAATGCGCATATAGCGTTCTTGTTTTTGATGGTTTTCCTAATGTATTTGCACAGTTCACATCGCCTAATTCTTTGCAAACACTGTGTTTAAATGTCAATCCTGTCGTATCTTGGATAGCGAGAACCAAAGGCAACTGCTTTACCGCTTCACTCGTTTGTGAGAACCCTGAATCGGCGATCGCTTGAGGGGATATTTTCTCATTTCTAATGAAACGATAAGCGGCTTCATTTTGGCGGGTGTATCAGAAGCCTTAACAATTGAGCTGCCTGCATTCTCAGCCATATCACTTGCTAGTAGAGCTAATCGTCGGGTGCGTCTCGGATCTCCTAAATTAGCGTTACCAAAAATTAATTGAGCCCATTCTTCAGAAGTGTTTCTGTGCATATGATAAATCTATGAGTGATGATGATCGATTAGATCACAGACTTAACGATATTCAAAGACTTGTGTATAAGAGACAGGGATGTAAGCCAGTAGAATAACGCAGGAGCAGTTATCGGGCCCAATAGGTTACAAACCTTGCGCCGCGATCCCCCCTAGCTTGAACAAATTTTAATCCGCAAAGATAAACAGTTCCTGAACTAGTGGAACTCATTTAATATAAAAACGAGTTCCTCAGTCTATTCAAACATCCCACTCTTTGAGTGTATCTTTAAGATATTCATAGCGCCAAGAATTGAGTAAATCTGGTTTTATCTGCTGTGATTTTTGTTCATCTGTTATCTTCCAGTTCCAACTTATAAGTTGATTCACTTGCTTTTTGGAGGCCATAACGTCTTCTGGTATGTTGTGCTCTTTTGCAACCTTAGTAATGTTTTGTTTGATCTCTTTCGCTACTTTTTTGTATGTAGGAAAATCAATTAAACGCTTTAGTACTTTAGGGTGCTGTTCAGGTGGGATAGCTTTAGCTTGCTCAATACACTTTAAAATTTCAACCCCTGAACGATTCACTTCAATAGGCTCAACACCCGGAATTTGTCTAAGCGCATTTAAGCTCGATGGGCCTCGCTTAGCGATTTCAGTCATGTTGTGCTCTTTAAGAACAAAATTAAGCGCAAGATTTTTACGAATTGCTTTATTTCTTCTCCACACGGCTAATTCTCTTAGTACCGCTAATTCATGCGGCTTGAGCTGCCATGCATTTTTAATCTCTTTATAAAGCAGTTCATCTGGTGTTTGAAAAGCACGCTTGTTTGCCACTAATTCACTTTCGTTAATAACAATATCAAATAAATCGGCCGCTTTAATGCTGTCTATAATTAACTCAAAACAAGGTAGTAAGTGAAACGTATCGGCCGCAGCGTATTCAAGTTGTTTTTGAGTGAGAGGACGTTGTAACCAATTGGTACGCGATTCACTTTTATCAATGTCAATATTCAACAAGGTTTTTACCATTAAGGCAAACCCCATACAGTTACCCTCGCCTAATAGCTGAAGTGCAAACTGAGTATCAAACAATGGATAAGGAACAAAACCTGCGTATTTTTGAAAAACTTCAATATCTTCTGAAGGAGAATGAAGTACTTTTAACACGTTTGGATCTTTAAGTATCTGCCAAAAATCAAATAAGGAAAGCTCTGCAAGCGGGTCGATGAGTGCTAAATGCTCGCCATCATAAACTTGAATTAGTGCAACTTCGGGATACAAAGTACGGCGGCGCATAAACTCGGTATCAATAGCAAGAATGGGTTTGTTTTTTATTTGTTCTACAAACGTATTTAGCTCATTTTGGGTTTGGATCAATTGGTAGTGCACTGAGTCTCCTACAATAAAAAAGCCGACTAATGTCGGCTTTTTTATAGTTGCTAATCTTTTAAGGCTCTTCTGAGAATTTTACCCACGTTAGTTTTGGGTAACTCATCCTTAAACTCAACGAGTTTAGGAACCTTATAATTAGTTAAATTATCACGACAATGTTTTATTATATCTTTTTCAGTTAAAGAAGGGTCTTTTTTCACAACAAAAACTTTAACTTGTTCACCACTAATGTCATGAGGAATACCAATTGCGGCAACTTCTAATACACCTTCGTGCATCGCAACCACTTCTTCAATCTCATTTGGGAATACATTAAAGCCTGACACAATAATCATGTCTTTTTTACGGTCAACAATATAGAAGAAGCCTTCATCATCGTATGTCGCAATATCACCGGTAGCAAACCAGCCATCTTTTAAACATTCAGCGGTTGCGTCAGGACGGTTATAATAACCAAGCATTACCTGTGGGCCTTTAACCCATAACTCGCCCGGTTCACCTTTAGTCGCTTCTTCACCGTTATCAAGCATTAGCTTGATATCCGTACTTGGCGCAGGTAAGCCAATAGAGCCATTATAAGCCTCTAAATCATATGGGCTAATTGTAACTAATGGCGAACATTCTGTCAGACCATAGCCTTCCATTAATTTGCTATTAGTGACCTTCTGCCATTTTTCGGCAACTGGACGTTGAACGGCCATACCGCCACCCAATGACATTTTAAGGTGACTGAAATCAAGCTCAGAGAAACCTGGAGTATTTAATAAGCCATTAAACAGAGTATTTACACCTGTAATAGCTGTAAATTTATGCTGACTAAGCTCTTTTACAAATCCTGGCATATCACGTGGATTAGTAATTAAAACATTTAAGCCACCGTATTTCATAAATGCTAAACAGTTCGCTGTTAATGCAAATATATGATAAAGCGGAAGCGCAGTAATAACTACTTCACTACCACGGTCAAGCACTTTGTCTAAACAACCAGATACTTGCTCAAGGTTACCTACCATATTGCCATGACTTAACATAGCGCCTTTTGATACACCAGTAGTTCCACCTGTATACTGTAAAAATGCTAAGTCACTAAGGTTTACATCTGGGCGTTTGTAACCAGTTGGGTCTGCTTTTAACAAATCACAAAAGTTAATCGTGTTAGGTAATGTATAGCTTGGCACCATTTTTTTGAAATGCTTAACGACAAAATTAACTAAATGCTTTTTAAGACCCCCCATCATGTCACCCACTTGGGTAACTACAATATGTTTCACGTCGGTGTTAGGCAGCGCTTTTTCAAGAGTAACAGCAAAGTTAGCAAGTATAAAAATAGCTGATGTTTCAGAATCTTTTAACTGGTGCTCTAGCTCTCGTACTGTGTAAAGCGGGTTAACATTAACTACAACACACCCTGCACGCAAAATACCTAAAATAGCAATGGGGGTTTGCAACAAGTTAGGCATCATCACAGCGACTTTATCGCCTTTTTTTAATCCTAAATCGTTTTGGATATAGGCGGCAACGCGTTTTGTTGCTGCATCTATTTCGTTGTAAGACAATGTTTTACCCATATTTGTAAATGCAGGTAAATCTTTGTATTCATTAAAACTTTTTTCAAACACTCCGAGTAACGAGTTGTAGTGCTCAGGATCGATTGTTTCAGGCATACCTTCTGGGTAGCGCTTAAGCCAGATTTTTTCCACTCTTAGCCCCTGTTTATAATTATATTTTTATTAACCTTAATCTAAGTAAGGCACTTTCACAATTGAGCAAATACTCTAATCTAGAGATAATCCCACATTTATCGGTAATATACAATTAACATGCACTACTTTGCAGCATAAATGCGTGAATGTGTTCAAAACATAGCCCACTACTTTGCATATGGCAATGATGTCCACCAGGCACTTCTAATACTCTCAAGTTATTGTAATAATTACTATACTTATCTAAGTTTTGTTTTACAAATGGATAACCTTGATCACCTAAAATTAATTGACATGGTGCAATTAATTCTTTTATTGCACCAATACATTGCGCTTCATCAAATCGAAAACCTGAGTGATTTTTAAGCTTAGGATCTGTCGTTAACTCAAACCCACTATGTATCTGTTGTATATTTCTGTCCATCAACAACGCAATTAGTTCATCATTTAAATCCGTTGTTTTTGCACGCGCTTGAAAAATCTTCTGCTTTGAAGTGTATATCCTTGATTTTTTAGTGGTTAACCGTGCCCGGTTAAGTATGGCATTTTTTAGCTGCGAAGCGACTTCATTTGCTTGTGTGGTAACGCAGCCTATTCCTTCAATAAAAGAAACAGATTTAACATACTCGTTAAAGCAACTAGCAAATAGCCCTGCAACCATCGCCCCCATCGAATGCCCGACCAAGTGTACCCTTTTTAATTTGAGCGCGGTGATTAAGGCATAAACATCATCCACATAATCAATAAAGTAGTAATGTGCCTGAGAGCTTCGCCAAGATGATAGCCCATGCCCTGGAAAATCAATGCAATACCATGTTTGATTTGACGGTACGTCAGTAAGCATAGGTACAAAGCTAGCACTGTTATCTAACCAACCATGAAGGGCAATAACAACCTCTTCACCGTTACCAAATTGAAGGCCATGTATATCTAAGTCGTTAGCTTTGACAGAAAATGGTTGCAATGCAAACCTCTACTTTTTGTTTGGATATGGCAATAACATACAAGAGATAATACACAAATAATAGAACCGAGCTTATAGAACACATACTTAAATTCGAGATTTCATAAACATATTCATTTATTTATCTCGTCATCAGTATACAATAATAGTCGCTATTAAAATAAGTACACTTAAAGGGTACACACAATGAAAAAACAGTTCGGCTTATTAGCGCTTTTATGTACAACAACAGGAGCGTTTGCTCAAACCGCGCCTAAAAATGTTATTTATATGATTGGTGATGGCATGGGTCCTGCTTTCACAACCGCTTATCGATACTACAAAGACGACCCAACAACAAAAGAAATAGAAACCACCGTTTTCGATACCATATTAAAAGGCATGGCGCACACGTATCCAGATGACCATACCTACGTAACCGACAGCGCAGCGAGTGCAACAGCACTAAGCAGCGGTCATAAAAGTTATAATGGCGCAATTGCGGTTGATACAGCTAAAAAACCTGTTAAAACCATGCTAGAAATTGCAAAAGAGCAAGGAATGACAACAGCGTTAGTGGCGACTTCACAAATAAACCATGCGACACCAGCAAGCTTTGCCGCACATAATGAATCAAGAAGAAACTACGATGATATTGCCAATGACTACATTGACAATAAAATTGCAGGTAAATTACCGGTTGATTTAATGTTAGGCGGTGGCACTGAGTACTTTATTCGTGATGACAGAAACTTAGTTGACGAATTTAAACAAGCTGGTTATCAATACGGCGATGATATTCAAAACCTTGGTCAAATCACTCAAGTGCCTGCTATAGGTTTATATGCACCTAAAGGCTTACCATTTGCTCTTGATGAAAACCCAACAAGATTAAAGCAGTTAACTTCTAAAGCGTTTGATTTGCTTGATGGGCAAAATAATAAAGGCTTTTTTGTGATGATTGAAGGTAGCCAAATTGATTGGTGTGGCCACGCAAATGACATTGCCTGTGCAATGGCTGAAATGGATGATTTTGCTAAATCAATCGAAACGGCTAAAGCCTATGTAGATAAGAACCCAGACACTATTTTGGTGATCACGGCAGACCACTCAACAGGTGGTTTAACTATTGGTGCACATGGCCAATATAAATGGGAAACAGATATCATCAAAGGTGTTAAAGCCACTGCGGGTACATTGACCAATTTGTTAATGGAGTCAGATAACCTTAAAAAGGTATGGCAGGAAAATACGAGTATTGAGTTTACAGCTGAAAACGAAATTAAGCTTAAACAAGCCAAAGCTATGGGTGAGAAACCCCTAAACTTAGCCGTTAAAAGCATCATTAATGACTTAAGTTTTACTGGCTGGACAACGGGCGGTCACACAGCGTCTGATGTACAAGTATTTGCTTATGGCAAAAATAGCGATGACTTTGTTGGCTCTCAAAATAATACCGATATAGCTAAAAAATTGATTGGTTATATAGAGCAGTAGTCTTTGAAATTTAATAAAAAAGCCCGAATGATTCATTCGGGCTTTTTATTTGCTTATTTTCATTTTATACCAATTCGCTTATTTAAGTAATCTATTTTGAGGATTGGCATTAGCTAAGCGTATATATCAACACCAATTAAATTTTGAACTTCAGCTCTTCGCTCTAAATTAGCAAACTCAGTATAAGTCGAAATAGCTTTGCTTACTTGAGCACTGGGTTGATCGTAAATAGTTTGGCTGTATTGGGTATCTTTGCTGTTCGCTTTTGTAAACTCTTTTGCAAGTTCAAGCCCTTCTGGGCTACTTTTGACATAATCGGTATTGGTTTTTTGTGGTTTGGCTTGCTCTATTACTCGTTCAGGCTGCGCCGGAACTGCCGAAGTAGAACGCACCTTAGCAGGTATATCACCTGTAAAAAAACCTGAACTTATAGGTAGCGACACAGCGCTTCTCCAACCAACAACATAACTAAATTATGATTTAAAATCGCTTAATTTGCAAACAACCGTGTTTATTTATTCACGGCCCGGTAATTTTTTCCATGTTACCGTGTCACGCACATACTTTGGTTGTGCATCACTGGCTTGTACGCCCTTACCAGCAAGGTACTGCGCCTCTACTAGTGCCAACATATAGTGTGCATCCGGTAAGCTTATTTCAGACTGTATGGTTACATTATTAAATGCCGTTAATGAATCAGGATAACTTTTAAACCCCGTTCCTACGCCTGCAGCATCGATATTTATATCTATCAAGGTTGCATCTAACAATTCAGGTTTGAATACTCGCTCTTCGCCTTTAAGTGTCATCAATCCATCTTTTTCTTGGTACTGAGCAAAATATATTTCTCCCATACGCGCATCAATACTAGAATAAACATCTTTAGCACCAAACTGTTCTAATGCCTGCTGTGCCATGACTGCTAAAGTAGATACCCCAACTAATGGTAAATTGGTTGAATACGCAAGACCTTGGGCAATGGCTACGCTTATGCGCACGCCAGTAAAACTACCTGGGCCTTGGCCAAATCCTATTACGTCTAAATCTTTTAATTTACAACCGGCTTTTCCTAGTAGCTCATCAATAAGTGGCAGAATTTTTTGGCTATGCTGCTGCGGGCACTCTTCAAAATGATGAAACGTTTTACCCTGATAATGCAAAACAATTGATAATGCTTCTGTAGAAGCATCTAGGGCGAGAATATTACTTTTGATCATTTTTGTACTCAATTAATATGTTTTAAAAATGTATTGGCATCTTCTAAGCTTCGTGTACGGCGCATTGGCGGTAAACTCTTTAAAAATACTTGTCCATATTGGCGTGTAACTAAGCGATTATCGCAAATCACTAACACGCCTTTATCTTTGTTGTCTCTTATTAAGCGACCTACACCCTGCTTTAATGCAATCACCGCTTGGGGTAATTGAATATGAGCAAACGGGTCTTTACCTTGCATTTGGCAATCCTGCATTTTGGCTTGCAGTAAAGGATCATCAGGGGCAGCAAATGGCAGCTTGTCTATAATAACACAGCTTAAGGTGCTGCCTCGTACATCAACCCCTTCCCAAAATGACGCGGTGCCCAGCAATACCGCATTACCATGGCGAGTAAATTTTTCTAGTATAATTCGTTTAGACATTTGCCCTTGCATATAAACTGGGTAGTCCATTTGCGTCGTTAAACCCTCAGCCACTAAATGCATCATACGATAACTAGTAAATAACACAAAACAACGCCCCTTAGCCGACTTTATGAGCTCTAAAGTCAGTTTTACAATAGCATGAGGCATATTATCTTCATGCGATTGTGGTAAATAACGGGGTAAGCACAGCAACGCCTGATTGGCATAATCAAACGGACTATCCACCATCATACTTTGCTTTGGCTTTAAGCCAAGGCTTGCATTAAAGTGGCTCAGTTCATTGTCGACCGATAACGTGGCGGAGGTAAATACAAACCCCGCACCAGATTCTTTCATCATCAATGTAAATTTTGCCGATACGTTTAATGGCGTTATATTTATTGTTAAATAGCGCCTCGTGGTTTCGTACCAGTAACTAAACCCAGTTTGGGCGGTATCAAATACACGTTCTAACTGGCCTTTAAAAGCCAAAACTCGTTCAAACGGATGTTCTATTTTATCGCTGCGCTCTAAGCATAACTTTAAAACCTGATACACAAATTCTAAATCACTAATAACGCGATGTAATGCCGAGCAAATAAGCTTATTACTGAGCTTTTCGCGCCAATCGCCACGGCTACCATCTACCCCAAACTGCAACCTTAAATCAGCGACACTGGTTTCGAGTTTATTTAAACTTTTACCTAATTGCAGCATATCGGGGATTTCAGCGCGATAAATAGCGCGCAAATCGTTAATTAAATCCACCAGCTTTTTGGTGCTCATTGTTTCGCCAAAATAGTCGCTGGCAATTTCGCTTAATTGGTGAGCTTCATCAAATATGTAGGCATCCGCATTAGGCATAAGCTCTGCAAAACCTGATTCCTTTACCGCCATATCGGCAAAAAACAAATGGTGATTTATTACCACAACATCGGCATCAGCCGCTTTTAAACGCGCTTTGCGAATATAGCATTCTTGAAAGTCAGGGCACTCTTTGCCTAAGCAATTATCAGCGGTTGAGCTTACATAAGGTAGCACTTTGGCGTCTTCTTCAATACCAATGCAATCGGCAAGATCACCGCTGTGGGTCTCACTGGCAAACTTTGCAACCATAGCAAGCTGATGCATAACATCAGGGTCGTCTGTTGGTACGTGTGCCACATGCTGAGTTAGTCGATACGTACACAAATAATTGGCACGCCCTTTTAACAAGGCCGTTTTCTTAGCAGCACCTAAGGCTTTTACTAATACCGGTAAATCACGATGATAAAGCTGCTCTTGCAGTGCTTTAGAACCCGTTGAGATGATGGTTTTACCTTTAGATTTAAGAGCGGGAGCTAAATAGGCAAAGGTTTTACCTGTGCCAGTGCCTGCCTCAACAACAAGTTGAGATCGGGTTTTTAATGCATCATCAACAGCCACCGCCATATCGATTTGAGGCTGGCGTGGTGTATATCCATCTATTGATAAAGCCAAAGGCCCGGTCGCACTAAACAGCTGTTTGATAATACCAATCACTTTGTAAAAAATAATAGCGGGATTCTACGTAAGCGAAACATCAAGGGCAAGTAATTAAGTTATATAATAAGGGGGGCATTGTCCCCCTATTAATTATTATTGTGCCGTAATAGATAAGGTAACTCCGCTTGCAGAACTATAGCCCTTTAAATCTATAAACCAAGTACCTGCTTGTGGGTTATCAATATTACAAGTTTCTAAATTACCATTTTTAAATGGCCTACATTGATAAACAGATTCTGTAGATGGGCTTGCAAAATTTACATATAAATCAGCATCTCCATTGCCCCCGCTAATATTAACTGTGAATGCCGAATAGCCAGCATCAAGATTTTGTGTGTATCGGCTCCAATTGTTTGCTGCTACCGAAATATTATTTTCTACACGATTGATAGGTTCTGCTGTGTTACCTTCGTTATAGCTACCGGTTAAAGAAACATTCGTAATCGCATTCCATGCTTGAACCATGACATAATAAACGCCCGCTTGGGCATTACCTATTTCACAACTCTCATTACTTGAAGAGGTTGTACTTTTACAATCAAAGCTTGTTAAGGTAGGTGCTGAATTAAATTTTACGTATAAATCGGCATCACCAGAACCACCGGATGTAATGAAGTTTAAGTTAGTCGCGTTGTCAGGTACGTTTAATGTGAATACACGTTCCGCTTTTGCACTTTCTGTTATACCGGCAACCGTAACACCGTTTTGTAATTCGTCGCCAATTGGGGGGATCACATCGCCTGCATTTTTTGCCATTTCCGATATGAAACTAACAGCTAATTTTGCAAACTTACTAGCATGATCAGCGTCAAAATTAGTGTCATTAATGGTATGAATTAATCGATTTATATCAGCCATTTTCGACTCAAATGGCATAGATGCTGTAAACCCTTGTTGATACCAAGATGCGTGATCAGAACATCCATATCCACATTGGTCAAAACCGTAACTAACAGAAGGCAAATAAGTATCGATTAGCTGACCTAGAAACTGGTTTTGAGCATTTGTTGTGTAATCTGTCATCATCACAATATCTTCATTGCTACCGTTATTACCAGTCATATCAAACTGCACCATACCAACAACATTTTTTCCTTGTGATTTGTATGCTGAGGCAATCGCTTTTGACCCCCTCAAGCCAACTTCTTCAGCTGCAAAGCCCATTATTTGAATTGTTCTTTGCGGCTTGTAGTCATTATCAACAATTGCTCTTAGTACTTCTGATAATACAGCGATACCTGATGCATTATCATCGGCACCAGGAGAACGTCCATTTGTAGGGTTTGATTGGTTAATTGAATCTAAATGTCCACCTATGATAACAATTTCATCAGCTTTTTCTTCCCCAGGTATTGTGACTATAATCGACGACTGCGCCCAACTATGAGTAAAATATTCAACGCTGATATCGCTACGACTTGCCGCTAACTGTTGCCAATAATCTTTTAACCATTGAGATGCATCTATCCCAGTTTGAGTTGTATAGTAGCGATTGTAAAAGCTACTCATTGAATTAACAGTATTTGTTAAATTATTAGGGCTAATACGATTAATTAGTTGCTGTGTTGTTTGCGCATTATCAATATTATAATCAAAAGCTAAGGTGTTTTGGTTTTGCACAGCTGCCAACTGTTCAGTATATTGTTTTGCTTCATCTAGTGATTCATGCACTACAAAACCGCCACACCGATGGTAATTATCATGCATAAACTCACTCAGCTGTGCTACATCCGAGGTCTTAACCTTTAAAAAATTAACGGTATCTAGCTCAGTTGCATGAATAGTTAATGATTGATGTGATTTACTTACTGTTTTTTTAGTCTGCTGATAATGCTTTGCTGCAATAGGATCTATTGTCACCCATATATTTTCGTTGTCTTGTGCATACAGTGGTTGAACAATTAAGGCGCTAGCGCTAACTAACGCAATATTTAATAAACGTTTCATAAATTGATTCCTTTTAAATCGAGCTGTATTTGTAGAAAGTGATATGACTAAGATAAAAAAGGGAGCGGACGCTCCCCTAGGAATTGATTTAGTTAGCTTGAATAGTAAGCGTTACACCACTTGCATTGCGGTATCCTTGTAAATCAATGTGCCAAGTCCCTGCTTGTGGGTTATCGATAGTACAACTTTCGTTATTGCCATTTTTATATGGGCGACAAACATAAGTATTTGTATCTGATGCTGCGCCAAAGTTTACATATAAATCCGCATCGCCACTGCCACCCGCAATTGAAACATTAAGTGAGCTATAACCTGAACCTAAACTTTGCGTAAATCGAGTCCAGCCTCCAGAGCTTACAGCTACATTTTCTTCAGTTCGATTTATAGGCGTTGTACCCCCAGTATCGCCATCATAACTGCCAAGTAATGTGACTCCTGAGATTTGATTCCATGCCTCAACCATTACATAATAAGTGCCGGTTTGAACATTACCGATAGCGCAACTTTCATTACTTGTTGACGTTGTGCTATTACAGTCAAAGCTATTTAGCGTTGGCTTAGACCCAAATTTTACATACAAATCAGCATCGCCTGTTCCACCTGATGTGGTAAATGATAAGTTACCGGCATCTTGTGGAACATCAAGCGTAAAGAATATTTGTTGTTTGGCTGCACCGCTGATCCCCGTGCGTGGGATGTCATTTGAAAGCGCTTCTATTTCGGAACCTGAATCACACGAACTACCAGCACTCAAACTAGAGTTTACACCAACAGCACTTAACGCCGCTTTTACGTCCTGTGTGTCGTAGTTTAGATCACAGGCTGCGTCCATAACACCATTACCGGCGATATCCCAGTTAGTACTGGCAGTCCAATACAGTTGATTAGCACGCGCCATCACTTCAAATGCTTTTTTTGTATTCCATCCAGCAGTCGTGGCTAGGTTATAAAACGCTTTGTTGTAAACACCTGAACTGTAATGTACATCCATACCACTAGTATAATCGCTTTGTTTATCAATCGAGCGCCCATCTTGTGTTGGATTATTCATGTATCGCAAAGCACCATTACCTTTGAATATGTCTTGACCTACGAGCCAATCATTACTTCCTTTCATGTAATACTCTGCAGCCTCACCTGCCATATCAGAAAAAGCTTCATTCAGCCCGCCTGATTTGCTGTTATAGATCAGACCTGAATTTTGCTCGGTAAACCCATGGCTTACTTCATGGGCTGATACATCTAAGCTTACAAGTGGATAAAATGTATTTTGACCATCTCCAAAAGTCATTGCACTGCCATCCCAAAATGCATTTTCATAATTGTTGCTATAATGCACTCTCATTTTTAATTGAAAAGATAGTGGTGGCGTACCAATCCAATCGTTATACATGTTATAAATTACGTTGCCGAAATAATGTGCATCATTTAAAGGTGAGTAAGCACCATTAATTTCTTTAAAGGTATTCTCAGGACAGGTAAATGAATAGGCATTTGTTCCGCTCGTCCCACCATTTAAATTAATAGTTCTAACGTTACTATTTTCCATCACGCAATTACTGCCCGATTGAGTTACATTCAAACTATCAAAATCAGTGCCATAAACATATTTGCCCGTCTTCAAGTTTCCACCTGGACCAGTCGCATCAGCATGTTGGAGGTTATCGATGCTAAATAGAATATCTCCATTATTTGCATCAATAATTTGATAAGGTCTCGCAGGGTTTCGACCATAAGTTACATAAGACACCTCATAAACCAAATGAGCAGTACCTTGTTCGTCTAGCCAAATTGCTAGTTGAGATTTTTCATTATACTTTTTCAAATCAGCGGTTTTTATTGCTATATCTGATTGTTGCAACCCTTTTGTAATTGCTTTATTTTTACTTAACTTAGGAGTAACACTATTAATATCTGTAGCAAGATCATAAACAGCAGCGCCATGAGAGTGTTTTAGCTGGCCATTTTTGAATGTTAGGCTAACGGTATCTCCTATAACGGGTAAATCGTTAAAGAACTGTTGATATCGTTTGGTTATATCTCCATTTTTACTTTTAATTTCTTTTACTACGACTAATTTATTCCCTGACTCCAAGCCAATTTTTGCAGCTAGGTTAGTATCATTAGGTGATACAACACTACTTTGCGCTTTATTGATGTTATTTGACTGCTCACTAAGGTATTTTTTATTCGCAGCTACCGCTGCTGGTGCTTGTACTAGAGTAAAAGCCGCAAGGGTTGCTATTGTGATTTTTGATAAATTCACGGTTACGCTCCATTTTGTTTTGTTAATAGTATATTTATACTAACCGGCACTACCTGTTCCCGATTCAGGATCAGCGTAGGTCACAAAATGACCAAATGGAAATTAAACAAAAAATTTACAATTAAAGTATTAGCCAACAAAAATAAAGTGTTAAAAATCAATGTTAAATGATTTTTAGTTTCGTTTTAATGAATTTTAAATATTTAATTTGTAAATTTAAAGTTACAAAGTAGAGGTTGTAATTTGTAAAAAAGAAAGGCACGTAATAAGAATTACGAAAAAAGTGGAGGGCATATTTAATTATTATGCCCATGTATCGAGGTGTTTATCGTTATCATCTGTATTTTTATTATGTTCATCAGCATTTGTTGTCGATATTTTTTTTGCTTTTCTATCTCTTTCTTTTTACGCTCTTCAAGTTCAACTTGTTTTGCTCTAGCGCTTTGTTGCACCCCTGCAATATGAAAAGCACCTTTAGATTCAAGCGCTAAACGGGTAATTTGCCCTAAATAGGGGATCATTATATCCATGTGTACCTCCAGCAGGTTAGGCGTAATTTAATAAATATAAAACTGTTGATAAATAAAGCAATACTGTCAATGTTATCGGCAGCGGTAAGATATTCATTAAATTTTCTTGCCGTCATATCGATTAATACATTATTCAATATTGCTAAAATTAAGTTTTAAATGCGGGTAATAAAGCTCACAATTTTGATTAATAAATGCTGTTGGCATTACAGCATATTGACCGTGATCTTTTAAATATTCCATGTGCTTTTTGCCATCTGTAGTAAATTGATGAAATAAAGAATGATTAACCCCATCAAATTCTAGCGGTTTTATTTTAACTAAGTCGCATAGTTCCTTATTAAAAGCAGGGGTCGATTTAACCCATTCACCTTCAATAAACTGCTCCACGTAAGCATGCATTGTAAACACTTCATTCTTTAGTAACTCATCTAATTTAGGAGTGCTCAAATGGTTACGAACATCAGCTAAACCTAATCGTGCAGGAATATTACAAGCTCGGCTTAATGCTATTTGTAATGATGCCTTTGGAATACAATATGCTGCTTTATTATCCAAGCAATAATCACTACTTAGTGACTTTGCTCCATCTAAAAGTGTAAAAGGATCATATTTAATTCCATCTCTTACAAGGTAATATATTGAAACGGCCTTAGTGCGTTCGTCATTGCCTTTTACCTTTTTTAGCCAGCTATTAATTTCATTATGCTTGTGATTGAAAAAAGCATCATTTTGTAAGTACTGCTTCAAACCTGTCCCCTTAACGAATGTATTTATTGTAATTACAGATAGTTTAGCTATATTTTTTAATAGTAAAAAAGCATTTTAAAACAATAAGTTTAAAACTATATAAGTCTTTAAAGTATCTTTTAATGTTACTTATACAAAAATTAAAATACTATGTCTGCACAGGCATTTTAAATAGTCCGATTGGGCCATAAGAATTATGAAAAATATAGCAATTATTGCCTATGAGGGCTGCTGGGCTGTTAGCGTATTTTTAGCTAAAGATTTTTTTACCATTGTTTCTTTACTCGACACACATTACTCATTACCTCAAAGTTATAACGTAGAAATAATAACGACCGACGGTGCACCTATAACAAGCTCGAGTAATTCACTGGTTATTGCCGATAAGTCACTTACTGATAAGCAGTATGACTTAGTTATTATACCGCCGATAGAAGGTTCTAAATTAAAAAATATGCCACGGGGCACTGAGTTAATTGTTGAATGGTTAAAACCTAAAATAAGTAGTAATACGTCTATTCTTTGTTTAAGTAATGGCTCATATTTTTTAGCAGCAACAGGTAAATTAAATAAAACGGTGATTGCTACGCATTGGAGCTTAGTCAAGCCGCTAAGTGGATTATTTCCTGATTGCCAATTTATTAGTCATAAATCGTATTTAAGAAAGGGGAATATATATACAACGGGCTCTTTTGAAGCGGGTATTAGCGTACTTTTAAGCCTTGTTGCTCGAGACAAAGGCGATCGTTTTTCTCAGCAGTGCGCTACTCATTTACTTATTTCTGACTCTGGTAAGTTAAACCTTATTTTGCCTCAATTTAATAATCACAGAGACGAAAAAATTAACGAAGTACAAGATTGGATTCATAATTACTCAAACGGTGTAATCACTATCAATAAATTAGCAAAACAATTTAATTTTAGTGAACGCAATTTAAAAAGACGATTCTCACAAGCAACAGGTATATCAATCAACAAATATGTACAAGAAGTACGCATAGATAGAGCCAAAAAACAGTTATTAGCAACAGATAAAACCGTGAACGAAATATCAGTAGACGTAGGGTATGAAAACAGTAGTTTTTTCTCGCTTATTTAAAAAAAGCACAGGGTTAACACCTGCAAAGTGGCGTAAAAATGATTAATTAACTTTGTTTAAATAATGATTTAAGCCCAAGAGTTCAATTCCATCATCATTTTGGTTACCGTTTTATTTGTGATTTAGTTTACTCTTTATAAAGCACTTCGTTTTTTCTTTTTGTAATTCAAGTTGTAATTTTTTGGTAGCTTCACCGTTTTACACATCTGCGATATAAGACATACCTTTAGATTCATGCTACAAACCGATTACTTTATCCAAATAAGTGGGCATCATAGATATGCCTACATCCTTCAAGAACTCAGCTAATTGATGAGTAAAAATCAAACAATTCATGTAACACTAATTGAAATGGGTTATATTCTTAGTACCGGCAGTTATAAGGTATTCTTTAATTAAAGAAAATTTTCCTTGCCATGATATCGGTTAATATGTTTTTATAAATGCGAAATTTATTAAACAGATTGCAGCTAAGCGTTAACACAATAACGATTAGCCAAACAGGATATAAAAAATGCTTAATTCACTGACAGTTGTACATCACCACCATCATTCATCGGAATAACCTGTCAGGTCTTTCGCTGAGAGGTTGTTCCTAAAAGGAAACCTCTGGCGAATCAACATACCAAGATTCATTTTCGCCCTGAGGTTTCCCTCGGGGTTTTTAGTTTTTAAATTAAAGGAAAATGAGTAATGAATAATAGTAATCGTCTTCGTATCGCCATCCAAAAAGGTGGCCGCCTATCTAAAGATTGTCAAGAACTGCTTAAACAACTGGGTGTAAAACTCAATCTTCGTGAGCAGCGCCTTATAGCACACTCAACCAACATGCCTATCGACGTTTTACGTGTGCGCGATGACGATATTCCAGGCTTAGTTATGGATGGTGTATGTGATTTAGGTATTGTTGGCGAAAACGTATTAGTTGAAGTACAAGCAGAAAGAGAGCGCCAAGGTGTACCGAGTGAAGTAACAAAGCTTGCTAAACTTGACTTTGGTTACTGTCGTTTAGCACTTGCATGGCCACAAGAACTTGGTAAACAAGACAAGAGCTGGTTTGAAGGCAAACGTATAGCAACCACTTACCCAGAAATTTTAAGCCAATACCTAAAACGCGAAGGCATCAACGCCAGTACAGTAATGTTAACAGGTTCAGTGGAAGTAGCCCCACGAGCAGGACTTGCCGATGCTATTTGTGATTTAGTCTCTACAGGCGCAACACTTGAAGCAAATGGCTTAATGCAAGGTGATACTATTTTAGAGTCAAATGCCTGTTTAATCCAAAACACTCAGCTACAAGATCCTGAAAAATTAGCACTGATTAATAAACTAATGCCTCGTTTACGTGGTGTTAAGCAAGCTAAAGAAAGCAAATACATTATGCTACACGCACCAAAAAATAAGCTTGATGAAATTTGTGAAATTTTACCAGGCGCTGGTCAACCTACCTTACTTGCCCTTGCAGGTAACGATGAATATGTTGCCCTACACATAGTGAGCAGCGAAACCCTATTTTGGGAAACCATGGAGCAACTTAAAGCACTTGGTGCCAATTCTATTTTAGTTATGCCAATTGAAAAAATGATGGAGTAACAAGCCATGCTTCGTTGGAATGAGGAATCTTCACAAGTTCAAGCAGCGGCGCTTATGCGCCCTGCTGTATCAGCGAGTGAAAAAGTAGAAAGCATTTGCCAAACTATTTTGGCAAAAGTAAATGCACAAGGCGACGCCGCATTACTTGCGTTAGCGAAAGAGTTTGATAACCGAGCCGAGCCGCGTTTACGAGTTCCACTTGATGAAATTAATGCCGCTGAGAAAATGCTAAGCCCAGAGCTTAAGTATGCAATTGATACCGCTTATGCCAATGTGAAATGTTTTCACCAAGCGCAACTGCCAAAAGATATTAAGTTATCGACTCAACCAGGTGTTGACTGTGAACTGAAATATCAAGCCATCGAAGCAGTCGGTATTTATGTACCTGGCGGAAGTGCCCCTCTTCCATCATCGGTTATTATGCAAGGTGTATTGGCGCAGTTAAGCGGTGCAAAAACCGTGGTATTAACCACCCCAGTACAAGGTGATAAAGCAATTAACCCGGCTATTTTATATGCCGCTAAATTATGTGGTATCACCACAATTATTGAAAGCGGTGGTGCAGGCGCGATTGCTGCTATGGCCTATGGCACAGAGTCTGTTCCTAAAGTGAATAAGATTTTTGGCCCAGGTAACAGCTTTGTTACTATGGCAAAACAGTTAGTCGCCCAAACGATTCCAGGTATGGCGATTGATATGCCAGCAGGGCCGTCAGAAGTGTTAGTGATTGCAGATGAACGTGCAAACCCAGAGTTTATTGCTGCCGACTTACTGTCTCAAGCAGAACACGGGGCTGACTCACAAGTTATTTTATTATGTAACAGTGAAACGATTATTGAACAAACGCAAGACGCACTTACTCGTCAATTAGCTAACTTAAGTCGAAAAGACACTGCCGAGCAGGCACTGGCTAATTCGTCACTTATTCTAGTTGATTCAGTAGCCCAAGCGTTCGACGTATCAGCGCAATACGGGCCAGAGCACTTAATATTACAGCTTGGCGATGCCACTCCTTATTTAGATAAAGTAAAGAATGCAGGCTCTGTATTTGTTGGCGATTACACCCCTGAGTCAGCGGGCGATTATGCCTCAGGCACTAATCACGTGTTACCCACTTATGGTTACAGTGCAACTTATTCTAGCTTGAATTTACTTGATTTTTTCCGTACTTACACAGTACAGACCATCAGTAAACGTGGCTTAACTGAGCTTTCAAAAGCTATTTTACCCTTAGCAGATGCAGAAGGCCTAGATGCCCACGCTAATGCGGTTTCAATTCGTTTAGAGGCAATAAAAAATGAGCAATGATAGCGGCTTATTACCTGATAATATTGCAGCGCTTGCTGCGTATAGCTCAGCTAAAAGTGAGAAGTTAACCGGTACAACGTGGCTCAATGCGAACGAAAGCCCGTATGCTAAAAACCTTGAAATAACAATTGAAGACTTGAATCGTTACCCCGACCCTCAGCCTAAATTGGTTATTGACCGCTACGCTGCCTATGCTGAGCTTGAAAACGAAAATGTATTAATGACTCGCGGTGCCGATGAAGGCATTGAATTATTAGTACGTACCTACTGTGAACCGTCAAAAGACAGTATTGCACTATTTTTACCAACATATGGTATGTACAAAGTAACGGCCGATACACACAACGTCGCAATCAATGGCCTAACACAAGCGCTTTTGTTAAATGGCAGCGTGGATGAAATAGTTGCCGCTGTGGGTAGCTCAAAACTAGTGTTTATTTGTAATCCAAATAATCCAACTGGAAGCTTAACGCCGCTAGATAAAGTAAAAGCCATTGCCACTGCGCTTGCAGGTAAAGCATTAGTGATTGTTGATGAAGCCTACATAGAGTTTTGTCCAGAGCAAAGTGCAACACAACTTATAAACGAGTTTAGTAACATTGTTGTACTTCGTACACTCTCAAAAGCATTCGCACTCGCGGGTTTAAGAACAGGGTTTACTCTCGCTCAGGCCAGTGTATTAGCGCCTATTCGTAAAGTCATTGCACCGTATCCGGTATCGGGTGTGGTGGCCAGCATTGCAGCACAAGCCATTGCCCCTGATGCCATTACCTCAATGCGTCGCCAAGTAACGATTTTAAATAGCTTAAAGTTAAAGCTTATTGACTGGTTAAACGCCTCCCCTGCAGTATTAAAAATACTCACTGGTGAAGGCAACTTCGTTACTTTAAAGTTAGCTAACAAGGATTACTTTAAACAAGCGCTTAAACAAGGCTTAGTAATGCGCGCCTTCACCTTATTTAATGAAGATGATTGGCTACGTATTTCAATTGGTAATGAACAAGAATTAGAACAAGTAAAAATTTGGTTAGATGGCCTGCAATTGCCACAAACCGCAGCACAACAGGAAGTATCATGAGTAACCCCTATTTATTTATAGACCGCGATGGCACTATTATTGAAGAGCCAATCACCGATAAACAAGTCGACAGCCTTGAAAAACTAGCGTTTTTACCAGGTGTCATTCCTGCCTTATTGCAACTGCAAGCAGCAGGCTATCGCTTAGTGATGGTATCGAATCAAGATGGCTTGGGCACAGACAGCTTTCCAACTGCCGATTTCAACATTGCTCAAGACAAAATGATGGACATCTTACAAAGCCAAGGCATTAGCTTTGAGTCAGTATTAATTTGTCCACACTTTGACGAGCAAAACTGTGATTGCCGTAAACCTAAAACGGGTTTATTAACTGAACTTATGCGCTCAGGCAAAGTTGATTTAGCACGTTCATATGTAATTGGCGATCGCCAAACCGATATTGGCCTTGCGCAAAACTTATGTTGTGAAGGCATTTTGTACGATGGCAGCTGGCCTGCCATTGTTACCAAGCTAACCACAGCCAACCGCGAAGGCCGTGTGACACGCAACACTAAAGAAACACAAATAGATGTAGCGGTTAACCTTGATCAAACGAAAAATGGCAGCATAGACACTGGCCTTGGCTTTTTTGATCATATGCTTGATCAAATTCGCACGCACGCCAACATTGGTTTAAACATTAAAGCCAAAGGCGATTTACACATAGACGAGCACCACCTTGTTGAAGACATTGGTATTGCACTAGGTGTTGCGCTTAAACAAGCGCTTGGCACTAAATCGCAAATAGCGCGCTATGGTTTTGCACTGCCAATGGATGAATGTAAAGCAGAGGCACAAATTGATTTATCAGGTCGCGCTTCATTTGTATTAAACGCTAACTTTAGCCGTGAAAAAGCCGGTGATTTAGACGTACAAATGGTTGAGCACTTTTTTAAAAGCTTAAGCGATAACGCCGCGATTAGCCTTATTCTATCGGTGAGTGACGGTAACTGTCATCACCAAGTAGAAGGCTTATTTAAAGCGTTTTCACGTGCTCTTCGTATGGCAGTAGCACAAGACACCAGCCAACAAACAGCCAGCTCTAAGGGATGTTTATGATTGCCATAATTAATACCGGGTGTGCCAATATAAATTCAGTGCGTTTTGCCTTTGAACGCTTAGGGCAAACGCCAACGGTAATTACCACGCCAGAGCAGTTAAAAGGCTTTGAACGTGCAATATTACCCGGTGTTGGCCATGCATCAGTTGCCATGAAACGCCTTGTAGATAACGGCTGGCAACAAGCTATAAACGAATACCAGCGTCCACTTATGGGAATTTGTTTAGGTATGCAGTTACTGTGCGAAAGCACCGAAGAAGGTAATGTGCAGTGCTTAGGTAAAATACCAGGGCAAGTAAAAGCCCTTGATGTTGGTAGTTTAACGTCGCCGCATATGGGTTGGAATAACCTAAGCATTAATAAAGAGCATGCACTTACTAAAGGGTTAACACAAGACGAGCAAGTGTACTTTGTTCATAGCTTTGCGCACACCGTAAACGACGCAACACTTGTAAGCGGCGAATACGGCCAAACCTTTTCAGCCATAGTTGCTAAAGACAACTACGCTGGCATGCAATTTCACCCTGAGCGCAGTGCAAAAGTAGGCACCCGTTTATTACAAAATTTTGTTGATTGGCAGTTATAAACGGCCCATTAACCAACAATAAAGAGATTATTTGTGATTATTCCAGCATTAGACGTATTACAAAATCAAATTGTTCGTTTATACCAAGGTAAATACGACACCGCCCAGTTTTATCCTTTTGAGCTTGGCGCACGGTTAAAAGAATACGCCGACAGCGGCGCAGGTAAATTGCACCTTGTAGATTTAGAAGGCGCACGCGATCCAAGTAAAAAACAGTGGCAACATATTCAAGCTGCAACTAAAGCGCTTAATGTACCGTACCAAGTGGGCGGCGGTATTCGCTCAGAGCAAGACGTGAGCGATTGGCTAAAAGCCGGTGCTAACCAAGTGGTTATTGGCTCAATGGCGGTAGAAAAACGCGAGCAAGTAAAAGCCTGGATTGAACAATTTGGCGCCGAGCACTTTGTAATTGCCCTTGATGTAAATAAAACAGCCACAGGCTGGGCACCAGCTACAAACGGTTGGTTGAGCGAGTCAGAGTTTGGTTTACTTGAGCTTGTTGATTTTTATGTGAGCTTAGGTGTTATTGACTTTTTATGTACGGACATCAGTAAAGACGGCACCATGACAGGTCCATCGTTTGAATTATATGAAGATTTAACTCGTCACAACAGCACTATTAAAGTGCAAGCTTCTGGTGGCGTAAGTTCACTTGATGACATTAAAAAACTAAAAGAGCTTGGTGTGGGCGGCGTAATTTTAGGTAAGTCACTACTTGATGGCGCATTTAGTGTTGAGGAGGCGTTAGCATGCTATCAAAACGCATAATTCCGTGTTTAGATGTTAAAGACGGCCAAGTAGTAAAAGGCGTTAAATTTAAAGGCCATGAAGTTGTTGGTGATATTTTAACAATGGCAAAAGCATACAGCGATGCTGGTGCCGATGAACTGGTTTTTTACGAAATCAGCGCAAGTGTTGAAAAACGCCTACTTGATGTTAACTGGGTTGAAAACATTGCCCGCCACATTGATATTCCATTTTGTGTGGCTGGCGGTATTAAATCGGTAGCCGATGCAGCACGGGTTTTAGAGCGTGGTGCCGATAAAATAAGTATCAACAGCCCTGCTATTGCACGCCCTGAACTCATAAAAGAGCTACACGATGAATTTGGTAAGCAATGTGTTGTTGTAGGTATTGACAGCTTTTACGATGAAGTAACCGGCGAATACTTAGTGTATCAATTAACCGGCGATCCTAATGCGTCAAGCCGCACTCGTTATAAAACCGAAGAATGGGTTAAACGCGTACAAGACTTAGGTGCAGGCGAAATCGTTTTAAATTGTATGAACCAAGATGGTGTTCGCAACGGTTACGACAACGAGCAACTCAGCAAAATACGCCAGCTGTGTGATATTCCTTTAATCGCCTCAGGCGGTGCAGGTAGTATGCAAGACTTTGTTGATGTATTTCAACAAAGCGAAGTCGATGGCGCATTGGCAGCAAGCGTTTTTCACAAAAATGTGATTAACATTGGCGAATTAAAACAATATTTAACCGATAACCAAGTGGCAGCAAGATTATGCAATTAACACAACAAAACCAAACCCAAGTTGATTTTGCTAAAAGCGAAATGATCCCTGCTATTGTTCAAGATGCCCGCTCTGGCGTTATTTTAATGCAAGGCTTTATGAACAGCGAAGCGTTAAAAGTTACGCTTGAGAGCAATAAAGTGACCTTTTATTCGCGTTCTAAATCGCGTTTATGGACTAAAGGCGAATCATCAGAAAACTACTTAAATGTGGTATCGGTTCATACCGATTGTGACTACGACTCAATTTTAGTAATGGCTAACCCAGAGGGCCCAACATGCCACTTAGGCACACAAAGCTGCTTTGGCGATGATGCTAAACCAAGCTTAAGCTTTTTAGCACAATTAGAAGATGTCATTGTTGAGCGTAAAAATGATGATCCAGCTAAAAGCTACACCGCCTCACTGTTCGCAGAAGACTTAAGCCGTAGCTGTCAAAAAGTAGGTGAAGAAGGTGTAGAAGTGGCACTTGCAGCAATGAAACATGACAACAATGAACTTACCAACGAATCGGCCGATTTGTTGTATCATCTAGTTGTACTACTACAACGCCAAGGGTTAGAACTCACTGATGTAGTTGCTTGCCTACAAGGTCGTCATAAGTAAATACAACGATTACTGTGTGCGCCATTATGTGGCGCACATCGTTATAAAAAGCCATAATTTTTCTTTTTAATTCAGCCTCTCAATAGCATTTATTCTCTCCCTTAGGTATCCTTTAACTAGGGTCTGCTGACCTTTACGGATTAATATTTGTTCAAACTAGGGGGCGGTTTAATCGCGGCGCGAGGTTTGCAACCTAGTGGGCTCGATAACTGCTCCTGCGTTATTCTACTGGCTTACATCCATGTAGGCAAAATCGCCTCTAGGCAGAACCCTTCGGGCAGCGCCTGTTTGGCATTGATGCTGCGTTATCGCCTATTTATGTAGAATAACCACACCACATAAGCTCTGCCTAAACACCAAACAGACTGCTGCAAATTTAATCTCAAAAGGTCAACAGCCCCTAATTAACTTTGACTAAATTATTTATGCTTACCCGGTAACATAGAACCCAATACGCCATCTTGCTTTATTAAACCATGATAAAGTGCAGCGCTTACATGCATAAAAATAAACAGTAAAAATGCATAAGCAATTAAGCCATGTGCTTCACGAAAAAATGCATAGGTCTCAATATTTTTACTAACTAAATCAGGCAAAGTAAATATACCAAAAAAGCTCACAGAACGTTCGTCAGCACTTTGCATTAACCAGCCTGAAATTGGCATTAAAATCATAGACGCATATAAGCCCACTTGGGTTAAATGTGCCGCTAAAGCTTGTGCTTTAGGCACACTTTGGGGTAATGCAGGGCTTTTATGCATTACTTTATTAATTAATCTTATCGCCACTAATATCAGTGCTAACACGCCAAACGATTTATGTAGTTGTATAGCTTCTACTTGCCATACGGCTAAACTTTGTACCATCGATAAACCAAGAAATAACATAGAAAGTATAATTAATGCCATCGCCCAGTGAATAAGCATACTCGACGCTGAGTATTTAGTAATTGTGTTCATTGACTCGTTCCTGTGATTAATTATTTAAAAGTACTTCTTTAGCACGACGACGAAATGACTCTGCATACGCAGCGCCACGGGCACGTAAAATAGGATCGGCACTTGGCTCAATACCTGTTGGTAATACCAGCGGATCAAAGTTCATGTTTTCACATACCCCACCCTGTTGTGCTTGCAAGCGTGATATTACTAACGTACCGGCGTTAATCGTTTTGCGCGATTGTGGCCATAAAACAGTTGGGTTGTTTTCATCATCTTCTTCGGTTGCAAAGCTAAACAGCATATCGAACTTAACCGGAGACTGAGCTACTTGGTCTTTAAGTTGTAGTTGCAACGCATCTGGTGAATTATTATTAAGTGATTGGATATTTTCATCACTTAATTGTGGTTTAGCAATCCAGCGTACGGCATGCTTTTCATCATTCTCATCCATCAAATAAAACGCATTGATACTGTGGTATTGCTCAGTGGCAAAGCTACTGGTTGGCGTGTAGCTTGCTTTCCAGTTATTAAAAGCAGCACTTTCAGGGTGTGCTGCAAAAAACGCTTTAATTTTTTCTGGGCTGCGCTTTTTAGTCACCGGATCGGGTGAAAGTGCTTGTAGTTGTTTAAAAAACGCTTCTGGCGTAGCTACGGCCATAACCGGAGGCGTATTCATTGCCACCCGCCATTCTTGGTTATCATCAGCAGTTATAGAAAACGCTAAACTACGAACTGGAGCTTTTAAATCAGGTGCAGTTGGATTATTACCCGCAATAGAAAAGCGACCTACAAAAGGAGTGGCCCCTAAATCAAATACCTTCGCTTGCGAATACTTAGCAAGCTCACCCGTTGACTCAAAAGAGCCTGCTAAACAAATACCTTTTGTGTGTGCTCGGCGAAATCCCTTATGGGTTTTATCACCTTGCTGTAAATTAACAAAACGCTGTGCAGTCACTGCATCACGATTAAATGCGCCAGTAAAATACAAAATAGTCAGGGCAAATAAGCTAATAATTGCTATTAAGATGATTTTTTTACTCATGGTAGGATTTGACCTCGTATGATTATTTTTTGATGACTATGTTGGAATTTTTCACAGTTAAAATTACCCGCGAAAATAATGGCTAACCATTGCTGAGTGATGCTTTGAGTTGAAGTGTTTTTATCAAGCAATACCAACATCACTCTTACAAGACCGCTCCTAAGCAATTAATATTTCAATTTAAATTGTAAAAAGTACAGTTTGTGGTTTTAATACTACATAGCTAATATTTTAGGCGTCTGCTTTTAAAATGTTGATTATTAATTATACTTAGCCCAACATAAAGCAAGTATTAAGTTGCACTTTTGGTGCTTTCTACAAAATCATACAAATTAAAACAAAACGGTACAGCAATAATAAACTATTGAAATTACAATGTTATTTATTACCTACTACCTTACTGCTTCTTTTAAAGTAGTTATAGTTTAATAACTTACATTTCAGGTAAATTCGAAAATAAACGCAATTGGCTATTTTATAATTTTTACTGATTAAAAAATGCCAACAATTAACAACGCACTTTTTATTTAAGGTAAGCCATATGATCAAAACACGTTGTTTTACTCAATTTAATTTGATTAGTATCACGTTTCTACTTTTATTAGCCGGTTGCTCAGAAAGTGAAGTCACTACAGAAAAACAAAACGAACCGCGTGCGGTAAAACTGATAACCATAGGTGATGAGTCGCAATCAAAAACGCTCACCTACCCCGCCACTATCGACACTATAAATAGCTCAAAGCTTGCTTTTCAAGTTAGCGGAAAGTTAGAAGCGCTTAACGTTATTGCTGCACAAAACGTAAACAAAGGCGATGTAATCGCTGTATTAGAACAACGAAACTTTATTAATGAGGTCAAGTCGAGCAAAATTCAGTTTGAAACAGCCGATAATGATTACCAACGTGGTTTAAAGCTCGTTAAAGATGGGGTTATTTCACAACGTGATATAGAGCAACTAAAATCTAAAAAAGAAGTAGCCGAATCGCAATATGACTCAGCGCAAAAAGCATTATCTGACAGTAAAATTATAGCGCCTTACGATGCTATTGTTGCAGAAGTACCGGTAAAGCAGCTTGAAAACATAAGTGCTGGGCAACACGTTGTTACTTTATTTGGTAAAGGTGAAATGGAAGCGGTGGTAAATATTCCCGCGTCTATTGTGGCCACAGTTGATTCTAAGCAGAACAATGTAGCCTCAGTAATTTTACAAGATGTATCAACTGCTCCCATTCCTGCAACATTTAGACGAGCCAATTTAGAAGCCGACTCAGCGAGCCAAACCTATGAAGTACGATTTGCCTTTGCTGTACCAAATAACCTTAATATATTGCCTGGCATGAATGCCAGTCTAAAAATCACCCGTGAAAGCAGCTCAAATACAACTCGCTTACTAGTGCCAACCTTTGCTATTTTTGAACAAAACGGAGAACACTTTGTTTGGACGGTTGACGCTAAAACAATGCAAGCTTCGAAAGCTCCCGTTAAAATTGAAAATGGCATTGGCGAGCAACTCATTGTCACTGACGGTTTAAAAGCCGGGGATGTAATTATTGGTGCAGGTGCAAACTATGTGACTGAGGGTATGAAAGTACGTCCTTGGACTAAAGCATAGGAGCGCGATAATGGATTTAGCAAAATGGACAATCAATAATAAGTTAATTAGCACTATACTCATTATTTTAACCCTAGGATTTGGTTTTTCATCCTATAAAAACATGCCTCGCTTTGAAGATCCCGAATTTATAATTCGTACCGCGCAGGTGTTTGTTTCGTATTCAGGTGCAAGCCCACTAGAAGTTGCAAAAGAGGTCACTGAGCCGCTAGAACGTGCTATTCAAGAACTGCAAGAAGTTGATACTATATCGTCTACCTCATCTACGGGTTTATCTGAAATTAAAGTAGAGATTAAATCAGAGTTTTCTCCGACTAAATCTGAGTTGCAAGTTATTTGGACTAAGCTCAGAAACAAAATAAATGACACACGTCCAACATTACCGCCTGGTACTGGCACGCCACAAGTTTATGATGATTTTGGTGATGTGTATGGCTTAAGTTATTTAATTACCGCCGAAGGATACTCACCCGACGAGTTACATGCCTACGCTAAAGATTTGCAAAGTGACATTTTACAAGTAGAGGGCGTAGCCAAAGTTGCTATGACAGGCGTGCAGCAAGAAGGCATATTTGTAGAAATAGCCCGTGAAGAGTTAGCCTCTTTAGGCGTGTCTATTAATAATATTTACGGCATTTTAGATGAGCAAAACGCTGTATTGAGCGCTGGTAACACTCAAATTGGCGATCAACGTATTTTTATTGACCCTACTGGAGAAATAAACTCCGTTGATACCATTAAAAATCTATTGGTCAGTGCTAGCGGTGAAGGTAAAACAATTTATCTTAAAGATATTGCCAATGTATACCGTGGCTTCCAAAGCCCAGCAACCAAGTTAGTCCGTTATAACTCTAAACCTGCAATTTCACTTGGGGTCGCCAGTGTATTGGGGGCTAATGTGGTTAAAGTATTTGACCGCGTTGATGACAAAGTAAAACAAACTGAAAACCTCAGACCGCTTGGCATCACAGTGCATGAGTTTTACCACCAAGGTAAAGTAGTACAAGATTCAGTCGACAACTTTGTAGTGAATGTTTTAGTCGCACTGGTGATCGTAATGGTTACCCTGCTGCTATTTATGGGTTTGCGCTCAGGAATTATTATTGGCGCCGTATTACTGCTAACCATTTTTGCCACCCTTGCTACCATGGATTTTAGCGGCATACCCATGCATCGTATTTCGCTTGGTGCGCTTATTATCGCGTTAGGCATGATGGTTGATAACGCCATAGTTGTGACCGAAGGAATTTTAGTTGGTACACAAAAGGGCCGTAAAAAGTTAGAAATTGCTAGCGAAGTTGTCAAGCAAACTAAGTGGCCACTACTGGGTGGTACCTTGGTAGGCATTGTTGCTTTTGCGCCTATTGGCCTTGCTCCAGGTGATACCGCCGAATTTACCGGTCATTTATTCTGGGTAATTTTAATCTCTTTATTATACAGCTGGTTATTTGCCATTACCCTAACCCCCTTATTTTGTTATTGCTTGTTTAAAGAGCAAGATAACGATACCTCAGGCTCAGCGAAGCCAAATAAACTTATGGCACTTTATCAATCGGTAGTGGTGTCAGCACTGCATCATCGCTGGCTCAGTATTGCCGTTGTAGTTGCCACCTTTAGTGTGTCTATGTGGGGATTTCAATTTGTAAAATCAGGATTTTTTCCAGCTTCTACCACACCACAAATGGTGGTTGATTTTTGGCTACCGCAAGGTACCGATATTGAAAAAACCAAAAAAGACATGCTCAAGTTAGAGGAATTTGTAAAGCAACAAAATGGTGTTGAAGGTATCCAAACCCTTATTGGTGGTGGCGGGCTTCGCTACATGCTTATTTATGGTAGCGAGTCACCAAACAGCTCTTACGGGCAAATTTTAGCCAAAGTCGATGACTATAAAAAGCTAGATAAACTCTTACCAATCGTACAAAACTACATTGACGATAACTTTGTTGATGCTCAGGGCAAAGTATGGCGTTTTGTAATGGGCCCAGGTGGTGGCTCTAAAATAGAAGCCACATTTAAAGGCCCCGACCCAGATGTATTAAGAGAGCTAGCTGCACAAGCAAAAGGAGTATTAATTGATGATGGTGGCGCCTTGTCTATTAAAGATACATGGCGACAACGCATTAGTGTTATTGAACCACAGTACTCTGCTATTAATGCGCAGCGCGCTGGTGTAACGCGTAAAGCGGTTGCTGAAGCCTTACAGCAGAACTTTTCTGGTCAAGTGGTTGGACAGTATCGTGAAGGTGAAGAGCTCATTCCTATTATTGTTAGAGCACCACAATCGGAACGTGTCGACATAAACGATATTGGCAATATTCAGGTACAAAGCAATATCACTGGTGAAACACTGCCCCTAGCGCAAGTAACCAATGGGTTTAAAACCGTCTGGCGCGATGGCATTTTAAAACGTGAAGACCGCGAATGGACTATAAAAGCTCAAGCGGATCCTCTGCCGGGTGAACTAGCCTCAGAGTTATTTAATCGGGTAAGGCCTAAAATAGAAGCCATTGACCTTCCTCAAGGGTATCGACTTGAATGGGATGGCGAATACGGACAATCGAAAGAGTCTAACGAAATGTTGGCCTCAACTATTCCAATGGGCTTTTTAGCCATGGTGCTGATTGTTATTGTGTTATTTAACGCTTTAAAACAACCAATTATTATTTGGCTGGTTGTGCCATTAGCCTTAATTGGTGTTGTGTTTGGGCTGGTAACCACACAAATACCACTAGAGTTTATGGGTATATTAGGATTACTGTCGCTCTCTGGTTTGTTAATTAAAAATGCCATTGTATTAGTAGATCAAATGGACATGGAAATTCGCCAAGGTAAACCTGCATATAATGCCATTATCGACTCGGCAAATAGTCGGGTAAGACCGGTAATGATGGGCACACTAACCACGGTGTTAGGGGTTATTCCACTGTATTTTGATGCATTTTTCCAATCAATGTCTGTGGTTTTAGTATTCGGGTTACTGTTTGCTACCTTGCTTACATTAATCGTAATACCTGTTCTATACGCCATTTTTATGAATGTTAAACAAGACGAACAGGCAACTAATTAAACGCCAACAAAGATATGGCCATGCTTAGTAATAAGTCATGGCCTTTTTATAAGCTTTGAGCAAAATAATTCATATAATTATCACAATTAACTTTTAAAAAATATTGCATATACAACATACCTTTCAAACCTTATAGCTGCTAAAAACGCCCTCAGATACGGTTATTATTTTTCAAAATAAATATTTTAATTTTAGTATTTTATAAATTTAAATAAGCATTGAAGCGGATATTTTTTTAAGGCATTAATTATCACTTTAAGTTCTAGCTTTAAGTATTAACATAGCCGGAGTTCTATTATATGGTGAGGCTAAGAATTCATTGCATAGTAATGCATTAAGATTCATTCATTAAATTAACTATTCAAATTTATCAAATAAATAACATATCAAGTGCAGTCTATGCGTCTTCTATTTAGTCATACAAACGTTAAATGTAAAAACAGCTTTATTTCAAATCAAAATTTTAAAACTAGGCATTCTCATGTTATCAAAACGCATAATTCCTTGTTTAGATGTAAAAGACGGCTAAGTCGTTAAAGGGGTTAAATTTAAAGGCCACGAAGTGGTTGGCGATGTACTTACCCTAGCTAAAGCCTACAGCGAAGCCGGTGCTGATGAACTGGTGTTTTACGAGATCAGTGCAAGTGTTGAAAAACGCTTACTCGATGTTAATTGGGTTGAAAACATTGCCCGCCATATCGATATTCCATTTTGTGTAGCCGGTGGTATTAAATCGGTAGCCGATGCAGCTCGTGTGCTTGAACATGGCGCTGACAAAATCAGTATTAATAGCCCTGCAATTGCGCGTCCAGAGCTAATAAAAGAATTACATGATGAGTTTGGCAAGCAGTGTGTAGTTGTTGGCATTGACAGCTTTTTTGACGAAACAACCGGTGAATATCTAGTTTATCAGCTTACTGGCGATCCTAATGCGTCAAGCCGCACCCGTTATAAAACCGAAGAATGGGTTAAACGCGTACAAGACTTAGGTGCAGGCGAAATCGTTTTAAATTGTATGAACCAAGATGGTGTTCGCAACGGTTACGACAACGAACAACTCAGCAAAATACGCCAGCTGTGTGATATTCCTTTAATCGCCTCAGACGGTGCAGGCAGCATGCAAGATTTTGTTGATGTATTTCAACAAAGCCAAGTAGATGGTGCGCTCGCAGCCAGTGTTTTTCACAAAAACGTGATAAACATCGGTGAACTAAAACAATTTTTAATCGATAACCAAGTGGCAGCAAGACTATACAAGTAACCTTAGAAAACCAAACTCAAGTTGCTTTCGCTAAAAGCAAGATGATCCCTGCCATTGTTCAAGATGCCCGCTCTGGCGTAATTTTAATGCAAGGCTTTATGAACAGCGAAGCGCTTAAAGCTACACTGCGCCACTGTTCGCAGAAGACTTAAGCCGTAGCTGTCAAAAAGTAGGTGAAGAAGGTGTAAAATTGGCACTTGCGGCAATGAAACACGACAACAATGAACTTACCGACGAATCGGCCGATTTGTTGTATCACCTTGTTGTACTATTACAACGACAAGAGTTAGAGCTCACTGGTGTAGCTGCTTGCCTACAAGGTCGTCATAAGTAAATATAACGATTACTGTGTGCGCCATTATTTGGCGCACATCGTTATAAAAAGCCATAATTTTTCTTTTTTAATTCAGACTCTCAATAGCATTTACTCTCTACCTTAGGTATCCTTGGTAGCAATTACAAAAGGATAGCGCACTATGAAAACTTATATATCGCTTATACTCACGGGCCTTATTTTATCTGGCTGTAGCAGTTTAACCAGTGAACAAAAAGCCAAATTAGACAGCTTAACGCCCTGTGAAAAAATGGATGGCTTAATAACCGAATTCGATAATCGCTTTGATGCGTTAAAAGACACTAAAGTACAAAACTCATATTTAGATGTATGGACTGCAAAGTACAACGTATTTGGCGATAACTGCCAAGTGACTAGCTTTAACAATCAAACTGTGACCTATCAATGCCAAGAAAGCTACAAAGATCAACAACAAGCGGTAGCTATGCATCAACAAGCAGTTGAACTCACTCGCCAATGTTTAACTAAAACAAACAACTGGTTAGAAACACAAAAAGAATCAGAAACGTCGCTGCGTACCACCTTTGTACTTGATGATAAGTCGCCGGTTATTTCTGTTTATACCAGCAAAACGTTATCAAAAATTAAAACTTGGTCGACCTCTTTAGAAGTAGGAAAGCCCGTCGCCACTAAATAATGACGAGAGAATGTATGCGCCAAACACCCAGTAAACAATCCACTCATTTAAAAACAGACTGTATCGGTGAATGTTATAGAATGAATGGCTACTGTACTGGGTGCGGTCGCACCAGCGACGAAATATTCGACTGGATTATTTTAACTGACGAACAAAAAGAAACAATATTGGCCTCCCCTCGTGAAGACGCCAAAAAAGACTAGCTTAAATTTTTAACCGTTAAGGCGCATTACGCTGTGATGGGTCACGTTTAAAATCTTTGCTTAATTGCTTAGGATCTAACGCTTCACGTTGTTTGCTAGCACCTTCTGCCCACCAAATTAATTGATTAAAGGTGCGCGAAAAATAGCTATCCCACGCTGTTTGCTCTGCCGTATTATTTGCGTCACCACTTTCAATAAACACGTCTTGCGCTTTTGGAACATGGATCATTGCTGATACCGGCAAACAGCCCAGTTCACTTAAAAAACTGCGCATACCAACAGCGGCGCGTACGCCGCCCCATTGCCCTGCAGAGTAGGTAACGATCGCGCTGGGTTTATAGCCAAATAGAGAACTTCCAAAATGGTTTAGCAAATTAGCGAGTGCTGGACTCATCGAATGATTATATTCAGGGCTTACCATAACAAAGCCATCAAATGCTTTAATTTTTGCCGCTAAATCATCAAGCTGTTTAGGTGCCTCAGCCTGCGAATAAGCAAAGTGCGGTTTAAACACAGGGTCTAAATCATAATCGAGCGGATCAATAAGCTCTATTTCATGCTCAGAGTAATACTCAACCAAACAACGCTCACATGCTTTCGCTACCCTTTCCCCTAAACGCGCAGGCTTAGGTGGGGTACTTTTTCTAACCGAACCGAGAAAAATTAAAAATTTCATGTATCGGCACTCCTTTTTAATTGCAAAAATAAATACCTCAAAAAAGTTTGAGGTATTTACTGTACGGTTTAAGCTTTATCGAGTGCTTGGCTTACATCGGCAATAATGTCGTCAATGTTTTCAATACCCACCGATAACCGAATTAAATCGCGGCTAACGCCAGCATTGGCGAGCTCTTCATCATTTAATTGGCGGTGCGTGGTCGATGCAGGATGGCAAGCAAGCGATTTAGCATCGCCAATATTTACCAAACGTAAAATCATGTTTAGAGCATCAATAAACCGCGTACCGGCTTCAAGGCCACCGGCAATACCAAAACTTAAAATACCTGACGCTTTACCATTGGTAATTTTTTGGCTCATTTCGTTATACGGGCTTGATTTTAATCCCGCATAATTAACCCAAAGCACCTTAGGATGGCTCTCTAGGTATTCAGCAATTTTTTGCGCGTTTTCGCAGTGGCGATCCATTCTTAGCCCTAACGTTTCAAGGCCAATTAAAATATCAGAGGCGTTTTTAGGCGCAAGCGCCGCACCGGTATTTCTAAGTGGTACAACGCAGCAACGACCAATAAACGCCGCCTCAGCAAATGCATCGGTATACACTACATTATGGTACGACGGATCAGGCTCATTCATCATCGCAAAACGAGTCGCATTGGCTTTCCAGTCAAACTTGCCCGAATCAACAATCATACCGCCAATCGCGGTTCCATGGCCGTTAATGTATTTAGTGAGCGAGTGCACCACAATATCGGCACCTAACTCAAATGGACGACACAGATACGGCGTAGCCACGGTGTTATCTACAATTAAAGGCACCCCTTTAGTGTGGGCAATTTTCGCAAGGCGAGCAATATCAACAATATTCCCAGCAGGGTTACCAATTGATTCGCAAAAAACCGCACGCGTGTTTTCATCAATCGCGTTTTCAAAACCGTCAAAATCATCGGCTTTAATCATTCGCGCCTCTATACCTTGGCGCGGCAAGCTGTGGGCAAATAAGTTATAAGTGCCACCATACACTTGGCTGGTGCTTACAATATTAGTACCCACTTCACATAAACATTGAATCGCATAGGTAATCGCCGCCATACCCGAGGCCACAGCCAGTGCACCAATGCCGCCTTCCATCGCCGCAATACGCTGCTCAAGTACCGCATTGGTCGGATTCATTATGCGGGTATAAATATTACCCGGCACTTTTAAATCAAATAAATCAGCGCCATGCTGGGTATTATCAAAGGTGTACGAAGAGGTGTTATAAATTGGCACCGCCGCCGACTTAGTGGTGGCTTCAGATTCATAACCATGGTGCAACGCTAAAGACTCAAGTTTCATAATTTATTCCTTCAATATAGTTACACCTAACCTAGCATTTAATGGTTACAAAATGCACATGAAATATACTAAAGAATATTGAAGGAAATAGATTTAACGCTGTATCTAGCTAAATGTTAAAACTACCGTCGCTCATATATTCAAGAAAATGAGCCAAGCGCGCATATTACTCCTCTAAGTAATTATTAAAGACAATAAAAAACTTAGTGATAGTAATATGTTAGGTAATTTGTTAAAACTATATAAAAATAGAAAAGTGAGCGTGACATTGACAGAGATATGCGCGATGGGCGCACTATTAAATTGTTAGGCATCTTGGAGTCACCACCTTGTCAGTCGAAATAATCAAAGCTCAAATTTTTAAATTCTTATCATCAGATCATCCAGAAGTAATGGCAATAAAAGGTGAGTGGGGTGTAGGAAAAACTTTTAGTTGGAAAAAATTTCTGATTGAAGCTTGTATGGATAAAAAGGTGAAACTTGAACGTTATTCATATGTATCGTTATTCGGCATAAGTTCATTAGACTCATTCAAATATACTATTTTTGAAAATGTTGTAAAACGTGACCTAATTGGTACTGCTGCAAGCATTGATACATTTAGGGATAATACAACTAGCCTTATAGAATCTGTTGGAAGACAATCTATAAATCTATTTAAGGGCGCTCCTATTGTAAAATCATTTAGCCCAGCTATCGAAGCAATTTCCTTTTTATCATTGAACAAAACACTTATTTGTATTGATGATCTCAGAGAGAAAAGGCAAAGGACTTGATATTAAAGATGTCCTAGGCTTAGTCTCATTATTAAAAGAACAAAAAGGGTGCAAGGTAGTACTCCTTTTAAATGATGGTGAAGATGGGCTTCAAGATTATGAAAAATATCGTGAAAAAGTTATTGATATAGAGTTGGCTTTTTCACCAGTTCCAAAAGAAAGTGCAGATATTGCTTTCTCGGGTAATGCTAGCTATCACAATCGACTTAAAGAATTAACAACCAGCCTTAATATAAGAAATATAAGAATTTTAAAGAAAATAGAGAGGTTAATTGATTTATCTCTACCTTTAGTAAAAGATTTTGAACCGGAAATATTAGATCAAGTTATACACACACTTGTACTTTATTCTTGGAGCTATTTCACTTCAAATACTGATGATGGAATACCTCCACTCGATTTTATTACAAGTAAGGGATATTCATTGCTTGGGATAGGTGATGATGAAATTACAGATAAAGAAAAAGGTTGGCAAACTACCTTACAAGCGTACAACTACCAACTCACTGATGATTTAGATTTAGTTTTAGCGGAAGCCGTAAAAACAGGTTTCTTTGTTGAAAGTGAAGTGAATGAAAAAGCTAAATTAAAAAATCAACAAATCATTGCTTCAAAATCAGAAAATTCATTTTCTAACGCGTGGAGGCTATATCACGATACATTTGATAATAATGGCGATGTTGTTATTGGCGAATTATATGAAAGCTTTAAAGCAAATTGTAAATACATAACACCAACTAACTTAAATGGTACCGTAACCCTTTTTAAAGAACTTGGCGAAGAACAAAAGGCGTTGGAAATAATTGATATCTATATTGAAAACCGAAAGGATGAGGTAGAGCTGTTTGATATGGATGAAATTAATATCTTCGGTGATATTCGAGATCCAGACGTAGTTCAAAAATTTAATGCCATTTATAACCAATCAGTCCCACAAGAATCCGCAAAACAGGTTTTAGATCGTATAGCTAGTAGTAATGGTTGGAATCCTAGTGATGAAATGGTATTAGCAAATACAACTGTTAATGAGTACTACGAATTATTTAAAAACGAAGAAGGAAGGCATTTATCTTCTTTTGTTACAAAGTGCCTGAAGTTTGGTCAATTTTCTAACCCGAATGATCAACAAAAGGAAATCGCTGAACGAGCAACGAAAGCTCTTCAGAAAATAGCTTCCGAAAGTGAGATAAATAAAAGGAGAGTAAAAAAGTTTGGTGTTAGTCTTGAAAATGCCTAACACATATGAGCCTTAACTCTGTCAATAGGCATTAGTGTTCTTTTTGACCGTTTTTATAAATTGACGGTCAATTCTAAACCAATAAACAAATTCGTTTACTTCGTCTGTCGATACGGCTGTTAAGCAAGTAGCTTACGGCAAACACATATAGAGGCTCTCTTATTGCGATCTCATCGCAGCCAGGTTTTTCCCATATCCTTTTGGGGTTGCTGGGGCACTAGACATTCATCGGTTAACCTCATCATGGCACTATTCAAGGCGGCTGGTTGCATCATTATGATCCAGTTAGTTTCAGGCTCAAGTCAGGTGTAAGCGACTTTGTTTATTGTATTAATGCACGCGTACTGAGCGTCTAATCAAGACAAGTGGCTTCGGTCTGTAGGCATATAATTAGGTTAAACCTTTTTGGTTATTAACTCACCCAATTGATTGATGCTCAGCCTTATATCCAGTTAGATGTTCAGCTCACTCAGTACCGTGACTAACTCTTTAAGAATTTTGCTTCATCGAATACCGTCTCTTTTTTAAGCATATAATAAACACAGCGACCAAGCTTATGCGCAAGCGCTGACAGTGCTTTGGCTTTGCTCATTCGTTTTTGTAGTTTTTCGAGGTATTTGTTGGCGTTATGATTGTGACGCAGCAGCAATACAGCGGCTTCGGAGAACGCCCATTTTAGATGTGCATTGCCAATTTTGTTACCTTGGGTGCCATAGGTTTTGCCGGCAGACTCTGCTTTACATTTGACTAACCGACTATATGAAGCGAACTTTTGTACGCTTGAAAAACGATTGATGTCACCAATTTCATAGATAATGGTAAGTGCGAGAATGCGGCCTATACCACTAATTGTTTGCAAGATATTAAGGTGGACAGGGTTGTGTTGCTTGGCCATTTGTTCAATATAATGCTCTAAAGGCTTAAGCTCATTGTGATAGCAATCGAGTATGGCCATATTTAAATTAATAGATCGTTGCACAACGGGGTCAGGGAAGTAATAGCGCATCTTTTCTCTGTCGCAGACGTTCTTTAAATTCACGTTGTGGGCAGGTAAATTGTACTGGCTGGCGGTATTGGCGACATGGGCTTTTAAATCAGCCCCGTGGCGAACAATTTTAGTTCTTCGGCGTAATAAGTCGCGCGTAGCACGCATATCTTTGTCATACACATAAGCAAGTGGGAAGTTTCCCCCTCGGATGAGTTTGGCAATTTTATATGAATCTATTTTATCGTTTTTGGCTTTACCGCCATGAATCGCCTTCATATATAACGCATGACCGAGAATAAAGTCGATAGTGTGTTCTTTACAAAAGTCAGCGACCCAATACCAGCAATGCATGCATTCTACGCCAACCACAATGTCACCGGTATACGGTTTAAGTAGTTTTAGTAGTGCTTCTGGGTCATCTTTAATTTTCTTGTGAACAAGGATAAGTCCTTTATTATCAATGATACAGACGTAAAGTAATCGCGCGTGTAAATCGATTCCACAATAATATGGATGCATGTTATTGTAAAAGTTCATTGAGCTTTCTCCTGTAAGGTTGGTTGCCTTTTCAGCGTAGCGAATAATCGCGATGCTGGGGAGGAGGCTCAATGAGTATCAAGAAAATTAACAAGGACAAAAAACAGTTGGCTTTTGCTCCTGCGTCGCTTATTTTAGCCAACAATTTTTTGCCTGTTATTTAGGCGTTAGCTTTCATCGACCATCTATCAAGGATTCTGGTAATAAATGTTTATAAAAATAGTTAAGACGTTTTTGATCGCACTGTCTTGCATAATTACTCTAGGAGTTGTTAACGCTTATGTGTTCGTTCCTGACCTACAGCGACATGGCGAGATCGTGGCCTATCGAGGAGGCGGAAGCGCAGTTAATTATGAAAAACTAAATAAAACTGGCTGTACCGCCCTTTCAATAAAACCATCAAACATCAATTCTGTTGAAAACACACTAGAAGCCGTGGCTTCTTCCGTTGCAGCCGGAGCGAACGTAATTCATCTAAATGTTCACAGAACTCGTGATGATCAACTGGTTGTTTTTCATGACTGGACGTTAGATTGTGCTACAAACGGGTATGGGCCGGTACATAAAACATCGTTTGAGCAGTTGAAAAGTATTGATGCAGGATATGGATATACGTTTGATGATGGTGCGACTTTCCCATTTAGAGGAAAAGGTTTTAGGATTTCCAAGTTAGAGGCATTTTACGAACGGTATCCAAAGCATGAGTTTTGGTTAAACCTAAAGGATAACGACATACGTTCATTCGAAACTCTATATGAGTATCTATCTGGCAAAAAATCTAGCCATATTGTAATTACCTCTTCAAAAGGTAAAGAGTGGTTTCGAAACAAGGATTCATCTTTACGGTTAGCAAGTGTTGGTAGTGTAAAGAGTTGCGGAATAGATTATCTTTTAGTTGGATGGGCGGGATTAGTTCCTGAGTCCTGTAGGAACACCATTCTTTTTATACCTCCCTCGATGACAAAGTATTTTTGGGGCTATCCTGAACGCCTTGCATCAAGATTACAGAGCTATGGTTCGGATGTTTATCTTTGGTCTCGACATGAATCGATCACCCAATCCTACGATGACGTTGTCGCATCGGGTATTGGAGTTATCACTAGTGATCTTGATTTTATGCGTGCAACACAAGCTAACACATATGAGCCTTAACTCTGTCAATAGGCATTAGTGTTCTTTTTGACCGTTTTTATAAATTGACGGTCAATTCTAAATCAATAAACAAATTCGTTTACTTCGTCTGTCGATACGGCTGTTAAGCAAGTAGCTTACGGCAAACACATATAGAGGCTCTCTTATTGCGATCTCATCGCAGCCAGGTTTTTCCCATATCCTTTTGGGGTTGCTGGGGCACTAGACATTCATCGGTTAACCTCATCATGGCACTATTCAAGGCGGCTGGTTGCATCATTATGATCCAGTTAGTTTCAGGCTCAAGTCAGGTGTAAGCGACTTTGTTTATTGTATTAATGCACGCGTACTGAGCGTCTAATCAAGACAAGTGGCTTCGGTCTGTAGGCATATAATTAGGTTAAACCTTTTTGGTTATTAACTCACCCAATTGATTGATGCTCAGCCTTATATCCAGTTAGATGTTCAGCTCACTCAGTACCGTGACTAACTCTTTAAGAATTTTGCTTCATCGAATACCGTCTCTTTTTTAAGCATATAATAAACACAGCGACCAAGCTTATGCGCAAGCGCTGACAGTGCTTTGGCTTTGCTCATTCGTTTTTGTAGTTTTTCGAGGTATTTGTTGGCGTTATGATTGTGACGCAGCAGCAATACAGCGGCTTCGGAGAACGCCCATTTTAGATGTGCATTGCCAATTTTGTTACCTTGGGTGCCATAGGTTTTGCCGGCAGACTCTGCTTTACATTTGACTAACCGACTATATGAAGCGAACTTTTGTACGCTTGAAAAACGATTGATGTCACCAATTTCATAGATAATGGTAAGTGCGAGAATGCGGCCTATACCACTAATTGTTTGCAAGATATTAAGGTGGACAGGGTTGTGTTGCTTGGCCATTTGTTCAATATAATGCTCTAAAGGCTTAAGCTCATTGTGATAGCAATCGAGTATGGCCATATTTAAATTAATAGATCGTTGCACAACGGGGTCAGGGAAGTAATAGCGCATCTTTTCTCTGTCGCAGACGTTCTTTAAATTCACGTTGTGGGCAGGTAAATTGTACTGGCTGGCGGTATTGGCGACATGGGCTTTTAAATCAGCCCCGTGGCGAACAATTTTAGTTCTTCGGCGTAATAAGTCGCGCGTAGCACGCATATCTTTGTCATACACATAAGCAAGTGGGAAGTTTCCCCCTCGGATGAGTTTGGCAATTTTATATGAATCTATTTTATCGTTTTTGGCTTTACCGCCATGAATCGCCTTCATATATAACGCATGACCGAGAATAAAGTCGATAGTGTGTTCTTTACAAAAGTCAGCGACCCAATACCAGCAATGCATGCATTCTACGCCAACCACAATGTCACCGGTATACGGTTTAAGTAGTTTTAGTAGTGCTTCTGGGTCATCTTTAATTTTCTTGTGAACAAGGATAAGTCCTGTATTATCAATGATACAGACGTAAAGTAATCGCGCGTGTAAATCGATTCCACAATAATATGGATGCATGTTATTGTAAAAGTTCATTGAGCTTTCTCCTGTAAGGTTGGTTGCCTTTTCAGCGTAGCGAATAATCGCGATGCTGGGGAGGAGGCTCAATGAGTATCAAACGCGTCAATCAGGACGCTCGCTAGCTCGCGCTTATTACGCGGGCGTTAAGTTTCAAGGAGAAGTCATGAGTAAAAATTCGCAGCATGTAGTAAGTAACTCAAAAGGCGGATGGGATGTAAAAAAAGTGGTTCTGAACGAGCCTCAAAACACTTTGATACCCAAGCTGAAGCAATTCAGTGGGCTAAAGGTGTAGCCCAAAATCAAAAATCCGAACTATACGTTCACGGAAAAGATGGAAAGATTCGAGAAAAGAATAGCTATGGTAACGATCCCCATCCACCGAAAGGTTAGGGACGAGTTCAATGGAAAACTTTGCCAAGAATGTTTTTGTAAATTGCCCATTTGATGAAGATTATAGACAATTATTGTTGTCGGTCATTTTTTCAATCAAATACCTAGGTACATACCTAGATTATCACTAGAGCGAGCAGATTCAGCTGAATCTAGAATCGAAAAAATTGTTGGTCTAATTATTTGGAATTCATGATTTATCGAGAATTATCTCATCAGATAAAGATGAACACTTTAGAATGAATATGCCTTTTGAGCTTGGAATAGATTACGGGGCAAAAGCCTTAAAAGGTGATAAGTGGAAAAATAAGCAATTACTAGTTTTAGAAAAAGAACGGTATCGCTATCAAAAAGCCCTGTCTGATTTGTCTGGCTCAGATATAAAAAACCACGACGATGAACCTTCTAAAATTGTTAAGGTAGTTAGAGATTGGTTTGTAGCTACAGAAAATATTCGCGTTGATAGTGGTAATAAAATTTGGTCTAAATTTAATGAGTTTAATGCCTATTTATACGACCAAGCAGTTGAAATTGATGGTCATGATAATGTTGACGAACTCCAAGTAGTAGAAGTTATTAGACATATGGATGATTGGCTAGCTAAAAAATAGCAAGTCCATCAAAAGGACAAAAAACAGTTGGCTGTTTTTCGTACCTCAAACATTATAGCCAACAATTTTTTGCCTCTTATGGAGGGGTTATATTTATAAGGATATTCGATGAAAATTTACTATTTGTTCTGATGGTTTTCTTTCTTAGTGCTTGTGCGAACACAAAAAAAGGATTTTGTATTTAACGGTTCTACAGTTGAATCCACTAAGCAAGGTATTTCCAAAGTTTCTAAGCGTTTAAAAGCTAACGAGCAAGTGGAGTTTTTAATGGCTTTAATGGCTTTAATGGCTATTCAATTTTCTGATGTAAGTAGCGCAACTGAAATACTAGGAGATCATACTATGACTAATGAAATAAACTATTTTATTATCGGTAAAAAGATTGATGGCCTAAACTACTACGGTGTCTTATAACTAGCAAAAACTTCACAAACCAAAGTCAGTATATCTGCACAATAAATATAACAAGGGTTTTCAAGACGGACAAATTACAGTTGGCTTTTTGTTCGTTCCTCACTTATTTTAGCCAACAGTAACTTTCCGCTTATTGCGGCGTGATACAAGGCATGACCTTTTGAATATCGTAAAATGGATTAGTGAAAACGAGATAACGCTATTAGTAGAAGAGCAATCTGTTCTAGAGGAATTCGGTGACTATTCGATAAAGTACTATAAGCATCCAAAGGTAGGATCGAGAGTAAATGACAAGTACTTTTATATTAGGTACAAATCTAACGTTAAGTATTCGTCTGGGCCATATAAATTTCCAGATAATCCTGTACTGGAAAGTTTGTGTACAATACTAAGTAAACTAGATTTCGTATTTTGGGGCACATTTAAAACCGAAATTGCGCCACTACACTTTATGGAAAGTATGCAAAGAAAAAATAAGATCGATAAAAGCTTTCTATACATAGAAGCTGGCGAAGATGTTGTTAAATCAAGTAAATTATAAAATGCGTCACAAGGAAATTTATGAGTCAATGCCCTCGCTGTGAGCATAAAATAGATATTTTCAGCTTTTCTTTATCTGCACTCCCATTTTACTTTAAATGTGCCAGTTGCAAGACGAGATTGAAACTTATCAGCTCAAAATTATTCTGGGCTATATTTTTATTGTTTTCGGCAGTCGTGTTCACATTGATAATGTATATTCCAATTTTTAGCAAATATGGTTTAGGCGTAATATTAGCCATATTAGGCTGGTTCTTTGTTTACTATAAATCGTCACCTTACATACTCAGCAAAGATAACGTTGCACTATATGGTAGTGACTAGCTAAAAACAGCCTTGTTTTATCTCTTCCTCTAAAAGCGCAGCGTCTCTTCGCCCTCTTTGTAAATAAATCACTAAAAGACCTTATTCTACAAAGAGAAGTGAATGAGGAGCAAATGAGAAACCAAAACCACCAAACAGCTTTGTTTTATAACTTCCTCTAAAAGCGCAGCGTCTCTTCGCTCTCTTTGTAAATAAATCACTTAAAAACCTTATTACACACAGAGAAGTGAATGAGCACAAAGCACAGTAATAACGTGTACTGGCTCAGACTGAAAAAAAGTCGTTGGCTAACTTGGCTTTTGGCTATTTTTCATCATTTCTAAATAGCGTCCTTCAATGAATTTCTTTTCTTTTGTAAGGTGTTTAAGTGCGTACTGCGTTTTTTCTAGCTCTTGCTTGAGTGTGTCTAGCTCCTCACTACTTTCTGGCCCGTCAGTTTGTAACTGCAATTGCTGTAGTAGTTGGTCTTGCTCTGCAATTTGCCTTTTATATTCGTTTAAAGTGTTAAGTAACTTTGTTTGATCTGGCGTTGAGGATGTATCTGCGCTTGATGTTTTATCACTATTTTCGCTTGCGCTTTTAAGTGCTTCATAATCCGCTTGTAGCTGGTCTTTTTCTTCTTGAAGTACAGTCACTGCATCATATTGTGCATAGAGTTTTTGACGAGTAATTTTTAATTTTTCGACACTTTTATCGAGATCCCCTTTAAGCTTGCGGATTAACTGATGCGAGCGTTTTAATTTTTTATTAAGCTCATCAATTAGCTGTTGTTCTTTTTCGGTAACATGATCTTTGGTTGATGAAGTAACCTCTGTTAATTGCTGTTGTAACAGCATTTGCACATTGATTAGCTCAGCGATAGTTTTACGATTGTCGTTAACATAGCTCATGGCATTTTCAACAGACTCTCTACACATCGCTAGCGTAGCATCATCCATGCCCCCACTACTTTTAACCATACTCAACGCAAATGCCCTAAACTCTCTGAGTATCAGTAAAAGTATATAAAACCACGCGGCTAAAATAAGTAGCCCAAAATTTATAGCAATATAATGATAAACCTCTGGCGGAAATACGGCATATGGCATTATTTAGTTATCTTAAATTAAGTGTTTATTTACTAGAGTTTAGCGCTGTGAAAAAAATCTGCCATAATAACAACAACATTAAAAAAAAGTTACCTGTGTGAAAATACTTATCGTGGATGATAGCCATGCAACACTTGAAATAGTACGCCGAGGGTTGGAAAAGTTTGGCTATCGGAAGTTATTAATAGAAAAAGCCAACAATGCTAAATCAGCGTTAACGCTGATTGGTAGTTGGCACCCCGATATTGTGCTTACAGACTGGCATATGCCTGATATGTGTGGAGTTACGCTATTACGTGCAATAAAGCAAAGGCAACTTAATATAATAGTAGCAATGCTAACCACGGTTGATGAAAAGTCTCAAATTGAAGAAGCCATTAGCTTTGGCGCATCTTTTGTTCTATCAAAACCTTTTACAGATGAACAACTTCACGATAAGTTATTACCTTTGGTTCAACTTGTAGAAAATAACGAAGTCATTCCTGATGAAATTGAATTAAATGATGATTTAGCGTTGCCAAAGCTGTCGCAATTAGAACGGTTGTTTCATAAACATATAAGTCAGTCTTTAATCGTAAACACAATTCAACCGCAGGTATTCGATGAATCTAAAGTACCCTGTGTAATGGCTGTTTATGAGGATCCTAAAAGTCAAAAAGTACGCGCTATTGCCATACTTGATATTTATGCCGCCTGTGTAATGGCAAGTGGTTATAGTAGCTTGTCGGCTGAAGATATTAGTAACTCAATATTATCGGGCGTTGTAACAAATACAGCATTAAGCGCATGTAAAAAAGCATTAACGGAAACGGCTTTTGCCTTTTTAGACAAACGAACGCGCGTTAGTTTACAAATCAAAACGGTCAAAGTGATTACCACGCCTTTTCGTAAGCTCACTTTGCTGTATAAAACACCTGCTGAAAAGCGCATTGATTTTAGCTGCCAGCTTGAGGGCATGGCACAAGGTAAAATTATGCTAGTTGGCATTTAGTAAATTAAACGTAGCGTATTTACCTTTATCAAAGAAGTTTAAATTTAAAAACACCCTGCTCCTACAAAAGCGCAGCGTCTCTGCACACTCTCAGTAAATCAATCACTTAAAGACCTTATTACACAAAGCCCTATGTCAGTAAAAAGTTAAATATTAGCTCCCCCCGAACCTCGTAGCCCGTAGCCCGTAGCCCGTAGTTTAAGTTAGATTAATCGCCAAAAATGTTTAAACAAAAAAGGCGCTTCCGGTTAAGGTAAGCGCCTTTTGTTATTTTAACTGCTAATTATTTTACGATTTTCATTTCGTCTAATAAGTTTTGGGCGTTATCTACTTTATCCATTACCCACAGCATGTAGCGAGAATCTACATGAATTGAGCGGTTTAGTTCTGGGTTATAATCCCAATCACCAATAATGCTTTCGTACACACCGTCAAACAGTAAACCCACCAGCTCGGCATTGCCGTTAAGCGTTGGCGAACCTGAGTTACCGCCTGTCGTGTCTACATTTGATAAAAAGTTAACCGGAACAGTATTCATGCCACCGGTGTAATCACCATAAAGCTTCGCTTTAATTTGCTCTTGCAGCTTTTTAGGCGCATTAAATGGGTCAACATCGGTGTTTTTAGCCAATAAGCCTTCAAGTGAAGTAAACGGCGTAGCCACCAAACCATCTTGCGGAGAATAACCGCCTACCGTTCCGTAAGTTACACGTAATGTGCTGTTTGCGTCGGCGTAAACCGGTTTGTTTTGCGCTTTGTTAAAGGCAATAATTGCACTCATTAACTCTGGGCGAGCAGCTTGTAACTTACCTGCCAGGGCTTTTGACTTATCTTCCTCGGCTTTCATCACAGCAAATATAGCTTTTGCATATTGCATGAATGGGTCTTGGCTTTGGTTAAGCTGACTTAGTGTTTGTTCAAATAATGAATTACGAACAATTTCATTATCTAATCTTGATTTGGCATACATTTCATCTAACAATGCACTTTGTTTTGCTTTATCAAACCCGTTTTCTAAAGCAAAAGCTTCATCAATTTCACTAAAACGCTCTGCTTTAGGTAATGCTGCATATTGCTCTAAAAAGTGCAGTAATATTGCTTTATCTACATTGGCATCAAAGCGACGTGACATACGCTCAAGAGAAGATTTAATACGCGGTAAATCGCGTTCTTGATAACCTGATTCGCGCTCACTATTTGGCTTTTGTTTTTCAACCGCTAAGCGGTATAAACGACGTGCCGTGCTGATCATTTGTGAACGATGAACATAGCCTACCATACGGTCGCGCTCACTGTGCTCTTGCGATTGTGCTACTAATGCTGATAACTCATTAAGCACATTACCGTAGCGCTGTTTACGCTCGCTATCGCTGTTTATCCAGCTTGTAAGCTCTTGTTCAAACTGTTTTTTACGCTTAAACATGGTGCCTTTTTTGAAGCTTTCAATCATTGAACCATAGTTTTTAATGTAGTTGTTATAACCGGCTATGGTGCTTTCGTAAGCAATACGGGCTTTACTGCCATCTTCTGAGTTTTCTTCAATCAGTGACACGTATTTTGTATTGTGCATGCGCGCTTTAGGGTAACTGTCGTTAAAAACATAATCGACCTCTGCCGCAATACGGTAGCGATTAGTACGCCCTGGGTAGCCAGTTACCATAACAAAGTCGCCCTCTTGCACGCCTTTAGCACTTACACTTAAGTAAGACTCTGGCACGTACGGTACGTTATCGTCGCTGTACTCTGCTGGCTTGCCATCTTTACCTACATAGGCGCGGTAAAAACCAAAATCGCCTGTGTGGCGCGGCCACATCCAGTTATCAATATCGCCACCGTACTTACCTACGCCCATGGCTGGTGCATACGCTAAACGTACATCTTTAATTTCCAGCGATTTAATTAGGTAAAACTCTAAACCACCATGAAACGAATACACATTACAACGATAACTAGCATCAGCTTCACACTGTGCAACGAGTGCTTTTTGATTTTTTTCTAACGCATCATAGCGTGCTTTTGCGCTTAGCTCGTTAGTGCCGCTAATCACTTTATCGGTCACGTTGGTCACTGTTTCGGTTACGTAAACACGTGAACCTGGCGCAGCTGGTAAGTCTTCAGCCGGTGTTTTTGCTAAAAAGCCATTTTCTAAAATGTTATTTTCAGGCGTTGAATTATATTGCACCGAACCATAAATACAGTGATGGTTAGTTACAACTAAGCCTTTTGGCGAAACAAACGAGGCTGTACAACCGCCTAAGCTGATAACCGCATTCATTGGAAATTCGGTTAATTTTGAAATTGAATCAACACTAATTTCAAGTCCTTTGGCTTTTAAAATTGACTCAAGCTCTGGTAGTTGATGAGGTTGCCACATGCCTTCATAGGCATGGGCCGCAGAAGAAAGTGCCAGTGAACAGGTTGCTACCAACGTGGCAACAAGAGGTTTTAAACGCATTATAGAATCCCTTTTATTATTGAACCAGCAGATTACTCATTAAGTATGAGTCAGGTCAACTGCGCTGAGATAAATTGTTACAATATAGCGCTCAATAAACAAAAAAGGAGCTAAGGGTTTGTTGGCCTTTGCGGATTAAAATTTGTTCAAGCTAGTGGCGATTTAATCGCGGCGCGAGGTTTGTAACCTAGTGGGCTAAGTCAAAACCGAGCAACAAAGAGTAAATCGCTCCTAAGCAGAACCCGAAGGGCAGCGCCTGTTTGGCATTAATACTACGTTATCGCCTATTTATGGGGAATAACCACACCACATAGGCTCTGCCTTGCCTAAATGCCAAACAGACTGCTGCAAATTTAACCTTGAAAGGTCAACAGACCCTAAGCTCCTTTTCAAACAAAACGATAAACGATGTTAGTCGTCTTTTTTCACATCATTTGGATGCACTACACCCATCCATGCTTTAAACAGTGCTTTTTGCTCAGCAGTGGCATTTTTATCAACGACTACTTTTTTTGGTTTGTCGAAATCTTCAGACAACACAAGCTCAGTCGACATCAAAGCATCACGGCGAATAAAATCAACAGTTACCTTGTCCCCTGCTTTAAAGGTTTCTAGGCTGGCGGTTAAGTTTTTCCCTACATGCTTCTTGTTAATAGCGACGAGTTTATCGTCGGTAGTTAAGCCACCTTGCCATGCAGCACCATCGCGGCGTACATGGGTTAAGGTGAGCAATTCACCGGTATTTTTAGTAAACGCATCTAAACTTGGTGTAGCTTTGGCTTTTTCGGGTAATTCAAAGCTTAAACCAACTTTTGCCAGTAATTCATCAAAATCTAGGCTGGCTGGTGTGCTAACATTTTCTTGCCACCAAGCGCTGTAATCACGTCCTGATAGTTGCTTTAAAATAGCTAATACGTCTTGCTCAGTAAAACCCGCTGGTAGCTTATGTTGCTTATAAAGTTCGTTGTGTACGTCTTTATAGCTTATTTTACCTTGGCTTTTTTCAAGTAGGTCTATATCTAACGCCATCGACAATAACGAGCCTTCAAGATAAATATTAGTGCCGTAATTACGTGCATGATCGCCACCTTGATTTATCCATTTATCAAAGCTGGTTTCACTTGCACTTTGCACTTCACGACCAGGGGTAGTGAGGTAGCGATTAATGGTTTTACTAAAGTTCTTAAAAAATTCATCGGTGGTTTGAATACCCGAACGCACTAATAAATGATCTTCAAAATAGCTGGTAGACCCTTCAGCAATCCACAGCAATTTTGAATAATTAATATTAGTGTAGTCATATGGCGCAAGCCCTTTAGGGCGGTACGCTTTTACATTCCAAGTATGAATAAATTCATGTGCCGCTGTGCTTATAAAAGCTAAGTAATCTTCACGTTTAGCAAAACGATCCCGTGGGCGTTGAATAATAGTTGAATTTAAGTGTTCAGTTGCGCCGCCCGCGCCCGATGTAGCATGTACCATAAATACATAACGCTCATACGGGTAGCTATCCCAAATTACATTGCCCGTTGCTACTAGCTTTTTTAAATCAGTTAGCATCAGCTCTATGTCGTAATTACCTTCGCCCCACACCACTAGTTCGTACTCACGGCCATCAACTTCAAAAGTACGCAGTTCGTTAACACCTGTTTCTATTGGTGAATCAACAAGCACGTCGTAGTCGCTGGCTTTAAAGCTGTGTTTGTTTTTATAGTTTTCCATACCCGACACAGAGCGCCATGCTTTAGGTACGTTTAATTCAACCGTAACGGGCTCTTGGCGAAATGATTCGCTAAACATAAAAAAGCCAGATGCGTCAACAAACGCGTGGCTGTCGTCAATATGGCGAGCGCGCTTACCTAGTTCATTGGCATACACTTGGTAATCAACATTGACTTGAGTTGGCTCGTTTAAATGAACACGCCATGTGCTGTGGTCTATTTTTTCCCACTTTAATGCATTACCATCATCGTCGCTGGCTTTAAAATAGCGAACGCCATTGGCTAGGTTTAAAATTTCATAGCGACCAGTACGCCATGCTGGCAGTTTTACATCTAAATATGACTGCGCCGTTTTTGGAAATTCTACATTTACATCACCTAAATGATGTTCTGGTTGGGAGATGTTTAAAGCGTAATTAACGTCGGCAATTACCGGTGCTGAACAGGCAGCTAAAATTGATAAGGCAAGTAGCTTTTTCATGAAGGCTCTTTTTGTATAACGTATTGTTGTTCCAAGATTAACAAGACCCTTTTTAAAAGTGAATTAAAAGCGATAAATGCACCTATATTTAAGATCGCTCGTATTTTGTTATTAAAAACATTAAGTTTTTGATCTCATACCTACTATTAATATGTTTTTGTTGTAAACTAAAACAATAAAGGTATTAAGATAATGGTGTGTAGGTGTCTAGGAGCTCCAATACGGTGGAACAAAAACTAAAACAAGCAATCGACAGTAGAAAAGTAGTAGAAAGTGCTCGCCAACATCAAGTGAGTACGCTTTCTAATTTCGCAGCTAAGTTATCTTTAAGCTGTAAGGGACTTGATACTGAGCTTGATAACCGCCTAGCTAAGTTTCGAAGCGCATTAAACAAAGGAATGGGTTATGAAGACTTTGCTCCTTTGGTGGATGATATTTTAGCTTTGCTAAAAAACCAAGAAGCCATTCAACTAGCACATCAACGTGATCTTCTCACCAGTGTACAAAATGCAGGTAAGCAATTACAACAAACCAAAGGTTTACCTAACGATACCCGCAGAACACTGCGCCACTTACTCGATAACGAGCTAGACGATATTCAATCAGTACATGGGTTTATCCCTGTTTTAAATCAGCTGATCACTTTTTATCATCAAGCCTTAATAGCTAAAAGCAACGATACCTTTGAGCCTCCAAATCTAAGTGCTCTCACTGAAAAGCTATTTAAATTAGTTAGTCAGTTAGTACTCGAAGAAGAAGCCAACGATGAGCTGTATTTAATAAAAAAACGTATCGCTAAAAATAAAGCCGTAGACCAGCTTCTTGATGCAGCAATTGATGTAATCACACTCATTGTACAAAGTATTCAAGTTGAGCGTGCGTCAGCGCAAAGCTTTTTAACTTCATTAAACCAAACGCTTGGAGAGCTACATAGTTCATTGGTTTCAACCAGAGAACATTCTGAATCGATGAATGTTGAATTCGAATCAATTAATCAACGAATTGGTGACAAATTAAAAAATTTAAATACACAAACAAATAAAGCAACATCAATTACAGAGTTAAAGCAATTGGTTGAAAATGAGTTACGCTCATTGAGTGCAGACATTCTAGAAAAAGAACAACTGGAACAAAAAGATCGCCAAATTTTAATTTCTAGCTTTGCACAAATAAACGATAGAATTGGCAGTTTAGAAAACAAAGTTAGTAATTATAAAAAACGTTTAAATGAACAACGCTTTAAAAGTCTACTCGACAGTCTTACCAAGTTACCTAATCGAGCAGCCTTTGACGAACGCTACAATCACGAAATTAATTTGTTTAATGAACAACCGTCAGACATAACCTTAGTGGTTATTGATGTTGATCACTTCAAATCAATTAACGATCGCTTTGGTCACACAGCAGGTGATATTACCCTACAAGTGATTGCCAAAGCGCTGCAAAAATCGATTAGACAAACTGACTTTATTGCCCGTTATGGCGGCGAAGAGTTTGTGTTATTAATGCCTCGTACATCACTTGATAACGCTGTCGAGCATCTCAATAAATTAAGACTGTCGATTAAAAAGATCCCATTTAAATTTAAAGACAAACAAATTCAAATTACCGTTTCGTTAGGCGCAACCCAATTTGAAGTGGGTGATACGCCTCTAAAAGCGTTTGATAGAGCCGATGAAGCTCTATACGATGCTAAAAACTCAGGCCGGGATCGTCTGTGTATTAGTAAATAGTGTTATGCACTTTTACCTTTGAGTATTGAGTATAAGGCATAACTACGCAGTAAATTTACCCATAAATTTCAAGGAGAATGTCGATGCTAATACAATTAAACCCTACAGGGGTATTAGATTTATTGTCGCAGCTAGAAGTAGACTTACTCGAGCAATCATCAACCAGCGAACGCTACAGACTATTTAGAAACTGTGTATTGGCCGTGCTTAATGTAGGCAGCCACACCGATGTAAGCAATGATATTTACGATAAACATAAAGATTTTGATATACGCTTGGTCAGCCGTGAACGCGGTATAAAAATTGAATTAGAAAATCCTCCGCAAACAGCCTTTGTTGATGGCCACATAGTAACTGGTATACATGAGCACATATTTTCGGTTATTCGCGATATTTTGTTTATTTGCCAAAAGTATGAAAAAAACCTGCAGGAAACCAAAGCCATTACCCACATGGTTTTTGACATGCTTAGAAATGCCGACGCACTTAAAGTAAATAGCGAACCTAACATGATTGTATGTTGGGGTGGCCATTCGATTAACGAAGTCGAATATAAATACACTAAACAAGTTGGCTATGAACTGGGGTTACGTGGGTTAAATATTTGTACCGGCTGTGGGCCTGGTGCAATGAAAGGCCCAATGAAAGGCGCAACCATTGGCCATGCAAAGCAACGTATTACCAATAATCGTTATTTAGGTTTAACTGAGCCAAGCATTATAGCGGCAGAGCCACCCAATCCGATTGTAAATGAACTGGTTATTTTACCCGATATTGAAAAACGTCTTGAGGCATTTATTCGTACCGCACATGCCATTATAATTTTTCCAGGTGGCGCAGGTACAGCCGAAGAGTTGCTATATTTATTAGGTATTTTGTTACACCCCGAAAACGAAAAGCAATGTTTACCGGTTATTTTAACTGGCCCTAAACACAGCAAAGCTTACTTTGAAGAGCTTTGTAAGTTTATTCAAATGACTTTAGGCGATGCCGCACTGAGTAAATTTGAAGTGATTATTGATGATCCTCAATTAGTTAGCCAAAAGCTTAAATCGGCTATGAGCGGAGTTCGCGAATATCGTAAAAGCCAAGGCGATGCTTATTACTTTAATTGGACGTTGAAAATAGAAAATGATTTTCAGCAGCCTTTTTACCCAACTCATGAAGCCATGGCGTCACTTGATTTACACCTTGATCAGCCCAAACAACAGCTTGCAGCTAATTTACGCCGTGCGTTTTCGGGAATTGTTGCAGGTAATGTGAAAGAAGAAGGCTTAAATGTAATTAACGAACATGGCCCCTATGTACTAAGTGGTGAGCCTGATTTAATGAAAGCAATGGACAAGCTTTTACAAGCGTTTGTAGAACAAGGTAGAATGAAACTTCCCGGAAGTAAGTATATCCCTTGTTATACAATAAAAGCGTGAGTTTATAATTGAATCCCCATTTACTCCTTATTGATGCGCTTAATTTAATTAGGCGCATTTATGCTGTTGATGCAAACCAAAGCCATCATAGCGACGAACACATGTTAAAAGCATGCTGTGCCCGAGTTGCACATGCATGCAAAAAGCTTTTAACAACCACCAATGCAACCCATGCAATAGCCGTTTTTGATGGTGACAAAAGCTGGCGTTACCACTTTTATAAAGACTACAAACATTCGCGTGCTCCTATGCCAGAGACTCTAAAAAGCGCGTTACCTCATTTTAAAGCGGCCATTGAAGAAACCGGTATTGTGGTATTTGAACCGACTAACGATGAAGCCGACGATATTATTGCGACTTTAGCGCATAAAGCCGCTAATAATCAGATAAACAACACCATTGTCTCTACGGATAAAGGATTTTTACCTCATTTGAATGAGCATATTGAAGTATACAATTACTTTAAAAAGCAGCACCTGAATAAAGAACATATTGAAGAGCGCTTTGCTGTCGCTCAACATAAACTCATCGACTTTTGGGCATTAGCAGGCGATAAAACCAATGACATTCCGGGTGTGAAAGGTATTGGTGTTAAATCTGCGCAGCAATTGGTTAATCAATATAGCTCTATTGAAGAAGCGTTAAAGGATGAATCGTTAAACGCGCAGTTACAAAAAAAGCTGAATGAAGATATGGATATGTTTATTATTTCTAAGCAGTTGGTGAGTTTGCGTACAGATATCCATTTAGGCTTTAGTTTAAAGCAGTTAAGGCTTAATTAGTCGCAAGTTAATAGCACTGCACTTTAGCAGTACGTATACTAGTAATAGGTGTTTTGATCTGGGTTGGCAATGTTTAAAAAGTTTTTTAGGTATTTAATATTAGGATTAGGTTTATATGCACTAATAGCCACGACGGTTATTATGTTTTATAAAGACGATCCACAAGCTATGATTTGGCAAGATAGAGAAGCTTTTAATAAACGCTATATAGAGAAGTTGCGCTTGGAAGATACCTTTACGCTAAATAATGTACTTGAATACTTAGGTAGCCCAGATTTAACCTATGCTAAACGTAATGGCGAGCAAGTATGGCAGGTAATTTTTTATCGCACCCAACATAAAACCTCTGACGGCATCACCACCATGGATGAATGTACTGGGTTGTTATTTAAAAATGGCCAACTAATAATGTGGGGCCCAAGTGCTTATGAAAAATACCTTGAGCATAATGACGGGAAAACTTAATGGAAGCTCGACTGTCGGGTAAACTAAAAAAGCTACTCGAAAGCACACAATTGCTTTTAAGCTCCCATAACAACAAAAGTCAGTGGCATACCTTTTACCCTCTTGTGTGTAAACTATCAGAGCAATACGCAGCGTTATACAAACAAAACCCAGCGGCCTTACAAACTCAGTTAAATCTATATAAAACACATTATAATTACGCAACCAATTTAGTCGTTAATCAGTGTGTATTAACCTGTGCTTTATGTAGTAGTCAAAACTACGACAACGATTTAACTGAGCTTTATATTAGTGCTTCACTGGTTGAGCACCTTTGTGTTGCTAAGCAATTAAATAAGCTAGCTCAACAGCAAGCGTTTAACGAAGCCGATAAAAAAATATGGTCGTTACGCCATAAGCTTGCTGCCAAAGTACTATTAACGGCTAAGCAACCTGCACATAAAATTGCCCATATTTTGGCTAAACTCAGCAAATACAAACATGCATTATTAGATACACCTAAAATTATGCTTTATGACGGTGCTAGTGTGGTGGTTGCTTTAGCAAATATACTAGCGCTTAACGTTACTTGTAATACAAAGCAACAGCACATAAATTTTTATAAAGCGGTCGCTGATTTATATATAAGAACCCCTAACTCATTTGCACAAGTGTTATTAAAAGCGTTAGTCGCTCATATAGGACAATATATACCAGGCAGCCAAGTTGTTTATGCCGACCAAGCTATGGTTTATTTAGCCACTGATACGCAAGGCCGACATATTATAGTTAATAACGCCAATACTAAAATGGCATGGTATCGTATAAAAGCGTCCTTAATGGATGACTCAAAAGCATGGGAATGCAACGATAATCGCTTATTTTTAAAAATATGGGACAGTGAACATCTTAATATCCCGCATAATAATCACTCTGCACAAACGCCTTTGTATCAGTTAGTAAAACAAATAAAAACGCAAAAAGAATACAGTTTTAAAGCTTTAAACACCTTACTTACTCCCTACCCTGATATTGTAAAGTCAGTATGCTTAGCAGTAAAGCACTACAATAAAGAGCGATTAGCCGCTAAAGATTTAAGGCACAGCTTATCTATGGTGGGTTACGATAAAGCACCCGCTATTATTCAAGGGGTCGTGTTTCAACAATTAGTAAATAGCATTGCTCATCCTCTACATGCCTTTTTATACACCCGTATTAGCTGTTTAGTTAATATATTAGAGCTATTAGTTAAACATAATCCTACCGTTCAAAGTGAGCGTATTAGCTTAAGCTTATATGCCTATTTATATTATGTACTGATACATTACAGCCCTGATGTTTCAAGAAAAATCACCATAGATCAAACACCGAATAAATCTCTCGATACACCGTTTAGTACATTTTTTGGTATAAACAACATAGATGCCACTCATTTACACAACGAGTTTAACGAATTACTTAGTGGCGATCCTTGGGCATCGGCTTTATTAAAAGCTGAGCAACTCCCTAAAAAGCAGCTTGATGATGCTAGTCAATTATGGGCAGCATTAAAAGTTGTGGCGCAGCGTATATTAAAACCCAACCAGCCATTAACAGCGTGGCAACAACAAATGTTGAATCAACAACTTCGTCGCCATGGCTGGCAAACTGAGGTAGATTTTGATCAATCACTGCTGCGCTTAGGGTTACACAATAGTATTTAGCTGACTTATTATCACTATAACTTAAAGTTATACCCTGTATTCATACTATAAACTGGCAAAATGAGTGATATATTGATATAAATGCCGCCTTAAATTTAGCACCCCTGTCATATAAGTAGTCTAAACTCTGAAAGTGTTTATTATTTATATGTGTATCCAAATCTTTAAAGGAAAAGTTCATGGCCAAACAAACCATAACAGTGATCAAAGGCGACGGCATCGGCCCAAGCATTATCGACTCAGCACTTGAAATACTAAAAGCCGCAGGATGCGATTTTGATTATGAATTTGTTGACGCTGGCCTAGCTGCGCTTGAAAAAACAGGCGAGTTGCTTCCACAAGAAACTATTGACACAATTGCTAAAAATAAAATTACCTTAAAAGGTCCATTAACCACGCCTGTGGGCGAAGGTTTTACATCAATCAACGTAACACTTCGTAAGCAATTTGGTTTATACGCTAATGTACGCCCGGTTAAATCGTTTGCCGGTACTAAAGCACGTTACGACGATATTGATATCATCACTATTCGTGAAAACACACAAGGCATGTATTCAGGTGCAGGCCAAGTTGTATCAGAAGATGGTACTGAAGCAGAAGCAAAATCAGTGATCACTCGCGAAGGCGCAGAAAAAATTGTTACATTCGCATACGAACTTGCTGTGCGTGAAGGCCGTAAAAAAGTGACCGCTGTACATAAAGCAAATATTTTAAAATCAACCTCTGGGTTATTCTTAAAAGTAGCGCGTGAAGTAGCTGAGCGTTACCCAGAAATTGAATCAACTGAAATGATTGTTGATGCAACATGTATGAAGCTTGTAATGACCCCTGAAGAGTTTGACGTTGTTGTTACAACTAACTTATTCGGCGATATCTTATCTGACTTATGTGCGGGCTTAGTTGGCGGTTTAGGCATGGCGCCTGGTGCAAACATTGGCGAAGATGCTGCTATTTTTGAAGCTGTTCACGGTAGTGCGCCGGATATTGCTGGTAAAAACCTTGCGAACCCAACGTCAGTAATTTTAGCCTCTATTCAAATGCTAGAGCATTTAAACATGGGCGATACAGCTGAACGTATTCGCAGCGCTGTTGCTGATGTAATTAAATCAGGCGACCGTACTACTCGCGATCTAGGCGGCAGCCACGGCACAACTGATTTCACACAATCAGTAATTGACCGTCTGTAATTAATACTGTTAGATTAATAAGCCAGCATTAGCTGGCTTTTTTATGTCTAAGAAATACCGTGTTTATAAGTTTTTAACCACCCTCCTCAGCCCAACCACAACATAAACCTGCATAATATCTGCTAATAAGTAATAAAAACTCACAAAAAATAGACTAATAGATTAAAATGCATTAAAAAATGAAATTTTAATCTAAAAATGTAGTTTTTGGTTGACATAAGTACTCAAAAGCCTTAAAAATAACCACATACTAAAATTGTAATTTAAACAGCATTTTATTTTAAAGAGCAAAACAGCATGAATACACAATTTCGCCTTTTAGTCTTACTCGTACTGGTCTTAGTGATAAGCCCAGCGGGGATGTATTAAAAGGTGAAAAATGCTTTTAAAACCCTCGCACTACGCGGGGGTTTTTTTTGCATATAATCAACAGAGGAATGAGGATGAGTAGACAAGAATATAATGGCTCTGAATTGGTTGTTAAGTCATTAAAAGAGCTAAAGGTAAAGTATATATTTGGTTACCCCGGCGGCTCAGTATTAGATTTATACGACGTACTTTTTCAGCAAGACGATATTGAGCACATTTTAGTACGCCATGAACAAGCGGCTACACACATGGCCGATGGCTACGCAAGAGCAACCGGTGAAGTAGGTGTTGTACTTGCTACATCAGGACCAGGTGCAACAAACTGTGTAACAGGCATAGCAACTGCGTATATGGATTCAATTCCTATGGTGGTATTATCAGGTCAAGTGCCAACAAATCTTATTGGCGATGACGCGTTTCAAGAAACCGATATTGTTGGTTGCTCTCGCCCTATTGTAAAGCATAGCTTTAATTGTAGAAGTGCTAGTGAAATTCCCAACATACTTGCCAAAGCTTTTTATATTGCCAGCACAGGACGCCCTGGTCCTGTTGTAGTAGAGCTTCCTAAAGACATGCTTAATCCAGAACTAACTTTTGCTTACAACTTTCCAGCGGCAACTGAGCTCAGAACCTATAATCCAAATACAAAGGGTCACTCTAAACAAATTCGTAAAGCTGTTACTGCTATTTTAGAAGCGAAGAAACTGGTTATCTACTCAGGTGGCGGTATTGTACTTTCAAACACCTCAGAGCAACTAACTCATTTAGTCGAGTCACTTAACGCCCCTATTACCAACACGCTTATGGGACTAGGCGGTATATCGGGCATTCACCCTAACTTTATTGGTATGTTAGGTATGCACGGTACATTAGAAGCAAATAAAGCCATGGCCAATGCTGATGTTATTTTAGCGCTTGGCGCACGATTCGATGATCGGGTTACTAATAACGTTCAAAAATTCTGCCCTAATGCCACTATTGTACATGTAGATGTCGATCCAACCTCTATTTCTAAGACTATTAAATCTCATATTCCTGTTGTTGGCTGTTTGGCGACGGTACTTGAGCAATTACAAACTGCCATAGATAACAGTTCGATTAAAGTTGATCGCAGTGCACAAGAAGATTGGTGGCGACAAGTGATCAGCTGGCGTGAACAAAAATGCCTCAGTTACAATAATGATGGAGACAAAATTAAACCTCAAGCAGTTATCGAGGCAATATATGAAGCGACTAACGGAGATGCTTATGTTAGCTCTGATGTTGGCCAACACCAAATGTTTGCGGCGCAGTATTACCCATTTAAACACCCTCGTCAGTGGATCAATTCAGGTGGCCTAGGGACTATGGGTTTTGGATTACCTGCGGCAATGGGCGTTAAACTGGCTTTTCCTGAAAAAGAGTCTTTATGTGTAACTGGCGACGGCTCTATTCAAATGAACATCCAAGAGCTATCAACCTGTTTACAGTATAACTTAGCAGTAAAGGTGATCTCCTTAAATAACCGCTCACTGGGTATGGTCAGACAATGGCAAGACATGATTTATGGTGGCAGACACTCTTCATCGTATATGGAGTCTTTACCTGATTTTGTAAAGCTTGTTGAAAGCTATGGCCATGTAGGGATCAGAGTAAACACCCTTGATGAGTTACAACCTGCGATAGACAAAGCCATGTCGATCACTGATAGATTAGTATTTTTAGATATTTTAGTAGACGAAAAAGAACATGTTTACCCGATGCAAATTAAGCACGGTGGTATAGACGAAATGTGGTTAAGAAAAGGAGTGAAAGCATAATGCGTCGTATATTATCTATATTATTAGAGAATGAACCCGGTGCGTTATCACGTATAGTGGGGCTTTTTTCTCAACGAGCCTACAATATTGATAGCTTAACGGTAGGCACTACAGACGATGAATCACTTTCTCGTATTACGGTAACCACTAAAGGCGATGACAGAATTGTTGAACAAATAACAAAGCAAGTAAACAAACTGGTCGATGTACTTAAAGTTATTGATTTAACTGAAATGAGTCACATAGAGCGCGAACTTCTGTTAGTAAAAGTATTTGCCAAAGATGAAGCGACTCGTGCGGCAGTAACCCGTGTTGTTGATGTATTTCAGGGGGCTATTTTAGATATGGGCCGCCAAAGTTACAGCCTTCAATTAGTAAGCAGCACCGATAAAATAGAATCGTTCTTGGATACCTTACGCCACGAAACCGACATTATAGAAGTAGTTCGCTCAGGTGCGGTCGGCATTGGGCGAGGAGATAAAGCACTTAAAGCTAAATAAGCGTTAAATTTAGCGCAAAAAAAGGGCTAAATAGCCCTTTTTTTATTCATAAATCCCAAATTATGGATTTACTTGATCTTTAAGACCTTTACCTGGTTTAAAACTTGGGATAGTCGCAGCTGAAATTTGGATTTCTGCACCAGTTTGTGGATTACGACCTGTGCGAGCAGCACGTTCTTTAACTGAAAAAGTACCAAAACCAACTAACGCAACAGAGTTACCTTCTTTTAATGAAGAAGTTACAGCGCCTGTAAATGCCTCAAGTGCACGTGCTGCAGCTGCTTTAGAGATTTCTGCGTCAGTAGAGATTTTTTCAACTAGTTGAGCTTTGTTCATTATTAGATTCCTATTCGTTATTATTTTGCCTTTGCAAATCCTATCTTTATGCATTTTCGAAGAGTTAGCAACAGCAAATTACGTTTTTTATCTAAAATACTAAAAAATTAGTAAAAATAAATAAATTAACTGTAAAATACAGCGAGTTGGGTTAACAAAAGCTTAATTTAGGCACACTATTAGTGCAGCTTTGCACTTTAATGGCTCACTGTACCTTTTCTATTACTAATGTTACTTCGCCAACTTCAACACCAAACTTGACGATAGACGTACGGTTTATCAAACGCGTACTTGTTACTAGGTACATCCAATCGTCAAAGTTTACTTCCAATGTACTGCCATCGTAAGGGATCTCGACATTGTAATTCCAGTGAAACACACTCCCGTCACTCTCACCGGTAGCTATTCCCAAAACATCAGAAGCCGTTCCTGTTAAGGTATTGTCGTCGTTTAAGGTAATTTTCCAGATGCGTTTTTGTGTCTCACCATCATCGTAAATAAAGTCTTCTTCAATAGTGCCCTGATTGCCATTCCACTTAGCGTTTAAGTCAACAACAAGCTTGCGGGTTAATTCACCTTTAAAATCTTGTACAACGCCATAGGCTTTTAAATCGCCACTGAAAAAAGTCTTAAAATCAAAGTTTGGCTCTGAACCCTTATAATATTCAACACTTGGGGCTGAACAGCTGGCAATAAAAAAACTAACAGCCAATACCATGGCAAATTTAACGCGTTTTAGGTTAATCATATTAAATCCCTAGTAGTTGATTTCTAATTGATGGTTCTGACGTGTTTTCACTTAACCAGATAGCTAAAAAATCCTCAGCAAATGTGGCATCGTTAATACGACCTATTTGGTTCTCATTGTGAAAGAAAGTACTGTATCCTTGCTGATCAGTCAGTAGAGTTAACGATTCACCTTTTTTAATATTTGGCCATATCGATAGTAACTTATCTGCATAGCGCGCTGAAAGTTGGGGTTTACCTAGGTGCTGCCACTGCTCATTAGTCGCTTTTACAATATCTTTAGCGTCAAAGTCACGCAAATAAGTTAAGGTAAATTTAACAGGAGCTTGCTTGGCTGTGTAAGTGCCAGAAGGTGTGTAAAGCGTTGCATCATAAACATCCCAAAAAAGATACTCCATTCGCGCTTCGCCTACCTTGTTAAATTGGGTATCAGCGTAAGCAAAAGGGCTAAATAAAACATAAACCATGAGTAAATTTAGAAGCGTTTTCATCCTTATCTCCAAGCAGTATTGTGTTATTGCTTAACAAACGCACCAATTTTACCGTTTATAAATAAAATAAGGGTAAACGTTGCAGCCCATAAAGCACCGTAAAGTGGCCAAAATTGCCACAGTGGCATTCCTAACTCTAATACCTCAAATCGCGAGCCAGCCCAATAACTTCCGGGCGCAAATAACAAACACACACAGAAAGCTTGCCATGGTTTAAGGTTTGTCAGAAACGACATAGAGGTATTAATACACAGCAATAAAGCGACCCATAAAAAAACCAGCCAAAATGGGAACGGTTGAACTTTAAATTCAAATAACCCTAGCTGAACCGCAATAAATTCACACAACAAAGCTAGTGGTAAAGCTTTCAAAACCAGTAAAGCATCTTGTTTTTTTTGCGCTGATAAATAAAACATCAATGCTATAGCTACAGCAGAATAAGCTAATGCACCTTGTTCAAGTAGTAGGCACAGAAACCACACAACTTGAAACAGCACAAAATTAATAAGCGAGTGCAATCTCATCATTACTACTCGTGAAGCGGGGTTTGCGTGCCATTAAATGCACGGTACTGGTTGCTCGGGTTCTGAATGCCCCCTCACAATAGGCAAGGTAGAATAGCCATAAGCGATAGAAACGGTCATCAAACTTATTACTATCAAGCTTTGGCCAGCTTGCAATAAAACGCTCACGCCAATCGGCAAGAGTGCGGGCATAGTGAGCACCAATATCATTGATAGTGTGGATATTCATATCTGTGTTATTTTTAATTTGTTCACTCATTTCATTAAGCGAAGGCAAACACCCACCAGGGAAAATATACTGCTGTATAAAGTCTGAATTTTTTAAGTAATGTTGATAACGCTGATCGCAAATCGTAATTGCTTGAATAAGCATTGCACCGTTATCTTTCAATAACTCACCGCACTTAGTGAAGAAGCTAGGTAAATAGTCATGCCCTACAGCTTCTATCATCTCTATTGAAACTAACTTATCGTATTTACCAGTTAATAAGCGATAATCTTGCTTGAGCAAAGTAATTTTGCTTTCAAGCCCAAGCTCTTTAACCTTGTTAGCAACATAGTCGTGTTGTTCATCAGAAATAGTTGTGGTCGTTACATGACAGTCGTAATGAGTTGCAGCATAAATTGCAAACGCTCCCCACCCTGTACCAATTTCAATAACCGTATCACCTTGTTGAAGCTCAACCTGTTCGCATATACGTTGTAGTTTGTATTGCTGGGCTTGCTCTAAGGTAGCATCTTTAGTTGGATATACTGCACTCGAATAAAGCATTTCTTTGCTTAAAAAAGACTCGTATAAATCATTTCCTAAGTCATAGTGAGCAACAATATTCTTTTTTGAACCAGCGTGTGAGTTTTTGTTTTTTATGTGGTTTATACGGTGAGCGATATTGCTAAAAAACGCGAATTTCTTTTCAAATGCATCTAATTGATCTTGGTTAATCGCAAAAATTTCGATTAGGCGAGTTAAATTGTCACATTGCCACTGCCCTAAAATGTAAGACTCGCCCGCCCCCACACTTCCAGAAAGAGCAAACGCTTTGTACATGGCATTATCGTTAACGGTTACCGTTACTTTTAACTCTGAAGACGCATCCCCAAATACAGACTGTTGATTGTTCTCAACTAGCACTATCTGACCCGTTTCAATTGACGAGAACGCTTTAAAAACTAACTTTTTATAAAAATTAGTAAACCAACTAGTGCGTTCCTGAACGCGTAAGCTCGATACCTTTTCCATATACTTACCTATATTATTGTTATTACTTGTAAAACAACATAAATTAAATTTTAAAGTTTGCCTGAGTGACCTAAAAATGGGACTTTTTTAACAAACAACTTAAATGCCTGATAGTAAATACCTCTGAAAATAGACCATGTCATCGCAGGAAAGCGCTTCAACAGCTTGCTCATTTGTTTATTGCACAAGGGTTGGCGCTGTAACCTTAATGAAGCATCAAAAAGTAGTTCTTCATCGCGCTTATTTTCTATACGTATCAGTATATTGTCTTTCTTTTGCCGCACAGTCCAATGATAGTTCATATCCAAATTCATAAAAGGTGATACGGAAAATACTTTCTTAAAGTTCACTTTTTTTGTAATGGAACCAAGTAGTAATGTCGCTCATTCCATGGAGTATTACTCACCTCAGCTACCATGTAACTAAATTCATTATCTTGATGACCAAAAAAATAAAAGTTAACTGGACTAAAATAAATACCCAAACAGCGTAATTGTCCTAGCAGGTATACATGACTAAATTTTTCATCTACGCCAAGCTGGGATAGCTGCGCTTGAGCACGCTCTATAATTGGCTGATGTTGGCTATCTGGTAACCCTTGTAAATAATCAGACTGCTCAAACTTTAATGCTTTAAAACCTGAAGTGCCAAGCTGCTTATGGACGCCATTAAGCGCATGAGTATTATTTAAATCAACCCACATCATATAAAGTGGGTAATTAAACGCATGATGTTTTACAGCAAAACGGCGATGCTTTACATCGCCTAAATACACTGCATTAGTCAAACTCTACTCCAAGTTGTTTTGCAACATCAACGGCACTGCGCACACCATCCTCATGAAAGCCGTTATACCAATAAGCCCCACAAAAATAAGTATTTTTTTGACCGTCAACCGTATTTTTCAGCTGTTGAGCAGCAATAGATTGTTGATTGAACACAGGATGGTGATAAGTAAACTCACGTAAAATCTTACTTTGATTGATCCCTTCTAAGTGATTTAAAGTGACACAAAATTGGGTATCAGAGTCTATCCCTTGCAGTATATTCATTTGATAAGTAACAACAGCAGCTTTGTCGGTATTATTATTTAGTAAATAATTCCAGCTCGCCCACGCTGCTTTCCTATCTGGTAATAATGATACATCAGTATGCAATACCACCGAGTTTTCAGTGTATGGGATAGCGCCCAACACCTTATTTTCTTGCTCGCAGGCATCACCGAGTAACGCTAACGCTTGATCTGAGTGGCACGCAAAGATAACTTTATCAAACAGGGCTTGGTGACCATCAGCAAATGTAATGGTGGCTCCCTGCTCGTCTCTGGTTACCGATTTAATATCAGTGTTTAACTGTATTTTATCAGCAAAACCAGCAATCAACGGTTTAATGTATTCACGAGAGCCACCCGGAATAACATACCATTGCGGACGGTTAGTAATGTCTAATAAACCATGGTTAAAAAAGAATTTTACAAAAAACTCTACGCCCACGTTTTCCATTTCTTTAATGCTTGTCGACCAAATGGCCGCACCCATTGGCAAAATGTAGTGGTATTTAAAGAAGTCATTAAAGCGATGTTGTTGTAGCAACTCACCAAGTGATTGCTCAATGTATTGGCTTTTTTCATACAAAGCCTTGCACAGTTTATTAAAGCGCACGATATCGTACAATAGACGCCAAAACTTAGGTCTAACTATATTTCTTCGCTGAGCAAACAAACTAGTAAATGTATGCCCATTGTACTCAAAGCCAGTTGCTTCGTTATGAACGCTAAAGCTCATTTGTGTCGGTTTACGTTTTACACCAATACGTTCAAGCAGCTTTTCAAAGTAAGGGTATGTTCTATCGTTAAATACAATGAAACCGGTATCAACTGCATAATTAATACCGCTTTGGTTTACATCAACCGTGGCAGTATGGCCACCAATATAATCGTTCTTTTCAAATAGTGTGACATCATAATGCTTGTGCAATAGGTGTCCGCAAGTTAAACCTGATACGCCAGTCCCAATTATTGCTATTTTTTTCAACGGGTTAATCCTTTTGCAATTTTAAGCCAAAGCGAAAGTGGCAATATTCGCAGTGCTTTTAATATAAGTGTGAAACGATATGGAAAATGAACTTCTTTACGACGTTTTTTTACGCCTTTGATAATATAGTCAGCCGCTTTTTCTGCACTAACAGCCATAGGCATAGGAAAATCATTTTTGTCTGTAAGTGGCGTTTTTACAAAACCAGGGTGGACTAATGTTACATCAACATCGTTTAAATCTACCGCTAGAGTTTTAGCTAAATAGCTTACGCCTGCCTTCGATGCGCCATACGCTTCTGAACGTGGTAAAGGTAAGTAAGTAACACTCGAACTAACCATCACTAATTGGCCGCCTGATGTTATTTTAGGTAGTAGTGCTTCTAAGCAATACCCCATAGAAAGTAAGTTAACATTAATAACACGCTCAAAAAGGGCGCTATCAAAATTGCGTGCATCATCAACATACTCGCAATTACCAGCGTTAAGTATAACACGGTCAAATTGAGGGTAGCCTAGGGTCGCAGATTTAATATCTTGCAAGTTAGTTGCATCAAATTGGCAGGTTTCTATGTTGTTATGTTTTGCAAGTTCAGCGAGCTTTTGCGTATTTCGTCCACAGGCAATGACTGTGTCGCCCTGCTCAGCATACTTTATTGCAAGCTGTTCACCTATACCTGATGTTGCACCTGTAATAAGCGTAATCATAATTAACCAGCCCTTTTATCAATAAAGTTAATAATGTTGCCCAGTAATGGAATATGCTTATACAAAAGCTCTCCAGCGTTAAAGTAATCTCGGTGGTTAATAATTTTTTCACCTTCGAAAACAAGCTTACTGTGCCCTTGCACTGAAATTGTATTACCTGCATTAAGTTTTGGGTGAGAATAATGCATTGTCCAGTATACAAATGCATTATTATCGTTGGTAAATGAATCGGTTATGTCAAATCGACAATGCTTAACATTACTATATAAACCACAAAAATAACCTCTTAAATCTTCAAGGCCATTAATCTCATGCAGCGGATCTATAAAGTGAATGTTTTGAGCGTAAATTTCAGTTAATAAGTCTAAGTTATCTTTATCAAGCTTTTGATATATTTCTACAAATTTATCGACTGATAATTGGTTATCCATATCACACCTTAAATGCAGCTAAAGCCCTCGCTCGTGCCGCTTTATGATCAACAATTGCCGGCCAGTAACAGTGTTCATTTTTCCCCGTTGCTGCTAAGTAAGTATGTGGGAAATGAATGTGTTTATCTGGCACTTTTTCTAATTCAGGCAGATATTTACGAATAAAATCACCATTTGGATCAAAGCGTTCACTTTGGGTGATAGGGTTGAATACTCTAAAGTAAGGTTGAGCGTCACACCCGGTACTTGCAGCCCATTGCCAGCCGCCATTGTTTGATGCTAAATCGCCATCAATCAGATGCTGCATAAAAAACTGCTCGCCTTTACGCCAATCAATCAGTAGATGTTTAGTTAAAAAACTTGCAACCACCATTCTCAAACGATTATGCATCCAACCTGTTTGCAAAAGCTGTTGCATAGCTGCATCAACAAGCGGGTAACCCGTGCGACCTTCGCACCATTGCTTAAACTCAGCGTCGCTGTCACGCCAACACACACTATCGTACTTTTCGTTAAAGTTAGCACCGCGTGATAGTTTAGGAAATTCGGCAATTAAATGTTTATAAAATTCACGCCAGATCAGTTCGTTAACCCAGGTAAACGTTTTACTTTTTGAGGTGGTCAGTATATCGGGGTAATGTTGTTGTATATTAACCATTAATTGTTTACTACTAACAACCCCTAGTGCTAAATAAGGGCTTAAGCCCGAGGTCCCTTTTACGCTTGGTATGTCTCGTACGTCATCATAGCTTGCTAATTTATCGTGAATAAAATTATCGACTACAGTTGATAAAGTATCATCGTCAACAGGCCATTTTATTGAGCTTTCATCACCACTTAGTAACTCACACTGTTCGATTTCTATCGGCTCTTCAGATAACGGCCACAGTAATAAACTAAAGTGTGTATCTTGATACTGCTTTAACCATGCGCGTTTAAACGGTGTAAATACTTTATACATTTCATTATTTTGAGTGCGTACACTACCTACGGGAGCAATGATATCACCCTCGTATAAAGTAAATGTTATTTGCTGTTGGTCGCACTGTGCCTGAATCGCTTTGTCCCTATTAAATTCATTTAGCTCATACTCAGTATTGGCTATTATGTGTTTAATATCGTGTTGCTGACAAAAATCGAGAAGTTTAGTTTGGCTATCAGCAAAAAAAGGGGCGTCTATTACATGCAAATTTACGCCATATTTGGCAAGTTTTTCGCGAATATAACTCACCCTGCGTTTAAGTAAGTCAATTTGAATGGCAGCAGTATTATGCTGTGCCCATTGTTTTTCGCACACAAAAAAAATGGCGTGTTTAGCACCATTATTTAGCGCTTCAATAAGCGCCTCATTAGAAAAAAGGCGCAAATCGCGCCTAAACCAAAATAGTGTATTCATTACAAACCGTAACGTAGCTTAAGTTCATTAGGATAAGGGTTAAAGTAAATTTGCTTACTTAAATACTCATTTGGATGAACTTTCAAATGGTGTTTAAGCAATGTTAATGGTACATATAGCGGCACCAATCCTTGGCGATACTCATCAATTGCATCTCGCATTTCTTCCTTTTCGATTTTTGATAAATCTTTTTTGAAGTAACCTTGCAAATGCATCAACGTGTTAGAATTATTTTTTCTTGAAGCAGGACGCTTAAGCGCTGTCATTAAGCCCAGAATGTACTCGTCGGCCAAAGCATTAACATCGTCACCAACAAACGTTCCGAGTAGATTGCCTAAATCACGATACGCTTGATAATTATGAGCCATTAACAAATATTTGTATTGAGCATGGAACTGGGTCAAACGATGCACAGTAACGGGCTCTTTCACTAACTGTTGCCAGTTATGTAATGTATAAACACGCATTACAAAGTTCTCGCGTAAGTGAACATCGTTCAAACGTCCATTTTCTTCGCAAGGTAGTAAGGGATTATGTTTCATAATTTGTTCAGCAAAGAAGCCCACGCCTTCAGAAGTGTTACCGGTTCCTGCTTCATTGTAGATTTTTACCCGTTCCATGCCACAGCTTGGGCTCTTAGCACAAAAAACGAATCCGCTTAGATGCCCTGCTTGTTCTGTAGCTATTTTTTTACCATATTCTGTGAGCTGTGGGCCAACATCTCCCGTGCCATCCGGACGACACACTTTGATAGTATCGCCTGTTTTTACTTGACGAATAGTTGGACGAGGTATTGGTAATCCTACCGCAACCTCTGGGCAATACATTTTATATTCAACATGCTTGGCCAGTTCTTCCATACAAAAATTTGATTTTTTATGGCCACTGTCAAATCTTACCTTTTCGCCTGCCAAGCAAGCGCTAATACCTATTTTTATTGTATCTGTTTGCATAGATTCTCTTAATAAATCAAGCCACCAATTGGGTTAAGTAACTTGCTAAGTCCTTTATTGAAATGTAGCGCACTACTAACAACAGTAAAGCACAAACATCCCTCTTTTGTTAGGGGGTATGTTGATGACGGCCATCTTGCCAGATAAAGTCACCAGGAACATAACTGCCCTCTTCGTCTGTAAATTCACCGTCAAGCAGTAAAGTAACCTCAAAGCCGGTATGTGTGTGCTCCGGAATTTCTCCACCAGCATCTATATGTAACAAGCTTGAACGTAAATGGCCATCATCAAGTGCAATACGAGAACGCGCAAGCTTACCTACTTGGGTAAATTTACCATGCGAGATCCGTGTTAAAGCTCTCGGCAAGCTGTAGTTGTGTTCATTAACATTTATGCTAACAGGTTCTACAGAATATACTTCATCAATCGAGTCATCGGCCGTGATCATATCAAGTAAACTTGATTCAATTACATCATCGGCTTGCTCATCAGTTGTCACATCCATATTGTCACTAAATACTGCCCGCGCATTAGCTGCCTCAAGTTTTTCAACTTTTGCTTGGCATATTGGGCACATATCAACGTGTATTGATACGGCAAGGCTAAGCGATGCTGGAAGTGTTGCTGCACAGTATTGTGTCAGTAGTGTTTCACTCGGGTGATGTTTAATCATGCTGATCTCCCATTTCATTACGTAATTTCTGCAAGGCTAAACGTAATCGTGATTTTACCGTGCCTACTGGAATGTTTAATTGCTGAGCTAACTGCTCTTGCGACATATCTTGAAAATAAACGCCGCGCACCACTTCTCTTTGCGCTTGAGGCAATTTGTCTAAATAACGTTTAATTTGTTGGTCTTCAAGGTGGTCGCTGTATTCGTGATGTGTATCTTCAGATTCGTTCAATAACGGCCAAATATCTTCGCTAATATTTTCTTCTTTGTTACTTTTCATTTTACGAAGCATATCAAAAGAGGCATTACGCATTACTGTGTAGACCCAAGTAGTAGCTGCACCCTTTTCACTATTGTATAAGTGGGCTTTACGCCAAACTGAAGTGAGGGTTTCTTGTACCAATTCCATTGCTTGGGCTTCTACACCAAACTGCTTTATGCCAAAGCGCTTGATCTTTGGTGCAAAATATTCAAACAAGTACGCGAAAGATTTTTTATCGCGAGATTGAGCTACATTAACTAATGCTTCCCTGAGTTCCGTACTTGGTGTTTCTGGCATGGCAGTGTACTTACCTGTGTTAGGTTCACAACTTAGTGATTGTTGTTGACTTACCATAGTAAAATGTCCCGTTATTGCTTTAGTGAATACCATTACGAGCAATGATTACAATCGGATCATAATTATTTTAGGCAAATTCGTTATTAATCACAGTATGGAGGAAACTGAGCAAGTTATCAAAGTTAGTCTCGAATGCAAGTTGTTGTTTTTTCTCTATAGAAATGGGAAGTAATTCAAGCCATCGTGCAACAATCCACGTGAGTTTATTAAACTTGGTGGTTTTGTAAAGCGATTGCAGATCGGGATTATTCGCAAAGACTTCTTCTAGTGTCACTTGTAAAAGATGGTGCTGATCAATTTCATGGTTATCTTTGTTGTACCAATAAGGCGTGTTGCAAGCGGATACATCACCGTGGCGCAGTTCCTGCTCATCTTGATAAACGTTATCTATTTGCACACTCTTAGATGCAAATACATCAATTAATAGCATACCGCTTTCGTCTTGATCAAAGTCAATAACATCCATTAAACAGCCTTGGGCGCTTATGTTTAACGGGGTGTCATGCTCAAAGGTACATAAAACAAAACCGCTATTGGTTTTTAATGCGTTTTTTACCATCGTTAAATAACGAGGCTCAAATATACGTAATCGCGTATAGCCTTCAGGTAATATAAATATAGGTAATGGGAAAATCGCACGTTTCATAAAGTCTACTTCTTTCAAACACTCTGCCTTTATCTACGTGCGCTTCATTCAAGTCGATCAGCTTTAGTTACATCGATTGCTTTACAGTGCAAATGCATCCGCTAATTAAACCTCATTCCCACATTTTTTATCATGTAAACCAAGTAATAAACACTCAGTATACTTGCCACAGGTGCCAACATTAAGGCTAATAATTCGAACTCACTGTTCATTACTCTTATTCCCTTTTTATTGCTTTGGTTGTGCTTTAACTACACGTTGTTTTTCGTCCATGTTGCTATTATCAACCACAGGATTAGTTTCAAGTAAGCCACCAAGGATAAGCTGCGAATCAAAAGAAACAGCTTCTTTTACTGACTTTTCAAGCTCATTGCTTACTTGTGATACATAAGTAGACACTGAGTTGGTTAGCATATCTGTAATATTTAAATCGACTTCTGTAGCGTTAACCTGAGTTGAACCTAATACAAGTAAGCTAGCGATTGTGATGTTGATTGAAGTATTCATAATGGTATTCCTTGTTTGTTTATTGGTTAGTACGCTTAGTTACAATCAAGGGCTATGCCACAATGGAAAAACTTTATAAACCATTGTTTTAAAATGATATAAATAAATTAAAAAGAAATCCACAAAACCTAGGTTAGCAATTTTGACCAATGAATTTAAAAATAAAACCAAATAATAGTGTGTTTTTTAATGTTCAGTAAATTAATGACTTTATTTCGTATTTGAAAATTTCAGCGTACACATGTACACTAAAATTTATTCGCAAAGTGGTAGGATCTGTTATGTCTTTTGAAGCTCCCTATTCTAAAAAAGAAGAGCTGTTAAATGTTATTAGTCATGCCTTAGGCATTGTATTTGCTGCTTTTGTTTTTTGGGATTTAGTTAAACAAACTAATAGTGTGAAAAGCTATGCAAGTACTTTGGTATATGGCAGTAGCTTATTTATTTTATTTTTATCTTCAACGCTTTATCACGCCAGTGTGCGCCCTAGGTTGAGAGCGTTTTACAAAAAATGTGATCATTGCGCCATCTATTTACTGATTGCAGGCACCTACACGCCCTTTTTGCTGCTGTCATTATCTGGGCTCTGGTCGTGGGCTACCTTAATCTTTATTTGGGCGGTAGCGTTTGCAGGCATCGTTTATAAACTACTGGTTAAAAATGGCAATAAAAAGGTGTCGCTGGCTACCTATTTATTAATGGGGTGGTTTGCATTGGCCATTGTATATCCACTTTATTTACACGTGCCTATCAATGCACTTTACTGGCTATTAGCTGGCGGCATATTTTATAGTGTAGGTACTGTGTTTTACAGCGCTAAAAGTACTCAATATAGCCATGCTATTTGGCACCTCTTTGTTATTGGTGGATGCGTCAGCCATTACATTGCCATTACCCGCTATGTGTATTAAGCAAAAATACACATAGTCTTTTTAAATATCCCCTCATTACCTGCGTTTTTAACTAATACCCTGCAAATGTACTTATTAATAACTAAAGTATAACAAAATCTATCTCATGATCTAAAACCTGTTTGCTATACTGTTTCTAGGAACTGAAAACGCCATTGATTTAAATGGACGCGGCTCATACCAACTCGCTTAATTAAGTATTATTGCGGGTTGGTATCAAACAACGCTAGGTGTTATTAATATTGTCATTATCTAAAACACGCCCACAAATATTAAGCTTGTTTATCTATGCAAGACTGGTGTTGATCACTTTTTTAATGTCAACGCTTGCTGCTGTGCATTCAATTTACTTACTTGATCAATACATTTATCAGCAGAAGCAAATCTCTATCAGAGAGGTTTCAGGTAGTTACGTAAACCACATTAGAAATAACCTAAATCAAGCGCTTTCTGCCGCCTACCCAATTGCGGCCTTAATTCGTACTCAAAATGGTAAAACAGAAGGCTTTGAAGAGCTTGCATCTGAAATGTTAGCGCTCTACCCTGGCCTTGCAGCTTTACAGCTTTACAGCTTTACAGCTTCACAAAAACGGTATCCTTACACACGTAGTGCCACTCAAAGGCAATGAAAGCGCCATCGGAAATAATGTATTAGAAAATCCACTGCGAACTCAAGAGGCCTTTTTGGCCAAACAAACCGGGAAATTAACCCTTGCAGGGCCGTTTGAGTTATTTCAAGGAGGAATGGGGGCTGCTGCTAGGTTACCTGTCTATCTTGACACTCAAGACGGTAATAAGTTTTGGGGGTTTGCTACTGCGCTTATACGCTTTCCTGATATTCTCCAAAGCGTTAACTTAGCACAACTGCCACAGGCAGGTATTGGCTATGAGCTTTCAAAAGTCATGCCCGATACAAATGATGTACAAATTATTGTTAGCTCACAAAACCAAAAAATAAAAAATACTGTCGACTTTAATATACAAGTACCAAATGGGATTTGGGTATTTAAAACTTATCCTATCAATGGCTGGAAAGATAGTGGCATGCTGTTATTTGGTGTTGCTATTGCAGCCCTGTTCATCTTTTTAACCACAGTCACTGCTTATTTAGTGACTCGCTTAAGAGCCAGTCACCTAAAACTAGAAAAAAAGTAACGCAACGTACTCATGCATTACAAAATAATATTAAGGCACTTACCGATACCGAAAGACGGCTTCTTCTGAGTCAAAAGGTAGGTGGAATTGCCACTTGGGAGTGGGATATAAAAACCAATACAATCCGCTTTTCTGAATATGGTATTAGATTAATTAACGGCAGTGTTAAGCAACTCGAAATGACCAAAAATGAATACTTAGCCATTATCTACCCTGCTGATCGTGCCGATGTCATAAGAAATATAGAACAATGCATTGACGATGCAAGGGAATATAATATTGATCATCGTATTGTTAATAAACACAGTGAAATTCGCTGGTTTAATACCAAAGGAACACTCGTTAGAGATAATCAAGGTAGTGCAGTCACTATGTTGGGTGTATCAATCGATATTACTAAACGAAAGCTAATTGAGGAAAAGCTGCATTTATCTTCGCGCGTATTTAGAGATACTCACGAAGGCATTATTATCACTGATGCAAATCGACATATTGTTGATGTTAATCCTGCTTTTTGTCGAATAACCGGTTACAGCCATGATGAGGTAATAGGCCGCACCCCAGAGTTTTTAAACTCTGGTAAACAATCAGACTCTTTCTATAAAGATATATGGCTACAATTAAACAAGTTTGGCCATTGGCAAGGAGAGATTTGGAACTGCAAAAAAAATGGCGAGCTGTATGCAGAGCTACTAACTATTTCCGTGTTAACCGATGATAACAACGTTACTTTTTACTTGGGAATATTTACCGATATAACCCAAGCTAAACGTCAACAAGAGCAACTAAGCCGAATTGCACATTATGATTTATTAACTAACTTGCCAAACCGTGTGCTACTAGCAGATAGGCTTAGCCAAACCATGTTGCAATGCCGTCGTCATAACAATTCACTGGCTGTGGTGTTTCTAGATTTAGACGGATTTAAGCAGGTAAATGATTCACATGGACATGATATTGGCGATAAGTTACTTGTTGCAATTTCTATCCGTTTAAAAGATGCACTGCGTGAAGAGGATAGTTTAGCCCGTATTGGTGGCGACGAATTTGTTGCCGTCTTAACCGATTTAGAGTCAATTGCCGAATGTGTTCCTGTACTCGAGCGGCTATTAGCCGCAGCAGCTAAACCGCTAACCGTGAACGATATTGTCTTAAATGTTTCTGCTAGTATTGGGGTGACCATTTATCCTGAAGATAATTTTGATGCCGATCAATTAATGCGCCACGCGGATCAAGCCATGTATATAGCTAAACAAATGGGCAAAAATCGTTATCACTTATTTGATACTAGCCAAGGTGATACCGTTAAGGCGCAACAAAAAGGCATCGCGCTCATTCGTGAGGCCTTAGCTAACAATTGGTTTGTGCTTTATTATCAACCAAAAGTTGATATGCGAACCGGCGATATGATTGGCGTAGAGGCATTAATACGCTTGCAACATCCCGAGCGTGGGTTACTAAGCCCTATCGAGTTTTTACCAGCCATTGAAAACAATCAACTAATGATAGACGTTGGCGAGTGGGTTATTGATACCGCCTTATCTCAAATTAATCAATGGCAATCATTAACGCCAAGTTTAACTATAAAAGTAAGCGTTAATGTTGCTGCAGTACAATTACAACAATCTGAATTTACCTCAAGGTTAACTAAATTGCTACTGACGCACCCAAAAGTAAATGCAGCTAATTTAGAGCTAGAAGTACTTGAAACTAGTGCACTAAGTGATGTAACCCATGTATCTAAAACTATGCAAGATTGTAAAGCATTAGGGGTTGATTTTTCGTTGGATGATTTTGGTACTGGTTATTCATCACTCACTTATTTAAGACGTTTACCAGCAAGTTTAATAAAAATAGACCAAAGCTTTGTAAGAGATATGCTAGAAAATTCTGACGACTTAGCAATAGTAAAAGGTGTTATTGCATTGGCTAAATCATTTAAGCGCAATGTCATTGCTGAGGGGGTAGAAACGCCAGAGCATGCAGCAACTCTTATGCTACTTGGATGCCACTTAGCACAAGGTTATGGCATTGCCAAACCCATGAGGGCAGAAGATATTCCTACTTGGTTAGACAAATGGTCTGCAGATGAGATTTGGGCTTTAACTGACTTACATAAAATTGATTACTAGCTGAGTTTTAGTTTATTACCAGCGGTACTTGGCCATATTAATACGCTGGTTAATAACAACAATGCCTTCAGCAATTAATCTCTCTCGTTGAATGTGATACTGAGGACAACTCTCAGTAAACGATATTTTACCTTGGCTATTAACCACTCGATGCCAAGGGATCGTCGAACCTTTTGGCATCTCTTTTAATAAACGACCTACCAACCTAGCATTATTAGGATAACCTGCAAGCGCCGCTACTTGGCCATAACTGGCAACACAACCTTTGGGTATACTCGCTATGATAGTATAAATTACAGTGTGTTTATCAATATCCATTTTTATTAGCGTATGCCTTGCTCAGTTGTTTAAATTGGTTCCATACAGTACGCGCCACTGGACCATGATGAATAGCGTGTTGCCTAAACGCTCTTATTTGTGCGCTAAATTTATGTTCACGGTCGGTAATAATGATTTCTTGTAATAAACCTGCTTTTATTTCAGATCTGCAATGATCTAAGCTCATCATTGCCCAACCAGCCCCAGAGAGTAAAAACGATTTTAAGGTAGCTACATCGTCTATTTTCATCATAGCTGACCCTTTGGAATATGAAAGCCTTTCACTGTCTATACTTAAGTCGCTTTCAAACATCGCTAAGCAGGGGTAGTTTTGTAGTTGAGTATAAGTAAGCTGTTTTGGTAAAACCCCTTTTGCGCTTACTATCCCAATATCGAGCTTACCTATGGGTAAACTTTCTAAATCGCCTGTTGCATGAAATAAATCAAACCACGGACCAATGCCTAGCTCTGCTTGTCCATTATTTACTTGCTCTAACGATACAAATCGTTTGCCGCTACTGATACAAAACTCGGTGCTGGTAAACTGTTTAAAAGTATTACTTATGATCTGATTGTAACTTTGCTTATGGCAAAGCTGTTCATAACAAATTTTATATTGCGGCTCATTACCTAATGAGAGCTCTTCCGCCAGTTTTGCAAGCTCGTCATTTGCATGCAGTAGCTGTTGGGCTTCACGATGGAAGATGCGCCCTTTTTCAGTAAGTTGTAACCTATATTTAGTTCTGTCTAAAAGTTCAAACCCTATTTGCGATTCTAAGTTTTTAATTGCTAGCGTTAACGCAGGCTGCGTTTTATGAAGCTTTTGAGCAGCCCCGCTCAAACTTTCGCTTTGTACTATGGCATCTAAAATTACTAATTGATTCAGCTTCATATTGTACCCAAAAACATCATAAATAAAATTTATTAAGTCTGTAAGATTTAATGAATTTTATTTTATATGTTTGCAGCGTATTCTGCACTTAATTAATTTGCCAATATTGCAACGGAGACAACATGAAACTCTTTCGTCTATGTTTATTAACGACGACCTTACTTAGCTTAATCGCTTGTTCTGAACCTGAGCAACAGGTTAAAGAAGAGCCTATTCGCCCTGTCAAACTTTTCACTATAGGTCACGACTCACAAATTAATATTCGTAGCTTTCCGGCTGAGGTAGTTGCAAACCAGGGCTCGTACCTTGCATTTAGAGTAAACGGTGAACTTATAGAGTTTCCGGTTCTTGCTGGCGAGCATGTTGAAAAAGGTGATTTATTAGCAAAATTAGACCCTGAAGATTTTCAACTGCAGTTTGATGAACGAAAGGCACGTTATGAGTTGGCAAAGTCGCAATTGAGCAGAATAGAACAGCTATTTGAAAAGAAAATCACTAGCCAATCTGAGTTAGACCAAGCTTTAGCAAATATGCAAATAGCTGAATCGGCTTTTAAAATCGCTGAAACCAACCTCGAATACAGCGAGTTGCGTGCGCCATTTGCCGGTACCGTTGCAAAGGTATTTGTAAAAAACTTTGAAAACATTCAGGCAAAGCAAAATATTTTACGCCTAGAAACTCGCGATTTAATGGACGTAGAAATTCAGGTTCCTGAAAAAATAGTGGCGCGTTTTAAAAAAGGCACTGATTACCATCCAACAGTTAAATTTGATGGTTTTGAAGATAAAGAGTACACGCTTGATATTAAAGAATGGGACACCCAAGCCGACCCTGCAACACTGACCTATAAAGTTGTATTTTCGTTACCAGTTCCTGATGATTTTAACTTACTGGCCGGTATGACTGGCCGTGTTTTAATTGATTTAAGTAAAGTAACTCGCTCGCAGATTGCTTATACCATATTGCCTATTGAGTCGGTTTTTTCTGATCCCCAAAAAGCGATTAACAATAATGCCTATGTTTGGCTTTACGATGAGCAAACAGGTCAAGTTCATAAGCAAGCTGTTGAAGTTGGCCAATTACACCACGATGGCATAGAAGTACTTAGCGGTATAAAAGAAGGCCAAATTGTGGTGTCTGCTGGTGTGCATTCAATAGAAGAAGGCATGAAAGTTCGCCCATGGAATAAAGAGCGAGGCTTATAATTATGAGCTTTGCACAACTTTCCATAGAAAAAAAGTAATAAGTTGGATGTTTGCACTGCTGCTTTTAATTGGCGGAAGTGTATCTTATTTTGATTTAGGCCAACTAGAGGACCCTGAGTTTACTTTAAAGCAAGCTATGGTTATTACCATGTACCCTGGTGCTTCGCCGCAACAGGTTGAAGAAGAAGTTACGTTTCCTTTAGAAAATGCAATTCAACAATTACCCTATGTTGATCATGTCACGTCTATTTCGTCAAATGGCAAATCTCAAATAGCCGTAGAAATGAAGAGCACCTATCGAAAAGAACAACTTCGCCAAATTTGGGATGAAATGCGTCGAAAAATTAATGACCTTTCGCCATCGCTACCCAGTGGGGTATACCCAAGCACCATTTTAGATGACTTTGGCGATGTATATGGTGTTTTATATTCAGTTATTGGTGACGGCTATTCTTACGATGAGCTAAAAGACTACACCGATTATTTAAAACGTGAATTGGTATTAGTTAAAGGGGTGAGTAAAGTTACTATTGCAGGTGAACAACAGCCGCAAGTAATGGTAGAAATATCTACCCGTAAATTAGCCCAACTTGGTATAGCACCTAGCCATATATTTGCTTTGTTACAATCTCAAAACACGGTATCTAACGCAGGAAAGATAAGAGTGGGCGACGAATCAATTCGTTTTCACCCTACTGGCGAATTTAAAGATGTTAAAGAACTTGAGACACTACTAATTTCTAAACCAGGTGCCAGCGAGCTTATTTACTTAGGTGATGTTGCTGAGGTATTTAGAGAATACGCTGAAGTACCTACTAATGTTATTAGATACAATTCTGAGCAAGCACTATTAATTGGTGTGTCGTTTATGAATGGCGTTAATGTGGTTGACGTGGGTAAACGTATAGATGCTCATTTAGCAGAACTTGAGTACCAGCGTCCCCATGGTATTGACGTTAATGCTGTCTATAACCAACCAAAAGAAGTAGAGACCTCAGTTGACGGATTTATCATAAGCTTGCTAGAAGCTATTGCAATCGTCATTGTTGTTTTGCTTATTTTTATGGGCATTAAAAGCGGCATTTTAATTGGTGGTATTTTATTACTAACTGTTTTAGGCACCTTTATTTTTATGAAGTTGTTCGCCATAGATTTGCAACGTATATCATTAGGTGCACTGATCATCGCGCTTGGTATGTTAGTAGATAACGCTATTGTGGTGACTGAAGGTATTTTAATTAACTTAAAACGGGGTCAAACCAAACTCAAAGCCGCTATAAATATTGTAGAGCAGACCAAGTGGCCATTATTAGGTGCAACCATTATAGGTATTACTGCGTTTGCACCAATTGGTTTGAGTTCTGATGCAACGGGTGAGTTTGCCGGCAGCTTATTTTGGGTGTTATTTATATCCTTGTTACTCAGCTGGATAACCGCTATTACCTTAACGCCATTTTTTGCAAATTTAATGTTTTCAGAAAATGAGTTTAAAAAAGCAAAAGATACCGAAGACGATTCAGATAACGATCCATATAAAGGATTTATTTTTAAAGGTTATAAAACACTCTTAGATTTAGCAATGCATTACCGTAAATCAACTATGTTCCTCATGGTAGTATTACTTTGCAGCGCTGTCGTTGGTTTTGGCTCGGTTAAGCAGTCGTTTTTTCCGGCCTCTAACACACCTATGTTTTACGTAGATTACTGGCAACAACAAGGCTCAGATATACGCGCAACAATAGACGGTATAAAGAAGCTTGAACGCTATTTGCAAAAAGAGGAACTTGTAGAAGAAGTAACCAGCACAACAGGCCAAGGTGCGCCGCGCTTTATGCTTACTTATGCACCTCAAAAGTCTTACTCGTCTTATGGACAACTTATTATAAGAGTAAAAGACCGCGAAGCTGTTGCGGTAGTTATGCAAAAAGTACGTGATTATTCACAAAACTCGGCGCTTTCAGCTGAGCTAAAAATAAAGCCAATGGAAATTGGCCCTTCAACTGATGCTAAAATTGAAGCGCGTTTTACCGGTCCAGATCCTGTTATTCTTAGAAAACTTGCAGCTGAAGCGGAAAAGCTTATGGCGCAAGACGATGGTGCGTTTAATATTCGAAACGATTGGCGTGCACGTACTAAAATGATTCGCCCACAGTTTAACGAGCAAAAAGCGCGACGTTTAGGGATCAGTAAATCAGACCTGGATGATGTGCTGCTTACAAGCCTTTCGGGTAAACAAGTCGGTGTATATCGTGATGGAACCCAGCTTTTACCTATTATTGCTCGCTCACCTGCGAGTGAGCGCCTTAATGTAGACAGCGTTCATGACTTGCAAATATACAGCCCTGTTTTAGGTGTGTTTGTACCGGTAACACAAGTTGTTGATGAGTTTATAGTTGAATGGGAAGATAGCCTAATAATGCGTCGCGATAGAAAGCGAACAATTACGATAATGGCCGATCAAAATGTATTGGGCGACGAAACAGCCGCTAAATTGTTTGCTAGAGTACGAGGCCCTATTGAATCTATAAAGTTACCTCATGGCTACTCTTTAGAATGGGGCGGAGAATATGAATCATCTAGTAAGGCTCAAAAAGCAATATTCGGCTCTTTACCCCTTGGCTATTTAGCTATGTTTGCTATTACTGTTTTACTTTTCAACTCTCTAAAACAACCTATTGTAATTTGGGCTACAGTGCCATTGGCAATTATTGGTGTAAGTGCCGGTTTATTAGCAATGAATGCACCGTTTAGCTTTATGGGACTACTTGGGTTATTAAGCTTAAGTGGTATGTTAATTAAAAACGGCATTGTTTTGGTCGATCAAATAAACTTAGAGCTTAGCGAGGGTAAATCACCCTATCAAGCAGTATTTGATTCAGGCGTAAGCCGCGTCCGTCCTGTTGCTATGGCCGCTATCACCACAATACTTGGTATGATCCCATTATTGTTTGACGTATTCTTTCAGTCGATGGCGGTCACTATAATGTTTGGTTTAGGCTTTGCCACCATACTTACTCTAATTGTGGTGCCGGTTTTATACACTATGGTATTTAGAATTGACTATCCTAAACAGTCTTAATAATTAATAAAAAAACGCAGCCTAGGCTGCGTTTTTATTATTAATACAAAACAATTAAGCTTACTTTTTTAAGCTTAAGGTGCCACTGCTCTTCGCTTTATTTACCGAAGCGGGATTGGCTTTGTGAGTATTAGATTTACCAATATAGGTGGTTGAACGTTTCTGATAAGGTGTATTATGGCTACTTTTTTTAGCTGGCTTATATGGTTCGTTACTCTTTTCGCCACGAGTCTTGTCACCTTGAAAATCACGCTTATGCGCACGTTTAGATTGTTGAGGTAGGTTGCCCTGAACACTATCGTCATACAGCGAATGCTCTTGTGTTTTCCCTGAATCAGCAATCGAGTCGTTAATAACCGCCATTTCTGCGTCACTTAAATGTCGCCACTGCCCTACTTTCAACCCTTTAAGGGTTACATTCATAATACGCACACGTTTAAGTGTAATAACCTCGTAACCGAGGTATTCACACATACGACGAATTTGACGATTTAAACCTTGAGTCAAAATAATAGTGAATTGCTGGGTACCAGTTTGCGTCACTTTACATTTTTTGGTCATAGTATCTAGAATAGGAATACCGTTTGCCATTTTATTCACAAACTGACGATTAAGTGGTTTATCTACGGTAACCACGTATTTTTTTTCATGATTATTACCGGCACGAAGGATTTTATTGACGATGTCGCCTTCATTGGTTAAAAAAATCAATCCTTCTGAAGGCCTATCTAAACGACCGATAGGAAAAATACGGTCAGGGTAATTAACCGCTTTTACAATATTACTTTGAATTTTTCGTTCTGTGGTACAAGTAATACCCACTGGTTTGTTATAAGCAATGTAGACTCGTTTTGGTGGCGCTTTTAATGGCTTACCATCAACCAATACCACATCGTCCTGCGCAACTTTAACACCCATTTCAGGTAATTCGCCATTGACAGTAACACGACCTTGCTCAATATATTTATCGGCTTCGCGGCGAGAGCAAAACCCTGTCTCACTAATAAATTTATTTAAACGCTTTAAGTCTGTCATATGGCAAATCTTCTTAAATATAAAGGCGCATAGTTTAAACTACTCAAGCTATTTTTTCGCGCTTAATTTGAGCTAATTTACGCCATAGGTATTCAAGCGGTCCTTGCTTAAAATAACGACAGTAGAGTGCTGTAAACATAAGCTGTACAACTACTAAGCAAATAGCGACAAGCCAATAATCAATGCGGTTAAAACTAAGCGCCCACTGAGGGAAAAGCACTTTAAACAATATTAACTGCATAATGGTTTGGCTTATGTATAAAGTAAACGCTAACCGCCCTACCTGTTGGATAAGCCTCCCTATTTGCGCGCTGTTGTTGCATAGTTTAACAATTAAATGAATATAAAGTAGCGCCACGCATAAGGCAGCTAATTCATTAACAGGCTCTTGTAACGCATAACCAATACCTTGTTCATATGACTCTAACACTAATCGCGAACTCGTCAGTAACACACTTAACACTACTAACTTAATTAGTCCCGACCTGCTAAATCCATCACTAAACACATTACATTTGTAAGCAACAATACCAATTAGCATAAAGCCAGCACTTGCCCACAGTAATAAAATAGGCACTGTTAGCAACATATAAATGCTCATTGTTATATTTTGGCTAAAATGAGCACCAATACTTTGATAATAACTATTATATATCTGGTAAAATTCGGGAGAATCCCTGTAGAGTGGCTCTTCATTAAGCCCTAACATAAACACTGCTGTGGCAAGTAAAGCAATAAAAGTAAAAAAGGCCGCTTTGCTTTTAAGCTCTTCATCCGTGGAATCTAAATAGTGTAATACCAGTAATGCTGACACCCCATATAAAAACAAAATGTCACCCGCCCACAGTAACAACCCATGTATTAAACCAAACACAGTAAGCCAATATAAGCGTTTTTTTAATGGCTCAATACATTGCTGTCGCTGGAACTGAATATAAAGACCAGCACCAAATAACAACGTAAATAATGTGCGAAACCGCCCTTCAACAAATACAAGGCTTAAGGTGTGTAAAAAATTATCGCTAGCTGGAGGTGTGGTGAGTGGAGTGTAATTGAGTTCAAAAATTGCGAAGGAATAGCAGTTAATAAATACCAGTCCAAGTACTGCTATGCCCCTTATAAAGTCCATATTATAATTGCGCAAATCCTATCCCTTTAAATATTATCTTTATAGCTATCGGCCCATTTTACAGCTTGTTTGTATAATTTTGGTAAAAAAGCACTGTCTAAATTAATGAGTGATACCGCTTTCTCAAGCGCCCACCAACTTCCAGTTTCATAGGCCTTTACCGTTTCCAGGATATAATATAAGTCATTTTTCTCGCCGGTTAGTGCCGCTTTAATTTCATCTGGGAATGGCAGTTTATCAACCAACAAGTCCATTGGGTTATCTAAAATAGCATCAAGAAGAGAAAACAGCCCAGTTAAAAATGCCTCACCTTGTACTTGTTTGGCGACTTTGCTGGCTATTAATTCACAAAAGCGAGCGCGAATAACACACATTTGCATAAGCTCTATCGGCTTAGTGCGCGCGGTGTGTGCTGTAACAATTAGGCTAACAAACTTTTTTAAACGTGCTTGCCCTAGGTAAACCAGCGCTTGTTTTAATGATGATATTTGGCTTTGCAGGGGAAATACACCACTATTTAATAAACGCAATAGTTTGTATGCTAGTGCTGCATCAAGCTCAAATAACCCGGTGATTACTTTCACATCAGGATCTGGCTTCATTACTTCTGAATAAATGGCAATGACAAGACCATAATTATAATGAATATCTTTTTGCTCTATCATTGCGGGGCGGGCAAAGTAATACCCTTGGAAATAATCAAACCCCATTTGGCGAGCTAATTTATATTCTTCATCGGTTTCTATTTTTTCAGCTAACAGCTTAATATTTTTGTGTTTTTTTAGCTTATTTACCACCAGTGGAATTTCATCCAGTGGCGTGAGCCGAATATCAAATTTAATTAAATTAACTAGCTTTAAAAAACGTTCCCACTGCGGTGAGTAAACAAAGTCATCAAGGGCTAATTTATAGTTACTGTGAAAGAGTTTACGGCATAGCTCGTAGGTATCGTCGGTGGGCTCTATGGTTTCGAGTAATTCAATAACCACATCTTTACAGGGTAAAAATTCGCATAAATCGAGTTTTAATGATTCAGGACCAATATTGATCAGCGCTTTTTTACCCGAAGTAATATGGCGAGTACCTAAGTTAAGCTGGTTTTCCATGATAAGCCTTGCTGTAGCTTGACCATCAGAAACACCAGGAAAGCAATTTTCAGGGCTATCGCGAAACAGTAGTTCATATGCAACTACATTTTGATTACGATTAAGGATTGCTTGCCTTGCCACAAATACCGACACATTACCTACTTTTTATTATTTCCACCAGACTAAGTAATTAAAGCGCAAATAGGAACGGATGTCACTGAACTTTAATAAATTTTTTAATATAAGTAGGTAATATAATCAGTTACAACGTCATCCCAACCAAAGCGGCTGTTCTTAGCGCTATTTTTTATCGCTTGCCATTCTTTAGGATTAGTTTGTTTTAAACTCAAAGCCTCAGATAAACAAACCAAAAATGCCTCTGCCTGAGCCAATAAGGTATCACCAGTAAAACTAAAACCAGTCACATTATGCTCAACTGTATCTTTTAAGCCGCCAACACTGTGCACAAGACAAGGCTGACCTGCTCGCATTGCCAGCATTTGGCTAATGCCACACGGCTCAAAAGAACTAGGCATTAAAAATAAATCCCCTAGTTGATACATTAAATCACCAACACCTTGGCCATAACCTTTTAAAAACAATAAATTGCTATTTCGTGCCATTGCAGTGGTAAATAATTGTTCTAGTTTTTTATCGCCCGAGCCCAATACAATCAAGCGACCATTATATTGGTTTATAACCTTGCATACCTCATCAATAGTTAAACTATTGTTGTGTGGCTGGCACAGCAGCAATACTTTTTGCTCGGTGAGCCGCCCTACACTGGTCACTAAAGGCCCTTGCTGCTCTGATGCCTTAAATTGTAAAACACGTTGGTGAGCAATATAGTGGCTGCTGTCTAAGTGTACGTTTTTTGCCATCCAACTAAAAAGCGTAGCTTCTATCTGCTCTAAAAGCTCGCTAAGCGTTGCCTGCTTCGGGTGTTGAGTTGTGTAATCACAGCCGTTGAGGATCCCAATCAGCTTGCCCTGCTCAGCCGCTTGTTGTAAATCACGCTCAAGTCCTTCACCACCAAAAAAACCGCCTGCATCGTTACTCGCAATCTGCACTTCTTGACTATAACTGGGTGAAACCACATGTACTTTATCGGCTAAATTAATAGCACTGCGCATGGGGTTAAAGCAATGAGGGTAACGGGGATCGCAAAGCAATTGGCCATCATAACTTAATGAGGGAAACCACGCTTCTAAGCTAGAGTCATCGTCTTTAAAAGGGCGAATACCTTGTAAAGCTAAGTTATGAACCGTGTACACCAAGCGCAGCTTAGCAAGTTTACGATAGCGAGGCTCAAATTTTAGTAACACCGCCACACAAGCACTGTGCCAGTCGTGTAAATGTAACGTGTTTGGTTGTTTTAAAACCCCTTGTAAAAGCGCTTCACAAATCGCGGCATTAAACACTGCAAACTTACTCGCATCAGTAGCAAATGGACGATTGTCATCATCGTTGCAATACACACTATGTGATTGGCTGAACAAAGGGTGGCTTATTACTATTTGCCTCACTGCATTTTGCGTTTGTGGAATCTCAAACAGCGATAAAACGTGAGAGGCTGAATTAAACGCAACATTGACTTCACCAATAAAACGGCGCTCCCCCAATTCAAAACCATAATCAGGAATAGCCACATCAATCGTTAGTCCCTGAGTTGCTAACGCTTTAGGCACGTCACGTATGACATCGGCAACACCGCCGACTTTGGCATTAGGTAACGCATCATTTTCTGCGGCAACCATTAATACATGCATTTACTTACTCTTATAGTTAGCTGCAAGGCTTTCACCTTGCTATTTAATTATTGATTTAACTTAGTGTCTAACTTTGTCAGCATCTCTCGGGTTACCAAAACAATTCCCTTTTTAGAGACTCTAAAACCATTGGCCTCGTCGGTTTTACGATCATAACCAATTTCTAACCCCGGGGGGATCTCACAGCTTCTATCAATAATGGCACGTTTAATTTTACACCCACGGTTAACTATAACACCGGGTAAAATAACCGACTCTTCAATAGTACAATATGAGCGAATATGTACATTAGAAAACAGTAATGACTTTCTCACTAATGAGCCTGAAATAATACAGCCACCCGATACGGTTGAATCAACAGCCATACCTCGACGATCGTCATCATCAAAAATAAACTTAGCTGGAGGAAGCTGCTCTTGGTATGTCCAAATTGGCCAAGTAGGGTCGTACAAATCCAATTGAGGCTCAGGCATAACCAACTCCATGTTCGCTTCCCAAAATGAATCTAAGGTCCCTACATCGCGCCAATAAGGTTGCCCTACTTGTGCAGGATCTCTAAATGGGTAAGCAAACACATTATGCTCTTCGATAATAGCGGGAATAATGTCATGACCAAAATCACGTCCTGAGCCTTCGGTTTGTGAATCTTTTTGTAATTGCTCAAATAAAAACTCAGTATTGAATACGTAATTACCCATTGACGCTAAGCATGTACCAGGTTTACCAGGCACAGAGGTAGGTTCGGCTGGTTTTTCGTCGAATCGCCGCACTCGATTTTCTTGATCAACGGTCATTACACCAAAGGTGCCTGCTGCTTCTTCAACCGCGACTTCTAAACAGCACACGGTCATATCGGCACCATTTTCTACATGCTTTGCTAATAAACCGCCGTAATCCATACGATACACATGATCGCCTGACAAAATCATTACATATTTAGGTAGTTCATGACGAATAATATCCATATTTTGAAATACCGCATCGGCAGTACCGCAATACCATTCATCACCATGGCGCTGTGATGCAGGTAAAATCTCAACTGACTCGCCTAACTCCTTTTTAAAGTGTCCCCATGCACGATGCACATGGCGTATCAGCGAGTGAGATTTATATTGCGTTGCAATCCCTACTCGCCTTACACCAGAGTTAATACAATTTGATAGTGGAAAATCAATAATACGGTGCTTACCGCCAAAATAAACGGCTGGTTTTGCTCGCCAGTCTGTTAGCTCATGCAGACGAGAACCTCGTCCGCCGGCTAGAATCAGTGCATAGGTGTCTCTGGTTAAATTACTTATATAGCGATTTGCATAACTGGGCATATTACTCTCTCCGTTTAGTGTCAGCTGTCAGTGTTCGTTTTAACTATTTGGTGTGTAGTATCTAGTGGGGTTAAATGCCATATGTCATCACAATATTGACCAATCGTTCTGTCACTAGAAAATAAGCCACTGGCCGCGGTATTTAAAATACTCATTTGAGTCCAGTAGGTTTGATCAGCGTACGCTTTATCCACTTCACGCTGCGCTGAAATGTAACTGGCAAAGTCATGTGCAGTTAGCCACGCATCGTCTTTGCTTTTAATGCAGTTAATCACATCATCAAATAAGCCTGGTTCAAATAGATTAAAATGACCACTTTCGAGGAGATGCATCACGTTATTTAGATCTGGATTATTCGCAATAATTTCACTGGGATTATAATGCGCTTTAATTTCGTCAATATGCTCGGCTTGTGCGCCAAATAAGAAGAAGTTTTCAGCTCCTACTGCATCGCGGATTTCAATATTCGCGCCATCTAACGTGCCTATTGTGAGCGCACCATTCATCATAAACTTCATGTTGCCGGTACCGGATGCTTCTTTACCTGCTGTAGAAACTTGCTCCGACAAGTCTGTTGCTGGGCATATGGTTTCCATGGCTGTGACGTTGTAATTTGGTAAAAAAGCGACCCTTAAAAACATCGATACCTCAGGGTCTTTGTTGATCACCTCAGCAACATTATTAATCAGCTTAATAATTTTCTTCGCCATCATGTAACCTGGTGCAGCTTTACCCCCGAGTAATACACAACGAGGTACCATGCCTTGCGTATCGCCACGACGAATGCGGTCGTATAAATGAATAACATGTAACACATTGAGTAACTGGCGCTTATATTCGTGAATACGCTTTACCTGCACATCAAATAGCATGTTTACATCAAACTCGACGTCACACTTTTGTTTCACTAAATCGACTAAACGTTGCTTGTTTTCTCGTTTTGCCTGCTGCCATGTTACGTGCAATTGAGAGTCATCATAAAAACGGCGTAGTTGGCTAATTTTTGCAAAATCGCCTACCCAGTCTTTCCCTATTTTCTCGCTAATAATATGACTCAGACTCGGATTACAATAAGCAAGCCAACGCCTTGGTGTCACCCCATTGGTTTTGTTATTAAACTTTTCAGGCCATAATGCGTAAAAATCTTTAAACAAACCCGCAGTTAATAACTTGGTATGCAGTGCGGCTACGCCATTGACTGAATAACTACCAACAATGGCTAAAAAGGCCATGCGTATTTGCGGCTCACTGCCCTCTTCAATTAATGATAAGTCTCGTTGCTTTTGTACATCACCCGGCCAATGCCTTGCAACCTCTGCTAAGAAACGGGCATTAATTTCATAAATAATTTCTAAAATACGTGGTAATAATTTAGCAAATAATGCCACTGACCATTTTTCTAATGCCTCAGGCAATAAGGTGTGGTTAGTGTAAGCCATGGTTTGGGTTGTGATGTTCCATGCCTGATCCCAGTCGAGTTCATGGTCATCGACTAAAATTCGCATCAGCTCTGCCACGGCAATACTAGGGTGAGTGTCATTAAGCTGAAAAACATGATGCTGAGCAAAGTCAGTAAAATCATCCCCATATTGTTCAATCCACTGGCTGAGTACATCTTGAATGCTTGCCGATGATAAAAAGTATTGCTGGCGTAATCGCAATTCTTTACCATTTTCACTGCTGTCGTTAGGGTACAGCACCATGGTTATTTGCTCTGCAAGATTCTTTTGTGCTACCGCTTCTGAATAGCTACCGGCATTAAATTCGGCTAAATTAAATTCATCGGTAGCTTCAGACTTCCAAAGCCTGAGGGTATTAACAATATTATTTTTATAGCCCGGAATGGGTACATCATAAGGAACCGCTAACACATCTTGGGAGCTCACCCACTGTCGATGTTCACGGCCAAATTTATCGGTATAACTTTGTACATAACCCGAGAACTTAACCCGTTTAGCTTGCTCTGGTGCACTTAATTCCCAAGGATGCCCTTCGCGAAGCCAGTTATCCGGTTGCTCAACCTGGTTACCTTCTTTTATTGATTGATTAAACATGCCGTATTCATAGCGAATTCCATACCCCACTACAGGCAGCGCTAAACTCGCGCAACTATCTAAAAAACATGCCGCTAAGCGCCCCAAGCCACCATTACCTAAGCCGGCATCATGTTCTGCTTGTTCCACGTTTTCTAGCTCAGTACAATAAGCTTGCAGTGCTGTACTTACCTGCGCTTCTAAATCAAGGTTGAGTACCGCATTACCCAGTGCTCTCCCCATTAAAAACTCTAGCGATAAATATGCTGTTTTACGGCGTTTATGTTGTTTAATTTGCTTATTGGTGTCTCTGCAACGCGCAACGAGTCTATCTCTTATCGTCAGCGCCAATGCATGATACAAATACAACTGCGACTCTCCCACCACATCACGCCCTAAGGTGTAATAAAAGTGGCGAGTTAAATCATCACTTAAGGTACTTTCGTCAATCAACGGGCCTTCTTGCCAGCTTTTTACCACACACACTTGCTCGTCTTGCTTAGTCATAATCTTCGCCTTCTAAATTGGCACTAAAAACCCAACTACTTTGTGCTGAAATATTCACGGTTGCATCTTCTTCAACAACAGATGATGCGTTATTTACGCTTGATAACACTAACGTCCAAGGCCTGATAATGGGCGATTGTGGTAATTGGCAGAGCACAGGCTGTTTACTGGCGTTTAAAATAATTAATAACCCATGCTTATTTTGCTTATCAAGCAAGCTATACATTAAAAATTGTCGCGTATCTTCATGCCAATGTGTTTCATCCATTTCTTTACCTTGCTCGGTAAACCACTTAACGGTGAAACGTTCATCTATATCATCTAAAAATACACTGTGTTTAAACGCGCTGTGACCGCGCCTAATTTTTAACGCATCATCTATAAACTGAATTAAGCAATGGTTTAGTTGTGAGTCTTTCCATGCAAGCCAGCTAGTACGATTATTCTGGCAATAAGCGTTATTATTACCGCCTTGGGAGTGAGCCATTTCACTGCCTGAGGCTATCATTGGCACCCCTTTAGAGAGCAGTAAGGTAAGTAAAAAGTTTTTTTGTTGTTGTAGGCGCAAGCTCATTATTTCAGGGTCGCTACTAAATCCCTCAACCCCGCAATTAAATGAATAATTAGCGCTGTGGCCATCTTGATTATTTTCACCATTTACTTGGTTATGTTTTTGCTCATAACTGACTAAATCGGCGAGAGTGAAACCATCATGGCTGGTAATAAAATTTATACTGTTGAGTGGACCGCGATTACTATGTTCAAAAATATCAAACGAGCCGTGCAAACGCTTGGCCACATTACTTATAATGCCTTTTTCGCTTTGCCAAAAACGTTTAATAACATCACGATATTGATCGTTCCACTCACGCCAAGGAGCAGGAAAAGCACCTAACTGATACCCGCCAGGGCCTATATCCCACGGCTCACTGATCAGTTTTACTTTATTCAAAATAGGATCTTGTGCAACGGCCTGTAAAAACGTGTGAGAAGCACTAAAGCCGGTACTTGAACGCCCTAAAATGGTTGCTAAGTCAAATCGAAAACCATCCACTCCCATAACTTCCACCCAATACCGCAAGCTATCAAGAACCAGTTGCAAAGTTTTTGGATGGTCAATATTTAAGGTGTTACCACAGCCGGTATCATTTATGTATACATTAGGTTGCCCATTAATAGTGCGATAATAAGTGAGGTTATCGAAGCCACGTAAAGACAATATCGGTCCATCACTGCCCCCTCGGCAGTATGGTTGTATACAACATCTAAAATAACTTCAATATTGGCGCGATGTAATTCGCTGACCATCTGTTTAAATTCGTTTATATCGTCATTAACCAAATAGTCTTTATGGGGGGTAAAAAAATTGATGCTATTGTAGCCCCAGTAATTTTGTAGCCCTTTAGTAATTAAAAACTGTTCACTTATAAACGCATGTACAGGCAAAAGCTCAATAGCGGTCACCCCTAAACTTTTTAGATGCTCAATAAAACACGGATGGCTTAAGCCTAAAAACGTACCTTGCTGTGCTTTTGGAATACCTGGATGACGACAGGTAGCGCCCTTTACATGGCATTCATAAATAACCGTATTAGCCCAGCTGTGATCAGGCTTTATATTGATATATGAAACAGATGTAGTCACTTTAGATTTAGGGATATCTATTGCATTATTAACCACGCTTTTAGTGCCTATCGGCATTTGCCCGTAATGGCGCTCGCTCCAAGTAAACTCGTTAAACAAGTCTTTTGCATACGGGTCAATCAGTAATTTATGTTCATTAAATAACATACCTTTTTCATGGTTATACTCACCATCAACCCTAAAGCCATATAATGCGCCAGCGCTCAGTGGTGCAACGTGAATACTCCACACTCCGCCTTCGTTAATATTCATGGCCATTTTTAATATTTCTGTATGGCCACTTTTATCAAATAAACAAACAAATGCTTGGCTTGCATTAGGGGCGTATAAGGCAAAGTTGACACCGTTGTTTTGTACAGTCGAACCCAGTGGTAAAGGTGCACCATGGGTAACCTCAAAGCAATTACTCATCATTCACCTTTTGTAAGTAGACCGTGGTTAAGCCACCCATGTGCAATGTAATACTGTGCTCAAAGCCATGACTTGGTTGATTAATTGAATGTATTAGTTGGTTTGGCTCATCAGTGACATTAATACCTGAGCCAAAAAAACATGACTCATCAGTATTTAATATCACCTTGTAACTGCCTGTAGCAGGCACGCCTAAAGTAAAATGTTGATAAGCAGTTGGGGTAAAATTAGCGACAATAACCATGAAATCATCAGCACTTTTAGCATAACGAATAAAGCTAAATACACTTTGCTGACTGTTATCATTATCTATCCATGAAAAACCAGTCGCACAGCTATCAAGCTCATAAAGTGCTGGATGGGCTTGGTACACATGATTAAGGCGTTTAACCGTATCTTGAATACCTTGGTGACTTTGATGCTCAAGCAAGTGCCAATCTATTGAATGATCATGATCCCACTCTTTTCGCTGGGCTATTTCCGCGCCCATAAACAGTAGTTTTTTTCCTGGATGCGCCCACATAAACGCATAATATGCCCGTAAATTAGCAAACTGTTGCCAATCGTCTCCGGGCATTTTGTTTAGAAGTGAGCCTTTGCCGTGAACGACTTCATCGTGACTCAGTGGTAAAATGTAATTTTCGCTAAAGGCATACACCATAGAAAACGTCATTTTATGGTGATGATATTTCCTAAATAGTGGATCTTCCTGCATGTAATGCAAGCTGTCATTCATCCAGCCCATATTCCATTTATAACCAAAACCCAAACCATTATGCTCAACGCTTTGCGTTACTCCAGGCCACGCCGTTGACTCCTCAGCCACCATCATAATACCGGGATTATTCTTATAACTGCGCATATTCACTTGTTTAAGGCACTCTATTGCCCCTAAGTTTTCTCTGCCGCCGTAACAATTAGCTACCCATTGCCCTTCTTTTCGGCTGTAATCAAGATATAACATAGACGCCACTGCATCCACTCGCAGTCCATCAATACCAAATTGACTAAGCCAATACATCGCATTCGATATTAAAAAGCTTTTAACTTCAGGGCGATCGTAATTATAAATATAGGTATTCCAATCAGGGTGAAACCCTTGACGCATATCAGCATGTTCATATAAATGGGTGCCATCAAAACAATGTAACCCATGGGGATCGCTTGGAAAGTGCCCCGGCACCCAATCGAGTAAAATACCGATATTGGCTTTATGGCATTGCTCAACTAAGTATTTAAAGCTGTTGTAATCACCAAAACGACTTGTTGGTGCAAACAAGCCTACCGGCTGATACCCCCATGAACCATCAAACGGGTATTCACTAATAGGCATAAGTTGTAAGTGAGTAAACCCCATATCAGTCACGTAACTTACAAGCTTATCTGCCAGCTCGCCGTAGTTTAAATAACGATTATGTTCAGCGCGTTGCCAAGAACCTAAATGCACTTCATAAATACTAATAGCGGCATCAATATGATTGCGCTGTTGCCTATTTATAATCGCTTTTTCACTGAGCTTAATAGGGGTAGGTTTGTACTGTAATATACTTGCAGTGCCTGGCGCTTGCTGCATTTTAAAGGCAAATGGATCGGCTTTATCTAAAACTTCACCACTGAGTGTGGTGATAGCAAATTTGTAGCACATATCGGCGCATAATCCCGGGATAAATAACTCCCATACTCCACTGGCCGGATGAAATCGCATAAAGTGACGATTGGCCTGCCAAAAGTTAAATTCACCAATCACTGAAACGCTGGCAGCATTTGGTGCCCATACACAAAAACGAACACCGTCTACGCCCTGTTGAGTCATAAATTTCGCGCCTAAGTGCGCATAGGTATGCTCAAGACTCCCTTCGTTAAACAGGTACATCGCTTGCTCATCAAGCGTACTACTAAAACTGTATTCATCGTAAAAGATAATATTATTGCTTTCATAACTAACTTGGCATTGGTAAATACTGCTTGGCATACTTGATAGCTCAGCTATAAATAAATCACTGTGTTTATAGCGTAATGCGCTAACGGCTTGACCATCAATTAACAGTTCAACCTGCAGTGCTGCTGGCAAATACACTCGAATTTCTATGCCGCTTTGTGTGCTGTGCGCCCCTAAAAAGCTAAACGGGTCTTTAAAGCGCCCTGCGGCGAGCGCAGTAACTTGTGCGTCATAATCAGCCACCAGCGCTGATTTCTTATTTTTTATACTGCCCATTTACCCATTCCTCATTGAATGTATTGCAGTCAAAAGTGATGCATTATCAGTAAAAATATCCTCGCACGTATGTGCTAACACCCGTCTCCAATTGGGATACTCTTTATCTGTACCCGGAATGTTAACTGGGTAGCATTGTTTGTCTAAGTCATCAATTTGTAGGGCAAATAATCGCGATGGCGACTTTGCCAAGCACAAAGCCAGCGCGCTATAAATCGCAAAAGCATCAGTGTTTAATGACATGTCAGAATGTGTGTCGTTTGCATTAATAAAATCAACTAACCGTTGTTTCTCTTGTTGCCGTTGCTGCACTAGCTGCTGGTGTTCAACGGCATCAATCAATTGATACTGTTGTTTGAGATTCAAATCACTATGCTGCCACCAGCCAACAAAAGGCGGTACGTCATGATTGGCAATCATTAGCAGGCATTGCTCGCTAAGATGATCGCGATGAACAAATTCATCATTTTGTTGTTTTTCAAAATAAAATAAACTGTTTGAAAAAATACCACTGCTCACCAGTGCCTCTTTTACTTCGGGTGGTACAATGCCTAAATCTTCACCTATCACGACGGCCTGATTAAGGTGTGATTCAATTTTCAAAATAGCTAACAAGTGCTCGAATGGGTAGTAAACATAGCAACCATCTTGGTTACTATTATTGCTAAAACACCACCACAACCGCCTAATTGCCATCACATGATCAATACGTAATCCACCCACAGAATCCATGTTTGCGCGTATAAGTGAGCGGTAAAACTGATAGTTGTTGTCAGCAAGGCGCATAGGGTTTACTGCTGGCAACCCCCAATTTTGACCACTCGCAGCCCAAGGATCTGGTGGAGCTCCCACAGTCGCATCTTGGCTAAACAACGCTTGCTGGTGTTTATATTCGCTACCCTCTTTGGCACAGCCAACTGCTAAGTCGTTAATCAAACCAATCGCCATTCCTTGGTCGATACAATGTTGTTGGCATCGTGCGAGTTGGCTGTGTGCCTGCCATTGCAGGTAATGGTCGAATGACGGCTGTGTAGTTTCTAACATGGCAAGTTCATCACAGTGCTGTGTACAAAATGCAGTAAATTCATCTTGCCTTGCTTGATTGCCCTGCTGTTGAAAGTGCGCATAAAGCAGTTTAAAGGCATTATATTTCTGCTCAGTAACCGTTTTATAATTAATAAAGGTTATATCTTGCTCGCTGTGCGACCTTAAACAACAAGAGGATAAGTAATCATCTAAAGTGGGGTTGTTAATACTATCGGGCGATAAGTTAATTGCTATATACAATGGATTGAGTAACGCACGGTTACTGGGGTTATAGGGACTAGCGCACTCTGGGTTATCTGCAAATAGTAAGTGCAGAGGATTAAGTAAAATATAATCCATTTTTTGTTTTGCACATAGCGAGGCTAATTCAAGTAAATCATTAAAATCACCAATTCCCATTCCGGCTTGGTTTTTTAATGTGTATAACTGGATTGATAAGCCAAAGCGTTTACAATCGGCTATTTGATAGACTTGTTTAGGGATAGACCAAATTTGTGTAGTTGCTGATTGCCCACCCATACTTAGCAAAGCATCATAATAACCCGTAGGTAAATGGGTAAGTGGCAGCGCTATTTCAATATAACGACTGTCATTTAAGAAATACTCACCTAATGGCGCATAGTCAGCTATTTGTTCAAATTGCAGCTTAATATTTAATGCAGGTATGTTAAGCGTAATTTTATTATGCGCGTCGGTTTCTTTAATACGTACTTTTAGCACATTGCTAGGCTGCTTTACTAAGCTAACAGCCGGCGCAAGCGTTAACCAAGTGGCCGCATCTAATTGATAATTTAACTGAGCTATTTGTGTTGCATCACTTGTGTCAACGCCACAGCACTGCAAGGCTAACCTGCGCGTTTGTTCACTAAAAATAACGTGTTCACCGGTGTATTTAGTGTACTCATAGCCTATTCCATGCAAATAAAATGATTGCGATAGTGCGTCCATTCACCAACCTTAATTAATGCGTTGAGTATTTACTATACTGTTCTCTGAACCAAAATTATTGGCCTGATAGCCATCAGCCTGATGGTCGTTGTCCCACTGCTTACCATTAATCAAGTAACGGAAGTGAAACTCTTTATCAACAGGCAAACGCTGTTTACATTTAAACACACCCAACTTTTTATTTAGTTTCATTGGCACTGGCTGCCAATCATTAAACTCCCCAAGTAAACAGACATCTTCAGCATCAGGATGAGAAAATTCAAACGTAACTTCTGCTTCGTTTTTTGTCTTAAAAAAGCGTTTATTCAACATAATAGGCTCCAACTAAACCATAAGGGTTATTCATCTTTGCCACAGGCCAAACAGCTTAAATAGGCGATGTGGAATCCATTCATTCACATAAAAACAAGCTTAAAGTTAAACAAAACTTTATTTACGCATTATTACAGTGCGTTATTTATTTTACCGCACTAGGTTGGTGCAGTTTTTAACCATTTAAACAGATTTTTAGGTAAGCTCCTTTACTGAGCAATTTTTAAACCAACTACACTCAATTAAATAACTTTTAAAACAATACACTCATAATCATTTTTATTACCGCATTATGGTTAAAAACCTTTAGCTTAGCGGCATCATCAGCGATAATAATTATCCACCTAGCCAATGCGATGAATATTTAAAGACTATGATTAAAAAAAGCATTTTTATTACCTCTGTTATTGTTTTTCTAACCATCATCGCTGTTGTGGGTAGTTCAATTTATACACTATATAGTAAAAAGCTTGTCTCTGTAGATCCAAAGTTAAAAGAAATTTCAGGTATAGAATTTGATAAATATAAACGTCTATGGGCTATTAATGACAGCGGCGACGAACCTAAGCTTTATAGACTCAATGATGATGGTTCTATCGCTAAAGAAATTTTGGTGAGCAATGCAAAAAATATTGACTGGGAGGACATGACGCAAAATAAATTTGGTCATTTTTTCTTAGGGGACTTTGGCAATAATAAAAATGAACGTAAATGGCTAACCATTTATAAAATAGAAAACCCCATTGATATCAAAACAAATACCACCGAAGCCGAGATAATTAAGTTTACCTACCCAGAATTAGACGGCAGCCCAATAAAGCCAGAGCAACGTAACTACGACTTAGAAGCTTTTGTGGCTTTTGGCCGGCATTTATATTTATTTACTAAAAATCGCACAGAGCCATTCGATGGTATTACTAACGTTTATAAAGTAGGCGATCACGCAGCAAATTTTGACGCCCAGCTAATAGACTCATTTAGAACCTGCACCACTATGGAAAAGCTATGCTGGATCACCTCTGCAGCGCTCAGCCCAGATAGAAAAAAACTTGCACTACTAGATTCAACCAGTATTTGGCTGTTTGAAAATTTCAAAGGGGACAAATTTTTCTCTGGCGATGTGTCTAAAATTGATCTCGGCATTGTGACCCAAAAAGAAGCGATCACGTTTTATGATAACAATACAATTGCCTTTACCGATGAGGAATTTAAAGGCATTGGCGGTAATGTTTATTTTTTAAAGCTCGACCAAGTTACTAAAGTTAAAGTCAAACGAAGTCATACTCAAGCTAAGTAAGTTAAAATAAATCTATTTCTGAATCATTTTCTTGTACTTTGATTAGCTGTTCAGCAATTAAATCTTCGTAGATACAAAATTTATCTCGGCCATTATTTTTAGCGTAATAGAGTGCTTTATCAGCATTCTCTATTACAGTGATTGGAAAATCATAAGGGCTAATACGTGCTAAACCAGCACTGACCGTCATATTTCCAATAAAAGGAAACGATGTATTTCTGACGAGCTGTAAAAATTCTGCCATTTTATTACTTATGGAGTTTGCCTCGGTAGGCTCAAAAACAATCACAAATTCTTCTCCACCAAAGCGAAAAATCAAATCGGTTGAACGAAAAAAATGACGCATTTTTTGCGCTAATATCAGTAGCACTTCATCGCCACAGATATGACCATACTTGTCGTTTATATTTTTAAAGTGATCAATGTCTAAAATAGCCAACCAAGATGTAGATGCGTATTTTTGCAGCCTTTTACCCTCACCCCGGGATAAACTGTGTACTTTCAATACTTGTTTTTCAATCAGTTGCTTTATTTTTTTCTCAAAGGTTTGTCTATTTAATAGACCTGTTAATTTATCTCTTTCATTTTCATGAAGAATGACTAAATAGTTTTCAAAAATACGACAAAAAGCATTCAACATCACTTGAGATGGACTATCTAGGCTGTTTGAAACCACTGAAATTGCGGCAACTGTTTTTTCTTGGCGGGTAATAGGTAACCAACGGCGCTCAATGCCATCTGTTGATTGCACCGTGATAATGCAAGCAGAACGTAAGCAAGATAGAAGTTCATCCTCAGGGTGTGTAACAATTTGTCGTTGTTGCCACTCAAATTGTTTTTCACCAGTAATTTTTAAACAAAGACTTTGCTCAATAGTAAGCTGGCCCTGAACTTCTATATCTTTATAAACTGAGACTTCTTTACAGCCAATAAACTCTTGGATGGTCGATATCAAACTGTATTCAAGAGAATCTACATCTCTATTTTTAGTTATTTTGATGACTGAATTGAGTAAATTTTCTTGCATTGTACTCCCTAAAGCAAACTGGGCGTTAACAACTAATAAAATTCAGCATAGACCACGCCGTGGAATATGCTAGGTTTTATTAATGCCTGCCAGCTCAGGGAGATTTTTATTACTAATCTTAAATAAAGGAAACCTAACTATTAGTCATACAATTTATAAATTTTTCAGATACCAGCGTTATAGCCACTTTATCAGTGTACATAACCTCACTATTTTTTGTAATAAAGTCAGCACACTGCGCTTGTGATTGTTTGAATTTTTGCTTGCATGAGTTTACTGACTCTCCAATGACTTCTTGATAAATACTTTCATCACATAAGCTATTGGCAAACTGACTCGCGCCAGTAATAATCTCATCAATATTGATGGGAGAGGATTCTAGTTTGAAAAATATATCGCTGTAAGTTTCAACCGTTATATTATCGCTTGAGTCAAATAAAGTGGCCTTCGCACTTAAATATGAGCCACCTATTATTAATAAGGCTGCAGCAGCTAGTGTTGTGTATTTCATAACATTTCCTTGTAATGTGTTTGAGCTGTTTTTCCAAAACACCCTGTTTTACATAGTATAACCAACTAAGGTTTATACATGTAATAAGTATATTTATCAGGTTTATTCAATACTTGGGGATTGTGGCAAACGAAGAGGCGAAGAGCCTATTGATTTGGTAAAAACAATCCTTGTTCCTAATAATTAGAAGGTTACAATTAAGTAGGCTTAAATGCAAATAATTAATACTCACTGAATAGCGATAAATAATCTAGGGTCTGTTGACCTTTGCGGATTAAAATTTGTTCAAACTAGGGGCGGTTTGATCGCGGCGCGAGGTTTGTAACCTAGTGGGCTAAGTAAAAACCGAGCAACAAAGAGTAAATCGCCCCTAGGCAGAACCCTTCGGGCAGCGCCTGTTTGGCATTGATGCTGCGTTATCGCCTATTTATGGGGAATAACCACACCACATAGGCTCTGCCTTGCCTAAATACCAAACAGACTGCTGCAAATTCAACCTTGAAAAGTCAACAGACCCTAATTAACGCTTAAATTTAGTTTCTAAAATAACCGAGGAACGAGTACGCTCTACGCCATCGAGATTACCTATATCGTCCAGTAAATGACTCAACTGCTCAAGGTTTTGAGCCTCAACAATGGCAATTAAATCAAACTCACCACTAATTGCATACAACTGAGATATAGCATCTATTTGCTTTAACTCTACGTTGGTTTTTGTCGTTAGCTTCTGCATAACCTTTATAGAGACGTGCGCAGAAACCAAGCTATTTAAAAAATCATCACCAAAGTCAACGCTATACCCTTTAATTACCCCACTTTGCTCCAACTTGAGCATACGGCTTTGCACTGTTGAGCGTGATAAATTTAAATGCCGAGCTAGATCAGAAATACTCGCTCGAGCGTTCATTTTTAATACTGATAGTAACTTTTCATCTTGGGGAGTTATCATAATGCTAATAAGTTTCGTTGATTTGACCATTATTCTAATCATTTTTCACAAAATAGCACTGCAAATTTAATTCATAACCTTTGATAATGACACTTTTAACAAGTAAAACGCATTGTATTGCTGAATAAGCCTGAGCTTAGCGTTATTTTTTCAGCAACGTATTTTTTTATGTGATTAATTTAGGTGTAAAAATGCAAGTAACCAGAGATTTATTTAACGACGTAATGGTCCCTAACTACAACCCATCTGCAGTTATTCCGGTTCGTGGTGAAGGCTCACGCGTGTGGGATCAAAATAATAACGAATTTATCGATTTTGCCGGTGGTATTGCGGTTAATTGTTTAGGTCATTGCCACCCTGCATTAGTAGGCGCACTTAAAGAGCAAGGCGAGAAAATTTGGCACTTAGCAAATGTAATGACCAATGAGCCAGCACTTCGCTTAGCTAAAAAAATGGTTGATGCGACCTTTGCTGAAAAAGTTTACTTTGCAAACTCAGGAGCTGAAGCAAACGAAGCGGCTTTAAAATTAGCGCGTCGCTTTGCACTGGATAAATTTGGTGCTGAAAAATCTAAAATTATCGCTTTTAATAAAGGCTTTCACGGCCGTACTTTTTTCACTGTAACAGTGGGTGGCCAAGCCGCTTACTCAGATGGTTTTGGTCCAAAACCTGCTGATATTGTTCATTGTGATTACAATGATATTGCCGCTTTTGAAGCCTTAATTGGTGATGATACTTGTGCGGTAATGATGGAGCCATTACAAGGTGAAGGCGGCATTGTGCCACCAACCAATGAATTTGCACAAAAAGTACGTGAACTGTGTACTAAGCATAACGCACTGCTTATTTTTGATGAAGTGCAAACGGGTGTTGGCCGTACAGGTCACTTATACGCATACGAAGGCCTAGATGTTATTCCTGACATTTTAACCACGGCTAAAGCATTAGGTGGCGGTTTCCCAATTGGCGCGATGATCACCACTACTGACATTGCAGCACACCTAAAAATAGGCACTCATGGTTCTACCTACGGTGGTAACCCATTAGCGTGTGCTGTAGCAGAAGCGGCTTTTGACACAGTAAATACCCCTGCGGTTTTAAATGGCGTAAAAGAGCGTGAGCAAATGTTCCGTGATGGTCTAAATACTATTAACGAAAAATACCATGTATTTAGTGAAGTACGCGGTAAAGGCTTACTCATTGGTGCGGTATTAAATGAAAAGTTTGAAGGCCGAGCTCGCGACTTTTTAGTTGCAAGTGCTAACAACGGTTTAATGAATTTAGTCGCTGGAATGAACGTTATCCGCTTTACGCCTTCATTAGTGATCCCATTTGAGGACATTAAAGAAGGCTTAGCTCGCTTTGAAAAAGCAGTGAGCGAAGTTGTAAACGGTTAATCACTAAGTAAAACATATAAAACCCTGAGATAAATGTTTACCTCAGGGCTTTATTGGAGCAAGTAATTAATGCAAGTATTACGTCCTATTACTGTCAATGATTTTGCAGCACTTAAAGAGATTGCCATTGAATCAGGCCATGGTTTTACCTCTTTACCTGTCGATGATGGACAACTACAAGAAAAAATAGACCGTGCACAAAACAGCTTTACTAAAAATGTAAATAAGCCTATCGATGAAAGCTATTTATTTGTTTTAGAAGACAGTGACACTGGCAAAGTAATTGGTACTACCGCCATAGAAGCGGCCGTCGGTTTGTCTGTGCCTTTGTATCACTACCATTTAGGTAAAACTGTCCATCATTCACCCACCTTAAACGTTTACAATACCGTTGATATTTTAAGTATGTGTAATGACTACACAGGCTGCTCAGAAATATGTACTTTATTTTTACGTGAAGACAGCAGAAAAGGCTTAACAGGGCGGTTTTTATCACGTTCACGCTTTTTATTTATGGCACAGCACAGTGAACGTTTTGCCGACACTGTGATTGCTGAAATGCGTGGCGTGAGTGATGAACAGGGCCACTCTCCATTTTGGCAATGGTTACAAGAACACTTTTTTAGTATTGAATTTCCACAAGCTGATCACTTAGTTGGATTAGGCGATAAAGTATTTATCAGCGAACTTATGCCTAAATACCCTATCTATGTAAACTTGCTAAGTAAAAAGGCACAAGCGGTGATTGGGCATGTTCATGATAAAACCAAGCCTGCACTTAAGTTGCTTGAAAAAGAAGGGTTTGAACATCGTGGCTACGTTGATTTATTTGACGCAGGTCCCACGGTAGAGGCAAAGCTCGGTAATATTCGCAGTATTCGTGATTCACAAGTGTGCCCAATTACCATTGGTGAACTTGAACATATTAATGAGCAAAGCTCAGATACCCTTGCTATTTGTAATCAAGGAGTTAGCGACTTTAGAGCCACGTTCACTAAACACGCTCATTATAATCAAGCAAAGCACACCTTAGTTATCAGCCAAGAAGTAGCTGATGCACTTCATTTAAATCAAGGAGATGCAGCGCGATTTTTCCGCCTGTAACACTATTTATGAACACACAACTAATTAATAACCAATGGCACGCAGGCCAAGGCCCTGCTTTTAATTCTGTTAATCCAAGCAATGGCGAAGTTGTTTGGCAAGGTAATGGTGCCAGCCCCGAACAAGTTAGCAGTGCTATTGAAGCGGCAAGAGCCGCGCAAATTCAATGGGCCGATATGCCAATTGAACAACGTATTACCATTTTAGAAAACTTTGTTGCCCAATTAAAAGAACACAGCGAAGAATTTGCTAGCATTATTGCTCGTGAAACAGGTAAACCACTATGGGAAACGCGCACAGAAGTCGGTGCGATGACAGGCAAGGTTGCTATTGCTATCCGTGCTTACAATGAACGTACTGGCACAACCGAAAACCCAATGCCTGGCGCAAAAGCCTTTATTCGCCACAAACCACATGGTGTAGTGGCTATTTTTGGCCCATATAATTTCCCTGGGCATTTACCAAACGGTCATATAGTCCCTGCTATATTAGCGGGTAATACCGTGGTGTTTAAACCATCTGAATTAACTCCTCATGTAGCCCAGTTTACCTTAGAGCTGTGGCTAAAAGCAGGCTTACCTGCTGGAGTTATAAACCTTGTTCAAGGTGAACTAGAGACAGGTAAAGCGCTTGCCTCACATCAAGATATCGATGGCTTATTTTTTACTGGTAGCTCAAACACAGGCCATTTATTACATAAACAATTTGCAGGCCATCCAGGTAAAATCTTAGCGCTTGAAATGGGCGGTAACAATCCGCTGGTGGTTAAAGATGTTGCTGATGTGAGCGCCGCCGTTCACGATATTATTCAATCGGGCTTTATTACTTCGGGTCAGCGTTGTACGTGTGCACGTCGATTATTTATTGAAAAATCAGCCAATGGCGATGCGATTTTAGAAAAGCTGATCAGCGCAACCAAAAATATTCTTGTAGATGATAGCTTTGCTGACGAACAACCATTTATGGGTGCCATGATCAGTGAAAAAGCCGCGTTAGGAATGGTTGCAGCGCAAGCTGACCTAGTTAAACAAGGTGCTGAGGTACTCGTTGAGCTTAAACAATTAAAACCAGGCACTGGGTTTGTCAGCCCTGGTATTATTGATGTCACTAATATCGATGAAATCGCTGATGAAGAACACTTTGGCCCGCTAATTAAAGTATACCGCTACACTGACTTTGATAGCGCTATAGAAGAGGCGAACAACACCAGCTTTGGTTTATCTGCAGGTTTACTTGCAGACAGCGAAGATGATTACAGCCACTTTTTAAAGCGTATTCGTGCCGGTATTGTTAACTGGAACCGCCCTATTACTGGCGCATCAAGCGCAGCGCCATTTGGTGGCATAGGTGCCAGTGGTAACCACAGAGCCAGTGCATACTATGCTGCAGATTACTGCGCATACCCAGTAGCCTCAGTAGAGTCAGAAAAAGTTAATTTACCGCAAACCCTCGCACCGGGCTTAATAATTGAATAACAATTTTAGAAAATTTAAGGATTTACCATGCATACTGATGTAAACACATTATTTGATAACTTATGGCAAAACTACCTAACCGTAACGCCATCAGCTGATAAAATTCATGACTTATTAGGCTCAACGCAAAAAGACGACATTATTAACGATCATATTGCTTTGCGTACTTTTAACATAGAAAAAGTATGCCTTGAAAAACTAGCTGCGCACTTTTTAGCTATTGGTTATAAAGAATGTGGTGAGTACCACTTTGAAGCAAAAAAGCTCTACGCCAAGCATTATGAACATAGCGATCCGACACAGCCTAAAGTGTTTATTTCTGAATTATTAGTTGAAAAATGTTCGCCTGAGCTTCAAGCTATCGTTACTGATATGGTTGCACAAATTGACGAAAGCGCTGTGACTGCCGATAACTTTTTATATTCAGGCACACATTGGCAAGTAAGCACTGATACTTACAAAAAGTTATTAGCTGAGAGCGAATATGCAGCGTGGATGTCTGCGTGGGGTTACCGTGCAAATCATTTTACTGTGAACATTAATACCTTAGCTAAATTTGATAACATCCATGATGTAAACCAAGCTCTTAAAGATGCAGGTTTTGCACTTAATACCTCAGGAGGCGAAGTAAAAGGCTCACCAGAGGTGCTACTAGAGCAATCATCAACATTAGCTGATGAATACGCTGTGACCTTTTGCGATGGCGATATGCGCATTCCTAGCTGTTTTTACGAGTTTGCTATTCGTTATCCAAAACCAGATGGTGAAATTTACACTGGATTTGTTGCAGCCTCTGCAGATAAAATTTTCGAGAGCACCAACGCACGTTAACTGTGTTGTGCTAAATTAAAAAAAGCCCATTTTTGGGCTTTTTTTGTTTCTGAGAAAAAGCTCACTTATAAATCATAAAAACAACGGCTTGTAGTCGTTTTCTAATTGTTCAAATGACAAATTACCAATAAAACGACCAAAGCTCAGCCACGTAGCAAGTCCTCTTAAATCTTTAAAATGAGGCGGCACAAATTGCGGGTTTTCAATCACACCTAAATCATGTAGTTGCGATATTAACCTAAAGTCATCAATTGATATTTTACCCACCAGCAATAGCGGTAATTGGTCAATTCTGCCAAGCTGTATCGCCACCCGAATTAAGTTATAAACCAATACAAAGCCTTTTATATAAGCAATGTCTTTAGTAAACGGTAAGCCGGTTGCGGTGCTACCTCTAAATACACGCTGTGCAAGGGTGTAGCTGTCGTCTTTTGATAACCCTTGTGCTACATAATCTCGGTATATATCTACAAACTCAGCACCATCAATCACTTTGGTGACCGCTTGAATACGGTTTACTAATTTTGATAAGCGACGTGGTGTTGATTTAAGAGTAATTATTTCGGTCAGTACTGCAAGCCCTTCTTGGGTAACGGTAGAGCTTGGCGTGCCTTTACTCAAACAAGTTAAATAAGGTTGCGCTAATCCATTTTGAGTGGTGCCTACATGGATCCAGCCCTCGTGTACCTCTAAAATATCTAATTCGCGCTGAGAAAACTTAACATCTTGATTAAGCTTTATATTGTTAGCTCCTGCTGCGGCATCACTGACAATTCCATCACTAAGCATTACTTCCACATTAATGCCTTGCATACTGGCATTAACTTGTTCAGATAAAATCCGCACCGCATCACTGGCATCAATATTTTTAGGATCTTCAGGCAAAATATTCGCATCAAGTAAACTTTTTAATGGCTGCTCGAGCATATTAGCAAGCTCAGATAAAGAAGGCTCACCAGCATGAAAAAGATCTTTTGGGTGACCAAATAGCTCTACCGACAAGTCATGAAATTCGGCAGTGCCTCGATGCTCCAGCATATTGAGCACTGTTTTATATTCACCACACATTTTACCCATATATTGGGTTATTGGGTTTAATTGTCCCAACTGATTAATAATATTACGATGCAGTGTTGAAAATGCTTGGCGCAACTCACTGGGCACAAATCCTAAATCGCGCTGTTGGTAATAGGCACGATCTATCAGAGGATTTTTTTGACATTTTTGCCTAAAAAACTCTTCTTTAGTCTGTTTATCCCAATTAATTGCATCGAGTATTCTAATGGGGGTTTGCAGTGCAATAAGTTGGTCGGATAATTCACGAGTTTTTAAAAGTAACGCTTTGTCTATCATGGTAAAAGCTCAACATAAAGTGAACTTTGAGCATAATTTATAAATTGAAAATAACAAAGCAATATCGCACATTCTTGACTATTGTTTTTATGATGATCGACCCGCATATCTACCCCGTATGAGAGAATAAATAAAAGGTATAAACAATGAAAAATGAAATCGACAACAAACAGATTCTAGCGGTTTACGAACGTATCCAGCAACGTGGTGAAAGCACAGAAGAAGGTAAGCTTTATCAGGGAGTCACTGCATTTTCTGATATTGACGGCTATACCGTTTACTTACAAGGCAGTGGGGTATTATTACGTTTTGGATTTCATAATACCTATCACTTAGATTATGAACATGACAAACACAAAGACGACTTTTTGAAGAAACTTTACAACATAGCTAACGAAGAGTAATGCGACCAACAAATAGACGAAATAGGCCAACTAGTTCGCGCAATTTACAGTTTATTCACCAAGTTATTGCGCAATTAAAAGCTGAGCCTGAAAAGCTGCAACTGATAAAAAATAACCTTGCTTATTACCGCGAACAAACACACTTAAAGCGCGGTTTTTTGCTCGCGATTGAACGTTTTGATTGGGTGTTTGAAGCCACTGATAACATCGACGAAATTTGTGCACAGATCATGGCCGATGATTATATTGGCAATCGCTTAAGACGTTACCCCCTATTATTTAAAGGTGTTGTTGAAACCTAAACAGCACCTTGCTTCACCCCTTTTTAGGTTAACATTCGGTTAATTTACCTCCCATCCCCCTTTCTATAATCCGTATTTCATCGGAACAACAGATATATTCGTTTTACCTTCATATAACTACCCTGCTGGTAAAAAATACAATTAGTACTCTAATAGTTAACGCACTAACAAATAAATCACTAAAAGTTTCTCTCACCTCGTAAACAATTAATTACACTATATAAGCCAACACAAAAAACAAATATAACCCACTGTTATTTATTGATTTTATATAAATCATTATGTTGTTAATTTTGCATCATTTCATACTCATTTTGTTAATCATTTATCCATACTTTACTCTCTTGCTATTTACACAAGCCTTGAATTGTTAGAGCTATTACCTTAAGCTTAATCTTTATTGAACGTTCAATTAATAAAAATTATGCCCAAAGTTGGAATGGAACCTGTAAGGCGTCAGCAGCTAATTGACGCGACTATAGAGTCAGTTGCTCAAAAAGGATTACAGGCGACTACTATCAATAGTATTAGTAAAAACGCTGGAATGTCATCAGGCATAATTAGCCATTACTTTGGTGGGAAACAGGGGCTAATTGAAGCAACTGTGCGTTACTTACTCTCGAACTTGAAAGACGACTTAATTAATAAAGTTGATGAAAACACCACTGCAACTCAAAGGTTAATGTTTATTGTTGAATCAAACTTTGCGCTAGTACAACAACGAAAAGATACCACTCGGACGTGGCTAAGTTTTTGGGCGCAATCAATGCACGATAAGGAACTTCATCGTTTACAAAACGTAAACAGCAAACGCTTGCAGAGCAATTTAACCGTTTCATTTAAGCAATTAATGCCTTTGGCGCAAGCGACACTCGCGGCTGAATTAACCGCAGCAATGATTGATGGCTTATGGCTTCGTGCTGTATTAAGCCAATCAGACGAAAATCAGTTTAAACACAGTGAATCACTAGCTAAAAACTATGTACATTCACTTATCAAGCAATATGGAGCCTAACGTGACTACACCTATTTATCAAAACTTTATCAACGGCCAATTCCTTGCAAATAAAAGCGGCGAAACATTTGATGTAGTAAACCCTGCAACCGGTCAGGTAATTTATGCCGTTGAAGTCGCTGACGAGTATGTTCAAAACGCAGCGATCGAAAGTGCAAAACAAGGCTTTAAAGTTTGGTCAACGATGACCCCTATTGAGCGCAGCCGTATTTTATTAAACGCCGTTGCTATTCTACGCGAGCGCAATGACGAGCTTGCCCTGGTTGAAGTGCTCGATACTGGTAAACCAATGCAAGAAGCTAACTGCGTAGATATAGAAACAGGCGCAGATGTTATTGAATATTTTGCAGGCCTTGCTCCTGCACAAGTTGGTCAACAGCAAATGGTTGGCGATGATTTTTATTATACTCGCAAAGAACCTCTAGGTATTTGTGCAGGTATTGGTGCATGGAACTACCCGTTACAAATTGCATGTTGGAAGTCAGGTCCTGCTCTTGCAGCGGGTAATGCATTTATTTTTAAGCCATCTGAAGAAACACCACTTGGCGCAATTAAATTAGCCGAAGTGTTTATTGAAGCAGGCGTTCCTGCTGGCGTATTTAATGTAGTGCAAGGCGCGGGTGAAGTCGGTCAATGGCTTACTGCACATCAAGATATTGATAAAGTATCGTTTACTGGTGAAGTAGGTACAGGTAAAAAAGTAGTGGCCAGTGCTGCAGGCACATTGAAAGATGTGACTATGGAGCTCGGTGGTAAATCACCATTATTAGTATTTGATGATGCCAATATAGAGCAAGCAGTAAGTGCCGCTATGTTAGGTAACTTTTATACCCAAGGTGAAATTTGCACGAACTGTACCCGTATATACGTACACAAAAATGTTTACCAACAATTTATTGATGAACTTAAAACACGCACCGAAAACAATATTATTGTCGGCGACCCGCAAGATCTAAACACTAACTTTGGCGCGCTTATTTCTAAAAAGCATCAAGATTTAGTAATGAGCTACATTAATAAAGGTCTTGAAGAAGGCGCAACACTATTAACAGGTGGTTCAACGCTTTCTCCAGAAGCAGCGCCAAATGGCTATTTTGTAGCGCCAACTGTGTTTGTTGATTGCAATGATGAAATGACTATCGTTAAAGAAGAGATTTTTGGCCCAGTAATGAGCGTTTTAGTCTTTGATGATGAAGATGATGTGATTGCCCGCGCTAATGGCACTCACTTAGGTTTAGCTGCAGGCGTTTTCACCAGCGACATTAAACGCGCTCATCGCGTAATTCATCAACTGCAAGCCGGTATTTGTTGGATTAATGCTTACGGTAACTCACCAGCTGAAATGCCAGTGGGTGGTTATAAGCAATCGGGTATTGGTCGTGAAAATGGCATAGAGACTCTAGATCATTACACACAAACTAAATCTATTTATGTTGGCATGGCTGACATAGAAAGCCCGTTTTAAGGAATCATCATGAACCACTCTTTTGATTATATTATTGTAGGTGCGGGCTCAGCAGGCTGTGTGTTAGCAAATCGCTTGTCTGAAGATTCAAGTAACAAGGTATTGTTACTTGAAACCGGCGGCAGCGATAAAAGCATCTTTATAAAAATGCCAACGGCACTCTCTATTCCAATGAATACCGATAAGTTTGCATGGCAATTTCATACGCAACCAGAGCCATACTTAGATAACCGAGAAATGCATTGCCCTCGCGGTAAAGTACTTGGCGGCTCATCATCGATTAATGGCATGGTGTATGTGCGTGGCCACGCTAAAGATTTTGATGAATGGCAACAGCACGGCGCTAACGGCTGGGATTACCAAGCGTGTTTACCGTATTTTAAAAAAGCAGAAAGCTTTTACCTAGGTGAAAATAGCCATCGTGGTGGCAAGGGTCCGCTAGGTGTTAATAACGGCAATAATATGGAAAACCCTTTATACACTGCATTTATTGAAGCGGGTGCAGAGGCCGGTTATTCAACAACAAATGACTACAATAGTGCTCAGCAAGAAGGGTTTGGACCTATGCACATGACCGTTAAAAACGGCGTGCGTAGCTCAGCCTCTCGTGAGTACTTAGATCCTATTAAGCATCGTAGCAACTTAACAATCGTTACAGGTGCTCTCGCCCAGCGCGTTATTTTAGATGGTAAAAAAGCAACCGGCGTTGAATACAAGCTTAATGGCGCGGTTAAAACTGCAAAAGCAAATAAAGAAGTTATCTTAAGCGCAGGCTCTATTGGTTCACCACACCTACTACAGCTTTCAGGTATTGGTGATACTCAAGCACTTGAGAAAGCAGGCGTCGAAGCAAAACATCACTTACCAGGTGTAGGCCAAAACCTGCAAGATCATTTAGAGTTTTACTTTCAATATAAGTGTAAACAACCAATTACCTTAAACGGTAAGTTAGGCTTGTTTTCTAAAGGTTTAATTGGCGCAAAATGGCTACTAACTCGCAAAGGCTTAGGTTCAACTAATCATTTTGAATCATGTGCCTTTATTCGCTCAAAGCCAGGTGTTGAATGGCCTGACATACAGTATCACTTTTTACCGGCCGCTATGCGTTACGATGGTCGTAGTGCTTTTGCAGGGCATGGTTTTCAAGTGCATGTAGGCCATAACAAGCCTAAGAGCCGAGGCAGTGTCACTATTGCATCAGCTGATCCAACACAGCCACCTAAAATTGTATTTAATTACCTAGAGCATCAAGATGATATTGAAGGCTTTAGAGCGTGCGTACGATTGACGCGTGAAATCATTGAACAACCTGCCTTTGACAATTTCCGTGGTGAAGAAATTCAACCAGGGCAACAAGTTCAAACTGATGAGCAAATTGATGCCTTTGTTCGCCAAGCCGTAGAAAGTGCTTATCACCCTTCTTGCTCTTGTAAAATGGGTGAAGATGATATGGCCGTGGTTAACTCCAACACCCAAGTGCATGGCATACAAAGCTTACGTGTGGTTGACTCGTCAATTTTTCCGACCATACCGAACGGTAATTTGAATGCTCCTACGATTATGGTGGCTGAAAAAGCCGCGGATATTATTTTAGGAAATAAGCCCTTAGCTCACACAGGAGTTGATGTTGTGAATGCCACTGATTGGCAAACTACACAACGAAATAAAACCCTTTAATTTAGCCTGTCATAAAGGCCTCTCTCGTAAGCAAAATGCTTAAAGAGTGCCTTTATGCACCTTGCAGTGGCTCACAAGCGTAAATAGGTTATGCCGGTGTTAATGCAAGCACAATAAAAAACGGAGTATATATGTGTTACTTTTATTCATTCTGGGAGGGCGATAATGACTATTTGGCTTAATGCTGGCATTATTTTTACCTTACTTGCCATTGTTACTATTTTAATAAAATGGGGCAATGTACGCGTAGTAGGCGTCACACCAGTGAGAACATTCACCTTTATAGCAATCCTATTTACCTCAGGCCTAGATGTTGGCCTTATTATGTTTCCTTTAACCGAATTTGCCGGTTATGCAGACATAAAAGCAAGCCCAGAATATGCATTTGCCAACCCGCTCTCTATTGAGTTTGGTTATTGGGGATTTTTAATTTGGGGATTTTATTTTCTTACGTGCTTTTATTTCTGTGTAATAGAGCCCAAAGTGAAGTTTTTTGAAATTCCATGGGTTAAATTTTTAAACAACGTGGTCATTATTGGTACTTGTGCGTTTACCGCATACTTACTACTAAGCAATCTACCGTGGTATATACCAGAACTTGGTGATGGCTCAAGTGTTATTCCAGCATTTTACTTAATTGTACTTGCCGCTATTTGTTTCGCGGTGTATTCAAGTACCGATATTAAATATGTTCGCTTTTTAAGTATTGCTACTACTTGGTTGTTTATCGCATTAATTGGTTTTATGTGGGCTGATGCCTTCTTATTTGGCGATAGCGAACTCTCTGCATTTACTCAAAATATAGGTTTAATTGGCAATTACTTCGCCAACATCAATGAATTTGTATTACCACTGAATGATTACCATGAGTTTTATCTATTTTGGTGGTTTGCGTGGAGCATCATGATTGGTCAGTTTACATCGCGTTTTGTTGGTGGTTTAAAAACATACCAAGTACTGGGTGCTATGTTGATTTTCCCTTCAATACCAATCGCTATCTGGTTTAGTGTGTTATATCACTACCACGAGGCGGGTATTCCAACTGCAGGCATCAAAAACTTTGCCATGGTGTTTGTAGGTATCGTGTTTGTTATAAACTCGCTTGATTCACTGATCCGTTTATACACAGATAATTTAAACTTAACTGTAAAACGCTTAGGCAAGTTTAAATATATTGCTATGAACGTTATCGCTTTATCATTATTGACACTGTTATTTAAACTTGAGTTTTTGCAAATTCAATGGGTTGGTGCTTTAGTTATTGGCTTATTCTTTATCTGCTTAGGTTTTATTGCCTACAGCAAATTTAAAACGGTCAGCAATATCGAAGGATCGCCTAAAGCGAATAAAATTGATTACACAAAAATAGAAACTATCAGCTAGGAAATCACATGAATAATAAATTAAAACAACTTTTTATCGCTTTACCATTAACGGTTTTATCAACAACAGCAGCAGCTAACTGGTCAACAACGATTACCGCTGCCTCTGATTACACCTTTAATGGTGTAACTCAAACAGATAACGACCCTGCGCTACAAGCAAGTCTTGACTATGCGTACGATAACGGTGTGTATGCAGGTGTATGGGCATCAAACGTAGATTTTGGTGATGACACCGACTTCGAACTAGATGCTTATGTAGGCCGATACATTCAGTTAAACGAACAAGTAAGCCTTGATTATGGTATTGCTTATTACACTTACCAAGGTAATAACAGCGATGGTAACTACGCAGAAGCGTATACTAAATTTGGTTACGCCAGTGACTACGGTCAAACAGAGCTTAACTTTTGGTACAGCTGGGATTACTTTGGCTACGATACAGGCCATGTGATTTCGATGATTGCGCACACTTTCGAGATTGCTCCAAATCATGCAATTCGCGCTAGCTTTGATATTTCAAACTCACTTGATGGCAATAAATTTCAGTGGGATGAAGCTAAGGGCGATAAATCGTATCATCATTACCGCTTAGCGTACCAAACAAGCTATGAAGGGTTTGGTATTGAAGTAGCAGCTGAGAATACCAGCTTGGATTACGATTACGCCGATGAGCGAATTGTACTTGCTATCTCACGTACTTTTGACTTGTAATAACTAGGTTTACCATTTAGTAAAACAAAAAACACGCTACTGGGTAGCGTGTTTTTTATTGCCTAGCAAAACCTTGCTTTTATATTGTTTATAACATTATAGCTGCCATGCATAACTTACTTTCGTAAAGAAAGTACGTTGGTCACGCTCAATGCTTTTTAACGAGTCATCCTGATAACCTTTATCTGAATACCCTAAGTAAAATAACGTTTGTGCGTTAATTTTATATGAGTACACTAGCTGACTACCATAATCTTTGTTGATTTCGCTTACCTGATAAAAGTAAGCATCTTCATTTCTGTCTATATCTTCAAACTGTAAAATCAGCTTAAGCATAGCGCGCATACTAAACTTATAATAAAGCCTAAAGTCTACAAGGTTTGCGGTAAATACGCGTCGCCCTTGGTAATCGTCTAAATGACTATAATTATGTCTAACATCTAACTGCCAGTGATTATTAATATCCCAAACAGCCTGTGATTGTGTAGTTAAAACATCACCTAACTGCTCATTGGTATAATCTATACGGCTTGCGTATTCGGCGTATAACGATAATCTCAAATCTTTAGTCGGCCTAAAAGCCGTATAAAAATAACCAATATTTTGGTTATAAAAATTGCCATTATAGTTTTCATAGCGATTTAACAAACCAAGCTCAAATACAGACTGCTTTTGACCTTGAAAGGTCATGTAACCTTCATATTCTTCTTCAAGCAAGTCGCCATTTTGAGCCCAGGTTTTATCCCAATCGGCGGTGTATGACCATGTTGTTAGCATGTCATGTTCATCACCATACCAAGTTTGACCGCCACCAAAGCCTACTTTTTCATAGTCTACTTTTTCTTGATAACCTAAATCGGTGCGGTAATCCTCACCAATATTGTCATACGTTGCATAAAGCTTATAATCGCGCTTATCGCGAGTCAGCTTTAATGCATACGCCATATCAGACTGAGACTCTGCTAAATTGTAGTTATCAACTAAAAATTTAGAGTTGTTGGTGTCAGCATTGGCTATTTGATAATTAAGTGTATCTGACTGATTAAACCAATAGCTGCCATCAACCGATAACACCGTATTATGGTAGTCGCTACTTTCTCTATGTGTGGTGGTTACTCCTATGGTCCCTTGTTGGCCAATATCATATTGGTATCGCGCCACCGCTGCCTTGGTTTTATCATTTAGGCTGGCAAAACCAGACCCTTGGTTACTAGGCAGTAAAACATTACTGTTGTCGTCATCTGCAAACATTAGCGCATAGCTATGGCTGTCGGTTTTACCGGTGAGCTTGGCGCCAATATTAGGCTCAGCTATGGTGCGGGTATAGAGCAGTTCAAATAAATTACTTTTAAAGTAAGACGCGCCATCTAAGAAAAACGGGCGTTTTTCAGCGTAATAAATAGAATATGTGGTGTTTACATCCAGCTCTAACGAATCGGTTTCTACCTGAGAAAAGTCAGGGTTTATGGTGGCATTAATTACTGCATCTTTAGTAATACCCCAACGCAGATCGAGCCCTACTTCTGTATCTACATCGCCGTTATCCCATTCGCCAGGTACCTGTGTTTTTTGATCGTTTCTTAATGCGGTTAAGGTTGGCGTTAATTGCAGGTTTTTACTCGGTGCTAAATTATTAAATCCAGTTATTTTGTCAAACTGACATAAACTACATTTAATATCACGGTCAAAGCCGGTACTTGATAATTGATACAACACATCACGCTGATAGTTGCGCATCATCGAAAAGCCCCAAGTAGAGTCGGTTTGGTTTTGTGCAAAGCGCAGTGCTTTAAACGGAATACGCATTTCAACCACGTAACCATCCTCGTTTATGGTACCGGCACTATCCCAAATAGCATCCCAGGATAAATCTGACACCCACTCGTCGGTATCCGTCATGCGAATGTCGCCTTGAGCACCCAGTGGGTTTACATAAAACTCATAGCCAGTACGCTCATCGTTAAAGGTATCAATTACCAAACCAACGTTGTCATCTTGCCAAAGCGTGTCTCTATCACGAAGTGCCGCACGAATTTTACTCGGCTCTGGGTCATAAGCAACAAAAGCTACATACAAATTATGACCATCGTCATAAATATACGCATCGGTTTTTACCGGTGGCGTGCCTTTTTCATTCGGCTCATCTTGATAATTTACCGCAACACGGGTTGCTTGTTGCCAATGCGGCTCGTTAAGCAAGCCATCCACATCAATGTTTTTATTAATGTGTGCAAGTTGATAATTAAGCTTATCGGCAAGTGCATTAGGGCTGAGAGTTAAAACAAAGCTGAAGCTGGTCAACAACAGCAATTTTATTATTTTTGTAGGTATAAAGTACTGCATAAACATCCATTTAGGTTTATTTACTTGTTAAAAGTAAACTTTGGTCTGGAGTGTAAATTATACAGATAAGTTTGTTAATACTTGCGCGTTAATATTTGTAATAAAATTAACAAAAAACTAATGATAAGTGTTGGGAAGTAGTTATGTGTCGAGAAGTTTTAATTTATTAGCCACACCATTCCAGCTATCGGCATCTTCTGGGGCGGGTTTAACTTGCGTTATACGTGGCCATATTTCTGCCAATTCTGCATTAAGCTGGGTGAATTCTTTTTGCGACTCAGGTAATTCATCTTCTTGATAAATAGCATCGGCAGCACACTCAGGGACACATAAACCACAGTCAATACAATCTACCGGGCTAATAGCCAAAAAATTAGGGCCTTCAAAAAATGCATCTGCAGGGCACACCGATACGCAATCAGTGTACTTACATTTTATACAGTTTTCGGTGACTACAAACGCCATAATGGTTTAATACCTAATGTTTAACTTTACCAGCTGCGGATCATACCCAACCCTTACCAAAACACAATAAATAAGTGCCAAAAGCGAGCAATTTAACGTAATATATGCCGCTTATAAATTAGCGCTTTGTGCACCCCCTTATTGTGAGCGGTATTTACTTTCCGCTATGACACCAAAAGAGATATTAATGATACGTTTAACCGAAATAAAGCTGCCACTTGACCATGACGAAAATGCCATTGGCCAAGCCATTATCAATAAATTAAATATAAGCCCAGAGCAGCTACACAGTTACAATGTGTTCAAACGCGGTTATGACGCACGTAAAAAAAGCGCCATTTTACTTATTTATACGCTTGATATTGAGGTAGATAACGAAGCAGAACTGTTAGCCTCGTTTGAAAAAGATCAACACGTCAAGGTCTCTCCTGACACCAACTACAAATTTGTAGCACACGCTAATAGCAGCATTAAAGAGCGCCCTGTGGTAATTGGCTTTGGCCCTTGTGGCTTATTTGCCGGTTTAGTGCTGGCACAAATGGGCTTTAAGCCAATTATTTTAGAGCGTGGCAAAGAAGTACGTGAACGCACCAAAGACACCTTTGGCTTTTGGCGTAAAAAGGCGCTTAATACCGAATCAAACGTTCAGTTTGGTGAAGGGGGTGCAGGCACGTTCTCAGACGGTAAGCTCTACAGCCAAGTAAAAGATCCAAAACATTATGGTCGTAAAGTAATTACTGAGTTTGTAGAGGCCGGCGCTCCTGAAGAAATTTTATACGTTAGTAAGCCGCACATTGGTACGTTTAAACTAGTAACCATGATTGAAAAAATGCGTGCCCGTATTATTGAACTCGGTGGCGAAATTCGTTTTAGCACCCGCGTTGACGATATCCATTTAGACAACGGCCAAGTTACTGGGCTTACACTTTCTAATGGTGAAAAGCTTGAAACTCGCCACGTGGTATTAGCGGTTGGTCACAGTGCCCGTGATACGTTTAAAATGATCCACGATAAAGGCATTTATGTTGAGGCAAAACCATTTTCAGTGGGCTTTAGAATAGAGCATAAACAATCAATGATTGATGAGTGCCGTTTTGGCGATAACGCGGGTAATCCTATTTTAGGCTCTGCCGATTACAAATTAGTACACCATTGTAATAATGGCCGAACCGTATACAGTTTTTGTATGTGCCCTGGCGGCACTGTAGTTGCCGCAACCTCTGAAGAAGGCCGTGTGGTTACCAACGGTATGAGTCAATATTCTCGTAGTGAGCGAAATGCGAATAGTGCTATTGTTGTGGGTATTTCCCCAGAAAAAGATTTTCCTGGCCACCCTTTGGCTGGTATCGATTTACAGCGTAAATTAGAAGAGCAAGCCTATGAGCTTGGTGGTAAAAATTACGATGCCCCAGCACAGCTGATTGGTGACTTTTTAAAAGGTAAATCCTCAGCTAACTTAGGCGATGTGCAGCCTTCGTATACGCCGGGCATAAAACTGACTGATTTAAGCAAAGTTCTGCCAGCGTTTGCCATTGAAGCGCTACGTGAAGCAATTCCTGCCTTTAACAAACAAATTCGTGGCTTTTCAACCAATGATGGCTTACTCACGGGTGTAGAAACACGCACGTCTTCACCTATCAGCATCAAGCGCGATAAAACCTTCCAAAGTATTAATACTAAAGGGCTTTACCCTGCAGGTGAAGGTGCCGGTTATGCAGGCGGTATTTTATCAGCGGGTATTGATGGTATTAAAGCGGCCGAAGCAGTTGCATTATCGATGTTAGAAAAGCACAACTAAACTACTCTTTTAGGCACAAAAAAACCTGAGTAAACTCAGGTTTTTTAATGGCTTAGCTGTCTTACTTTTTAAGTGACAGCTTTTCGCCTTTTAAGCTTTTACGTACATTAGAAATACGCGAACGGTTTTTCGCTCTCGCTTCACCGGTAGCTTGGCCTGATGGCTTATTAGCACGGGTACGGCGTAAATGCGCTGGCTTTTTACCAATTTTATCAATCAGTACTTCACGATTACTTACTTCGTAACCTTCTAAGTAAACACGTTTAATTTTTTGACCAATTAAGGTTTCAATTTCAAACAACATGTTTTCTTCTTCGCGACTCACAAACGAAATTGCTTGTCCTTGGTTACCAGCACGACCGGTACGGCCAATACGGTGAACATAATCTTCAGCAAGCCAAGGTAAATCAATATTAATAACGCGCGGTAAACCGTCAATATCAATACCACGGGCTGCCACTTCTGTTGCAACTAGTACGCGTACTTTGCCTTCTTTAAATTCACGCAACGCACGACGACGATTACCCTGCGATTTATCGCCATGACATACTGCCGCTGGGATACCGTCTAGGTTAAGTTCAGTCACAAACTCATCTGCGGTTTCTTTCATGTTTACAAACACTAGCACTTGTTGCCAGTTTTTCTTACCAATCAGCTCAGAAAGCAACTCTTGCTTACGGCGCTCTTCTACTGGGTAAACCACGTGTTGTACTGTACTTGCAGTGCTGTTAGTTTGATCAACACGAACAATTTCAGGCTGCTTTAATACTTTAGAGGCGAACTGTTTAATTGCTGCTGGGAAGGTAGCTGAAAACAATAAAATTTGACGCTCATCTGCACAGCTTTTTATTACGCTTTGCATATCATTAATAAAGCCCATATCAAGCATACGGTCAGCTTCATCAAGTACTAAATGTTTTACTTGAGCAAGGCTTAAGTTACCTAAACGAATATGATCAAGTAAACGTCCTGGTGTTGCTACTACAACATCAACACCTTCTTTGAGTGCAATTTCTTGTCCTGCGGTATTAACACCACCAAATAAGCTCACTACTTTTAACTGAGTGTACTTAGCAAAGTCTTTAAGGTTATTCGCTATTTGCTCTGCAAGCTCACGCGTAGGCGCAAGGACTAAGGCGCTTGGCGCATTCGTAGTGCTGCAATCTGACTCAAATAACTTTTGAATAACAGGGAGTGCAAAGGCAGCGGTTTTACCAGTACCGGTTTGTGCACTTGCTAAAACGTCTTTACCTTTACGAACAGCCGGAATAGCTGCGCGCTGAATGGGCGTAAGGGTGTGGTAATTAAGTTCGTCTAACGCCTGAATAAGTTCAGGGGCAAAACTAAAAGATTTAAAATTCATTGCTGTATAACCTGCGGCCACATTATCAAGGGTCGCAAATTATACAGTAAAATCGCTTAAACAGTTAGTTTTAAACACCAGAAACCGCTAATTTATAAAATGCAGGATAATTAGCGATTATCAGCTGTTGTTTAAGTTAGCTAAATGGTTTTAACTCGCAAGATTTATTCCCGTTAATTCACGCCTTTATTGCACTTTTATAAATTTTACACCGTTGTTTTACATTGTGTTACATAACTATTTGCATTTAAATAACCAAAACAGGTAAACTTCTTCGCCCGTTTTGTGGGGTGTATATAAATTAAAGGAAATTAATAATGATAAAAAGATGTTTAACTGCTGCGGTATTAGTAAGCGCATTCGTTTCAATGCCGTCACAAGCAAAAAGTGGCATCAACCCATGGCAACAATGTGGTATTGGCGCAATGGTTTTCCCAGACAATGGTGTTGCGGCAGCAATTTCTAATATTATTTGGGATTTAGGAACAACAGCGGTATCGTCTAACATTTCTTCAGTAGAGAGCTGTGAAGGCGCTAACGTAAAAACAGCGCAGTTTATTCAACAAACTTTTCCTGTATTAGAACAAGAAATAGCACAGGGTGAAGGCGAGTATATCTCTGCAATGCTTAATGTACGTGGTTGTGATGTAACTGCTCATCAACAAATTATCACTTCGGTACGCAGCGATTACGCAAACGCACCAATAGACAATGCACAAGCATTTTATGAATTAGTTGAAGGTAAAATTACAACTAACTTTTCATCTCAATGCGCTGCAATCTAATAATTAAAGGGCTTAACAGCCCTTTTTTTGGTTAAACAATGAAACCTTTATTTTATTTTATTAGCGTTTTTTTATTCACCTCTTTCTCAAGCTCTGCCACGCAATCTATCTCTGTTTTAGCAAAACACCCAATATGGTTGAAATTAGGGCATTACAAAAATCAACCAACTACTATTAGTTATATTACTAACACATCCTTTTTTATTGCAGATAACGGACGTAATGATCCGGTTGCAGAATTAAAAGCAACAATCCATGCTTTTAATAACCAGCCATTAACACAATGTCGCTACCCTGCTCGTTATCAATGGCTCAAAGAGCAAGGTTTAACCTTTTCAATGCCTAAAGCAGAGTGCCCAAAATTACAGCAATGGCGAGAGCAACAAGCTATTCACTCTGTTAGTTTAGTATTTGCCTCTGGTTATATGAGTAACCCCGCATCGTTATACGGTCATTTATTACTTAAACTTAATCGCTCAACCGAATCAAAAAACAAATTATTAGATTACAGTATTAACTATGGCGCACATGTTCCTGACAATGAAAATGGCTTAGTCTATATTCTCAAGGGCTTGTTTGGTGGTTATAAAGCCGGTTTTTCAGATCAATTGTTTTATCGCCACCAGCATAATTACGGCGAGATAGAATTAAGAGATTTATGGGAATATACCCTTAATCTAAACGAGCGCGACGTGGCTTTTATTGCTAACCACTTATGGGAAATTTTAGGCACTGAATTTGATTATTACTTTGCCGATGAAAACTGCGCGTTTCATCTCGCACAAATTATTGAACTTGTTATTGGCGATCAACTAACTAGCGAAAGCTCTCCTTGGGTAATACCAGCCACTATCTTTTCAAGATTAAACACAGCCACCTACCAAGGGCAATCAGCGGTTAAAAAAGTCACATTTACACCCTCACGTGACACTGTATTTTCAAAATATGTGCAATCTTTAAGTGAAAAAGAGCTCAGCTTTGCCAAACAAATCTTTGCCGAATCAGCAGTACTAAAAAGCAAATCATTTTTAGCTTTGCCAGTACAGTCTCAAAAAGCCATTATTGGCGCTCTATTTGAACTTGTACAAGTGAAACAAATTCAAAAACAAACCCCAGTAAAAATAAGTGAGTTAAAAAATGCGCTAATCCAAGCGCGCTTAAAGCTGCCAATGGGCGAAAACAAAGTTAAATTTCAATTTACCCAGCAGCCACCACATAAAGGCCAAAAGCCCTCTAACAGCTCAATTTCTGCGATGCACACGGCTGAGCAAACGCAGTACACTATGGGTTTTAGGCTGAGCTATTTTGATACCCTTGCCTCTGATATTGCCCGCATTCCATTTTCTAATTTAGAAATGTTAGATACCGAGCTAATGTTTACAAATGGCGAAACTTACATAAATAAAATTCATTTATTAGATTTAGAGTCATTCAATCCAAACCAATTGTCTTGGGCTAATGAATCTAAGTGGTCGTGGAAAATCAATGTGGGATTCGACAGACAACCAGCACTGTGCAGAACCTGTAAACGCAGCTTTGTTATGGGAGGAGCCGGACAAGCTTGGCAGTTTAGCAACAACACCTTAGCCTATAGCTTAATTAATGGTTATTTGGGTGATTTAGCTAAAAACAGCCACTTTTATGATTCGTCGGTAGAGGTGGGGATCATTACTGGTACTGGCTCAGGTATTAAACTCAGAGCATCCTACGAAAAATCATTCTTAAATGCTAAAAACCCTGCGCAAACCAAACTAGAACTGGTAGTGCCTATTAACCAAGATATTGATATTAGATTAGCAGTAACACATGCCAATTCTGCTATGTGGCAGCTTAAACTCAACTACTATTGGCAGTGATATATAAAAGCAGCCTCTGTGTTTACAGTAGGCTGCTTTGAAAATTTAGTATTTAATAAATAGTCTAACAGTTTAAGATAAAATCAAAACCTTACTAATATCCACACACTGCGCTCGGCTACCGACAAAATCTTGCTCATTAAGCTGATTAATTAGCGTTACACCTTGTTGCTGTTGCTCATCGTTAAGCGGTACGTAAGGCATTCTAAACACAGGGTTTACCGCGCCGGTCATGATCATCGCGGTGTTAATCGCAATTGGGTTTGGCTCGCAAAATAGCCAGTTCATTAATGGTTGTAATGAATTATTAAGCGCATCATTTTTGCTATCCATTAATTGGCGGAACAAACCTGGGATCAGGTTAGACGTAACTGAAATAACGCCATGAGCTTTATGGATATGGCGTGCATCGTGTGCTTCGTCATCATTCCCAGACCAACATGCAATACCTTGTTGTTCATAGTGCGCTATACGCTCATTACCACCACATTCTTTAACACCAATAAATTGCTCGTGCTGGGCCAGTGGTTCAATAATATCTGGAGTGAGGTCTTGACCTGTGCGCCCTGCTACGTTGTAAATAAACGCCGGACCAATATCAAGCACACGTTTAAAGTGCTCTTTAACACCGGCAATTGATGTGCGCCCGTAGTAAGGGTTAATTTGTAATGAGGCATGCATGCCGCTAGCAAAGCCATATTTAGTTGCTTTAATTGCTTCGCGCGTATTATTACTACCGGTGTTACCTACAATCAGTAATTTATCACCAAATTTATTAGCACTGTGCGCAATTAGCATTAAATGCTCTTCCCAGTTCATTAACTGGCCTTCACCGGTGGTGCCACCAACAACTATGCCGTCAACACCCGCTGCAATTTGTATTTCAACGAGTTCATCATACTTTGCAAGATCGATTTCACCATTGGTTAAGTAAGGTGTTTTAATTGCAGTAATAAGGCTTGCTTGTTTAATTTGTTCTAGGGTGCGCATAAAAAAATCATTGTTATTAATACTTGGCCTATGTTGTACCATATTTACCGTGCTATTTGCAGTGATAGCCAGTATTTAATTATAAAATGGCTTGTGTTATTGGGTTTGATGATACAAAATAAATAACTGTATAAATAAACAGTATTTTGTTTTTTACTATTAAGCGAGCCACTATGCGTTTATCTGACTATTTAAGCACTCACTTTTATCACACTGATGAGTTATGCCAAGCACTCAACATAGACACTGAAACCCTTGAGAACTGGCAAGCGCAAAGCATTTTCCCTAAGCCAAGTTATTGCATTAAAAACCAGATGAGTTGCAGCTCTTACTCAGGCTTATATGAGTGTGAAGAATACGACGATTACTATCCCCGAGGTTGTGTAAATTGGGGGCAAGGATTAGTTAAGCAAAAAATTGAGTCATCTAATCAGGCGTTTAATTTGTTTGCTCAGCACTATACCCAATGTTTGGCTAAGCTTGCACAGCAAGGCTTTATATTTAACGAGGAACTGTTTGGCTGTGAAATAGAAGAACATTTACAGCAAGTATGGCAACAATTTTTATGCAGCAAATATGGCGTGCTCACCCAAAATGGCTTAATTGATGAAATTGTAGCTGTGGATATTGGCAGATTATTAGTAGACGATATAACCGAACTGCGCAGCAAAGCCAGTTTAGATAAAGATGAGCGCACCCGCATTCACCCTGCTATGAAACTTTTAAATAAAGCCCTTAGCCATGGCGCCGATCACGAAAAGCAACTTACATTACGTAGCCGCTATATTGATGCCCTTATTTTAAAATACGATTTATCGATTAAATAAAGAGTAGTGTTTGGCTAAGGGGTTTAACTATTTAAGGGATGTTGGCTTTATTAAAAATTACCAACACTGTGTTTTGCCGCTGGTTTTTGAGTGCAACGATACAAACAGCCCGACAGCTACGCATTGTTAATTGCAGATTTACGATTTAGATATAATTTCATAAATTGCATAAGTAACATCATTTTTTATTACTGACTCTTCAATAATTGGTATTACCCATGAGGCACCAAGCATTTCTAAAGAGGAACGCCAATCTTTCCATAGTTTCCCTTCAATGGTATCAAGATTATCAAGTCCAAATCTTGAAGATGCGCTCCACTGAGCAATTGAAGGCAGCTTAGGAACAGCACTTTGGGCACCTAAAATAAACGGGCGCTCCATATTGTCTGGCATGATTGCAAAGTAATACT